>JBBCJF010000017.1:0-23201 GCA_037190465.1 Haloferula sp. | reverse complement strand
GGGGATTTCTCGGTGGTCGCCGGGGTAGCGGACTTTGAGGAGATGGGCGGTGCCACCGAAGATGGGCGGGCGGTAGTCGAGCATGGCGCGATAGTGGGCTTCGCGAAGCTGTACCCGGCGCAGGTCGGTGTTGGCTTCGGGGGCCCCGATGGCGCAGGCTTCAGCGACTTCCTTTTTGACGCGGAAGTGGGTGCGGGTGCCTTCGATGAAGCGGGAGGCGAGCAGGCCGAGGCGGCGGGCGGCAGGGATTTCGTCGTGGTGGGACCAGAAGGTGGCGACGCGCTCGACGGGGCTGAGGGCCCGGGAAGGGGCGAGGGGGTTGACGGTGTCGAAGAGGGCGAGGAAGGCGACCTTTTCGCCGGCGGCTTCGAGCTGGCAGGCGATTTCCCAGGCGACGAGGCCGCCGAAGGAGTAGCCGGCAAGGGCGTAGGGGCCGCGGGGTTGGATGCGGCGGATGGACTTGATGTAGTCGCTGGCGGTTTGCCCGATGGTGCCGACGGAGATCGGGCCGTTCTGGCTGAGCTGGCGGGATTCGAGGGCGTGGAAGGGGCGCTCGGGCAGGCGGGCGGCGAGTTCGCGGTAGAAGAGGATGGCGCCATCGCCGCCGTGGATGCCGAAGAGCGGGGTGCGGGGGCCCTGGTTGAGGGTGATGACGAGAGCGGCTTCGCCGGCGGGGGCGGAGGTGTCGGCAGGAGTGTCGAGGAAGACGGCGAGGGAGCGGACGGTAGAGTGAGTGAGTAAAGTGGAGATGGGGAGAGCCTGGCCGAATTCGCGGTGGATGCGGGAGAAGAGGCGCAGGGCGAGCAGGGAGTGACCGCCGAGGTCAAACCAGTCGTCGTCACGACCGATTCCGGGACGGGCGAGGAGTTCGCTCCAGAGGGCGGCGAGTCGCTTTTCGGAGCCCGAGGTGGGGGAGGAAGTGGATGGAACGAGGTCGGAGGTGGGATCGGGGAGGGAGGAAAGGTCGATCTTGCCGTTGGCGTTGAGAGGGAAGGAGGCAGTGAGACCGATGCCGGCGGGGATCATGTAGGCGGGGAGGCGGTCTTTGAGAAAATCGCGGAGTTCGCTTGAGAGAGGGGTGACGCCGGGGGCGGGGACGATCCAGGCGAGGAGTTTTTTCGAGCCGGCGTCGGGGCCGCGGACGGCGACTTTGGCCTGGGCGACGGCGGGGTGGGAGGTGAGGGCGGTTTCGATTTCGCCGATTTCGATGCGGAAGCCGCGGATTTTGACCTGGTTGTCGCGGCGGCCGAGGAATTCGATGGTGCCGTCGGGGAGCCAGCGGCAGAGGTCGCCGGTGCGGTAGAGGGTTGACGGTTGATGGTTGAGAGTTGAGAGCGAAGAGATGATGAATTTCTCGGCGGTGAGGTCGGGCCGATTGAGGTAGCCTTGGGCGAGGCCGTGGCCACCGGTGAAGAGCTCGCCGGGAACGCCGATGGGGACGGGGCGGTGTTGCTCGTCGAGGATGTGGACGGCGGTGTTGCCGATGGGGCGGCCGATGGGGATGGAGGATCGGTGGAGGTCGGCAGAGGTGATGGTGTGGCAGCAGGTAAAGGTGGTGTTTTCGGTGGGGCCGTAGCCGTTGATGATCTTCGTCTGCGGGAGGGTTTCAAAGGCGCGGCGGACATGGGCGGGCGGAAGGATGTCGCCGCCGGCGAGTAAGAAACGGAGGCCGCGCAGGTCGTCGAGGTGTTCGTCGACCATGGCTTGAAAGAGACCGGCGGTAAGCCAGAGGCAGGTGACGTTTTCGTGTTTGACGAGGCGGGCGATGGTGGAGAGGGAGGGGGAGGAGGCGCCGGTGAGGACAACACGACCGCCGTGGAGGAGGGGCATCCAGATTTCGAGGGTGGCGGCGTCGAAAGAGATGGGGGCGGCCTGGAGAAAGGAGTCGTCGGGGCCGAAGTCGATGAAGTCCCCGCCGAGAGCGAGGCGGGAGATGCCGCGGTGAAGGACGATGACGCCCTTTGGCGTGCCGGTGGAGCCGCTGGTGTAGAAGATGTGGGATGGAGTGTCGGGGGGAAGGTTGGGGACGGGTGACTGAGGAATTTCGCGGGAAGGGGAGGTGGAGATGGGGTCGAGGGGAAGTACGGTGGCTTCCGTAGAGGGGAGGGCGGGGATGAGGGAAGGGTCGGCGAGAAGGAGTTTGGCGGCGCTGTCGGAGAGCATGAAACGCAGGCGCCCGGCGGGGTAGGAGGGGTCGAGAGGAACGCAGACTGCGCCGGTGAGGATGATGCCGAGCTGGGCGGCGATCATGGCGGGGGTGGAGGGGGCGCAGAGGGCGACGCGGTCGCCGGGCCGGATGCCGTGTCTAATGAGGCGGCGGGCGAGGTCGAGGGCGGCGGCGGCGAGGGCGGAGTAGGATATACTGGAGCCGCCGTAGGAGAGAGCGGGGCGGTCGGGGTGGCGGCGTGCGGTGTCGAGGAAGAGGACGCCGAGAGGTTGATCGGCGGGGTAGGACGTGGTGCGTCCGGACCAGGCGGCGAGGGTTTGCGATTCTTTTTCGGCAAGGAGGGGGAGGGTAGAAAGGGAGCGGTCGGGGTCGGAGGCGGCGGCTTCGAGGAGGGTTTCGAAGTGTTCGAGGAGGCGGAGGACGGTTTCGCGGTCGAAGAGGTCGCGGGCAAAGTCACAGGAAGCGTGCCAGCCGCCGGCGCGTTCGGTCATGAAAAAGTGCAGGTCGAAGATGGCGCCGGGGGAGCGGGAGGGGAAGGGCGTGAGACGCACACCGCCGAGGGAGACGGTACGGGCGAGGTGGTTCTGGTGGGTGAAATTGATCTGGAAGAGTGGATTGCGGCCGGGATCGCGGCGAGGCTGAAGGGCTTTGACGAGTTGTTCGAAGGGGAGGTCCTGGTGGGCGATGGCCTCGGTGGTAGTGTCGCGCACGCGGTCGACGAGCTGGCGGAAGGAGGGGTCGCCGGAGAGGTCGGTGCGGAGGATGACGCTGTTGATGAAGGTGCCGATGAGGGGTTCGAGTTCGGCGCGGGTGCGGCCGGAGACGGGGGTGCCGATGGCGAGGTCTTCCAGCCCGGTGTAGCGGCTGGCGACGGTTTTGAAGGCGGCGAGGAAGATGTGGAACATGGTCGCGCCCTGCTCTCGGGAGAGGCGGGCGACCTTTTCGGTGAGGGAGGTGGGGAGGGAGCGGGAGACGACGTCGCCGTCCCAGGATTTGTTGGCGAGGCGGGGACGGTCGGCGGGGAGTTCGAGTTCGGTGTAGTCGCGGAGGCGGTTTTTCCAGTAGTCGAGGTGGGGTTGGATCTCGGGGCTTTCGAGGTATTGCTTCTGCCAGATGGTGAAGTCGGCGTATTGGATGGGAAGGGGAGGGAGGCCGGGTTCGCGGTCCTGGAGGAAAGCGTTGTAGAGTTCGGCGAGGTCGGAGGTGAGGACGCCGAGGGACCAGCCGTCGGCGACGGAGTGGTGGATGGTGACTTGCAGGATGTGACGGTCGGGGGCGAGGGCGAGGAGGCCGGCGCGGAAAAGGGAGGCGGTGGAGAGGTCGAAGTGCTGGCGCGCTTCGAGGGTGCCGAGGCGGTCGATTTCGGCCTCCTGGGCGGGGCCGGAGAGGTGGGTGAGGTCGGTGAGGGGGAGGGGGAAAAGGATCGAGGGCTCGACGATCTGGAGCAGATGGCCGTCGTCTTCGGCGAAGCGGGTGCGGATGCTTTCGTGGCGGGCGGCGAGGGCGGCGAAGGCTTTTTCGAGGAGGGGGATGTCGAGCGCTCCGTCGAGGCGGAAGCGGACGGGGATGTTGAAGGCGGGGTGGACGGGGAAGAGTTTTTCGAGATAGAAGAAGGCTTCCTGGGCGGGGGAGGCCGGAAAGGCGAGGACGTCGTGCCGGTCGTCCTGGGTGATGGAGGCGTCGGGGGTCATCGCGGAGGAGGACATGGTGGAGCGGGCAGGGTGGGAGCCACGGAAGGCACAGGTGGGTTCGGGCGGTGGGCTTAGATTCGGGCAGCGGCCATGGATCGAAAGGATTCGGTCGTTTTCAGCCAGTTGAAGATGCGGCGGAATACCCGAAATGCCAATCGATCGCAATTGCACAGGACGACGATGGAGGATGCCGGCTGCGGCGAGAACGCGACTCTGGCAGAGATGCCCGGATCGCTGCCGGTATGGCCATACCATGAGTGTCCGCAGGACTCGGTGATGATGAATCCATGTCCGTAGTATTCCGATGCGCCGATCTTGCTGATGTTTTTCCAGAGAAATTGGCGCGAGGGCTTGCCGATGAAGTTTTCTCCTCTCAAGTGGCCGAAGAGGCGCTGCATGTCCATGACGGTTGTCACGATCCCGCCGTCGGGGCCTCCTACCGGAGGAAGGTGGTTGTGGTAGGGACGTCCGTCCTGCAGGTAGCCCACGGCCAGATCCGCCGAGGGAACGTCCAGTCGCGGGAAGCCGGTGGAGGTCAAGCCAGCGGGTTCGGTCACCCAACGGGCCAACGCTTCGGGGAAAGATTTTCCGGTGATCGACTCGATGGCCAGACCCAGCAGGATGAATCCGGCGGAACTGTAAAAGTATTCGCCCGGAGGGTTGAGGGGTGCTTTGAGAACGTAAGGGAGAAACGCTTGCAGGCAATCCAGCGTCGCGACGTCTATTCCGGTAAAAGGAAATTCAGCTTCTTCGTCGAGGTAGTCGCCAAGGCCGGACCGGTGCGAGAGCAGGGAGGCGAGCGATATGCGGGAGTCGAAGTGAGGTTCGAGAGAAGGGACGATTTCGATGAGCGATTGATGGAAGCCGCAGTGTCCGGCGTCAACGAGCCGGGCGAGGCAGATGGCCGTGAGCATTTTACTCACTGAGGCCGCAGGGAATTTTGTTTCCAGATGGTTGAGTTCCCCGGTCCGCCGGTTTGAGAAGCCGCCGGCGTGTTTCAAGAGTTCATGGCCCTGATGGGAGACACAGGCAACGCCGCTGAACGAATCCGACCGGAGCAGTTCGAGAAGTTCGTCGTGCGCTTGTCGCTCATCGGTGGTGTCCATGATCTCAGGGTGGGTTGGCAAGGCTTCGGGGCTGGCGGTGGGAGCTGGGATGGGGAGGATTCGGGCGGTGAGGTCAGGCTCGGGCGGGAACCACGGATGCGGGAACCACGGATTGAACGGATTTCACTGACTTTTGAGTCTAAATCTGTCTACGATAAGCGTCGCGGTTGACTCTTTGGATGGCGGTGGCGGGAGCCGGCGTGGGGGTGTTGGAGAGGGCGGCGGCGATTTTGGCGATGGTGCGATGACGGAAGATGTCGGCGGGGGCCAGAGGGAGGCCGGCACGGGTGGCTCGGGTGCCGATCTGGAAGATGAGGATGGAGTCGCCGCCGAGTTCGAAGATGTCGTCGTCGATGCCGATTGGGTCGATACCGAGGACCTGCTGCCAGATGGCGACGAGTTTTTCTTCGGGTTCGTTGCGGGGGGCGGTTCGGGGTGAGTTGGGGGTTGAGGATTGAGAGTTGAGAGCCTGCGAGGGGTCGGGTAGGGCCTTGCGATCGATCTTGCCGTTGGGAGTGAGGGGGAAAGCATCGAGGGTGATGAAGGCGGCGGGGATCATGTAGTCGGGGAGCCTGGCGGAGAGATGGGCGCGCAGGGCGGCGGAGAGGTCGCGATGGGCGGAGGCCGGTTCGTGAGCGGGGGTGTTGGCCAGGGGGAGATCGCTGTCTTCGTAGCGGGGCCAGTGGGGGAGTTGGGGGTTGGCGAGGGGGATGAAGACGGCGTCGAGGAGGCCACTGGAGCCGTCGCCGCTCCAGCGGACGTGGGCGCGGTAGCCGGCGTTTTCGGCGGCGGAGTGGAGGTCTTCGGCGGTGACCGCGGAGGAGGCGGGAGCGGGGAGGAAAGGGAGAGGGCAGTCGGCCGGGGCTTCCTGGAGGACGCGGAGGAAGCCGAGGGGGGAGGAGAGGCGGGCGTCGGGGATGCCGCGGAAGGCGAGAGTGTCGGGACGCTCGGCGAGGATGGCTTCGAGTTGTTCCAGATTGAGGCGTTGCCAGTCGCGCCAGTGGGGGATTTCGAGGAGGGAGGGTTTTTCGCCGGTATGGAGGATGACG
Source organism: Haloferula sp. (assembly GCA_037190465.1). Taxonomy (GTDB): domain Bacteria; phylum Verrucomicrobiota; class Verrucomicrobiia; order Verrucomicrobiales; family Akkermansiaceae; genus Haloferula. The sequence goes on along the minus strand of JBBCJF010000017.1, from coordinate 17,188 downwards.
TCGTAGTGGTAGGTGGTGGTTTCGTTGGCGAGTTTGCCGCGGCGGAGTTGGATTTCGATATGGGAGAAGCCGTCGAGGCGCTCGAACCAGGCGGGGTCGAGGGAGAGTTCGGTTTCGCGGGAGAGGCGCTGGGCGATTTTGTCGCGGAGTTGGCCGCAGGTGGCGCCGGCGGGGGCGCGTTCGCGGAGGGCTTCGGCGTGGTGGGCGGGGAGGAGGGCGTGGCTCTGGACGTCGCCGAGGAAGATGCGGCCGCCGGGTTTGAGGGTGCGGGTGGCGTTTTGGAGGACGCGGGCGAGGTAGGCGGCGTCGGGGAAGTATTGGGCGACGGAGTTGATGATGACGGTGTCGAAGTAGTTTTCGGGGATGCCGGAGAAGTCGTCGGCGGGGCGGTGGAGGAGTTTGACTTGAGGGAGGGGGTGGTTTTTTTGGAGGGCCTCGATGGCGACTTTGGAGATATCGGCGGCCCAGTAGACCTCGGCGTCGGGGGCGAGGCGGGAGAGGATCTGGCCGGTGCCGCAGCCGATTTCGAGGATGCGGCGGGGGTGGTAGTGGCGCAGACGGGCGGAGGTGGCGTCGATCCATTCGGCGACCTGGGCGTCGATATTGCCGAGGCCGGACCAGCCGGCGATGACGGAATCGAGGCGGTCGAGTTTGCCGGAGCCGGATTGGTCGATGGCGGATTGGTAGAGGAGATCCCACTGGTCCTGCCAGATGGCGGTGCCGTCGCCGGAGGGGATGGGAGCGGCGAGGGTGAGGTAGGCGGCGAGTTTGCCGTCTTGGACGGTGGCGATGGCCTTGCCGACGGAGGGATGTTGTTCGAGGAGGGTTTCGATTTCGCCGAGCTCAATGCGGTGGCCGCGGAGTTTGACCTGGTGGTCGAGGCGGCCGAGGAACTGGAGGGTGCCGTCGGGGAGCCAGCGGGCGCGATCGCCGGTGCGATAGAGTCTGTCGGAGGGGGCGGGAGAGAAGGGAGTGGGGATGAATTTTTCGGCGGTGAGTTCGGGGCGGTGCAGGTAGCCGCGGGCGAGGCCGGCGCCGCCGAGGTAGAGCTCGCCGGGTACGCCGAGGGGGAGGAGCCGGGCGTCGGCATCGAGGATGTAGGCCTGGGTGTTGGAGATAGGGCGGCCGATGGTGGCGGGCTGGCCGGGCCGCCGCAGAGCGCAGGTGGAGTAGGTGGTATCTTCGGAGGGGCCGTAGAGGTCGTAGATTTTCCGTACGGGGGTGGAGGCGTGGAGGTGATCGACGAGAGTGGTGGAGAGGGGTTCTCCGGCGAGATTGATGACCTGGGTGGAGGCGGGGATGAGGTCGGCGGCGAGGAGTTCGGAGATGGCGGAGGGGACGGTGTTGATGAGGGTGATTTTTCCGGCGTGCGGGTGTTGGGAGAGGTCGAGGGCGTTTTCCGCAAGGATAAGGGCGCCGCCGGTGGAGAGGGTGAAGAAGATTTCGAAGACGGAGAGGTCGAAGCAGATGGAGGTGGAGAAGAGGACGCCGGCGGTTTCTTCGCGGGTGTAGACGGTGCGGGCCCAGCCGATGAGGGCGATGGCGCTGTGGTGTTCGATGGCGACACCCTTCGGCTGGCCGGTGGAGCCGGAGGTATAGATGATGTAGGCGAGGTCGGAGGGTTGGTTGAGGGGCGGCAGGGGGGCGTCGCTGTGGTGGAGGGCGTCGTCGATGAGGATGCGGCGCGTGGAGGTATCGGCAGGGAGGTCGGGGAGCAGGGATTGTTCGGTCAAGAGGATGGGGGACTTGGCGTCGCGGAGGATGTAGGCGATGCGTTCGCGGGGGTATTTGGGGTCGATGGGGACGTAGGCGCCGCCGGCTTTGAGGGTGGCGAGGATGGCGACGAGGAGCTCGGCGCGGCGGGTGGCGCAGATGCCGACGAGGGTTTCCCGGGTGATGCCGGCGTCGCGCAGGCGCCGGGCGAGGGCGTTGGCGTGGCGGTCGAGATCGCGGTAAGTGAGGGAGCGGTCGCGGGTGTGGAGCGCGAAGGCGTCGGGAGTGGCGTGTGCCTGGGTTTCGATGAGATGGTGGAGGGAGGGGGCGCCGGGGATCGCGGTGGCGGTGGCGTTCCAGTCGTGGAGGAGTTTGCGGCGGTCGGAGGGGGAGACGATGTCGAGTTGTTTGAGCGGGCGATCGAAGGATTCGATGGCGGATTCGATGAGGCGCTGGTAGGCGGCGAGCCAGCTTCGGATAGTGGAGGGGTGGTGGAGGCCGGGGTTGTATTCGCACTCGACAACGAGGCGGTTGTCGGTCTGGACGAGGTTGAAGAAGAGTTCGAAGTTGACGTGGCGTTTGGGGTTGGTTTGGACGTCGAGCTGGAGGTCGTCGAAGCGGATCTGGTCGGTGCCGGTTTTGTCGATGTTGAACATGACGTTGACGAGCGGCAGGCGGGAGGTGTCGCGGGGGAGGGAGAGTTTTTTGAGGAGGGCGCCGAAGGTGCAGGCCTGATGGTCGTATGCCTCCAGTACTTGCTCTTTGACTTCAGCGGCGAAGACGCGGAAGGGGCGGTCGGCGGCGGGGCGGAGGCGCAGGGGGAGGAAGTTCAGGCAGTGGCCGACGAGTTCATCGCGGCCGATGCGGGTCTGGCCGGCGGCGGGGACGCCGATGACGAGGTCGTCCTGGCCGGTGAGCCGGTGGAGGAGGGTGGCGAAGGCGGAGAGGAGGGTGGCGAAGAGGGTGCCGCCGAGTTTGGGGGAGCTTTGTTTGAGACGGGTATAGAGGGCGTCGTCGAGGACGAGGGTTTCCATCGCGCCGGAGTAGGTTTTGACCTGCGGGCGCGGATGGTCGGTGGGGAGTTCGAGGACGGGGGCGCCGTTCTGGAATTTGGAGAGCCAGTAGGTCTCGGCTTTGGCGGTGTCGGGGGAATTTTTGTTGGCGATCTCCAGGCGGGCGTAGTCAGCGAAGGACATGGCCGGCGGGAGGAGGGGGAGGCGCTGGGATTTGCGGGCGTTGTACGCGTGGGCGAGTTCCATGAGGAGCATGCCGAAAGACCAGCCGTCACAGATGATGTGGTGGGCGGTGAAGAGGAGTTCGTGGTGTTGATCGGGGAGTTTGATGAGGTGGAAGCGGATGAGGGGGCCGCGGGTAAGATCGAAGGGGGTGCCACTTTCTGTTTCGCGGATGAGGCGCAGGGGAAGGAGGGCGGCGGGGGAGGCGGGGTCGACGGAGGAGTAGTCGTGCTCCATGATTTCGACGGCGGGAGGGGCGGGGTGGAAGTATTGGAGGAAGCCGTCGTGACTGAAGTTGGAGCGAAGGGCGGGATGGCGGGCGACGATGTCGGCGAGGGCCGTTTTGAGGGCGGCGGGGTCGAGGGGGCCGTGGAGGCGGATGATGTTGGATTCGTTGTATGCGCAGTTGGCGTCGTCGCCCATCATGAGGGAGTGGAAGATTTCTCGCTGAGCCTCGGTGGTGGGGACGGTGTCATGGCGGGGGAAGGATGGAATACGGGCGGGCCGCCCGCGCCCCTGTTGGGGCTGAGTTGCGCTTTGCGGGAGGAAGCCGGCGGCTTGCATTTCGGCGACCGCTTCGGTGAAGGCGAGGAAGATGCGGTCGAAGTCTTCGTCGGTGTGGGCGGTGGTGAAGTAGAGCGGACGGCCTTCCCAGATGTGGATGCCTTTTTCGCGGAGGTAGTACCAGAGGAGGCTGGCGTGTTTGAGATCGGGGGCGTGTTCGATGACGGCATAGGCGCTGAAGTGCGGGAGGCGAATGGGAACGCCGATGGCGGCGAAGTGATCGTTGAGGGTGCGGCAGAAGCGTTCGACGCGTTCGGAGAGTTCGATCTGGAGGCGGGGGCCCTCGGCTTGCAGGTATTCGACGACGCGGGAGGCGGCGGCGAGGGCGAGGGGATGGCGGACGAAGGTGCCGGCGAAGAAGGTCATGCCGACTTCGGGAAAGCTGTCGTCGCCATAGTTCCAGGCGCCGCCGTCGAGGGCGTCCATGTATTCCTTTTTGCCGGCGAGGACGCCGATGGGCATGCCGCCGCCGATGACTTTGCCGTAGGTGCAGAGGTCGGCTTCGACGCCGAAGTAGGCCTGGGCGCCGCCGGGGTGGCAGCGGAAACCGGTGACGATTTCATCGAAGATGAGGGCGGCGCCGGCATCGCGGGCGATTTGGCGGACGGCGTGCATGAAGTCGCGCGGCTGGAGGCCGGGGGCGCGGCTTTGCACGGGCTCGACCATGATGGCGGCGAGTTGGTGCGCGTGGGCGCGAAGGATTTCGAGGGAGGCCGGGTCGGCATAGTCGAGGACGAGGATGTTCTCGACGAGGGATTGCGGAATGCCGGGGGCGATGGGCTGGGGTTTGTAGACGCCGTCGATCCATGCGCCGCGGACGAGGACTTCCTCGAACATGCCGTGGTAGTCGCCGGTGAAATAGGCGATGCGATTGCGCCCGGTGACGGTGCGGGCGAGGCGCATGGCGGCCATGACGGCTTCGGAGCCGGTGTTGCAGAAGGTGACGCGTTCCTGGCCGGTGAGATCGCAGATCGCTTTGGCGAGCTTGCCGGCGAGCGGGGATTGCGGGCCGATTTCGATGCCGGTCTTGAGCTGGTTTTCGAGGGCTTCGACGAGCCAGTCGGGCGAATGGCCGAAGAAGTAGGTGCCGAAGCCCATCGTGATGTCGATGTAATCGTTGCCGTCGAGATCCCAGATTTTGGAGCCTTTGCTGCGGGCGGAGACAATGGGGTAAACCATCTCTTTCCACAGGGATTTGAAGCCGGAGACGGCGCGGGGGTCGGCGTAGTGGGGCCGGTGCTCGGCGGTGTACGCCTTGGAGGCGGCGGTTTTGCGGGTGTAACGGGAGATGAGATCGTCGAGGGCTTTTTGTTGGGCCGGGGTGAGGCCGCCGTTTTCGCCTTTTTCGAGAGGTTTGTAGGGGCCGAAGCGGGTGGGGGTGGAGGTGCCGCGGGAGTGATTGGCGGGCCAGTGGATGGGTGGGAGTTGATGGGAGGCGGCGGGGGGAGAAAGTGCTTCGGTGCGGACCCGGGGGTCCGCGCTCCCGGGGCGGTTAGCCATGAGGGCTTGCAGGAGTTGAATTTGGTTGGCCAGGAGGTGCTCAATGGTAGAGCCGGAGGATGGAAGGGGAGCGACGGCGGCGGAAGCGGGAGTCTGTGAAACTACGGCGGGCGCCGTAGGAGCGGCGTCAACGGGGAGTTCTTTGTCGAGGTGAGCGGCGAGGGCAGCGACGGAGGAAAGGTCGCCGAGCATCTGGCGGAAGGTGATCTTGACGCCGAAACGAGATTGGATGGTCTGGCTGGCCTGGGTAAGAAAAAGGGAGTCGAAGCCAAGCTCGGTGAATGTGGCGCTGTCGTCCTCCACGGCGATGCCGGAGAGGTCGAGGATGAGGGAGCGGAGGGTGGCGGAGAGGTCGGGCAGGCGGGACATGGCGGGAGAAGATGGCAGATGGGAGATGGCAGATGGGAGATGCGAAGAGGCGTCCGGTCGGTTTTTCGAACTCTCAACTCTCAACTCCGGACTCTCGACTTCCTGCGAACGGTCGATCCAGTAGCTTTGGCGTTCGAAGGGGTAGGTGGGGAGGTGGAGGCGGTTGCGCTGCTGGCCGGCGAAGAAGGCGGGCCAATCGAGGGGGACGCCGGATTTCCAGAGTTCGCCGGCGGCGTTGAGAAGGTCGGAGAGGTCGTCGGAGGAGGAGGGGAGGGTGGAGATGATAGGGCTCGCGCCGCGGGCGGGGTGCTGGCGGGCGAAGGGGGCGAGGGCCTGGCCGGGGCCGACTTCGAGGAGGATCATTTCGCCGGTGGCGAAGGCGGTGGCGAGGGCATCGGCGAAGCGGACGGTGTGGCGGAGCTGGCGGGACCAGTAGCCGGGGTCGGCGAGGGTGTTAGCATCGATTTCGCGGCCGGTGGAGGTGGAGATCCAAGGAATGGAGGGTGGGGTGAAGAGAATTTTGGCGGCTGCGGCGGTGAAGGAGGCGACGATGGGGTCCATCATCGCGGAGTGGAAGGCGTGGGAGGTTTGGAGGGGGCGGCAGGCGATGCGCTTTTCCTCGAGTTGGCGCTGGTAAGTGGCGATGGCGTCGTGGGGGCCTGAGAGGGTGCAGAGTTTTTCGCTATTGATGGCGGCGAGGTCGATGCCGGGGGGGAGGTCGAGTTCGGCGGCGCTTTGACGGACAGCGAGCATGGCGCCGGAGGGGAGATCCTGCATGAGCCGGGCGCGAGTGGCGAGAAGAGAGAGGGCGTCGGGGAGCGTGAAGGTGCCGGCGAGGACAGCGGCGACGTATTCGCCGATGCTGTGGCCGATGAGGAGGGAGGGTTGGGCGCCCCAGGAGAGCCAGAGTTTGGCGAGGGCGTATTCGCTGACGAAGATGCAGGGCTGGGTGAGGGAGGTTTGGTGGAGGCGCGTTTCGCCGTCGGCGCGGTCTGCGTCGGTGGGGTAGAGGGTGGCGCGGAGGTCGAGGTGGAGGTGAGTTTGGAGAATCGCGGCGCATTCATCGACAGCGGCGCGGTAGGCGGGCTCGGAGTCGTAGAGGGCGCGGCCCATGTCGGGGTATTGGGAACCCTGGCCGGGGAAGAGGAAGGCAATGCAGGGGGCGGTTTTGTTGGAGGGGGAGGGTTTGGAGGGCTGGCCGAGCTTGGAGATGGCTTCGGGGATGTCGGCGGCGACGATGTGGCGGCGGTAAGGGAAGGGTTGGCGGCCGGTGGCGAGGGTGTAGGAAACGTCGGCGAGATTTTGGTTTTCGAGAGCGCCGGCCAGATCCGCGGCCATCGCGTCGAGTGCGGTGGCGGTCTTGGCGGAGAGAATGAGAAGGTGCTGTTTGCGGCCGGGGGTGGTGGGGAGAGGCAGCGGGGCTTCTTCGACAATGACGTGGGCGTTGGTGCCGCCGACGCCGAAGGCGCTGACGCCGGCGAGGCGGGGTTTTTCGGTGCGGGGCCAGTCCTTGGTTTCCGCGACGGGTTGGAAGGGGCTGTTGGCGAAATCGATGCGGGGATTGGGGGCGGTGAAATGGAGGAGAGCGGGAATTTTGTTATGTCGGAGTTGTTGGATGGTTTTGATGAGGCCAGTGACGCCGGCGGCGACATCGAGGTGGCCGATGTGAGTCTTGCCGGTGCCGAGGGCGCAGTAGGCATTTTCGGAGGCGCCGCCCTGGCGGAAAGCTTTGGTGAGGGCTGCGACTTCGATGGGGTCGCCGAGGGGGGTGCCGGTGCCGTGGGCTTCGATGTAGGAGATGCCGGAGGGATGGACGCCGGCGGCGGCCTGGGCGAGAGCGATGACGTCGGCCTGGGTGTTGAGGCCGGGGGCGGCGAAGCCGATTTTGTCGGAACCATCGTTGTTGACGGCCCATCCCTTGATGACGGCGAGGATGGGATCGCGGTCGGCAAGGGCTTCGCTGAGGCGCTTGAGGACGACGACGCCGCAGCCGTGGCCGAAGACGGTGCCATTGGCGTTTTGGTCGAAGGCGCGGACAGCGCCGTCGCCGGAGACCATGCCTTCTTCGGTGTAGAGGTAGTGGCGCTTTTGCGGGAAGCTGATGGAGACGCCACCGGCGAGCGCCATGTCGCACTGGTAGGTGAGGAGGGCGGTGGCGGCCTGGCAGATGGCAACGAGGGAGGTGGAGCAGGCCGTCTGGACGGTCATGCTCGGGCCGCGAAGGTTGAGTTTGTAGGAGACGCGGACGGGGAGGAAGTCCTTGTCGTTGCCGAGCATGGTCTGGTATTCGCCGACCTGGTAGTTGGCGGCGAGGTCGCGGGCTTTGCCGAGGTTGTGGAGGAGGTAGGTGTTGAGGCTGAGGCCGGCGTAGACGCCGATCATGCCGGGGTAGGTGGAAGGGTCGCAGGCGGCGTGTTCGAGGGCTTCCCAGGCGCATTCGAGGAAGATGCGATGCTGGGGATCCATGAGTTCGGCTTCCTTCGGGTAGATGCCGAAGAAGGAGGCGTCGAAGAGGTCGGGACGGTCTAGGAGGCTGCGGGCGCCGATGTGTTTGGAGCCGTCGGGGGCTACGCGGTCTTCGAAGCGGGTGATGGAGTCCCTGCCAAAGAGGAGGTTTTGCCAGAATTCGTCGGGGTTGGCGGCGCCGGGGAAACGGCCGGACATGCCGATGATGGCGATGGCTTCGGAGGGTGGGAGTTCTTCGTTCATCGGGGGCGGCGAAAGCGGTTGAAGCCGGCCTGCCGGAGGCGGGCGCGGTCGGCGGCGGTGGGGCTATGCGGGAACTCGGAAGTGGGAACTCGGAACTCGGAATTTTCAATACTTCCGCGTTCCGCGTTCCGCGTTCCGCCTTCGGACAGGAACGCGGCGAGGGAGGCGGCGCTGGGGTGGGAGAAGAGGTCGGTGATGGCGAGGTCGTGGCCGGAGATTTCGCGGAGGCGGTGGTGGACGACGGCGAGGTGGATGGAGGTGCCACCAAGGTCGAAGAAGTTGGCGATGGGATCGGTGACGGAGTGGCTGAGGATTTCGGACCAGAGGGCCAGGATGCGGGCGGTTAGAGGGGAGTTGAGGGTTGGGGGTTGCGAGTTGAGAGTTTGAGGTTGAGGGTGGTGGGAGGCTGCGAGGGCGAGGCGGTCGATTTTGCCGTTGGGGGTGAGGGGGAAGCTTTCCCGGAAGCGGTATTCGCCGGGGATCATGTAGGCGGGGAGGAGGGCGGAGAGGTGGTCTTTGAGAACGGCAGGGGTGGGGTCGCCCTGGATATGGGCGATGAGGCGGTTATCGCGGGCAAGGACGATGGCTTCGCGGACCTGGGGGTGGCGGGAGAGAGCGATTTCGATTTCGCCGAGCTCGATGCGGAAGCCATTGATTTTCACCTGGTGATCGGCCCGGCCGCGGAATTCGTAGAGGCCGCAGGGGAGGCGGCGGGCGAGGTCGCCGGTGCGGTAGAGGGGAGTTGATGATTGAGAAGAGATGAAGCGTTCGGCGGTGCGAACGGGGTCGTGGAGGTAGCCGCCGCCGAGGCCGGCGCCGGAGATGCAGAGTTCGCCGGTTTCGCCTTCAGGGAGAGGGGCGAGGTTTTCGTCGCGGATGGAGACGGCGACGTTCGGAATTTCGCGGCCGAGGGGGACGAAGGAGCAGGCGTCGAGGTTGCCGCGGTGGAGGCGGTGAAAGAGACAGATGTCGGTGCATTCGGTGGGACCGTAGGTGTTGACGACTTCGGCGCGGCAGTCCGGATGCTCCAGCCAGGGGCGGAGGCGGGGGATGGAGATGGGTTCGCCGCCGAGAACGGCGAAGCGGAGGGTGGCGAGCGCGGCGTAGTCGCCGGCCGCGGCGGCATCGACGAGGGGGTAGAAGGCGCTGGGGGTGCAGTTAACGAGGGTGACGCGGTGGTCGCGGATGAGGCGGAGGATACGGGAGATGTCGTAGGTTGGCTGGTCGTCGAGGACGAGACGGCCGCCGGTTCGCAGAGGGGCGAAGAGGTTTTTCTGGGTGAGGTCGAAGCTGGGGGAGCTGATAACGAGCGTGCAGTCGTCGGGGCCGAGGGAGAGTTCGGCGGTGTACCAGTCGAGGAGGTTGGCGAAGCCTTTGCGGAAGACAGAGGCGGCTTTCGGCTGGCCGGTGGACCCGGAGGTGAAGATGGCGTAGAGAGGGGCGTCGGGACTCGCAGAGGGCTCGGGCAGGTCGGGGAGGAAAGAAGTGTCGGAGGGGGTGTCGATTTCGAAGATTTGGGGAGCGCCGGCCTGGAGGAATTTCGGGGAGAGGGTTTTGCGGGTGATGACGAGGGGAAGGGGGGCGGCGCCGATCATGTGGGCCAGCCGGGTTTCGGGGTAGGAGGGGTCGAGAGGGATATAGGCCGCGCCGGCCTGCACGACGGCGAGCAGGGCGGTCATGAGGTCGAGGGAACGGTCGAGGCCGATGCCGACGAAGACGCCGGGGCCGCAGCCGAGGGAACGGAGGTTGCGGGCGAGGAGGGAGGCTCTTTCGTGGAGTTCGGCGGCGGTGAGGGAGGAGCCGGAGGCGTGGATGCGGGCCTGTTCCGAGGGGGGCAGGAACGGGTGAGGGAATTCGCCGAGGAGAGGGGGCGTTTCGATAGCGGTGAGCGGGGGGGACACGACCTTCGTTTTTTGAGGAGTGATTCGGAAAGGTGGACTATATGGATTTTCGGCCCGGTTTTTTTAAAAAGGATTCGGAAGGTGTTTGCAAGGTGAGAACGGAGGAGGGATTCCTTGTGGGAGGCGGATTGAGGGGTGAAATGCTTGAGAATAATTGGATTTTGGCGAAGCCGTTTATATTGGAAAAGCGAAGAATTCATACTACGCGATCTCGTAGGGGGGTTAAATTTGAAAATGGCTTGTCGATCGGGGTGTGTTTTTTTAGGATGCCCCCGCTGTCGCTCATGTCCCCCCGATTACAGCGTTGGTCCGGACGGACCGTGTGCTGGCTTGCCGTTGTGACGGCTTGCGCCGGTGCGTTCGTTGCCGGAAACGAGAGTTCCCGGTTCGTCGCGCCGCGGGTGGAGGGAGGCGTGGATGGGCGTGTCGGCGCCGTCGGTCCGTCGAGGCTCGATCCGCAGGCAGGGGTGGTGGCCGAAGGAGGGTGGGAGATCGGGGTGATTCTGGAGGCGGCGTACGAGGACAACATTTTTCTGAGCGCGAACGACGCCGAAACGGATGGCGTGATCCGGCTTTCACCTTCGATCGCCTACCGGAAGGGTGATGCGGAGAATGGGGAGGGCGGGCATTTGCGGTTCGCCTACCGGCCGACGGGAGTGGTTTATCTGGAGAACGGCGACGAGAGCCGCGTGGATCACGAAGCATTTCTGGAGACGGGCTGGCGGGGCAAGGCGCTGTCGGTCGCCTATTCCGGTGTGGTGCGGCGGCTTGGTGACGCGACGGCCGACACGGGCGCACCGACGGATCGCATGGAGCTTGCCAATGTGGTGCGCTTTGCCTGGACGCCGCGGGAGAAGGTCACTTGGGAGGTGGCGGCGGGACAGGGATCGGTAAGCCATGACGAATCCGCTTTGTTCGATTCGCGGCAGTTGTTCGGGGAGGCAGCGCTGCGCTATGCGTATTCCCCGAAGACGAGGTTGAGCGTGGCGTATCGCGGCGGACGTTTCGAGGTCGATGGGGCGGGCGATCAGACGTTTCATCGCGCGACGGGGCGGATCGAGTGGATGCCGCGGGAGAAGATCGTGATCGATTTGGAAGCGGGGGCGGAGTACCGGTCTTTCGATGCGGGGTCGGATACGTCGCCCTTCGTGCAGGCGAGGTTCGGGTGGATGCCGCGGGAGGGGACGGAGTTTTATTTGACCGGGTATCGGAGGGAGGAGGCGTCGGCCTTTTTCGCGGGGCAGAATTATTCGCTCGGCGGCGTGACTTTCGGGGTGGCGCAGCGTCTCGGGGAGAAGTGGACCGGGCGGCTGGATGCGGGCTACGAGCGGGCTTCGTATACGAGGGTGTCGGGGGCCGGGGTTTCGGGGAGGGAGGACAAGATCCATTTTGTGCGTCCGTCGCTGGATTACCGTTTTACGGATCATTTTAGTATGAGTCTTTTTTACCGCTACTCGAAGAACCGGTCGAACCAGGCCGGTTTCGGCTACGATAGTCATAGTACCGGCATCCAGCTAGGGTACGAGTTCTGAATCCCCAACGATCCCCCCTGCCATGAAAGGTTTATCCCCCCTGATGACGATGGTTTTCGCGCTGATTGCCGCGCTCGGCGCGGTGCGGGCGCAGTCGGGCGGCACGAGGTCGTCCGGCGTGATCGGGAAGCTCGACAGCGTGGAGATCCGGGTGTTCCGCGAGGACGATCTGACGACGGCGAGTCAGCTTGCGGCGGACGGGTCGATCATCATGCCGCTGATCGGGAAGGTGAGGTTGGAGGGGCTGACCACACATCAGGCCGCGGCGCTGATCACGCGGCGGCTGGCGGACGGGTATTTGGTGCGGCCGGAGGTGAGTGTGTCGATCGAGGCGCGCATCCGGCGGACGGTGACGATTCTCGGGCAGGTGCAGAGTCCGGGCGTTTTCGAGATTGCGCCGCACCGGCAACTGACGCTGGTGGAGGCGATCGGCATGGCCGGCGGTGCGACGCGGATCGCGAATACGAGAAAGATCACGCTGAAGCGGCGCGGGGCGGAGGTGCGCACGATCAATCTGAGGGATATCACGAACGGCAAGGGGACGGATGTTGCCCTGCGGGACGGCGATATCGTCACGATTCCGGAAAGTCTTTTCTGATCTCCCCGTCATGGCCTTTTTGAGAAAGATCGAACATTTGCCGGCTCCGGTGCGAAGCGACGCGGCGGACCCCGCCCGGTATCTGCCGAGGGTGGAGCCGGGGCGGGTCGTGGGCGTGCTGTTGAGGCGCGGCTGGCTGGTGGTCGTCACTACGGCGATCGCGGTGGCGGCGATGTTCGCCTATTTGAAGAAAGCGCCGCGCATCTACGAGGCGACGGGATCGGTGTACGTGAGTACGCAGGCGCCGCAGGTGTTGGACTTTCAAGCGGTGGCCGTAGAGGAGTCGCGGGATCTGGAGCAGCTTCGCTCGGTGGAGCAGGGGCTGGCTTCGCAGACGCTCCTGCTCCGCGTGATCGAGGCGAACGATCTGGCGAACGCGCCGGATTTTGCGGGCGGGGCTGCCGGGGAGCAGGCATTGCTGGGTATTCTGGCGGAGCGTACGAGGGTCGGGTTGCGCCGCGGGACGCGGTGGATCGATCTGGCCGTGGAGGACACCGATCCGAGGAGGGCGAAGGCCTTGGTCGAGTCGATCGTGGCGGAGTACGATCGGTGGTCGGCGGAGCAGCGGGAGGGTATCACGCGGGCGGCGAGCGAGGGGCTGCGGCGGGAGGAGGCGCGGTTGCGGGAAAAGATGGAGGCGTCGGAGCGGCGTTTGCAGGAGTATCGCACGAAGAATCCGGTTCCGGGAATCGGTGTGCCGGAGGGGCATGCGGCGATGAGCGACGAGCTTGCGGCGCTCAACGCGCAGTTGACGACCGCGAAGGCGGAGCGGTTGCGGTTGGAGTCGGAGTTCGAGGCGTTGAAGAAATTCGATCCCGCCGATCCCGATTCGCTCGGCGGGCTGGCGCGTGGGGGGCATGCCAATGAGGTGCTTTCGCTGGTGCGCAGTTTGCAGGACAAGGAAGCGGAGTTTGCCCGGGTGAAGGAGCGTTATTTGCATAAGCATCCGGTGTATCGCGAGATCGAGGGGGAGATCGCGCTATTGCAGAAGAATCTCGCGGATGCCACCCGCGCGGCGGGGCAGGCGCTGGAAAAGGGTTATCGGGTCGCGATGGAGAATGAGACGAAGCTCCAGCGGGAGGTCGAGACGGCGCGCGGGTCGGCGGTTTCGGTGGAGGGTTTGCGGGCGGAATTCGCGGCCATGCAGCGGGAGGCGGAGGCGGATCGCGAATTGCACGCGACGGTGGCGCGGCGGCTGCGCGAGACGAGTCTGGCGGGTGTGGTACCGGCTTCGATTCTGCATTGGAAGGATGTGCCGCTGGTTCCCGAGAAGCCGGTGAAGCCGCGCAAGAAGGTGATGCTGCCGCTGGCCGCGGCGGGGGGGATGTTTTTTGGATTCATCCTGATGCTGGCCACGGAGTTGGGCGACGGGCGAGTGCGAAACAGTGCCGCCGCGGCGCGGGCTACGGGGGTGCCGCTGCTGGTGAGCGTGCCGCCGCTGGACTCCGCGGCGCCGGGGGAGCTGGTCATGCTGTCCGCGCCGTCATCACCGGTGGCGGAGGCGATCCGGCGATTGCGCTCGGTGCTGGCGCCGGAGGAGAAGGGCGGGCCGCGCACGATTCTTTTCGCGAGCGCGCGGCCGGGGGAGGGGCGGTCGTTGTGCGCGATGAATTATGCCGCTTCGCTGGCGTTGCAGGGGCGGCGGACGTTGTTGCTGGATGCCGACATGCGCCGCCCCGGTTTGAGCCGCGATCATGTGCATCCGGATGGAGCGCGGCGCGGGCTTTCGGATTATCTTTCCGGGCAGTCGGATGCGGCGAAGGCGTGTTTTCCGACGGCGGTGCCGAATTTGTATCTGTTGTCGTCGGGGACGATGCGCGAGGATGCGGCGGAGTTGCTTTCGGGCACGCGTTTTCCAGCGTTGCTGGAAGAGGCTTACCGCTGGTTCGATGCGGTGGTGATCGACACGCCGCCTGTGTCTCCGTCCGCCGATGCGCTGGCGATTGCCCGCTACGCCGACCGGACCTGCCTGGTGGTCCGCGATCAGGCGAACGACCGGCGGGATTTACGCAGGGCGGCGAATCTGCTTCGCGGCGCCGGGGCGGATCTGGTAGGTTTCGTCTGGAACGAGACGCCGCTCCGCTCCAAAGGAGAACCTTTTCCGGCACCCTATGTGCCCGTCTGCCAGCCGGTGATCGCCGGTTCCGGCGTGACGGTCGCGGCGGGCACCGGCACGAAAACGGATTCCAACCAGGAAACCGCATGATGACACCCCCGGTCATGTCCGATTTCACGAACGCATGCTTCCCGGCATTGCCGGCCGGGATGGATGCGCTTCGACTGCTGTATCCCCTCACCCCCCCGAAATATGAACCATTGTGCCCCCCCCGCACGCAACCCGGACAAGCCGGCCCCCCTGGCTTGCGCCGTCGAGAAACCGGTTGATTCGCCGGTTACGTATTCGCTACGCCACCGCCACCGTCCGTGGGTGGTTCACCAGAAGCTCGTCGCAGCCAGTTTTTTGGGCGATGCGGCGATGGTGTTCGCGGCGATGATGCTTGCCTATGTCCTGCGTTTCGAGAGCTCGCTGCGCGGTATAGGCGTCGGTCACCCCGGCATGGAGCTGCAGGTCTATCTCGGCCATGTGGTGCTCGGCGGTGCTCTGATGCTGGTGTTGCTGGCGAATTTCCGGGTTCACGATCCGCGGAATTTTTTGGCGATCCGCCGCACGTTCGCGCTGATTTTCAAGACGTGCACGATCTGGCTGGTGGGCTTTCTCGGTCTGGCGCTGATTCTCAAGATCGAGCCGGCGATCAGCCGCATGTACTGCGCGCTCGGCTGGGTGCTGGCGATGGTGTTGCTCGGTGGATGGCGCTGGTTCTTTTATTGCGTTCTGCGCAAGGACTCGTTTGCGGACGCCTTGCGGCAGAGGGCGGTCTTTGTGGGCTGGAACGCCGAGTGCGACCGGGCGGCGAAGCGTTTCGGCGACGGGCGTTCGCACCGGGTTTCGGTGCAGGGCGTGATCCTGCCTCCGGGCGGGCGCTGCGAGATGGAGCCGCCGACGGAGGTGCCGGTGCTCGGTTCGTATGAGGGGTTGCGCGAGACGATCCGCGCATCCGGCGTTGATCTGGTGATGGCGGTGGACGGGTGCATGGAGCGCCATGAGTTGCTGACATTGGCGGAGACGTGCGGGAAGGAGTTCGTCGATTTCAAGCTGGTGCCGAGTTGCTTCCAGATTCTCGTGTCGGGGCTCCAGCTTGAGAGCATTCACGGCATGCCGGTGCTGGGGGTCGGCAAGCTGCCGCTGCATCATGCTTTCAATAATGCGTTGAAGCGGGCGGTGGATCTTGTCGGGGCGCTGGCGGGGCTGGCGCTTTTCGCTCCGGTGGTCGCGGTGTTCGCGCTGCTGGTGTGGATGGAGTCGCGCGGTCCGGTGTTTTACCGCCAGCGCCGGATCGGGTTGAATGGACGGCCATTCGATATCATCAAAATCCGCTCGATGAGGCTGGATGCCGAGAAGAACGGCGCGCCCGGATGGACGGTGAAGGACGATCCGCGCCGCCTGAAGGTGGGGGCCTTCATGCGCGAGTGGAACATCGACGAGCTGCCGCAGTTCTGGAACGTGCTGCGCGGCGAGATGAGTCTGGTCGGGCCGCGTCCGGAGAGGCCGGAGCTGATCGAGAGCTTCACCGAGGAGATCCCACATTACAATGTCCGGCATAATATCAAGCCGGGGATCACGGGCTGGGCGCAGATTCACGGGCTGCGCGGCGATACGTGCCTGCGGGAGCGGGTGAAATTCGATCTGGACTATATCGAGAACTGGAATTTCCTGCTTGATTTCCAGATCATGGTGATGACTTTCTTCAACCGAAAGGGGGCTTGTTAGAGGCGTGAGACTTGAAGATGCAAGACGCAAGACTTGAGCCTGGGATCGGGCGGTGTCTTTCGGTGTGGCGGATGTTCGCCGCGCCGTGGGACGGCGGAATGGCTGCGCCATTCCGCTGCTCTTCGGTCTTGTGTCCCGGGTCCTGATGTCTTGTGTCTTTCCCCGCGATGGACGGCGTTCCAACGGAAGAGAATCTGGCCTCCCGCCGCGATCGTTCGATCCGGCTGGCGGTGGCGACGTCGTTTCTTTCGAAATTCGGGACGATTTTCCTGCAGCTCGTTTCGATTCCGCTGGCGGTGCGGGTGCTGGGGAGGGAGGAGTTCGGACTGTATACGATGGTGAATCTGACGCTTTCCACGCTGGCGTTGCTGCAGGTCGGGGTGGGGCCGGCGTTGGCGCACGGTTTGTCGAGAGCGCGGGCGGAGGAGGATGAGAAGAAGCAGCGCGAGCTTGGATCGACGGCGTTTTTTCTGGTGGCGGGGGTCGCGATGGTCGCCGGGGTGTTGCTGGCGGCGGTGCTGTCGCTGGTGCCGATGGGGACGCTTTATGGAGAGGATTTCGCGGCGAGGGAGGCGGCGCTGAGGCCCGCTTTGTGGGTCGGGCTGGGGTTGTGCGTGGCCTTGTTCGTGCTGAATCTGACGGAACGGGTGCGGGAAGGATATCTGGAAGTGGCGGCGAACAATGTGTGGGGTGCGGCGGGGAATTTCGCGGGAGCCTTGTGCGTCGGGGCGGGGATCTGGTTCGTACCGGAAGTCTGGTTTCTGGTGCTCGCGGTGCATGGGACGATGGTGCTGGCGAAGTTGGGGAATACGTTCGCGCTGTGGAGGAGGCGTCCGTTGATGAGGCCGGCGATGAAGGCTTTCAGGGGAGGGACGGCGAGGCATTTGTTTTCGGATGGGCTGGCTTTTTCGACGTGCTGCGTGGTGACGGGGATTGTGGAGTATAATTTTTGCGGGTGGCTGGTGGGGCGCATGGAGGGGACGGCGGAGGTGGCACTTTATGGAGTGTTCATCACGCTGACGGTGATGCAGCTCGGTTTTGTGGTGATGTTGAGCACGCCCACCTGGCCGGCGGTGGCGGAGGCGCTGGCCAGGGGCGATCTGCCGTGGGCGAGAAAGGCAGCGGGCAAGCTCTACGCGTATGGGACGGCGTTTGTGGTGTGTTCGGCGGTGGGGCTGACGGCGGTGGGGCCGTGTGTGTTGCGCTGGTGGCTGGGGGAGGAGTTCGGGGGGATCGGG
>JBBCJF010000016.1:0-61530 GCA_037190465.1 Haloferula sp. | reverse complement strand
AGCTGGTGCAGGGGGGCGCTGCCGTCCTGCACGGCGGTGTTCCACCCGGAGACGCCGCCCCAGGCGCTGAATTGCGCACCGCTCCAGGTGATCGGGTCGCCGTTCTTTTCCACCCATCCGGCGGTGTTGCCCCACCAGTCGCTGACGATGCCGCGCCACTGGCCGGCGGCGTCGCGCACGGCCTCCAACCCGCCGAGACCTTCCAGCCCGCCGAAGGCGCCGGAGCGGTCGATGCCGTAGGCTTTCCACGACCAGCCCACCGGCCCGCCGCCGGTGCCGATACCCACGCCGATTTCGAGGAACTCGACATCGGGATCGTACACCTGCCGGATGGTCACGGTGTTGCCGCCCTGCGGCGTGTGGGTGGTGCGGATGCGGCGGTTCAGCCCGTCGTAGAGAGCGGTCCAGACGAAGGGATTCTGCCCGGTCTGCACGACTTTGACCAGGCGGCCATTGGCGTCCCAGGTGAAGGATCGGGAAAGGCCGCCGCTCCATGTCCGCGTGATGACGTTGCCCATTTCGTCGTGGGCGACGGTGAGGGTTTGGGACAAGGGGGTGACGTTGAAGGTGGAGGTGGCGGAGGGGGCTTCCCAGCCGCTCGGGTGGACGGCGGTGGCGGTGAGGGTGTGGCTGCCGCCGGCCAGCATGGCGACGGCGGACCAGGCGCCGACGGGGTCCTGCCAGCCGGAATGGCCGACCGGCGCGAGGTTGCGACCGTCGATGAGAAGCTTCACCCGCTGCGCGCCGAAAGCGACGCCGGCCAGCGGCACGGAGCGGGGCATGCCGTCGTGGGCGGAACTCACGATCCGGGCGAAGTCGCCGGACGCCGGCAGGGTGGATTGTTTCCATGTCAGCGCGCCATTGTTGGCGCGATGGCGGCGAACCAGCACGCCGGGGCCGCCGGTGGAGCCCAGGGTGTAGGAGTCGTAATAGTATTCGAGCAGATCGTTCGACCCCGCGCCGGGACCGGAGGGGTAGGATTCGGCGGTGAGGCGATAGCTCGCATCGTACTGGAACGCCCGCAATTCGCTCCACGAGCCCTCGCCCGCCCGGGCGATCTGTAGGCGGTTGATCTTGTCGAAGGCGGACCAGCCCGGCGAGCCGCCGCTGGCGGGCGTGGTCTCGACCAGGGCGGCGATCCCTCCCACGCTGGTGCTGCGGGAGATCATGCGGCCGAGCGAATCGTGGCCGATAGACTGGCTCTGGAACGGCCCCGAGCGGGACGCGGGGAGCCCGGCGGTGGTGAAACCGGAGGCATAGATGCGGCTGCCGACGGTGGTGGAGGTCATGAGGCCATCGGCGCGATAGCCGAATGCCTGAGTGAAATCGGCGCTCGCGCGCTCCCCGCGGCGGCCGGCGGCGTCGAATTTCTGCGAGACGGCGGACTGGACGTTGCCGCCGACGGTGACGGTTTCGGAGAGGATGTCTCCCGCGTGATTGCGCGGACGGCTGACGACGGTCGTACCGTTCGGCCCGGTCTCGGTGACGGACACCAAATGATCGAGTTCGTCATAGGCGAAGGAGCGGCTCAGGGCGTCCTCCGGGTCGGGTCCGGCGCTTACGGCGGTGGCGGGGCGGAGGTGGACATCGTAGGTATAGGTGGTGACGATGTTCCGGGCGTCGGTGGCGGATTTGAGCATGCCCGCCCACTGATGGCCGGGGGGGTAGTGGTCGTAGTTCACCTGGCGAGTGGCGGCGGCTCCCTGTACCAGTTTCGTTTCGGTGAGCCGGCCGGCGGCATCGTATTCCCTCCTGGCGGTCATGCTCCCCGGCATGTGCTGCTCGACCACATTGCCGGCGGCATCGCGGAGATAGGACACCGGGACATCGCCGGCCCGCAGCTCGGCAGCGACGAGCCCCCGCCAGTCGAAGTCCCTGTGCGTGACCGTGCCCGCAGGATCGCGTTCGGTAATGGGCACTTCGCCGGAGGCGAATTGAGTCGCGGTGAATGTGCCGTCGGCGCGCCTGACGAGGACGGTGTTGTCCATCGTGTCGGACCAGGTTTCCGTGACGATGGCATCGGCTCCCACGCCCGCGGTGGTCGTGACCTTGTTGTGGTCGGCGGAGTAGGCATGGGTGGTTTTACTGACCAGCGCATCGCCCGCGTCCCGGACCTCGATGGCTTCGGTACGGCCGAGCGCGTCGCGCAGGGTGACGGTCGTTTCGTTGAGCGCATTGGTCACGCGGGTCTCGCGCCCCAGCGGGTCGGGGTAGCTGTAGGTGTCGATCCGCTGGGGGGATTCCGCCGTGGCCGGAGGGCCGGTGACGGTCTTGATGCGGTTGAGCGCGTCGTATGTCGTGAGGGTGGTGTGGCCGCCTTTCGTTTCGCTGACGAGGTTTCCGCGGCGGTCATACACGCTCACCGCGGTTTTGAGAAGCGTGCCACCGGGTGCCGTCTTGAGGGTTTCGGTGACGGTGCGGGCGGCATCGTCATAGACCAATTCCTTGGAGGAACCGTTGCGGAGGATCTCCCTGTGGGGCCTGCCATCGGGATGGAAACGCCATTCCTCCACCGAGCCGTCGGCGTTCTCGCGCTTCCTGAGCTGGCCGCGGGCATTGTAGTAAAACTTGGTAACCCCTCCGAGAACATCGGTTTCCTGGGACACTTCGCCGCCCGGCTCATAGAGGAATTGCCGGGTAGCCTTGATGACGCCTCCTCCATCCTTGTAGCCGTCGTAATAGTCGATCCGCTTGAGCCGGCCGATGCCGTCGTAGTCCAGCGCGATGGAATGGCGGCGGGGCGTACGGATCTCCACAAGGTTGTTGAAGAGGTCGTAGGAATAAAAGGTGGTGGCGACGGCGGAGTCTCCGGGAGGCGTTCCGATGCCGCTGCCGTCCGCCAGTGCGGCGCTGAGCCACTGAAGCTTTTCCGTCTGACGGCCGTGCTTGTCGTAGCGGTAGAGCACTTGGTCGCTCACACCGGTTCGGGGACCGTCGGTCCATTCGACCTCGCCGTTGAGGGTATAGTGGACCTGGTCGATGGAGCGCAGCGCGCCGGCGCTGCGCTCGGCGATGATCCGCCTGCCCATCGCGTCATAGGAATAGGTCCACTTCTGTTCCGGCAGTCCGCCCACGGCGGGCTGTCTTTCCTCGACGAGTTCACCGCGCAGGTTGTGTTTGAGGTGAACGACGATATCCGGGTCGGCGGTCCCGGTGCGGGAAGTCTTGAGGGTGGCGAATCCGCGCGCGTCGTAATCCCATTCAATGATCGCCTCGTCGGCAGTGCCCACGGCGGTTTTTTCCCATTCGACGAGTCCGTTGGCATAGCGCTGTTCGGGGCTGATTCGCTGGCCGAATTGCCGCTGGGTTTTCGACACCATCGTAGAGTCCACCCATTTCTCGGTGCGGGTGGCAAGGTAGGGATAGTTGTTGTCGTCGTAGAACCATTTCGTCACCATCCCGGAGGGATCGGTCTGGGTCTCCGGCAGATCCTTGTCGTTGTAGGTCCAGACGGTGACGGATTTTTCGCCGGCCGAAGCCACACCATCACCGTCGATGTCGGCGGGATTCACGTCGGTGCCGAGCGATTTCTCGATGACATTGCCGCGGGCGTCGTATTTGAAAGTCATCACGACGCCGCGGCGGTCGGTGATTTTCTTGATGCTGCGCGGATACGCACCGCCGCCCGTCTCTGTCGCCCCGTACCATTCCCGGACCTCGGCCTGGGTTTCTGGATCGTCTTCCGAAGTGATGAGGCTGTCGACATAGGTGTAGACGGTGGACCGTCCATAGGCATCCTTGACGGTGGTGGTGCCGGTCCATGTCTTGGTTGTCGAATTCTGCGAATTGGTATAGATGAACTCGGCATTCTGGACCGGCAGGGCGCCGGGGCCGACGATGGCTCGCTGCTTCACGACTCTCCGGGTGGCGTCGTAATCGTTTTCGAGAATCCGCCCATCCGGCTTGGTTTCCCGGATGAGCAGGTGGGTGGAAGTCAGCACGCTTTCGCCGCTGGCGACAGTGGTTTCCTGACCGTAGTCGTAACGATGCTGCGCTCCGTCCGGGAGGATGACTTTGATCAAGTCGCCCTGCAAATCGTACTCGTAGGACACCCGGCGGCCGTCCTGGGTCCACGCTTCGACGATGTGGCCGTACACGTCGTAGTTGAAGCCGAGGGAATTTCCGTTGCCGGCGGAAATTTTCGCGAGTTGGCCGTATTCCGGCGCGGTGGAGACGTTGTAATAGGTGAAGATCAGCTCATTGCCCTGCGCGTCCTTCCAGGAATCCAGATAGGGCCGCTCACGGGTGATGAGGTCAGCCCCGGCACCCAAGGGAAACTGCCTCACCCTGAACCGCCTCACGTTACCATTCGGGCCGGAAAGCGTGTAGAAGGTAAGCCCCGCTACAGTTGTCTTTACGATACGGTTGTTCATCGGATTGGACGAACTTCCCGCTCCCGCCTCGTTGACGTTCTTGAGCGCCGGGTTATCGGCCGTCGTCGGCACGAAGAGGTTCGATGAGGGGGCGGTTTCCTGGTAGGCGATCACCGAGCCATCGGATTCGGCGGCATAGAGCAAATTGTCGGGCGACACCCCGATGTAGGGAACGATCGAGGATTTCCAGCCATGGCCAAATTCCCCATCTGAAACCGATTGGCTGGAATAATTCCTCCGCAACGAGAGAGGTATCGGCCCCGGTAGGGTTAGGTCCACCGCGTCGATGTAGAAATCCCCCGAAACGACATCAACCGGGTCGGAGACCCACCCGCCGAGAGTCGGGCTGATTTTCCCGATCAGATTGCCCAGAAAATTGGAAGCGCCCTCTATGGAATTGAAGATGCCCCCGACGACCGCCCCGTAGAAGCTGGGAGAACCCATCGCTCCGCGGGATTTTGTTACGTGGTAGTTGTTTCCCAACGTGCCGCTCAGACCGTAATTGGACGCCTGTTGCCCCCAGGCGAAAGTCTGATAGGGACTTGGCTTGGAGCTTCCGCTGTTGATGCTGGTATATGACGATGGCAGCTCCCAAGTCGCCACAGCCGCCGGAGCGACATAGAAATTTGGAACGCTCGACCCTTGATAGCTCAGGGTGTAGCCGCGCGACCCGTATGAAAGGGTGTTTCTGAAAAGATGCGCCGGTTCGAAGCGCGGAATGCTGAAATTCGAACCATAGCCCCCGTTGTAGTATCCCTGGCTCCCGCTGATAAGAGCCGACCATGCCTGATGGGACAGGATCATCGCTCCGACTCCATTATAGCCGAGACTGCTGCTGGAGACGTTGCCGGGAGTGAGGTATACCTCGCAGTATTTGCCGTCCGCGGCGGTAAACGCGCTGGTTATCTTCGTCCATATCGGGGTATTCCAGTTCTTGAGTGGCTTGTTGATCTCCCCACGCTTATATGGTTTGTTCCCCTCGGCGATATAATTCATTTTGGTGAGCTTCACCACTCCGGCATTGGGGGCGACCCGTTGAGGAAGCGCCTGTGCCCGCTGTAACAGCCGGACTGTGGATATTGCCGAACCCTCTCTGTAAAAGTCATTGATGATTTGGTGTTCCTGCGCCGACAACTCCGCCGTGAGCAGTTGCCACATGTTTTTGGTATTCGTCGCAAAAGGCATCCCGGCGTCGGTATGCACGCTGCCCGATCCCGTAGACGCGCTGATACTGAAAAACATGTCCACCCCGGGATTGATGTAGGAAGGGTGGGAGGTGACCGGTAATCCGTTGTTGATTCTGTCGGAATAATAATTGTAACTGGAGCGGTATGCGGTCAGCTTGCTGAGGCCCGCCGAATACATCGAGAGCGAAGTGTTCTTGTGTAGCCGCGCGCATTCGTCGCGGAAATCGCCGACCCGCCGGTAGTATTCCATTCCCATTAAATAGGCACTGTAGGCCTGAGTTTTCTCGCGGAAGTTGATATCGGAGGTGTTGGCGTTGTTCGCCTTCATTTCCCTTTCGAGCTTCCAGTAGTTCTCCGCAAGGTGGTCGACCATGCGCTTGGAAACGCTTCCGAAACTGAGGCAAAGAGCCCCGAGATCCCCTTCGCCGATTGTCGGCCGGTTAATGATCGCGAGATTGGACCTCACCCCCAAAGGATGGGCCCATACCCCGTCTTCGTTCGTAGCGCTGTATCCGGGCGGCGTGACGAGCGAACACGTCGCGGTGGCTCCGGTGCCTCCGCCTCCGGCGATCGAAACCGTGGGAGGAGCGGCGCTGAAATCGTAACCGTAGCCGGGATCGACAATGTTGAAACCGGTGACCTTTCCGCCCGCAATCACCGCCTGCACCACCGGAAGGCGGTAGTCGGTATTTTCGGCGAGGCCGGGGGGTGGAGAGATCGTCACGGTCGGCGGATTCGAATAATTGTTTCCCTGAGCCCCCACGGTGACGCTGAAGATCGAGGTCTTCTGATGGTGTCTTTGCCGGAGATGGATCACCTCCATCGAAAGTTCCGGCTTGTTGTTGAGTGTCGTGCCCACCGTTCCGGAGATGTAATCGAATCCCACATCCATGACCTGTTCCCGCGCCATGTCCGGACCTTGGAAGTTTCCGGTGCCGGTCGCCGACTCCCTGAATGGCGCGAGCACGAACCGCAACCGGTAGCTCCCGACACTCACGTACCGGGTGCAGACGTAGAATGCCCGCGTATGAAGGTCCATCGCCAGCAGCTCCCCGGTGTCCAGTCTGACATTCGGATCATAGTAAGGAGTTCCGGCGAGAGGGTCCTTTTCAATGGTGATCCGCACTTTGTCGAAAGTTTTTTCCCGCTCCGAAAGACTGCGGTAAATCCGGTGGGATGCGGAGTTTAGCCGGTAGGGACGTGGGAACTCATCGAGAGAAATGCGGTTCGTCCGCCGGTCCAGATACTTCATGCCGATGTCGTCGAGATTGACATCCTTCGCCGCCAGCTCGCTTCTCGCGAAGCGGACGAATTGCTGCGAGGGCACGTTCGGCTCCACATCGGTCTGCCGGCTGATTTCGCCTTCAATGCCCGTTGGGACAAAGCTTGCGTTCTTCGTCACGACGAGACGGTCAAAGCCGAAACCGAGTTCGTGGACGCCTATCTGGATGGTGCGGCGTCCCGGCTGCGCGACGGTGAACTTGATCCGCTGGCCATCGTTGTATTTGTTCGTCCAGGTCCACTGCAAATTAGCCTGTAGTTCAGCGGTTCCCAACAGGGAACCGTCGACCATGACATAGCACTTGTCGTAAGCCGCACCACCGTATCCCCTCAGCCAAATATAATAATCGCCCACCTCCTCAAGTTCGATTACGTATTCGAGTCTCGGAGCCTTGGTTGGGTCGGTGAAGTTCGCCGCATTCAGATTGCCCTGATACCAATAGCCATTGGGAATGGTTCCCAACATCCAGTTATTACCCGAGAATCCTGCCGGCGCAGTATGCGTCATCGTGAGTCCCATAAATCCGTGATCATAAACTAGAGATTCGGCATTTCGGCGGAACCACTGATCGACAGGCGTATGTCCGCTATGATCCATCTTCGCTTCCAGAGAGGGAAGGCTTTCATGGAAACCTTCGGCCTCGATCATGAACGTTCCACTGGAGTCCGGCAGATAGGCTGCCACTTGATCGGAAAGCACTTGTGTATCCCCTTTCAGATACTTTACGACCCAATCCACTCCCGATTTTATCTGGTCCGGAAAGTTTTCGTAAAGGTTCCCGCCTTCGACCACAGATGAGTCCTTGATCCACGGGAACAGATGAACCCATTTTTTTTGCGCCGGGTTATCAGGATCGTCCACGTATATCGCCACCCACGGATAATGCACCGGAACCTCCGCCGGCATCCGCTGCTCGCCTTCTGAATCGACGGTGCCTTTGATACGCATACGGAGGATCTTCTCGAGCTGCGTATCGAGCATCAGGAGATTGTCCTGATGAGGTTCCAGATAGACGGCGGGAATGCCCGCCCTGCGCATCATATAGACCAGAAGCGCGCATTGTTCCCACGGGTTGCCGGCACCTTCCAGGAAGGTTCCGAAGGCATTGCGGCTCATGCCTCCGGCCCATATCCCGCTGGCGTCGGTCGTTCCGTCTTCGCTGACGGCTAAAGGGTCGACCAGTCTGATTTCGTTGAAGACGTAATTGGCGATCGCGACGGGATCGTTGCCGAGATCGGCGACCAATTTGTTGAGTTTCGGGTGCTGACGGAGTTCAGGTGTGTCGTCGATGGTGGTCGCATTCTGGAATCCCGCACCGGGCGTGGGAGGGTGGAATCCGCCGAGACCCGACAATTCTTCTGGCGACATTCCTACATATTCGGAAGGAGCGGTTTTTCCTGTGAAATGGGGTGCATCCACGTAGGTTGAACGCCAAGAGGGGCGGGATACAAAATCGATGGCATATACCGGCCGGAATGCTGGGTTATCCGTCGATGGCGGAAACGACGTTGACGCCATCGGGAGATTCGTCGAGACCCAGCCTTTGTAGTCGATAATATAGTAGTAGTCCGGATCGGAACCCCGGTGTGTGATGGCGTATGGCGTGTCGAAGCCATGCCATTGATCAGAGGTCAATTCTCCGTGGACAATCTCGATCCACAGTTTAAGACCCCGAAACTCGACGAACTTCTTGGATCCTGCGGCAAGAAACGCATCCCAATTCGAGTCACCCGGCCACGGGACATCGAAGGGCGGGGTGGTGTCGTAGGGTTGAACACCGGTCGCGGAGCCGGCGAACTGAGATTTCCGATAAGCGCGTATGCGGAATTGACCGGGCAAGGTATCTGTGCGTCCCCCTGCATAGAATCCAAAGCGATATTCCCGGTCCGTGTAGAGTGGAGAGCCGCCACCCGCCTCGCCATAGGCTGCGATAGGATTTTGTGCGACCCCATAGGTGAAGGAATTTGGAGGTGTGAAGCCCGTTGGAACTTGTATATTAGTTCTCTGTACCCGGCAGAACCACGGAAGCGAGGACTCCGGTGCGCCGGCGTCGCCGAACAGAGCAGCGTTGTTTCCCGTTGCGGCGAGCGGAATCCCTCTTTGCTGGTCCGCGGGAATGACGAAAGTCCGGTATGCGTCTTGTATCGGGGCGACTCCCGCGGGGCCGAAAGTAATCCGGCTTCCCGTCGCATTGGGATTGGTTTGTGCGGATAGCGTGCCGGAGGAAATCAGAAATGTCGCACCCAGGACAGCCGCGGACAAAAATTTGAGAAAATTCATATCAGGGGACGGTGCTGCCGTTGGAAGGAGTGGTGATGGTGATCGTCATCACCCCTATGTTAGCATCATTGGCTCTACTGTCGTATTTGTTCAGGATGCCGTCCCCATCGAGATCGCCATGGGGGCCATTGATGCCAGAGTCATCCACGGGACTCATCCCGTTCACAAATTCCCACATCGTCGTAAAGCCGTCATTATCGGGATCATCATCCGGATCAATACCGGTTTGGCCGTTGAAATAAAACTTCTGCCACCAATCCGGAAGCTGTCCCGGTGGAGCGGTGAGGTCAAAATTGAAAATAGTCTTGAGTTGACCCAGATTGGCGAGTTGATTGTCGGTGGCGCTAATGGCGAGCCAAGCTGGCAGAGTGTCGATATAGCATGCGTAGATCAAACGGTTGTTAATCTTGCTGGCGATCCATTTGAGCTGACCTATCGTCATCGCATGAAAGTCTGCGGGCAGCGGATTCTGAGCGCTGTGATTGCCGGTTTGGTATTCCTGTGTCCAGCCGTTCACAAGGGTGTTGAGATCTCCGGCAGCGCCTCCCGGAATCCGGGCGTTGAGTTCTTCCACCGCCTTTTGAGTGAAGTGCTTCAACTGGCCTTGGTTGACGGCCGCATGGTCGTTTTGTGGATTGGCGTTGGTGGCTCCACGCTCCAGCCACCAAGCGGGTGGGATTTGAGCAGTCGCCAGCCCAGAGAGAAGAATAAGCTTCAGGACGGGAGCGAAGAGATGGTGCAGGCGCATTTGAAAGATATGGATTTTAAAAATTGAGGACTATTAAAGAAAAACGGCAACGGCCGGCGGGATAAAAGACGCCGCCGCTCTCATCGGATTCATTCACCGAACATCGGAATGTCCCCCTGGGCTTTCTCGATAATCACTCTGCCGCGAAGGCGGGTGTGGCCTTCGATCACGAGCGCCTCCCCTTGGTTTGATTGAGCCTGGGGAGAAATCGCCAGGGGAGATACGGCGCTCCAATATATGTTCTTGATTGTGGTCTGACCATTGCGGCGTATGGTCAAGGCATCGCCCCGGTTGGAATTGCTCGTCCCATTGCCCACTCTCAGGAGCGGACTCATCCAGCCTTGCCACGCTGGATCTTCCGGATCGGCCACACGATTGAACATTCCAAGAGTGGTCTCATAGCTGAATGAAGTTTTCCCTCCCAAGCCGATCGCATATGACTGAAAGGCTCCTATTGTGTTACCCAAACCGATTGCCACCGCATCACTCGATCCCGATTCCACTACATTGGCTCTTCCAAGAACTACCGAATTTGATCCCGATGTGATGTTATTATTTCCTAGCGCCACGCTGCCGCCACCAGAATTCTCCACTGTCGAGGTCCCCAATGCAATGGACCAGCTGCCTTTTGCCGATCCACCTCCAGCCGCAAAGCTCCGAAAACCGGAAGCATTGCCACTGGTTACCGCAAACGCCTGTTGACCGGCGCTGCTATCCAAGCCGAACGCCGCACCATTCAAGGCGGCGGAGGCACCTTCTCCGAAAGCGAAGGCATTCGCTCCGGATGCATTGGCATTGGTTCCGATTGCCACGGAATTCAGTCCATGCGCATTGGCTCCGGAGCCGAACTCAAGAATTCCTCCTCCCGTCACCGCGCCTCGTGATATATAGACATTCGTCCATGCCGATGTGGTGGGGGGCGAGCCCGTGCCGGTGACGATGCCGAGCGAAGAAGCGTTTGCCGCCGTTACCGCAAGACTCCCCCCCACCCGTAGGCTTCCTCCGCTAATGGATACATCGAGACCATTGAAATCAGCCGTTTGTCCGACGCTGTCGACTGCGAACAAAGGATCGGCCGACGATAAACCGGCGCTCGCTGAACGCCAGATCTCGAAGGATCCGTCGAGGGTAGAACTTGGATTTGGATCGTCCCATGCTCCCAGAACCATGCGTATCGGATTTCCCCAAAGGTATATCCCGCCGTCCATCCCCCAATCGGTCGATTCGGAAAAAGGGCTGTATAGAGCCATACCACCATTGAAGGAACCAAACTCGATCGAAGTCCTGCTACCCATCGGCCATGGCGTGAGGAAATTCGTATTCGCTATACTAATTCCATCCGGAAATTCGGTGGGCGCTCCATTTGCGCCTTGGGAGGTGAGTAGAGCCAAAAGGATGCATTGGAAATGGATTGGTCGGTTCATTTTTTGTCATTTAGTATGTTTTACTCATTTACCTTCAATTAAAAATTCAACCCACATGCTCATTACACCATCCCCTTGCATTGCCGGATCGAAATCAACATTTTTTTGGTGCATGTCCGAAATTGGATATTTATGTCCGATTTTGCTGCTCTAACTACTTCCGTCAAGCCGCAGCGTTCTCAGAATCCACAGGGGACGGGAGGGAAATATCGACGAGCCACATACCGGTAAGTTCGAAGATCCCTTTCGTCTTGATCCCCAATCACCTGCATCCGTACTCTTTCCAGTCCACCGTCGATCGAAGTCACTCAATAGAGTCTGACGAAGATTCTCTCCTTTCTCGGGCTATCGTAGTCCCCGATGCTCCCACCAAGGAATCTCACATTTCTCCTAAACGGATCCCACTATGTCGCTTTTCACCCATCCTTCCTGCCGATCAGATCCTCGATGCTGCCCTGCAGGCGGGCGAGCAGCGCTTCGTCGGTGACTTTGCCACCTTCGCGGGTGGTGATGTAGAAGGTGTCGACCGCCGCGCCCTTCTCGGTGGAGATGCGGGCATTGGCGGTGTTCAGGCCGTGGGCGTTGATGGCATGGAAGAGATCGTGCAGCAGGCCGATGCGGTCCACCGCCTGGATCTCGACGGTGGTGCTGACGGGGTGCAGGTCGTTGGAGATATAGGCGCGCACGGGGAAGGCCATGCCGTGGTCATCCTTCGGGCGTAGCAGGTTCGGGCGGCGGCGCAGAAAGCGGGCATGCTCGTATTTCTCCAGCGGGCCGACTTCGCATAGAGTCTTCTCCAGCCGGTCGCGGAGGCGGAGGTCGGAGACGGGTTCGAAATTCGTGGTGCAGACACGGAAAAGATTGAGCACCACGCCGTCGCCACGGGTGAAGAAGTCGGCGGAAAGAATGTTCAGTTCCTCCGACGCGAGCGCGCAGCAGATCTTCTCCAGCAGGAGCGGACGGTCGTAGGCGGCGACGACAAGCTCGGTGTAGCCCTTTTCCTCGCGGTCGATCCATTGCAGGGAGCAGTCGAATTCGTCGTTCTTCTGCGGTTCCAGGCGGGCGACGGCGTTGACGTGGACGGCGACGGAAGCGGCGTCGCGGAAGCGGAAGTAGCCGTCGGGCATGCGCTTGAAGTGCTCGTCGACGGCGGCGCCGTCTTCGTCTTTCACCAGCGATTTCACCTGGTCGCGCAGGGCTTTTTTCTCGGCGCGGATGGAGGCGGAGTAGCGTTCCCGGCCTTCTTCGAGAAAGCGGCGGGTGCTGGCGTGGAGCTGGAGCATCAGGGTTTCCTTCCAGCTCGACCAGGCTTCGGGGTTGGTGCCGTTCGAGTCGGCGTAGGTGAAGAGCATCAAGGTGTCGAGACGGGCCCTGGTCTTCACGATGCGGGCGAATTCGGCGACGACATCGGGGTCCTCGATGTTCCGGGTGGTGGCGAAACGCCAGAAGGTGAGATGATGGTCGACGAGGAACATGACCAGCGTGCGGCGCGCACCGTGGACTTGCAGGCGGTTGCAGAGGCGGGAGGCGAGCAGGGCGGAGCCGTCGATATGTTCGCGGACGTTTTCGGCACGGCCGGTGTCGTGGAGGATGAGGGCGAGGTAGAGCGCGTAGGGATCCTCGGTTTCCTGGAAGAGACGGCGGTAGATTTCCTTGCGCGGGTTTTCGTTGCCGGAGAGGGCGTCGAGTTCCTCGATGCAGCGCAGGGTGTGCTCGTCGGCGGTGTAGCGGTGGAAGAATTCGTGCTGCACCAGGCAGTCGAGCGCGCCGAACTCGGGCAGGTAGCGGCCGAGGAACCCGGCGCGGTGCATCTGCCGGAGAGTGCGGGCGACATCGCCCTTGCGCTCGAGGATGGCCTGGAAGGTTTCCCGGTTGGCCTTGGAGTAGCGGAAGGCGCGGTTGATGTCGCCGCGGTGGGATTTGACCAGCCGGCGCATGGTGGGGCTGAGGCGCAGGCCGCGGACCTGGCAGTGCTGGAAGAGGCGCATCTGGCGGTTCGGGTCCTCCTTGAAGATGTCGGGATGCTCCGGGTAGATGCGGCCGCTGCGGGCGATGAAGCCGTCGAATTCCTCGCGCTTCTTTTTACGCAGCATGAGGAAGGATTTCAGCCCGGTCTCCGCGGTCTCCTCGCCCTCGATCTCAAAGCTCTCCATGAGCGAAGTGGTGTGCTGGAAGAGGCTTCTCGTATGGCGGTAGTAGTCGCGCATGAAGGCCTCGGTGCGGCGCAGGATGCCGCGTTGCGGGTAACGGAAATTGGTCGCGACCTCGCCCTGGAGACGCAGGGTGAGCTGGTCGCTGCCGCGGCCGGCGAGGTAGTGAAGCTCGTTGCGCACGCGGTTGAGGAAGTCGTAGGCGGCATGGATGCGGCGCAGGGCGGTGGCGGTCATCAGGCGGTCGTCGACGAGCTTCTGCAGGTCGGCGCTGCCGCGTTTGACGCGGGCGACCCAGCGGATGTTGTGGTAGTCGCGCATGCCGCCGCAGCCTTCCTTTACGTTCGGCTCTTGGAGGAAGACGGTGTGGGAGTATTTCTTGTGGCGGCTGCGCAGGTCCTGGCGCCGCAGGTCGAAGAAGGCGGCCTGGCCTTTGGAAAGGCAATCCTTGTCGAAGCGCTGCTGGAATTCGGCGAAGAGCTTCTTGTCCCCTGCGACATAGCGGGCGTCGATGAGGGCGGTCTTGTTCTCCTGATCGGCCTTCGCCTGCTCGATGCACTCGGCGATGGAGCGGCTGGCCTGGCCGACCTTGAAGCCGACGTCCCAGAGAAGATAGAGAATTTCCTGGATCAGCGAGGTGAGGTCTTCGGGGAGCTTGTTGGAGGTGCGGGGCAGCAGGAAGAGCAGATCGATGTCCGAGGCGGGATTGAGCGTGCCGCGGCCGTAGCCGCCGGTGGCGACCAGCGCGAGTCCCGGAGCCGCCTTGCGTTTCGACAGCGCGAGGTCGAAAAGGGAGCGCAGCACCACATCAAGCAGCTCGGCGCGGGCGTGCGCGATCTCCAGCCCGCCGGCGCCGGCGCGATGGCGCAGCTTGATGCGGTGCTCCTCGATCTTCAGGAAGCGCTTGTAGAGGGCAATGCGCTCGGCGGGGGACAGCTGCCCCTGCACGGCGGGCTTCAGCGCCACCCTGGCGTGGGCCTGGAGGGTTTTCAGATGGGACGTCATGCCGCTGGCCCGCAGCCTGCGCGGAAATGGCGGGCGGTCAAGGCAGGGGCAGTGACCGTTCGCCGGCCGCAGGCCCGCTCCGCTTCTTCCTCCCGCCCCATCCCGGTCCGGGAACAGTACGATTTCAGGATTTCAGCTCCGGATTGTTGACGTTTATTGACCATTCCGTTACGAATGGTCACGCGCGACCCGTGCGGTGTCGATGACGTCCGATTCTTTTACTTTCTTTTGTCCTGTCTGTGGCATCCGCCTGAGCGTCCCCCAGGCCATGGCTGGAGCGGAGGGGCCTTGCCCCTCATGCCGGACGCGCATCCGGGCGCCGATGCCGTTTGCTCCCGTGCCGCCCGTCGGGATGCCGGTACCGGCGATGCCCCCTACGCCGCGCCCCGAACCGGGTACGAGACTCCGCCCGGCGCCCCGCCAGCTTCCCGAGCGCCCAGGCATCCCGCCGATCGAGCCCCGCCACCGCACTGATGACGAAACGCTGAAACGCCCCCAGCCGCCCCATCCCCGGCGGGGAGGACCCGCGCGGTTCGCCGCCCGCTTGACGGTCGCCGCGCTCTTCCTCGCAGCCGTGGTGGCGACGATCTTTTTTTCTCTCTACTATTTTCTGCCCGATGGGCCGGGACAGCGCATGGCCAAAACCGCTGCACCGCTGGTCATCCCGCCGCGGGCACCGGATGCCGTGGTCGCGGAAGAACCGACACCCCTCACCATCCCGGCTCCGGACGACATCGGTGCGCTGCTGAGCGAGGTGGGCGCGAATATCCCGCCGCCACCGCCGCCGGTGGACGAGCCGCCCGAACCCGCAACGCTGGCCGCCGGGCGGGTGTTGGAAGCATTCCTCTTCGCACCCGACGCCGCCAGCCGGATGCCGCTGGTCGAGCCCGCCGCCAAGGAAGAAGAGCTCGGGGAGGGCGTGCTTGCCTCCCCCCTTCCCCCGATCACGAAAATCGAACCGGACAGCCCTCGCTTCCACGAAGCCGAAAATCTCACGGAGTTCCCCTTCGCCGTCATCTTCCAGCCCCGGGAGGGCCCGCCCTTTCAATGTACGGTCATGGTGCGCCGAAGCGGCACGCAGGAGCCCAAGGTGTTGCTGCCCGCCTTCCTTGACCTGATGCCCGGCGGCCGCTTGGCCGGTTTCGCGGCTGAGCCCGGTCCGGGCCTGGGCACCTTCCACGTCGTGCTGGAAGCCAGGCCCGGCTGCTACGACGAAGGGATTCCCATGCCAGAACGGAAATTCACCTTCCGGCTGCTGCCCAGTCCTTTCAGTCCTGAGATCGCGCGGGCCTACGTGGCGGACAATTCCCGCTTCCGAAAAATGCTGGAAGACCCGGAATCCAGCTTGCGCTGGGGAACCCGCATACGGGCCACCGTGACGCTCCAGTGGAATCGCTCCGAAGATCCGGAAAAGCCCTACCTCGAAGTCGTCGATATCAGGGCGCTGGATTGGAATCCGTGATCAGCCCCGCCGCCTTGAGCGCCGCCCAGCCGCCATACAGGGCGCGCACGTCGTGAATCAGGCCGTATCCGCGGAGCCGCCCGGCCACTTCCTTGCTGAGACCGCAGCCGAGGTCGCTGCAGTAAACCACTGCCTTTTCCGCTGTCGCGATCCTGTCGCCATGGACAGCGACCAATCCGTCGAAATCCGCGCCACCCGTGGTGGTCAGATGAATCGAGCCCGGCAGGCCGTCACGCCGCCACTCCGCCTCCGTGCGGGCGTCGATCCAGAGGATGTCGGCGTCGTCCCGGATCGTTTCCAGACATACTTCCTCCGGCCCGATGGCAGCGGGATCGCATGTCACCTCCGCCGGCGGCGGTCCGGCCAGCCGCCATGTGCCCACGGCGGCAAGCGTCGCCAGACCCAGCACCGTCAGCAGCTCCAGCCAAGCCCTCATCGCGCCGGGGTCGCCACGGTTGCCGCAGGCTTCCGCACCACCGAGAAGACCCGCTGGGTCCGGTGGCGGGGGATCGCGCAATCGGTCTCGATATGGAAGACGGCGATGCCGACTTCGCCGGTGCCCGCCGGCGTGATGGTCAGCTCGTACTTTTTCCCCTCCTCCACGGCTTTCAATTCGTGGGTGAAATTGGGATTCGAGCCGGAAACCTCCTTCACGTGGATCGGCTTGGAATGGTTCATCGTCAGAGTGATCTTTTTCGGCTCCGGAGAGGAACCGACATCCCAGGTCACCGTCTTCGGCTCGATCTCGACCAGCACGGGAATGTTGATGCGGGTCGTCAGGCGGACCGAGGGCTTGTCGGCGGGATCACCCTGCAGCCAGATCGCCATCGGCTTGTCCACCGTGCCGGAGAAATTGGTCATGTCGAAAGTCACCCGGATCACACCCTCCTCGCCCGGCCCGTAGTCGAGCTTGCCGTCCTTGATTTGCGCCGAGGCGCAGGTGCAGCCCGCGTCGTATCGCTGGATGGCGATCCGGGAATCTCCTTCGTTCTTGAAGGAATAATCGACCTTCACCGTGTTGGAGTCCACGCCAACGTCGACCGTCTTGAGCGTCTCATCGAATTTCAGTCCCCCGAACGCAGGCAGCGCGGCGAACCCCAGCAGGAAAATCCCCTTCTTCATGCCGGACAACTAGGCTTTCGGCTCGCCGGGCGCAAGTTCGATGGACAGAATGAAGCGCCCGCCGCGCCACTCCGGCCCCCGTATGAGCAACGGCTTGTCCGGCGAAAGCGGTGCGTCGGTCTTGAAGATCTTCTTGCGGCTGAGCCACAGCTCCAGATCGAGCAGCATGACCTCCTTCGACAAGGCGCTCTGGGCCTCGAAACGCAACAGCACCTCGTCGCTCGGCGCCAGCGGCTGGGCCCAGTTCTCGTAGCTGCGGTAGAGCGGCTTCACATCCCGGCCGAGCAGGCGGTAGTGGGCGAAGCGCAGCCGTTCCTCCTTCGCGAAGCGCTCCGCCACCTCCTTCGGCACGGCCACCGTCCGCGCGCCGGCCGCCGCCGGATCGCCATCCGTGCCGAAATAAACGGCCAGCGTGACCATCCCGATCACCTCCTTGCCCGGATCGCCCTCGGCGGCGGAAACGCGCCCGGCGGCGAGGGCAAGCAGCAACGGGAGGAAATGGCGGCGCTTCATCGGAACTCGTCTTTGCCGGCGGTGGCCGGCGGCTGTTCGCGGAACACCGCGGTTTCCGGCAACTCGAAGCTGTCCGGGATGGCCGCCACACCATCGAGCACGATCACCCCGGCATCGGCCACCGCGGATGTGAAATAGGCCGCTTGCACGCCTCTTTCCGGCACGTACAGAAATGGCTCCGCCGACGCCGACGCCACGGGCGTCGCGGAGCCGCCGGGCCCGGCGGGAGACGGCGTGATGTGGGTTCCCGCCCAGAAACAAAGCGCCATCGCCGCCGCGACCGCCGCCGGCATGAACCAGCGGAACCAGTTCAGCGGCTTCGGCGCGGGAACGGACGCCGCCGGTGTCGCCGAGATCGCCTGCGCGATCTTCGTGTTGAAAAAATCCGGATACGGCGGCTCCTCCGCGGCGGACAGTTCCGCGCGCCTGAACAGCGCTTTCACCTTCCGCGCGTCCTCACGGTGTGCGAGCCATTCGGGCCGGCCGGCGGCCCAGGCGTCCACAGCGGCGAGTTCGGGCCCGTGGAGTTCGTCTTCCACCCACAGGGCCAGCGTTTCTTCAGCGGGATTCGTATTCATCTTTCAGGAGGGCTTGGAGTTTCTGGCGGGCGTAAAAAAGACGGCTCATCACGGTGCCGAGCGAGCAATTCATCGCCTCGGCGATCTCTTTATACGCAAGACCCTGGACGTCTTTCAAGATCACGGCTTCGCGGTGCTCCGGCGAGAGCTTGTCTAGCGCGGCCTCGATCTTCGTCCGCAGCTCGTCGCCGGACAGCGCCTCGTCCGGCCGGCGCTCCGCCGCCGGGGTGGTCGCCGCGGCGGGGTCGATCCGGTCGCGGGCGAGCAGTTCATCGTTCAACTCGTCGCCGCTTTCGGGCCGTTTCCGGCGGACCTGATCGTAAACGGCGTTGTGCGCGATCCGGTAGAGCCAAGTCGAAAAGCGCGCCTTCACTTCGAAGCGCGGGAGCGCCTGCCATGCCTTGATGAAGACCTCCTGCGAGAGATCCCAGGCATCGGCCTCGTTTTTGATCATGTTGCGGATCATGGCGAAAATGCGTCCCCGGTGGCGGGTAACCAGTTCGTCGTAGGCGCGCATGTCACCCGTCTGCGCGCGCAGCACAAGAGCCTCGTCGTCCGGCTCCTCCGCGGGACTTCCAGCGGCTGCCGAACCGGACCCGGCCGGTCCTTGCAGCATCTTCGACGCAAGGCGCTGGAAAAAATTCACCATCAGAAGTCCGAAACGCGCCCCCGTCTCCGCATGTCCGCAGGATGAACGCGCCGGGTTCCAAACTCCAAGTTCCAAGTTCCAAAAAAATCTCCGATGCAGCGGTGCCTCCGCTCAATCACCAGTGCTTAGTCATTAGTAATTTACCGCCTCCCCTGCGGCCTGGCCCGTGGCGAAGCAGGTGCCCATCACCCGGATCGACGCCTGCGCTTCATGGTCGCAGGAAAGACAACGTCCCGCCGTAAAAAGCCCCTCGATGCCCGCCGGTTTCAGGCAGCGCAGCGGGATTCCCGCCGGCCTGTCGCCCTCCGGATAGCGCAGCTTCGGACCGCGGTTCGTCTCGCGGAATTCCAATGGCCAGGTCGCCAGCGCGATGTCGTCCTCGTGCCTCGCTCCGGCAAGCACCTCCTCGCCCGTCAGGACATGCTCGCCGCGCCAGCGTCGGCTCTCCCGCACCCCCGCCCGCACCGGCCAATGCGACACATAGGCCCCCGCCCACCCTTCGGCATTCTCCGCCAGAAAATCCACCGCCGTCGCCGCGACCTCCCGGCCGAGCACCTCCAGCCGCGACAGGCAGCGCGGATCAAGCGGATCGTAATCTTCCTCGGACAAATCGATGGTCCCGAAAATCTCCCCCGCCCGCCCGCTGGCGCGGAAATGCAGACCCATCGCCGCTTCCGGCAAGCGTCCCTCCCGGATTCCCGCGGCGATCCTCCCCGCCAGCGGCAAACCCAGCTCCGCCCCTTCCTCCGCGCGGACTCCGAACACATACGCCGGCCGCTGCAGCCGGGCCGATTCCGTCATTTCGGCTTCCGCGCCCAAAAGACCCGCGGTCACCGCATCGCCGCTCGCATCCACCACCGCCCTGGCAAAAATCTCCAGCTTGCCGCCCCGGCCCACCGCCTCCAGCCGCCAATCCTGCTCCCGCCGCAACCCCGTCGCTTCGGTGTGGAAAAGCGTCTCTACCCCCGCTTCGCGTAACATTTCGTCGGTGATCCGCGCGAAAACCACCGGATGCTGCATCAGCACCCACACCCGCCCCATGCGAACCGGACCCTGTCCCGTCGCCGCCCGCATCCGGCGCTCGATCTCCTCCGGAATCCCCGGATTCGCCACCACCGGCGGCCCTGCTCCCGGCAGATACAGACCACAGAAGGTATGCACCAGCGACGCCGTGCCCATCCCCCCGGCAAAGCCGTGCCGCTCCACCATGACCGTCCGTGCACCTCGTCGCGACGCCGCCACCGCGGCCGCCAGCCCGGCACTGCCTCCGCCCAGCACCAGCACATCGGCCTTCATGACAGACACCTGCGGATGGTGGCCGCCAGCGACGCCGGGGTGCCGAGCTGCTCCCGGCCGACATCCTGCGGCCCGAGGCGCGCGCCGAAGCGCTCCTCGATCACCA
The DNA here is from genome assembly GCA_037190465.1 of Haloferula sp. Lineage (GTDB taxonomy): Bacteria > Verrucomicrobiota > Verrucomicrobiia > Verrucomicrobiales > Akkermansiaceae > Haloferula. The sequence goes on along the minus strand of JBBCJF010000016.1, from coordinate 41,355 downwards.
CGATCATTTGCATCACCGCCATCGAATCCAAACCCATCGCGAAAAGATCGCCGTCCGCGGGGAAATCCGCCGGCAGATCGGCCAACTCCTCCTCCCGCAGCATCGCCATCACCTCCGCCTCATCGACCGTCGCTTGCACACCGCAGCGCAACAAATGCCGCCGCCACCGGCAAGCCCGCGGATCATTCCCCGGAATGAGAAATCTCCCTCCCGCGAGATGCGCGTGAAGCGGAAAGAGATCTCAAAAACAACGATTTGCCCCTCCACCAGCCGGAACTCCGGAAGTTTCGCTGCAGAGCCGTTTCGCCTCCGGCGGGAAATCCTGGTCCGCGCATCGTGCAGGCCGCACTCCCGACCCATGCAGCACGCACTCATCCCATGCCTCCCATATCCATAACCCATTGAAAACAGCGAGGCACGCAAGCTGCAAACAGGGGACTAGGCTCCCTGCTCGGGAGCCATGAACCCCAAATGACGCAACCATGAAAACATACTTTGCCATTCCGCTGCTCGCCGCTTCCGCGCTCGTCTTCACAGCCTGCGATTCGGAAGAGGAAAATGCCCGCGAAGAAGCCTTTGAAAAAAGAGCCGACGCTCTCGAAAACCAGGCCGATGCCGTCCGCAAGCAGGGCGAAGCCGCCGCGGACGCCAAGGAAGACGACGCCGAACGCGTCCGCCAACAGACCAAGGATGCTATCGACGCTGCCAAGGAACGGGCCGAAGAGGCCGCCGATCAAACCGAAAACCAGGCCGACGCCATCCGCGAACGCACCGAGCGCCAGGCCGACCAACTCGAAGACCAAGCGGACAAAGAACGCGACCGCGAGTAAGCGCGCCCCGCGTCTCAACGCCCGAGCGAACAACCCGCGACCCGCTCGTTCCCGCCGCGGGCAATGACCCAGGCCCGGTCCGCCTGTCCGCGGCGGAGCCATTCCGCCGCAGCCGCGACCTGCAATCCCGCCGCCGCGCCGAGCGCTTCGCCGAGGATCCGGCGGACCGAAAGACGGGGACCGCCCCATTTCAGGCGGTCTTCGACAAGATCGCTGCGGGCCACGCCGCTGCGACCGTCGCAGAGGAGCGTCTGCCCGTCATCCCGAACTCCCGCACCGGCGGCGAGGCGGCGCAGGCCGTCTTTCCGATCCCCCGCGAGCGGCACCGGATCCGGCACGGCCAGCAACGCCGGCCCTTCGCCCCCGGCTTCGAGATACAGCGCCGCCGCACCTTCAGAGGGAACATAACCCTTCGCATGCAGGCGCAGCGCCTCGGCGGAAAGCCAGTCGAGTTCCTCCGGCGCGACCACGAGCACCCCGTCGCAATCGCCGCGCAACAGCCATTCGGTGGCGATTTCCAGTGCGGTGAAGACCTCTGCGCCGTCGCCGATCAGCGTGTCGTTCTGCGCGCGCGAACCGAAGAGGGCGGAAAGATGGCTGGAGGGCGCGTTGAAAACCGTCTCGGGAAAAACGATCGGGCTGGCCGTCGCCGGATCGGCCAAAACCTCGCCGAAAAAGCGGTTCGAGTAATTCACGCAGCCATTCATCAACGAGCAGAGCACACCGAGTCTCCATTCCCCGGCGGCCACCCGTGCGGCGCGCTCCGCGCCGAGCGCCTCCATGGCCGCCGCCGCCGCGAATTTCGAAACCGGGCTGACGCGGCGCAGGCGCGGGTGTCGCGGCAATCCGGCAGGCGCGTCGGGAACCCGCAGCACCGGCGTCACCACCGGCGGCCCCTGCCTCCGCTCGCGGGAAATCTCTGAAAGCGGCGGGCGCACCCCGCGGTCGAGGGCTTCCATCAAGGCATCCACCCCCCACCCCGCGGCGCTCACCGCTCCAATCCCACTGATCGCGATGCGGCTCATGACTCTACCTCTTTCTGGAAAACCAGCGTCGCATTCGCCCCGCCGAAACCGAAGGAATTCGTCAACGCCGTGCGCACCACCGCCCCGCGCGGCTCGCGGACCAGATCGAAGGCCACCGCAGGATCGGCCTCACGCACGTTCAGGCTGGCAGGCAGGAACTGATCGCGCAGAGCGAGCAGGCAAATCACGGACTCCACCGCACCCGCGCCGCCGAGCAGATGGCCGATGGCCGACTTCGTGGAAGACACCCGGATTTTCGGCGCAGCCGCGCCCGCCCAGCGGGAAATCGCCCGCGCCTCCGCCACATCGTTGAGCGGCGTGCCCGTGCCGTGGGAGTTGATGTAGTCGATCTGCTCCGGCTCCAGCCCGGCGCGGCGCACAGCCGTTTCCATGGTGCCCAGAGCCGCATCGCCCTCCGGATGCGGCTGCGTGAGATGATGAATGTCCGTAGCCGCCGCATAGGAAAGAACGCGCGCCGGAATCTCCGCACCACGGGCCTTGGCCGATTCGAGCGACTCGACCACCACGAATCCCGCCCCCTCGCCCAGCGCGAGTCCGTCGCGGGCCGCGTCGAAAGGCCGCGGAATCCCCGACGGCGCGAGCGCCTGGAGCGAATCGAAGCCGGCGAACACGAGCCGGCTCAGCGCATCGTAGCCTCCCGCAAGCACCCGGTCGGCCTTGCCCTCGGCGACAAGCTGGAAAGCGTGGCCGATGGCGTTCGCCCCCGAAGCGCACGCATTCGAAATCACGCGCAGCGGCCCGGCGATTCCCAGCATCCGCATCAGCCGCATCATCTGGCGGGCGACCTGGTAGTTGGCAACCCTCTCGAACTGCCCGCGGCGCGAAAGACTCGTCGTCGCCTGGAGATAGTACGCCTCTCCCAGCGGCATGGCGCCGGCGGACGTGCCGGCGACCACCGGCATCTCCCCGCCCGTCAGCCCCGCCATCTCCATCGCCTCCCGGGCGGCGACCAGCGCCATGCGCGAACCGCGGTCCATGCGCTCCCATTCGCGCCGGCCGGTTCCCGGCAGGCTCTGCGGCACTTCGGCCTGCCCCGCCGTGGCGACACGCTGGCGGGAGACATCGAAAAGATCCACCAGCCGGAACGCCGTCCGCCCGGCGCGGAAACCCGCCGCGTTCTCCTCCAGCCCCCGGCCCATCGACGTGATCATCCCCGCGCCGGTGATGACCACCGGCCGGCATCGGGGTGCGCGGGCATGTTCGGCCAGAAAAGCCACGGGGCAGGCGGGAAAAAAGTTCTGGCCGGTGCTTGCGCGGGCCGGGGGGAGCTAGGCAATCCCCCGCCGTCTTGTCAAACGCCGCCTCATCCCACCCGCTCACGCAGCACCCGCAACTCCGACTCCGCGGCCTCCAGCCGGTCGATCAGGCCTACGACATACCGGATCGTCCGCAGACTCATCTGGCCCTCCTCGCGCAGCACCGCGATCTGGCGCAGACGGCGCACGCCCCGCAGGTCGAAACACGGCCTCCCGCCGTCATCCGTCCGCACCACCCTCACCACATGGGCGCGGTGGAATTCCAGGATCATCTCCGGGTGCATGCCGCTCAGCTCGGCGGCGGCCGGCAGATCGAAGACCTCCCCCGCCGGGACCTCCGCCCCGGCGAGCATGAAATGCCTGTCGGATGGCTCGCTCATGGTTCAGCGCGGGTTGAATTTCGATGTCTCGGCCAATGCCTTCCAATGCCGCTCCTCCTCGGCCGAAACGCTGCCGGGCGTGACCACGCGGACCACGGCGAAAAGATCGCCGAACCCCGCCCCTTCCTTCGGCAGCCCCTTCCCGGCCAGGCGGAACTCCGTTCCCGGCCCGGTGCCGGGGGGAATCCGGATCTTCACCTCGCCGTGGGGCGTGCGCACCGGCACCGTGGCGCCGAGCACCGCCTCCCACGGCGCCAGGCGCAGCTCGTAGCGGAGATCGCTGCCATCGACCAGAAAATCGGGATGCCGCTCCAGCCGTACGCGCAGGAAGAGATCGCCCGGCGGCCCGCCGCCCGTCCCCGGCTCGCCGTGGCCCGCCACGCGGATGAGCTGGTCCTCCGATACGCCTCTGGGAATGCGGATGCGCACCGTCTTCCGTTCCCCGGCGGGCGGCATCTGCATCGTCAGCCTGCGTTCGGAACCGTGCATCACCTCGTCGATGCTGACCAGGATCTCCGACTCGACATCCCGCCCGGCACGCGAACCGCGCCCGCCGACACCCGCGTGCGCCGTGCGGCGGCCGAAGAAGTTCTCGAAGAAATCGCTGAACCCCGTGCCCTCGAAATGCCAGGCTCCGCCGCTGCCGTACGCCTCCTCGAAGCCCTCATGGCCGCCGAAACCGCCACCGCCCGGCGGTGGGAAATCGCCCATGTGCTTCCAGTTCTCGCCGAGCGCGTCGTACTTCTTCCGCTTCTCGGGATCGCCGAGAACCTCATAAGCCTCGTTGATCTCCTTGAACTTCTCCTCCGCGCCGGCCTGATCCTTGGCGACATCGGGATGATACTGCCGCGCCAACTTGCGGAAGGCTTTGCGGATTTCATCGCCCCCCGCATTGCGCGGCACGCCCAGAACCTCGTAGTAATCGCGGAATTTCACAGCCGGTTCGACGCCCCGAAAAATGACTCAACGGCGACTCTTTGCAATCCGGCTTTACGGCGCGATCCTCCCGCCGCACGCGCGGCGGCGCCTGGATTCTTTTTGGACCGGGATAAAAGCCGCCTGACCAGGAAAGGAATGGTCGAAAAACGATTTCCCCGGCTACCGGAAACGATCCGGCCGCCGGGGAAAGGAAATCGCGTGCGGTCACGCCTGCTTTCGTCAGGCGGACTTGCGGCGGCGGGAGCGCTGCATCAGCCCCGCTCCCAGCAAACCGCCCAATGCGACGAACGAACCCGGTTCGGGAATGGGAGAACCATCGGCGGGAAGATAGGCGAGATTATCCAGAAGGGCATACGTGCCTAAGCCTCCGCCGCGAACCGACACAGTGGTGAAATAGTCGTCTGCCGTCGTGGCGATCACGCCGATAAAGCCCAGTTGCCCCCTCAAAAGAGGAATCTGCCCGATATCAAACCCATCGATGGACAACCAAGCCGGATCATTATCGATATCGAAATTATTCGTATCGATTCCAAAGGCGGACGCGGAGACAGGGAGGACGAAATCCAGAACGCCGCTCGGGGAGATTCCTGCAAGATTGATGGCCGTGGTTCCATCGATTCCGCTCGGAGGATCTGGATTATATTCTATCGTCGGCACGTCGAAAAGGGGGTCAGACTGAAAACCCGTGTCTCTGGTAATCGTGATGGTTCCAATGGTGGTGGAGCCGACAGGAATGAGAGTATCGGTCGTGATGGAATTGAAGTCTTCCAGAACGGGAGCGCCGGCAAGGGCAGCTTCCCATGCCGCACGGTCGGTGTATAACACAAGTGCGGCCGGAGCCGAAGCGGACACGGCGATTGCCGTGACTATCAGGGAGGCGAGGGTTGTTTTCATTACGGTGGGATGCATATGGATTTCCGATCGATGCGTCAATCTCCGATCCCGTCCTCGTTTCCTTTCCCAGGCGGCCATTCCACTCATCGGAAGAGCACTTCCACCCCCATCGCCGACTTGCGCAAGAATTTCGGCATCCGCTTCGGGTCGCGCGGGCGGAAAAGCCGGTAGGCCAGCCCGAGCAGGTTCAGCGTGAAAACGTGGTCGATCAGCCGGTAGCCGCGGCGGCGGCGCAGCAGCAGCGCCGCCATCCACCCGAGCGTGTGGCGCTGCACGCGGAAGGGCTCGAAGGAAACCTTGATGCGGTAGCGCTGCCGGACTTCGCGCGGCCAGATCTTCTTGTAGGCTCTCTTCGCGGCGCGGATTTTCTCCGTAAGCTCGGGCTCGTAGGGCAGGAAGTAGTATCGCCGCGCGAGCCGCAGCAGATAACAGAAATCCCGCCAGTGCTCGATGTCCGCGACCGGCAGCTTCGCCTCTTTCGCCAGCGCGATCATCCGCGGAAAGAGCGAGCAGGCCGCCTCCCCCGCACGCAGGGAATGTTCCGGATCGGCGACGAAATGCCTCAGCACCTTGCGCACGGCGTGGTTGATGAAAAGACAATCCCAGTACACATGCAGCAGCGGCGGGATGCGCACGCGGCGGAAGAAAAGCTTCTGCGCCGCGAAATCCGGGATGTAATGCAGGTCCCTCATCACCGTCTCGGCATGGCGCAGGAGTTCCAGCACGGCCGGCGCGCGCGCGGCGCCGACGGCCTCGGCAACGGTCTCTTCCACGCTCCGGCGGTCCTTGAAAATCCGCAGCGCCGTGAGCGCGTTGAGGCGTATCCACAGATCGCTTCCATCGTCCTCCAGAAACGCCAGCCGGCGGAAGCGGTGCCACCCGCCCGTCTGGCACCACACCGACATCCCGACGACATTCTCCGCGCCCTCCAGTTCGCGCGCCATCTGTTCGCAATCCCAGCCGATGAAGCTCGGGTATTCGCCCGCCCCCTCGTACTCGCGGCGCGCCTGCAACTCGATGATCTTCGGCTGCGAAATGCGGAAAAAAGCCCGGTTGAGCGGCAGGTAGCGGAAAAAATCGCTCTCCCCGTGCTTCATCGATACCACGAAGCTCGGCGAGTCGATCCCCTCCAGCGCCTTCGCCAGCGTGCGGCGGTGCCAGATCATGTCGCCGATGCGATGCGCCCCGACCGTCCAGGTGCGCAGGATCAAGGTGCGGTCGCGCCTTTCGAAAACCGGCAGCAGGCGGCGCAGCAGGGCATTCGTATCCGCGGCGCTGCGCAGGTGCAGGCGGGTGCGGATCGGGTCCTTCACATCCACGCCATCGCTTTCGCCGATGCGCAGAACCAGCCCGGAAAGCTGCGGGAAATCGCGCAGGATACCCTCGACCATCTCCAGATAGGCGTCCTCCAGCCGCGCGCGGCGCCCGCCGGCCGCCGCGTCCATCGCGGGCGTCACCGGCAGCACGTCGGAGGTGAGGAAAATTTCCAGCCCGGCTTCACGCACGATGTCGAAGAGCGCGGCGAATTCCTCGCGGAAAACGGCGATCCGCGCCGCCACCTCCGGCTCGTGCAGCGGATGCGGCGCGAGATGCGCGAGATCGTCCAGCGTCACCGCATTGAAACCGAGTGCCGCAACCTCCCCGGCGAAACGCCGCAAATCTTCGCGGATGCGCTTCCATTGCACAACGCGCGCCTCCCCCTCCGTCGCCAGGTGGGTGAAGGGAATTTTCGACCAATTGATACGCCGTTTCGCGTAGCCGCGAAAGAAGGGTCCGGTCGCATCGATGAGAAAGAGCCGCGGCGGCATGGTTCGTGCAACGTACCCGTCACCTGAATCGATGGGAAAGCGCGTGAAAATGACGGGATTGTCGCAATCCGGGATTTGTCGATGGAGCCTTGGCGACAGACGGCTGGTGTGGTTACGTCAAGAAACCCGGGGAGGCGTCGCGCTGCCTCCGGTCGCGAAATGCCCGTGAAATCCCCCATCCAACCTCGTGCGGCGAACGGCTTCAGCCTGCTGGAGCTGATGGTGGTCATGGTCATCGCCGGCCTGCTGCTGGGCATCGGCGTGTCCGTCTTCGGCAAGACGGCGACGACCTCCCGCCGCACCGCCGTGGACCAGATTTCCGCCGCGATCGAACAGGCGCGGACCACCGCCATCACCCGCCGCAAGCCGGTCCTGCTGGCAATCGCCCCGCCCCTGCCCGGCGGTGCCGACGAACGCTGCCGGATCGGGATTTTCGAAGTGGACGAGCTTCCCGGCGACGCCACCTCCGTCGAGGCCCGCCAGCTCCAGCGCTGGGAACTTCTGCCGGACGGCGTGGTTTTCACCGAAGGAGCGATCGGCGAACTGCGCAACCTGATGGACGAGCCGGATTTCGAACTCGCCTGGAAGGACGGCGAGAACCAGGCTTGGGTGCGCGCCTTCGCCTTCACCCCGCGAGGCGGACTGGCCTGGCCGAAGGGCTCCGATCCGGTCGCGCTCCGCATTTCCTCCGGCGGCTACCGCGACGGCAAACCCGTCCCTCACAAGGACGGCGGCCACAGCGCGTTGCGCGTCGGCCGCGTCGTCGCCCGCCCATGGAAACTCGAAGGATGAAAGCGCTCCGTTCCAGCCCCCTGCCCGCCCGCGGCGTCACCCTGGTGGAAACGATCGTCTCGGTCGGCGTGCTGGCCGTGGTCGCGCCGCTCGCTCTGGCCGCGATGATCCGGGCCGGCGACTCGGGCAGCGCCGCCCGGGCGGAAACCCGCGCGCCGGCCATCGTCGAAGCCTGCCTGGCCGAGATCGACCTGGCTCGGCACGGCTCTCCGGAGCACCTTTCCTCACTGGAACCGGGACAGCCCTTCGGCGGCACCACGGTCCTTTGCCTGGCCTTCGACCGCGCCGGCACTCTGCTCGGGAAAGTCGAGGGCGACGCCTACGAAGGCGGCATCCCGCATGTCGGCGACGGCGATGCGGTCTACCTCGCCACCCTCGCCAGCGAACCCGACACCACCCGCGGTGACGGCACGCCCCTGCTCAAGCTCACTATCGGCATCGAATACCCCGCCGTCGCCCGGCAGGCGAAACGCAGCCGCATGGAATTCCTCACCAAGCTTCCATGAACCATCGCCCCACCGGATTCTCCCTCGTCGAGCTGCTCGCCGCCATGCTGGTCGGCTCCTTCCTGCTGTTCGCCGCGGCCACCATGCTCGGGCAGGCGGGGCAGGGCTACGACCGCGGCTCCGGCGGCGTGGCCGCGGAGCGGGAAGGCCGCGCGGTGGTCACCCAGATCGCCGAAGACCTCTCCAAAGCCGTCTGGCACGTCGATTCCGTGATTGAGGAAGGTGAGGGAGGCTGGAAACGCGCGCGGCTCGGCTTCCTCTCCCTCCAGGCGCCCGATGCCCAGTCCGACGACGGCCGCATCGCCGACGCCTGCGCGATCCATTACTATGTGAAGGACCTGGAAATCGGCGGCTCCACCGTGCGCTGCCTGATGCGCGGGTTTCGCGAAAGCGCCGAGGTTTTCGACACGCTCGCCAATGGCTCGGCGGAGAAACTTTTCGATCCGCAGGACAAGGACGAGCCCGTCGCCTTCGGCGTGATCGCATTTGAGGCCGAGCCCCTGCGCCGCGATCCCATCACCCGCAAACTGGAAGCATGGACCTCCGGTGCGGACGAACCGGTGCGGGCGGTCCGCCTGAAACTCGTCGTCGCCCGCCGCGAACTGATCGGCAGGCTGCAAAACGCCGGCGACTGGGACGGAAACCCGGCGCTCGGCGATCCCGATCGGCCGCAGGACAACCGCTACCTGGAAACCTACGAACTCACCCAGCGCTTCGGCAACGAAGCCTGACGACGCCCCATGACCCGAATGGCATGCCGCTCATACCCGTTTCAAGGCAGGGACCTTTCTCCGAGAGGTCCGGCGGCTGACGGCCCTTTTCGCCCGGCGCCATCTTCCTGCCAAGTCGAGCCCTCCTCCCAGGGCTTCACCCTTCCCATCGTGATCGTGGTCATGGCCTCGATGATCATCCTCGCCGTCGGCCTGCTCGTCATCGTCGGCATCGAGCGGAAGACGGCGCGCTCCTATGCCGATGCCAAGCGCGCCGAACTCACCGCCCGCGCCGGCATGGAGGAAGTCCGCGCCCTGCTCCGCGCCGAAACGGCCAACGACGATTTCCTGATCATCGCCCATACCCCGCACACCTCGGAGGATCAGGACCGTGAACCCCTTCCCTCCCTCTACATCGCCCGCGGCGAACCCTCCGGCGACTCCGTGAGCCACCGCTACCTTCCGCTCTTCAGCACCGCCTCGCAACCCGACACCTCCAGCACCCTCGCCGCTCCCGACAGCGAGACTCTCATCGGCGAAGACCCGGCGCAATTCCGCCCGCTGCCCTGGGCCGATGCCGCCCGTGTCGCCTGGGTTCCCGTGGAGGACAAGGAGGGCCGCCTCGTCGGCCGCTACGCGTACTGGGTCGAGGACTTGCAGGGGAAAATCGACGCCCGCAGCGCCGGCAATACCGATGGCGGCGACGGCGGCCACGCCCGCAACGCCTGGCCTTTCCCCGCCCCGGGCCTGAATCCCGAACCGCTTTCCGAAGATGAATTGAAACTCGACCGCGTGGCCATCCATGCGCTCGACCCGGCCTCCGGCGACCGGCCCGCCGGCGACCTGACAAAGCGGATCATCGACGGCCGCGACCGCATGATCTCCCCCGGCTCCCTCCTCGCCGCCGCGGGCTACCAGGCTCCGCTGGAACGCGGGGAAAACGGCCTCCTCAACGACCCCGCCGCCGCCGCATTGGAGAAGAACGCCAGCCCCATCCTGCGCGCCTACAAGGAACGCCCCACCGTGCCTTTCGCCGAGGGGATCTCCTCCGATATCGCCGGCGAGCCGAAACTCAACCTCAACCGCCTGCTCGCGCGTCCCCGCAACAGCGCCATCGACGATTTCGCCGATTGGATCGACCGCGGCCTGCCCGACTTCGCCAATCGCAAGGGCGGCTTCCCCGAAGACTACCTCCGCACCCTCGCCGCCAACGCCTTCGACTACGCCGACGCCGACAATGAGCCGACCCTCCGCGAAGGCGTCTACCGCGGGCTCGACGGCTATCCGCTCGTCAGCGAATACATGCTGGCGCTCAAATGGGAAAATGTCGACCGCAGGGACGGCCGCACCTACGCCGTCATCAGCGTGGCCATGTTCATCGAGCTCTGGAACATGACCGATCAGCCGGTCGAAGGCGTCGCCCAGATCAGCTACGATACGCGCTACTCCATGTCCATCGGCGCCATTCCGGACATCAACATCGGCGACCCCGAGCTCGTCATGGACCCGGAAACGTCCACCACCGACTTCGTCCGGCTCGGCGACGAACTCTGGTCGCCGCAGATCCCCGTATCGCTCCGCCCGAACGAATTCCGGGTCTTCAAAGCCGGCGAAGCCGTGCTGCGGATCGACGCCGGCCCCGCCTCGCTCTTCATCCCGAGCCCGCTGGAAGTTCTGAACGACGACAACGTCACCAGCGGTTACCGCCTGCGCTGGAACGGAGAGGTTGTGGACCACGCCCGCGGCAAGCAGCGCCGCTATGACCAGCAACTCCACTACCCGGGCAACAACGCCACCAATTCCTCCCAGAAAGTCTCCGCCACCATCCCGGGACACAGCTACAAGCCGAAGACCGAAATCTTCGCCAACAACATGGGAGACCCCAGGATGTCCGCTTACATCACCGCCCCGCAGGATGCGAACTCCTGGCCGCAGAACTACAGTCCGAACCGCCGAACCGTCCGCTGGGGCAGCATCTACTCGGAGGACTCGGCGACCAAACGGCGGCACTACGGCAGGGTTCTTCCCGCCGAGTGGCCCGACGGCGGACACAACTCCGCCTATGGCTCGAACGCGTTCTTCACCACCGACCGGCGGATGCGGCCGGATGACCCCCGCTTCTTCGCGGGACTGCCGACGCCCATCCGTGAGCAGGCGCCGATGCGACTGTCCAATCTCGGCCGTTTCTACAGCGCCACGGAACTCGGCCGCGTCTACGATCCGGTGATGTGGTATCCGACCTATGGCGACATCCCGGGTTCCTCCGGCAGCGGAGCGCGAGACACCGCCACCCACAACGCCGCGAATACTCCCACCTTGCCCGCCTCGCGCATCTCCTGGCCGGACGTGGAGAGGAATTCTCCCGCTAATCCCTCCTACGGCGGCGGCAACACCCTGCGCATCGGACGTCCGGAACATCCGCGCTTCGAGGAGCCCGGCCTCCACGCCGCGCATCTGCTCGACCTTTTCCACGCGGGCGAATCCACCTCCAGGGACGATGCCGAACGCGAAGGCGATCTCGTCGAAATCCGCGGCCACGTGAACGTCAATACCGCGGACAGGGATGCCCTGCGCGCGCTCGCCGCCGGCATGCTCGCGCAGGACCCGGCGCTCTGCATCGCCCCGTCGAAGAACCACCAGACTTCCACCCTCATGGCCCCGCTCACCGCGCCGCTGGAGCTCGGCACGCCAACCCGTTCGCAGGCCGCCGACCGCATCGCCGAGGCCATTATTCGCTCCCGCCCCTTCGCCAGCGCCGCCGAACTCGCTTCCGCCCGCGACGACTCGGACAGACCCGTCTTCGGTAACCGCGAGATGTACACCCAAGGCCAGAACCTCCAATGGACCGACTCCGCCGCCGAGGAAGCCTTCGCCCGCGTCTATGAAGCCTCCACCTTCCGCTCGCGGAATTTCCGCGTGTGGGTGATCGGCCAGGCCCTCGCCCCTCCGCGTTTCGGCTCCGGCGATCCCGAAGTTCTCGCCGAGTCGCGCAAAGTCTTCACCCTCTTCGCCGACCCCGGCGAACGAGCGGAAGACGGCTCCATCGACGCCTCCAACTACCGTCCCATCGTCACCTATGAAAACGACTTCTGATCCGGGAAGCACACGCACCCTGCGTGCCCCGTTCCGTATCCTTGCGGAACGGCTTGGCTGCGGCCGGGATGTCCCGCTCCTGCTCGCCTTCCTCTTCGCCCTCCTCCCTTTCGCTTCCCCGGCCCAGGAAGGCCCGCCCCGCGTCGGCTTCATCCGTTTCGTCAATGCCGTGGCCCCCGGCCAGGGCAACACCCATGTTAAAATCGGTGGCGACGAGATGTTTCCCAAGGGCTACACCCTCGGCCAGCGCACCGGCGGCATCGGCCTGAAAGCCGGTTCGCACAAGATCTCCGTGACCAAACAGGGCACCGAACCCGGCGAGACCGAGGTGGACGTGGTCAACGGCGAGACCGTCACCCTCGTCGCCTTCGCCGAAAAACTCCCCGCCGAGGACGACAAGCCGGAGCGCTGGGGCATCCGCATCATCCGCCTCAAGCAACGCGACACCGAGCGTGGCTTCCGCCTGACCATGCTCAACGTAAGCCGCGAACAGGAGCTGTCGGTCGAAACCCTCATCCAGGGTCGCGACAAACCGGAATTCGCCGGCGTGAAGCGTTTCATGACCTCCACCGTCGACCTCGGCGGCAGCGGCGGCGACATCAGCGTCCGTTTGCTGCGTTCGGAGGAAATCCTCGCCTCGTTCCGGCCCGACGATCCGGGCAACTATGTCCTCCTCCTTTACGAAGGCGAGGAAGGCGATCTCCGCGCCCTCTATTTCTACGACCCGAAATTCGTCATCGCCGGGTAGCCGCGTAGCGGAACGCCTGCGGCATTTCGCCAGGTGGGTCCATGTGACCGGAGGCGATTAAGAGCCTATCCGGATTACCGATTTTTCAGAATCGCGGTGTGGCGGGGACGGCTCTCCGAGCCGTCCGGCTGGGGGTGGATCATTTCATCCTGTATCGTCCTTTCGACCATATCGTGCCGCCCCCCGCCGGACCGTTGAGGACAACGGTCCCTGCCTTTTGGGGGATCAAGCAGGCGCTCACGCCGCCCCGTCCGCCTTCCAGATTTCCTCGATCTCGCGAAAAATCGCCAGCGGCGAAACGCCCAAGCCCGTCGCGAGGCGGAAGATGATTTCCACCCCGGGCATGCGCTTGCCGGCTTCCAGCAGCGAAAGATAGCTCCTTTCCAACCCCGCGCGCGCCGCCAGTTCCTGCTGCGTCAGCTTCGCCCGCACGCGCCGACGGCGCAACACGGTGCCGATGATCTCGCGAAGCTGTCCGAAACGGTCCAATTTTTTGAGATTATCAAGCCTCGCCGCCCGGTCTTCGTTTCAATCGTCACATTAAGATTATCTTTGAAGTTGCATTCAGATCTCTAAATGATAATTTTCGGCCCAATTTCCGATGAAAATTGGGCTCCTCCCCTTCTTCCATGACCCACCCCAGAGAATACCATGAAACTCTACCTGATTGCATCTCTCCTGCTGGCCGCTTGTTGGTCGGCCTATGCCCAGAACCGCCCACCCGAAATCGAGGAACAAGTCCGCCAGACCGGCCGCTACGCCCTGCACGATCATGACCTGGACGGCTGGGACGATCTATGGACCATCATATACAGCCACTCCCGCGACGGCCGGAACTTCATCGACCACATCAAAAACGACCCGGACGGCGACCTGGACGGCGATGGCGTCAGCAATTTTCAGGAAATGCTGGATTTCCGGAATCCGTACGGACCCGACACTCCCATCCGCCCGCAGACGCCGGAGGAAGCGAAAGCCGCCCGCCTCGCCGCCGCCAGAGCCGCCCGCGAGGATGATGCGAAAAAAATCGCCCGCTTCCACGCCATCCTCGAAGCGCGCGGCGCGCTTGTCCGCTCCGTCGCCGACTCTCAGGAGGACAAGGAGAGATGGAAGGACACGCAGGTTCCCGCATCCGAGGAAACCAGCGACGAATCCTCTTTTTACGACGATGATTTCGACGAAGACGGCGAATGGCTCCAGATCATGCTTTGTAGCACCGGAACCGGACCGCGAATCATCTTCTCGGAGCGCCTTTCCACCAGACAATACCTGCTTGCCTGGGAAGGCGATCCCGAGCGGCTTTTCAACATCGAATGGTCCGACGATCTGCAGAATTGGAAGACCGCCGATCACAATTTGCCGACCATCGACGGCATTGGTACCTGGGGACAATTCTCGCCCGGACCGAAGCGTTTCTATCGCGTCGTCGAAGTCGAGGGTATCGTCACCCCGCCCAGCCATCCCTCGGGCGGCGACGGGCCCACAACCTTCGGGGCCACGCTCACACCGGTGATGAACAATGGAGCGCCATCGTCCTATCTGGTCACGGCCAACCTGCCGCCCGGCATGTCCGCAACGGGTGTCGAACTGGTGGTCGACGGCGAAACCCACTCGCAATGCACGCCCACCGGCGTCCACAATATCTTCACCGGGCCGGTGAAACGGTGGCATCTTCACGAAGGCCACCACGCCATCCACGCCGTGATCCACGCGATCTCGGAAACCACGGCCGTCCTGGAACAGGAAGCCGGGGGCGTTTTCAGGAGCCTCGCAACCACCTTCGCTCTGGAGCGTCAGCACCTCGCCGTGGGCTTCCGCGTGAACGAAACGATGATCGCGCCGGACGATCCTGAGCTTCCCACTTACACCGAAATCGCCGCGGATATCATGCACGAAGCTCCCCATGGCGCCGCTTTTCTGCGCATCCGGGACGAGGATAGCAACATCGTCCGGGAATGGATATGGGACGAGGATGACTATCCCTTGGAGATCCGCGAAACATGGGACGGCACGGACGACGGCGGCTCTCCGGTCGATGGCGGCAGCTACAGCGTGAGCTTGGAGTTCGGCGGAGCGGGTTTCACCGGCGATACCATGTTCGTCGCCGCCGGGGAGCGCACATGGAAGGCGCTGGTCCTTGCCGAATCTCTGCATAAGGTGGAGAGAGGCGCAAACGACGCCAATTTCCAACCGCCGTGAGCTCCCTATTTCCCCACATCCTCAAGCGAACCCTGGGGACCTTGGAGTCCCCTCAAATCCCCCACTATCATCGCCAGAGAAATCCAGGGCAAGAGGCGCGTATTCGGCCTCGGAGACACGGGCAAATGGAACGTCCGCTTCTGGCAAAGCGACTCGAAGGATAGCACCCGCAACACACCCGATCCCGTGGCGGAATTCACGCAGGGCAGGAACCCTTTCAACGATTACGACCTCGGGGTCTTCATCGGCCATGGCATCGCCTGTAGCGGCGGTCATGTCGTCACCCCGGGGGGCACCATCTACAATCTCCCGCCCCAACACTACTACCCCCTTATGCTTGACCGTGCCACCAAGACGGCCCATTGGGTCGGTAGTTCGTGGATTCCGCAATACGGCGCGGCGGGCGGGAAGCTCAAGTGGATGTTCCTGATGACCTGCAACCCCCTCCTCGACAACGGCCCCAACGGCATCTACAATCAGAACAAGGCCAACGGCACGCTGCCTTTCGGGTCAGGGCTTCGCGTGCTTTGCGGATACAATTCGAAAATTTATCTTGAACGAAATATGGGCGGATATCTCAGCGATGCCCTCATCCACAGGATCAACGGCGAGCAGTATCGCGACGGCACCGTGGTGAACGCCTGGGGCTATGTCTGGAACAGGTCGTCCAACCGTAACAGAGGATTCATCGCCCGCGCCGTGTATTGGCCGGAATGCGAGAACGATCGAATCTACGGCGCGAAGGACGGGGCGAACGATGCAGCCCACGTTCCCCCACTCCAGCCCCACGCTTCCCAAACCGAACTGGAAGAAACCGATTTCCTCCCATGAAGCGCGCTTTCCGATTATTCGCCCTGTTTGCACTTCTCCTATCGGCAGCCGGTGAGGAAATCTCTATCGGTCTGATGCCCGAGCGCGAGCTGGGTTCCCGCCATCCCGACGAGCTGCAATTCCGGAAAATCGAGTGGAGCGCGGACAGCCCCTGGTTCCACAAACCTGCACCGGTCTGCAAAGTGGCCAGACGGCCCATGGATCTCTCCCGTTTCAGGGAAGAGGCGGAACGGCGGGACATGGTCCCGGAGACCGGGGATTGGGGAGAGCACCTGCGTGGCAAACCGGGGGACGGGTCTTTCAACTACGTCACCCGGAATCCTCCTCTCATGGGAGCGGGCGGAAACCCCCGCACCCGCTACTTCTTCTTCGGTGTTGCGCCTTTGCGCCAATTCGAGCGTGACGAGCACCAGATGGCGGTGGTCAAGCCGCTGGCCACCCGCGAGGAAAGCGTGGCGATCTGCCGGGAGTGGATGAAGAAACTCGGCATCGACGAGAACGAATTTTCCCGCCAGGGTGACTGGCCGGAAGGCTTCGAAGTCAATGTCATGAACGGCCGGGTTTCCCGGATTCATCCCGTGACGAAAGAAAACGTGATCGCTTTTTTCGGTCAGCAACTGCGCTTCATCCAGCAGATCGGAGGACTTCCCGCCTACTGGTCCGGCTACGGCGGAAACGTGATGTTCGAGATCGGGCATGGTGGGAAATTTTGCAGCCTGATCGGCTGCCTGCGGGCATGGGAAAAGATCGGCGACTACGAGGTGCTGGATCGCGCCGAAATCGAAACCGCCCTTACCGAAGGCTTCGCCTGGGTGTTCGACCCCATCGACTGCGAGAAGCTGGAAGTCGTGAAGGTGGAACTCGCCGCCTATCACTCGGGACACGATGCCCCTCAGGTGGACTTTCCGTTGATCTATACGCTCCATTGCAAACTCCACGGCGGGCGGGACGATGGCGAAGAGAAGAAAATCAGCCTGCCCGCGCTCAGACAGCACCGGGACAAATACGGTCCGAGCCCCGAACTGACCGGGGAAGAGAAACAATTCAAGAAAAGGAGGGCCGAAGAAGAAGCCGGACGCCGCGAGAATCCCCCGAAGTCGCTGGAAGAAGCATTGAAGGAAATGACCCCAGAGGAACTGGAGGAGTTCAACCGTAGGTGGATCGCAGCCGGCGGCACGATCACCCCTCCGCCGGACACCCCACCTACCAAGCCGGAAAAGGACAAAAGCCCGAAATAGGAAGAAGCTGTTTTTGAAGCCATGCTCCCGCATCTTGTTCCCGTACTGGCCTGCCTCGCCGGTGCTCATGCCTCCGCCCCATCCTTCGAATTGTCGGTGGATCGGATGGTGCCGGATGAAATCCGAGGATTTTCGCCATAGAGCGGCTTTCCGACGGCCGCCTGATGCTGGCCTGGGAGGGCTCCCAGAAAAGCCACTATCTGGCGGGCTGCTACGGGGTTCACGAAAAGGGGGAGGAGGCGGGATGGAGAGGTTCCGTGGCCCCGATTCCCCTTTACCAGGGAGTTGGCGAATGGACGGACGACGCATTCTTCGAAGCCACCCGTTACTATACGGTCCATCATCTCCCCGGATATGATTCACCCGATCTCCTTTCCGATGAAGAACGGCTCAGCGGCGCCGTGACCATCCGCGAGGCACACGGCGCTCCGGTGGAGGCCATCGTCCGGATCTTCGACGCGACCGGTTCGCCCACCAACCAGGGGGGCGTGGGCGAGAAGATCGACGACGGCGTCTATCGGATCAGACTGCGCGACCTGACCCCGGGTTTGCACGAATTCCACGCCGAACTCTGCAACGTGTGGGATGACCTCGGTGCGAAAGAAACCGGCGCGAGGCCAAGCGGCGGCGGCTTCTTCCGCACGCCCTCCGTTTATTTCGAGGTTCCCGGAGAGTTGCCCCATCATTTCACCGGCCTCCGGATTTCCCGGGAAGTCGAGTATCTCGATGTCATGGCGCTCGTGGCGGAACTCGCCATTCACGATTCGAAGGGCAGGAAAGTGCTTACCTGGAAAGGCGAAAGCGACCGGCAACAAGGCTCTTCGCTGTTCATTCCGACGGACGAGCGCGGCGATGACGGGAATTTTCTTCCCGGGGGAAAGGGTCGTTACGAGGCCCGCCTCACCACGGAATTCGAGTGGCGGGGCGAAACCAAACGCGAATGCATCGCGCACCTGGAATTGCCTTCCTTCGGACGTTCCAAATGGGAAGGACATGGAGAATAGCGGATTCGAACCGCTGACCCCTTGCATGCCATGCAAGTGCTCTACCAACTGAGCTAATTCCCCGTTGCCTTCCGACCCCTCAGGGCCGCGTGCGGGCAGGGAGATAGAGTCCCGGAACTGCCCGCGCAAGAGGTTTTTTCGCGAGTCTTCTCAGAGAGCGCGATCAAGACGCCGGATCAATTCCACCAGAGCCTTGGTCGCCGTCTCGTGCCTTCCGGCATCCGGCGCGGAGACATCGGGTTCGGACTCCTTCACCAGCCCGCGCGTCGAAACCCGGACGGCAGGCAGCCCGGTCTCGAAGAGCATCGAAGACAAATCGAAATCGTCCTCCAGGCAGATCGCTTCCGCCCCCACCGCTTCGCCCAATCCCCCGATCCGGGAAAAGACCGGATTCTCCGCTTCGCGCGAACTGAGCACGAGCGATCCGCCACCACCCATCGCTTCGACGACGAGCACGGCATACGCGCCCTGCGCGCGTTTCCCGAACATCTCCAGCGTCTCGATCACGGGCGATTCCGGATCACAGCCGTGCGGCAGGAAGGCGAAATGGACCGGACGCCCGGATTCGAAGCCGGCCATGGCCCGCGCCGCGGCAAGCACCGACGCCGTGCCGGTGGCATTCGCCTCCGCCCCGGGGGACCCGGCCCGCGAATCGTAGGGGGCGACCACCCACAGCGGCGGCAGTTTCGCGTCCTTGCCGCGGATGGTGGCGATCAGCAGCGGCCAGTTGCCGGAAGGCGTCGCGGGTCCCCGATGACGTTCGACCCGGTAGCCGGCATTCCCCGGTCCGAGAGCTCCCTCGATCATCGCCGCGGCGCGGTTCAAGCCCTGAACCCCGGCCGCCGAGCCGGGATGGCGTTCGCCGGCGAATCCGATGAGCTTCGCGACATCGTCGGCCAGATCCGAGCCATCGACGGGCGTGGCGAAAAGCGCTATCTCGGCTTCCGCCTCCTTCTTCTGGTGTCGCAGATACAGCCAGATCCCCACCCCGCTCGACACCACCAGCCAGAGCGGCAGCAGGGTCAGCAACAGCGCGACTCGCCAATCGCGGCGCGGCGGGGTCTCCTCGGTCACGCGCCATCCCTCGGCCATGCTCCCGCTTCAGGCAAGGCTCAATCCGCCTCCGGGACGCGCACCACAATCAGCGACTGCCCCGCCCTCACGCTCGCGCCTTCGGCCACCAGCACCTCGACCACTTCGAGACGGGTGTCGGCATCCAGCGGCACCTCCATTTTCATCGCTTCGAGCACCAATGCGGTCGACGAGGCGGAGAGCAGGTCTCCCGCCTGAACGTGAACCTTCCAAACGCTGCCGGTCACCGGGCTGTCCAGCGTCGAGCAGCCCTCGGGAACCTCGATCCCGCATTCCTCGACCGTCTCCGCCGCCGGAGCGTCCATCGACAGTCCGGCTTCCTCCCATCGGCGGCGCTCGGCCTCGAAGGCGGCCCGCTGTGCGGTGCGGAACGCCTCGATCTCCCCGGCATGCTCCTCCAGAAACGCCTCGTAATCGGCGAAGCGGAACACCGTCTCCTCGATCTCCAGCTTGTGCCTCCCCCTCGGCACCTCCTCGCGCAGGCGCAGCAATTCCTCCGCGCTCACGGGGTAAAAGCGAAGCTGGTCGAAGAACCGCAGCAGCCACGGCTTTTCGAAATCGTCCGTTTTCCGCCAGCGGTTCCATACGGGAATCGTGCGGCCGGTGAACTGGTAACCGCCCGGGCCCTCCATGCCGTAGATGCACAAATAAGCGCCGCCGATGCCGACTGCGTTCTCGGGCGTCCAGGTGCGGGCCGGGTTGTACTTCGTCGTCACCAGCCGGTGCCGCGGATCGAGCGGCGTGGCGACCGGCGCGCCGAGATACACGTCGCCCAGGCCCATCACCAGATACGAGGCGTCGAAGAAAATCCGCCGCACTTCGTCGATCGAATCCAGGCCGTTGATCCGCCGGATGAATTCCAGGTTGCTCGGACACCACGGCGCGTCCGGCCGCACGCTCTGCATGTAGCGCCGGATCGCTTCCCGCGTGCTCGGATCGTCCCAGCTCAAGGGCAGGTGAACGATGCGCGCCGGCACCTCGATCTGCTCCAGCGGCGGCAGCGACAGAATGCCCTCGCGGATTTCCGCCCACAACGCCTCGCGCGAAATCGCGCCGGGATCGAAGTGAACCTGCAAGGACCGGATGCCGGGCGTGAGGTCGATGACACCGGCGATCTTCCGCTCCTTCAGCCACTCATAGACGACGTGAACTTTGAAGCGCAGTTTGAGGTCGAGATGATGCGGGCCGAACTCAATCAGGAAATAGCGGTCCCCCGCCCGGCGCACGACCACGGCATCGTCGCCTTCGCCGAAGCGGGAGAGGATTGCCGATCGAAGATTGACGCTTGCCGATTGCGGCTCGGGGAGAGACGGCGTTTCTCCGGCCAGGAAAGACTCCACGGCTTTCGACTGCTCGGCGGCCCAGGCTTCGTCGACGGGGACGAAGCGCACCTTGTCGCCGGGGCGGAGCTGGCCGAGCTTCCATAGCTCGGCATCGACGACCACCGCGGGGCAGACGAAGCCGCCGAGGCTCGGGCCGTCGGGGCCGAGGATCACGGGCATGTCGCCGGTGAAATCGACCGCGCCGATGGCATAAGCGTTGTCGTGGAGGTTCGAGGGGTGGAGACCGGCCTCGCCGCCGTCCTTGCGCGCCCATTTCGGCTTCGGGCCGATCAGGCGGACGCCCGTGCGGGCGGAGTTGTAATGAACCTCCCAGGCGGTGGAGAAGAAGGTCTCGATGTCTTCTTCGAGGAAGAAATCGGGCGCACCGTGCGGACCATAGAGGACGCCGATGGTCCAGTTGGAGGGAATGGGGACTGACGATCGAAGATTGACGATTGTCGATCGGGAGGACTCTCCAATGCCGAGCACGTCGCCCGGCAGCAAAGCCCGTCCGAAGGGACCACCGAATTTCCCGAGCGTGAAGGTGGACGCGCTGCCGAGGTAATCGGGCGACTCGATCCCGCCTGCGACGGCGAGGTAGCATCGCATCCCCGCTCCCTCGATCCGGCCGATCTTGAGCGTGTCGCCCGCAGCGAGTTCGATGGGGCGATCCGTGGCGACGGCATCGCCGTTTTTCAGGACCAGCACCGGAGCACCCGCGACGGCGGCGATGGCGGGCGCATTGAAGCGCAGCGCCGGGCCGATCATGGTGATTTCAAGCGCGGGGGAGCCTTCGGGATTGCCCGCCATGCGGTTGGCGAGGCGGAAGAACAACGAATCGAAAGGACCGCTTGGCGGCACGCCCACTTCCCACAGGCCGAGACGGCCCGGCCAGTCCTGTACGGTGGTCATCGTACCGGCGGAAAGAACATCGAAGGTGCGCGGGCGGTATTCGAAGCCCGCCATGTCGCGCATGGCGACACCGCCAACGAGGTACGGTTCCCATCGTACGATCTGGCGGAGGTAGCGCAGGTTCGTCTCGATGCCGGAGATCCGGGTTTCGTCGAGGGCGCGGGCAAGCAGCGCCACGGCGTCGGCGCGGTCCCTGCCGCGGACCATCACCTTGCTCAGCAGCGGGTCGTAATACGGGCTGATCTCCGTGCCTGCGGCAATCCAGCCGTCGCAGCGGGCCCACTCCGGGAAAGCCGCCTCGGCGAGCAGGCCGGCGCTGGGGCGGAAGTTGTGATTCGGGTCCTCGGCATAGATGCGGGCCTGGATGGCGTGCCCCTGCGCCGCAGGAGCCGCGGCGGGCATGGTCCAGCCAGGGTCGAGCGCCAGACGGATCATCCACTCGACGAGGTCGATGCCGGTGACGAGTTCGGTCACGCCGTGTTCGACCTGCAGACGGGTGTTCACTTCCAGAAAGAAGAAGTCACCGCGGTCGGCATCGTAGATGAATTCGATGGTGCCTGCGGAGCGATAATGGACGCTTTCACCGAGCTTCACCGCGGCGGCGTGCAGGGCGCTCCGAACTTCGCCGGAAAGCCCGGGGGCCGGGGTTTCCTCGAAAACCTTCTGGTTGCGGCGCTGGACCGAGCAATCGCGCTCGCCGAGCGCCAGCACGCGGCCATCGCCATCGCCGAAAATCTGCACCTCGACATGGCGCCCGCGTTCGATGAAGCGTTCGAGAAACACCCCGCCCGAACCGAAGCTGCGCTCGCCGAGGCGCACGACGCTTTCGAACTCCTTCGCCAGTTCCTCCGCATCGCGGCAGACCTTCATGCCGATGCCGCCGCCGCCCGCGGTGCTTTTCAGCATCACCGGGTAGCCGATGGAAGCCGCGGCTTCGATCGCTTCCTCCACATTGCCCAGCAGGCCGGTGCCCGACACCAGCGGGACACCCGCTTCCGCGGCAAGACGGCGGGCCTCGTGTTTCAGGCCGAAGGCAACGATCTGCTCCGGCGTGGGACCGAGCCATTTCGCCCCGGCTTGCTCGCACATGCGGGCGAATTCGGCATTCTCGCTCAGCAGGCCGTAGCCGGGGAAGACCGCGGCAGCTCCACTCCGCTCGATGATTCCGATAAGGGCTTCCTTGAGCAGATAGCTTTCCGCCACCGACCCGGGCCCGAGACGGTGGGCTTCATCCGCCAGATCGACATGCGGCGCGCCAGCGTCCGGATCGGAATAGACGGCGATGGAGCGTAGGCCCAGTTTGTGGATCGTGCGGATCGCACGGGCGGCGATTTCTCCCCGATTCGCGATGAGGATGGAACCTTTCATCTATTGAAAATCGAACCACGGAATACACGGAAGTATGGCTTCCGGAATCCAACGACTTTCCGTGTATTTCGTGTATTCCGCGGTTTGGATTTCTAGTCCCAGATCAGCACTTCGACCGGCGTGGGATTCCAGCCGTTGCATGGGTTGTTGAGTTGCGGGCAATTCGAGATCAGACAGACGACATCCATCGCGGCTTTCATTTCGACGTAGCGGCCTGGCGCGGAGATGCCGTCGGCGAAGGTGAGGCCGCCTTCGGGAGTGACGGGGACGTTCATGAAGAAGTTGATGTTGCAGGCGATGTCGCGCTTGGTGAGTTCCGCCTTCCACTCCTGCGCGCCGCGGATGAAGGAGTCGCGGCAGGCGTGCATGCATTCCTTTTCGTGGGCGTAGCGCATGGTGTTGCTCTCGCGTGAGCAGGCGCCGCCGAGGGTGTCGTGACGGCCGCAGGTGTCGGCGACGATCTCCAGCAGCATGTTGCCCCCGGTGCTCATCAGCTTGGTGCCGGTGGTGAGGTAGAGCGCCTGCTGAGCCTGGATGGTGCCGTCGGCGGAGTAGCGGTCGGCGGGATCGGCGGCGTTGTAAAAGAGCGTGTCGGCGGCCTGGTTGCCTTCCAGATCGACGATGCGGAAGGTCCGGCCGCGCTTGATTTCGCGGATCCACCAATCGCCCGCGGGGATGACGTGGCGGTACGCGGCGGATGCCGGATCGAGGGTGCTTGCGGTCATGGCGGTCAGCAGCGCAGGGCGTGATAGGTTTTGTTGTTCTCCCAGGCGCGGAGGTTTTCGGGGCGGACGGCGAAAGAGAGGTCGTCGATAGCGGGCGCATCACCGAGCAGGACTTCGAGCTTCACCGGATGCGGGCGATAGACGGGATCGGGATCGAAGGGGTGCTGGCAGGTGTTGAGCACGACCAGGGTGTCGATTTCGAAGCGGAGTTCGACGGCATCGCCGGCTTTCGAATTTCCCGGGACGAAGGAGAGCCGGCCCGCCTCGTCGGCGATGACTTTGCTGAACCAGTTGATGTTCGGGGCGAGGTCCTTTTTGCCGAGACCCCATTTGGCGAGTTCGATGAGGAAGCAATCGCGGGCGTTGCGGTGCCAGTCGTTGCGGGCCTGCTGGTAGTTGCGCTCGCCGTACTTCGCCAGGACGCGGGCGGAGTCGGAGTGGCCGCAGACGGTATCGTGCCAGCCGGTGTCGTCGCGGACGATCGAGGCGAGCAGGCGGCCCATGTCGGAGTGCAGGCAGTAGGGTGCGCGGAGATAGAAGATGTGCTGGCCCTTGAGCGTGTCGGGCATGTTATAGCGCTCGTGGCGTTCGAGGGCGTTGTAGAGCAGCATGCCGATGTTCGCGCCGCCTTCGAGGTCGGTCAGGCGCAGGCGCTTGCCGCGGGAAATCACGCCGGACCACATGCCGGCGCCGGTGAGGGTGCGTTGGATCGGTTTCATCGGTGTTTGCCGTTGGCCTTGGCGTGCAGCGGCGGGAGCAGGTGCGGGGTGAGGGTGAGGTGGGCGCTTTTCACGCCCTTGCAGGTCACGAGTTCATTGGCGATGCCCCGCAGGGTTTTGGCGGGACCCTGCATGAGCAGGACTTCCAGCACGTGATCGTCTTCGAGCAGGATGTGCTGGGAAGAGATGACTTCGCTCAGATGGCTGCGGCAGATCCGGGAGAGGTCGCGCAGGAGCGAGCTTTTCGATTCGTCGTAGATCAACGTGAGCGTGCCCGCCATGACTTCGGTGCCGATTTTGCCGAGATGTTCGGCGGCCTGCTGGTGGATCATTTCGGAAATCGCCTGCGAGCGGCTGTCGAATCCCCGCTCGTTCACGAGGCGGTCGAGCGCCTGAAAGGTGTCCTCGCACATCGAAACGGTCACCCGCCGCAAACTTTCGCCGCTGTCGTCCTTCGCCATGCCGCGGGAAGATGCACGGCACGGGCCACGTGTGAAGTTTTTTGAAAAATTTCATACTTGGAAACACCGGGGTTTACACGATATCGGGATCGGGCGCGCTGAATTTCAGCACGGGGAAGCTCTCCCGTGTTTCCGAGCCGGGCGGATGAATGAGGTGTTCGATGTGCCTGCGGGTGGCGAGGAAAGCCGGATCGGCGGTCTGGTCGGAAAAGCGCGGGCGGGGCACGGGAACCTCGACGATTTCGCGGACGCGGCCGGGATTCGCATCGAGCACCAGGATGCGATCGGAGAGGAAGACGGCTTCGTCGAGATCGTGGGTGATGAAGACGACGGTGATGTCGACGTTTTTCCAGATTTCCAGCAGGTAGGACTGCATGTTGCAGCGGGTCTGGGCGTCGAGAGCGCCGAAGGGCTCGTCCATGAAGAGAACGCGCGGCTGATTGGCGAGGGCACGGGCGATGGCGACACGCTGCTTCATGCCGCCGGAGAGCTGATGCGGGTAGGCGTTCTCGAATTTCGACAGACCGACCATTTCGATCCACTCGCGGGCTTCGCTCTCGGCGGCGAAGGCGGGGCGGCCGGCCATCTGCGGGCCGAACATCACGTTGCGCTTCACCGTGAGCCAAGGGAAGAGCGTGTAGGCTTGGAAGACCATGCCGCGGTCGGGGCAGGGCCCTGCGACCGCTTTTCCTTCGACGAGGATTTCCCCTCCGCTCGGCGTTTCGAGACCGGCGAGAATGCGGACCAGCGTGGATTTCCCGCAGCCCGACGGCCCGATGACGCTCATGAACTCGCGCTTGTGGACGTCGAAGGAAACGTCGCTCAACGCGGTGACGGTGCCGCGCGGTGTTTCGAAGCGCTTGGTCAGGCCGCGCACGCCGAGGGTGACCGGGCGCTGCCTGAGCCGCTCGAAGCGGGCGGCGATATCGGGATGGGGAGCGATCGTCATGGCGGTCCGGGCTGGGTCGTGCGACGGGTGCGGCGGCCTTCGCGGGCGGCTTCATCGGCGGCGATCCGTTCGCGAGCGCCGGCGGCGATGGTCCGGACCGGCCAGGTGACGGCGCTGGCCACCGCGCGGGAAAAGGCCCCCGGATTACCGGACCAGGGGAAGATCACGCCATGCAGCCAGGCGAGGATCTGGTCGGTGAGAAAGCCGGTGACTCCGATGAGGATGATGACCGGATAGACGCGGTCGAAATTGCGGAACGTACCCTGGGTGTCGATGAAGCCGGTGAGGCCGCTTTTCACGCCGACCAGCTCGGCGATGACCAGCCAGGTCCAGGCCCAGCCCAACAGAATGCGCAGATCGTTGTAGAGGTTCGGCAGGATGCCGGGCAGGACGACTTTCATCACCAGTTGCTTCGGCTTCGCGCCGAGCGTTTGCGCCGCCTCCAGCATCGCGGGGTCCAGCAGCCTCGTCGTTTTCGCAACGATCAGGATCATCTGGAAGACCGTACCGATGAGGATCAGCGTGATTTTCGGGGCATCGTGGACGGACAGCACCGCGACCAGCAGGGTGCTGAAGGCCGGCGCGGGCATGTAGCGGAAGAAATCGACGAAGGGCTCGATGAGTTTCGAGAAGAAATCGAAAACGCCGCACAGGATGCCGAGCGGCACGCCGATGACACATGCCCAGAAGAAGCCGAGAAACACCACCCGCAACGAATGCCGGTAGCGCTCGCCCATCGTCGGCGCGCCGCCTTCGGATTTCACCGTGAAGTCGCGCCAGCCCGCTTCGATGACCTCATGCGGCGGCGGCAGGTAGACCGGATTGGAGGGAACACCCTGGGGCACCAGCTTCAGCAACGGCACCCGCGGCAGCAGGCGGGCGTCGAAGTCCGGCGAAAGCGCGGCGAGCGTGGACCAGTTTTCGCGGATGATCTCGAGGTTTTCGTCGCTGAGAGCCGGGTCACGGGGAACCTTCACGTCCGTGGCGAGGTCCCGCCAGATGTGATAGATCGCCGCATCGTCCTGATCCGATCCCGCGGGCAGCCATCCGTTTCTCGCGGCGAGCGGGGCGATCTGGCGAAGCAGCACGCGGTTCGCCCGCTGCGCGCCCGGCGCCTCCCCGCCGGTTTCCCGGCTGGCGCGGATCTCCGCATTATCCTGCCGGACGGCATCGACATAGACGGGGAAGAACTCCTTGCTCAGCCGGTTGCCCGCGGTGAAGACGGCACTGATGCGGTCGGTGCCCGGAGCGAGCTGGAGTTTCACATCCGGGTGCCACAGCCAAGGGATGTAGGAGACGCCGCACCACAGCCCGAGGGGGAGCAGGAAGGAAAGCGCCGCCAGCAGCAAACGACGGCCATGGGGAAGCTCGCGCCGGATGATGAACCAGCCTTTCAGGAAGCGGAGCATGAACGATGGGTTTGTGGCACCTGCGCACCGGCCATGGACCGCGGCAACAGGGCTGCCTCAGTCCACACGGCGGGCTTCCGGCCTCTCACTCGCTCTTTTCGGCGGCAAGCGCTTTGGTGAAGGCAGGGTAGAGGTACTTTTCCACGTCCTGGCTTTCCTTGTAGACGTCGAATCTCAGGTTGAATCCGTTCACGTTGGTGGAGGAGCCGTACACCGAATCCAGGCCGTCGCCCTTTTCCCAGCGCTTGAGTGCTTCTTCGAGCGTGAGGATGTAGGTTCCCTTGAAGAAGGGCTCATATTCCTCCGGCTTCAGGTTGACGCGGGCGGAGAGGATTTTGAGCGCCTCGTCGAGGTTTTCCTCGTCGCGGATGAACTCGGCGATGCGGTACCAGACCTTCACCACTTTGGCCCAGTCCTCCTTGTTCTTTTCGAGACTCTCGGCGGAAACGTAGAGGAGATCGTAGATGATGCCCGGCGCATCCGCGGAGGTGAAGACCGCTTTGGAACCCGGCAGGGCCTTGAGCGCCTGGCCGGAATTCGGCTGCCACGCGGCGATCGCATCCACCGCCTTCGAGGCGAGCACCTGCGGCGTTTCGTGGGTCGGGGTGTTGACCAGGGTGATGTCGTCGGGCGTCATGCCGTTCTTTTCCAGGGCGGTAAGGAGCAGCAGGTGCGTCACGAAGCCTTCCTCGAGTCCGATCTTCTTCCCCTTGAGATCCTTGACCGATTCGATGCCCGGCGCGGCGACGATCATGTCGTTGCCGTTGGAAAAATCGTTGATGAGAATGCCGACAGACGGTTTGCCGGTCGCGCCGGTGACCAGGGCGTCGCCATTGGTCATGCACACCGCATCGACCTGGCCCGCGACGTAGGCGTCCATCGAGGGCACATAGTCGAACCACTCGAATTTCACATCCACGCCCTCTTCCTTGAACCAGCCTTTCTGGATGCCGATCTCCCAGGCGATCCAGCCCGGCCAGTCGGAGTAGGCGATTTTGAGCGGCTCCGCACAGGAGATTCCGCAGAGGACAAAGAGACCCACCGCGGCGGATCCAAGGTTTCGGAGCATTTTCATGTCGTGTGCTGATTAAGGGTTGAGGAACACCCTGCGGGTATGAAGTATCCGCATTTTGTTCATACCCGTGTCAGCACTCTCCATACCAAGGCCCCATCCGGGCGCAAAAAAGACGGCCGCCCGGAGGGGCGGCCGCCAAAAGACAGAGCTGTCGTGGACGAATCAGAACCCGACGGCGAACTTCACACCGCCGACAAACTGATCCTTGGCATCGGCCTTGCCGTTCAGCGTCAAAGCCCGGCCACCGGCAGTCTTGTCGCTGAGCGACAGAGAACCGGAGACGAAGGGTGAGAGAGTGACGGTGTCGGAGTAGGCCCAGTCAAGGGAAACGGTGGTGGTGAAGTGGGCGAGCTTGCCGTGTTCGACATAGTAGCCGAGAGCGCCGTTCACGTTGAGGGTGAGGCATTCGTTCAGCTCGATTCCCTTGCTGAGACCCGCTTCGAGGTAGCCGTCGTTGTCGACATCGATGTCCCAGAAGTAGGTCAGCGAAGCTTCAGCGAAGCCAAAATCGCGGGAAACGGAGAAGTAGACTTCCTGAGGATCGTTGCCGCCGATGGCGTAAAAGTTCTCCTGAAGGTGGTAATAGATGTAACCCACGGCGAAGGTGGCGAAATCGAATTCCTTGGAGACTTCGGCATAGAGGTCCAGTTCGTCGAAGGACTCGTTGGGCTTGCCGATATTCCCCGCTCCATTGTGAACACTGGCATACCAAGCGCCGCCGCTGATGGTGAGGCCATCGGCGACTTGGTAGCTGAGATCGACGCCGGCTTCGACCAGATCCTGACCGAGGTTCAGGCCACGGAAGAGGTATGCGTTGGTGTAGCCGACGTGGATTTGACCTTCGATATCTTGCGCCGAGGCGAAGCCAGCCGCAAGGGCGGAGGCGGCGGCCAGGGCGCCAACGGTTTTGCTGTATTTGCGCATCTTGGTATTCGGTTGTTTGGTTGCTGCGTGCGTTCCGGTCGAGCTGAATGCAGGGGTTCGAAAAGCACTTACGCCCGGCAGTTCACACGCCAATCGGCCGCTGGAGGCTGCCAGTCGGACCACTTGTTAAGAAATCCTAAAGGTCATGTCCAGCGAAAAGAATGGGCGTGAACCGCAGTTCGCTGGGCGGGTAATTAGAGGCCCCGGAGCGGCCGGGCAAGCGGGAAACGCATCGCGCCGGGAGGGCAGCTTCGTTCCCGGAACCTCCTCGGAAGGAACGGCCGACCCCCGGGCTCCGCTTCTCTTTGCATCTTCCCGTTTTCCGGTGTATCCGCGTTCCGATGGAAGCCAGCCATACCCGCCTCTCCGCCGCCGTTCTCTCCGATCTCCTGAACGGCCCCCATCCGCCTCTGCTACTGGATGTCCGGCTGGAAGACGACTATCGCTGCACCCGCCTGCCCGGCGCGGTCGGCAACTGCGTCTTCGAGGTGGCCTTCACCGAACGCCTGCCCGGCCTCGCTCCCGACCTTTCCGCGCCGGTCTGCGTCTATGGCTCCGGTCCCGGCAGCTTGGAAAGCAGGATGGCGGCGGAGAAGCTCGTCCGCCTCGGCTACACCTCCGTCCAAGAACTCCTGGGCGGCATCGATGCCTGGCGCGCCGCCGGCCTTCCTGTCGAAGAAGGCCCCGCCGCCGTCCCGGAGCCCTCGGTTCGGGACGGTCTCCACCCCGTCGATCTCCGCGAAAGCCGCATTCTCTGGATCGGCCGCAACCTCCTCAACCGACACGAGGGTCACATCGCCCTGAAATCCGGCGATCTTGTCATACGGAACGGGCACCTCGTCGGCGGCGGCTTCGTGATCGACATGACCTCCATCGCCTGCCTCGACCTGGCCGGCGATCCGCGGCACGATGTCCTGATCCGCCACCTGCTCGATCACGATTTCTTCGACGTTGCCCTCTATCCCGAAGCCCGTTTCATCATCACCGATACGGAACCCGTGCCCTCCCCTTTCCCCGGTTCGCCGAATCTGCTTGTCCGCGGAAACCTCACCCTCAAGGACGTCACCGCGCCGCTCGATTTCACCGCCTGCGCCGGAATCACCCCCGAGGGCAAACCCGCGGCGCAGGCCAGCTTCGCCTTCGACCGCACCCTCTGGAACGTCCTCTACGGCTCCGGCAAATGGTTCCGCCGCCTCGGCGGGCACTTGGTGAACGATCTCATCGAGCTGCAGGTGCGCATCGTCGGCGCGGACGCTACGGCCGGGTGATCTTCCAGCGGACGAAACGCTTGCCCGCGCCCGCAGGCAGGGTGGCCGCCATTTCGCCCGCTGCGAAAGCAACCGCGACGTCCGCGGACGACCAGCTTGCCAGATCGTCCGACCACTCGGCGGAGTATGTCACATCGGCGCGCGGCGAAGGAAGCGGCTGGGCCAACCGCAGGCTCCCGCTTTCGGGAGCTGGAACGGCGGACAGCGAGGACCGGCCATCGGCGGGGTTCAGGTGAAAGGCGTACTCGATCCCGTTCGGCACTCCGTCTCCATCGTGATCGTCCTCGAAACCTCCCCCGACCCCCGGCTGATCGGCGTCCATCCACAGGTCGAAGCCGGCCAGCGGGCTGCCCACCACGACATGCTTCACCTCCGGCGAAGGGTAATCCCGCCCACCGACACGGGCGTGGAGCCGGAGCCGGTAAACCGCTCCGGCGGACAGGGATTCACCGGCGCTTTCCGCATCGAGTCGGCAGCGGAGCGATCCGCCGTCCACCGGCGTATCGCGCCGCGAAACGACCCAGTCGGCGTTGGTCACGACAATGTCATCGATGAAAGCGCCGACCTGAGGACTTTGCCCGGCGCTATGAACCAGAGTCCCTGGCACCCATCGGAGCAGAAAGCGCACGCGCAGCGGCGTCTCGCTGGCGGGGAGCGGGATCTCGCGCTTCACGAAACCGAAGTCTACCCAGCTCGTGCCGGCCCCCGCCCAGCTCGCGGCGGTCGTCCAGATCAAGCCATCGGCGGACGTTTGCACATCAAGCACGGTACCCGCTGTCATGAAGCCCCGCCGCAGGTAAAATTCCAGCCTGGCCCCGGCCTTCGGCAGGATTTCCCGGTCGATCCGGAACCATTGGTCCGAAACATCCAGCAGGCTCGGAAACGCGAGCCGGAAAGCCTTGCTCCCCGTCCTCCGGAAATCCGCCACGGCCGCCCGCAGATCGTAGCCCGCGCCGGTGCCATCGGCGATGAATCCCGCCGTCCCGTCCTCCGCTCCCTCCAGCCAGGAAGCCGGCGCCGCCTTCGATACCGAAAGCGCGTATCCCTGAGCCGCCTCGACCTCATCGAATCGATAGGTCGCCCCGCGGGACGGCGGTTGGGCGGTACCTTCCAGTTCCAGCGGATCGAGCAGACGGTCGGGATCGATCACCGTCACCTCGTACCCGTATGCATGGGATGCGCCGTTCAGGACGATGCCCTGAACCCGCACGCGATAGGTCGTATCCTCGTCCACCGAGACCGCCGCGGCTTCCGCAGGCACCCTCCAAATGATCGCCCCGCCTCCCGTCCGGTCCGTGCGGTCCACCAGCGAAACGGCCAGCGGGCTGCCATCCGCCCGCCACATCTGGACCGATGCCTCGGCAAAAGATGCCACCGGATGCCCCAGCGACCACTGCGTCGGCACCAACTCGTCGGGGAAGCAGCCCGGCGGAGGCCAAGCGACATGACGCGGCTCGTATCCGGCGAAATCGCCGGAGCCATGGATCACATACAACACATTGGACGGCCGGAACTGGGAAAGATGCCCGGGCACGTCGCCGGAAGCGAAACGGGTGGCTCCCTGCTGCAGAATCCAACGCCGGTGCTTCACCGTATCGCTCCACGACGAAAGCGAAGCCGGATCGTTTTCCCGCATGTACGCGTCGATGGCATCGGGGCCGTACAAGCCGAGCGCGATATTCCCCCGCGCCGCAGCGTTCCACGCGGCGGCGGTCCAACAGGAAAAAGGCGCGCCCGGGGCGGGATCGTGGTCGGTATCGCCGGCATACGAAAACATCAGCGCCGCCCGCTGCGCCGCCTGCTCGCGGGTCGTGGCCGAAGGGGGCTTATGGGCGTCCAGGACATCGATCATCACCGGCGTTCCGTCGTTCACCACACAGGCGGCTTCGATGCCGGCCATGGCGCGGTAAAAATTGATCCGGCGTTCCACATCGCCGTGGAATGCCGGCGAGGTGACTCCCTGCTGGCAGGTGCCATAGACCCCGGTCCACCCCATCCGCTCCGCGAATCCGTCGGAAGCCCGATAGACGCGGTTCCAGAAAGCCACCACCTCGTTGCGCTTCGTCGTGTCCACCGCCAGGCCGGTGGTCTCCACCTGGGCGTGCGCCATCGTTCCGCAGGCCCATCCCATCATGGACACAACGAAACAAGACCGGAAAGCATTCGGTCGCAGGAACAGCACGCGGCGCCCGATAATTCAAAAAAGCGGAAAATCCAACCCAAGAATCCGGGAACCCGGTCAACCCGCCCTTTGAAAGCGCGACGGATACTCGTACCGCAACGCCGCCACCGCGGCCAGCGCCGCCGTCTCCGCCCGCAGCACGTTGGCGCCCAGGCTCACGGGCAGGAATCCCGCCTCCAGCGCGACCGACGTTTCCTCCGCGGAAAAATCCCCCTCGGGACCGACCAGCATCGCGACCTCTTGCGGCTCCGGGCGCTCACGCAATGCGTCGCGCATCGGCCGCGCCCCGGTGGCAAGCGAAGCGATCAGCTTCAACCCGTCCCCCACCCCTCCGACCCACCCGGAAAAATCCCGGACCGGCCGCACTTCCGGCAGATGATTGCCGCCGCATTGCTTGCAGGCTTCCAGTGCCGTCCGGCTCCACTTGCCGGCTTTCTTCGCGGCGTCGTCCTTCCCTGCTTGCACCACAACATGGCGGGTGAGCAGCGGCTGGATGGCGGCGACGCCAAGCTCAACGGCCTTTTGTACAATCAGATCCATCGACTTCCCCTTCGTCACCGCCTGCGCGAGCGTGATCGCCGGAACCGGCGGCGGGGAAAACGACGGCTCACCCGGGCGCAACCGCAGTTCCGAGCGGGAAACGTCGAGGATTTCCGCGGGAGCCGAGCGGCCCCGCCCATCGAAGACGACGACGGCATCCCCCCGGCGCAGGCGCAGCACCTGGGACGCATGTCTCGCCTCGTCGCCTGTGAGGATCGCTTCCACACCCCAGGATTCCGCGGGAAGATGGAAGCGGGCCATGGCGGTCAGAGGTCGAAAAAGCGTCGTGCTTTCTGAAAAAAGGACTCCTGCATCGGCGAATTATGCTCACCGATCGACTCGGAAAAGGCGCGGAGCTTCTCCTGCTGCTCGCCGTTGAGCTTCGTCGGCACCTCCACCTGCACGCGGACGTGGAGATCTCCCTTCCTGCCCCCGGAAAGCGCCGGCACCCCGCGCTCGCGGAGCCGGAAAAGTGTGCCGCCCTGCGTCCCGGCGGGAATCTTGATCGACGACTTTCCATCGAGCGTCGGCACCTCCAGCTCGCCGCCGAGCGCCGCAACGCTGAAAGGCATCGGCACTTCGCAGAAAAGATCGTTCCCCTCTCTCTCGAAGACATCGTGCTCCCTGACGTGCAGGAAGACGTAGAGATCGCCCGCCGCACCGCCGCGCACGCCCGCATCCCCATTGCCGGAGGAGCGCAGGCGGGTGCCGCTCTCCACCCCGGCGGGAATGCGGATTTTGATCCGGCTGGTCTTCTGCATGCGCCCCTCGCCTTTGCAGGAGGTGCAGGGATCGGAAACCGTCTCGCCTGCGCCGCGGCACTCCGGGCAGGTCGTCTGCTGGATGAAAATGCCGGCCTGCCGCGCCACCACGCCGCGTCCCCCGCAGGTCGTGCAGGGGCGGGTGCCGCCGCCGCTCCTCGACCCGCTGGAACCGCATGCGCCGCAACCCCCGAAGTGCTCGATCTCAAGCTCCTTCTCGGAACCGCGAGCGGCCTCCTCCAACGAAATCTCCAGATCGTAGCGCAGGTCGCTGCCACGCTGTTTGCCCGAACGCTGGCGCCGCCCCCCGCCGAAGAACTCCTCGAAACCGCCACCGAAAGCCCCGCCGAAGACCTGCGAGAAAAGATCCATCGGATCGTGGAAGCCGCCGCCGAAACCGCCACCTCCCCCTCCGCCGGAAAAAGCGGCGTGCCCGTAGCGATCGTAAGCCGCCCGCTTGTCCGGATCGCTCAATGCCTCGTAGGCCTCGCCGAGCTCCTTGAACTTCTCCTCCGCCGCGTGATCGCCCGGATTCTTGTCCGGGTGGAATTTCACCGCCAGCTTGCGGTAGGCCTTCTTGATCTCCTCCGCGCTCGCGTCGCGGGATACGCCGAGGATTTCGTAATAATCGCGCTTGGCAGCCATGTTCAGCCTTCCCCTTCGGTTGCCTCCCCAGACTTCGCCACCACCACGCTGGCCGGGCGGAGCAGGCGGTCTCGCAGCGTGAAGCCGCGGCGCACGACCCGCAGGATGGAACCCTCGGGCACCCCCGGCCGGACTTCCTGCGAGACGGCTTCGTGGAGATTCGGGTCGAAGGGACCGTCCACCGGCACCTCCTTCACCCCCTGATTGGCGAGAAAATCGTTGAACTGCCGCCGCACCATATCCATGCCGACATAAATCATCGAGCCCTGCTCCTGCGCCGCCGCCTGCATGCCCATCTCGAAATTATCCAGCACCGGCAGGAGATCTTCGAGCAGCGCCTGGTTCGCATAGCGCAGCGACTCCTCGCGCTCGCGGGCGGAGCGCTTGCGGAAATTGTCGAGATCCGCGGCGGTGCGCACCGCCAGTTCCTTCCACTTCAGCACATCCGCCTCCAATTCCGCATAGGGATCGGATGGCGCGGCAGCGTCGTCCGCCGTTCCTTCCAAGCCGGGGTCATCCTGGAGAATCTCGTCGTCGGGAGTCATGGCGGCTACCTGTAACCGCTCGCCTTCCAGCGTCAACCCCCGTCAGGGAGACTCCCCGGCGGCGGGGCATAGCAAATCCGCCTCGCAGTTCCAGCAAGCGGCAAAGGTGCCGGGAGAAAGCTCCCCGCATTGCGGGCAGGCGATCTCCGCCTCGGAATCGGGCGATTCCCGCTCGTAGGTGCGGATAATCTCGACGGCGCGCTGGTAGTCACCGTCATGAACCACGCACAAAGCCGGGTAGAACGCCGGTATGGAAACCTCCGTCACCGATACATTTTCATTGCGGATGAAGGTGGGGATTCCTTCGGCTTCGAGAAGGCACTTGTACTGGCCGACTCTGGCCATCTCATGGTCCCGGAACAGTTCGATCATGGATTTTATGGCTATGGTTCCCCCAGCAAACAACCATTTGTCCCGCATGGGCGCACAGGTGTCAATCCGGCGTCCTTCGATTCAGCGCTTCTCGATCGCCACCAGCGTCACATCGTCCATCTGCGGAGCATCGCCGGCGAATCGGGCGAGCTCCTTCTCGACGCTGCGGATCACGGATTCCGCCCCCAGCTCCGCGCCCTCCAGAAACGCCTGGCGCAGCCGTTCCATCCCGAACTCCTCTCCCGAAGAATCCACCGCCTCCTTCACCCCGTCCGTGTAGAAAAGCAGGCAATCCCCCGCCCGCAGGTGAAGCTCCTCGACCTTCGTGACACGCTCGAAGACCTCCCCCTCGTCGATCCCCAGCGCGAGCCCCGGCGGCTTCACCTGCACCACGCTCCTCTCCTCCGCCCGGTAAAGCAGCGCCGCATCGTGCCCGGCCCGCGCCAGCCTCACCACACCCTGATCCCCCTCGATCACCGCATAAAAAAGACTGATGAACATATCTTCCCGGATGTCGGGAAAAAGCTGCCGGTTCACGCAGGCCAGCGCCGCGGCCGGACTCTCGTGCTCCGTGGCCAGCGAACGCAGCACGCTGCGGCACATCGCCATCAATAACCCCGCGGCGACCCCTTTCCCCGAAACGTCCGCGATCACCAACCCATGACGGCTCCCGCCGAGATCCAGATGATCGTAATAATCGCCGCTGATGATCCTGGCCGGCATGTTCGTCCCGCTGATCCGGTAGCCCGGCACCACCGGATCGCCCGGCGGCAGCAGCACCCGCTGCACCTCGCGAGCGTTCTTCAACTCGCCCTCGATCTGCCGCTTCTCGCTCGCCTCGCGGTGCACCAGCGCATTGCCGATCGCGAAAGCCGACTGCTCGGCTACCGTGCGGAACACCGCGAAATCGTTCGCCGTGAAAGGCCCGTCCTCCGGCTGCCGCGTCACCGCCAGCACGCCGATATCCTTCCCCGCATGCCGCAGCGGCGCCACCAGCGCCGAAACCTCCCCCGCATCGCCGGAAACCCCGCCGCGAAAAGCTTCGTGCGTCCTGAGATCGCGGATGAACACCGCATCGCCGGCCCCCAGCACGCTGCCGAAAATCCCCTCGTCCGCCGGAACCTGCGCCAGCCGCAAATGACTTTCCAGCGCCCGCGGATCCCGCTCCGCCTTCTCCCGGACCTCCTGCGGAACGCCCACCAGCGGCGGACACTGATCGGAAAGATACTTTGGCTGGAGGCGCTGCCGGCTTTCGTCCAACAGATAGATCGCCCCGCCGCGGGCCACCACCACCTTGCCGACCCCATCCACGATCAGCCGGTAAAGCCCAGTCGTCGTCGTATCGCTCCCGATCGCCGAACCGAGATCGTGCAGAAAATCGAACATCCGGTGCTCCTCCCCCTCGAAGGCCCTCAACTCCGCATCCTTGGTAAGCAGCTTCAGCCGCAGCACACGAATCGCATAAACCAAGGCGACGATCGCCAGCGCGAACAGAATATAGGAGGGAAGGTGGTGCATCGTCCGCGTCCGGTCCCGTCAGCCGGTCTTGCCCTCGTCCCTGGCCACTTGATCCTCCAGCACCCCGACCACCCCGGCAAAGCGTTCGGCGTTCTCCTCATTGGCCGCCGCCAGTGTGCGATGGGCCTCCAGCACATGCCGCGCGCGCTCCCGCATATCGGGAATATGGCCGCTCTCCCACGGCTCCAGAACCTTCCTCACTTCATCCACCCGCCCTCGCCATGGCGCGGCCGGCGGATCGATCTCCAGGATGCAATCCAACCCCAGATCCTCCAGCGACCGGCGGTTGCGCTCCCCCGCCCCCGCGACCTGTACCCCGCCCCCCAGCTTGGAAAGCCGCGCGGAGAGTCCCGCCAGCAGCCCCATGAATGTCGAATCCATCCCCGTGCACGCCTCCAAATCCACCACCAGACATCGCTCCCCGGCCGCGATCCTCTGCTCACCGCATTCCTTCACCATCGGGCTCACCAAAAAGGAACCTTTGCCCTGGCAACGAATCCAAGTAAACCCGTCGAAAATGCCGGACAGGATGGGGTTTTCCGAACTCACAGAAGAGATGCCGCACACGCGACGGACGCCTTTACATTAAATTCCGCAAGCCCTCCCGGTCAACCGTGCATCTGCGGGAAAAACGCATCATTGCCACAAATACGAATGCCTGGATGCCACCTCCCGACCCTCCCGCAGCAATCTGCAGCGCCAGGCGAGCACCTTGCCGCCCTTCTGATAGACCTCTCCTGTGATCGAAAATTCCGCCTTCCCAGCGGTCTCCTCCGCCGGGAAAACCTGCGACATCCGCCTCACCCGGCTGCCCGTGGCCCCCTGCCGGTACTCGAAAACCACCTCCACCGGCCCGGGCGCCGACTCGTCCCGCCAAAAAACCGAGTAGTAATAACCCAACCTCTCCACCTGCTCCCGCACCCCCACCGCCCCGTGCAGACGGCGCATCCGCTCGCCGCGCACCATCGGATCGTCGTCGGTGGAGGGATCGATCTCCCGCAAATGCATCGGCCGCACCTCCAACGACGAAGGAACCCCGCAGGAAACCATTAAAAATACCGGAAAAACGACGGCGAAGGCCCGGGCGAACTTCATGGGCCGCCATTCAAGCAAGCCCGTGCCCCTTGCCAACCCGGAAAAACGCGCCGCTTCGTTCTTTCACAAGGGATTCCCCTCCGTCTATCATCCGCCGCGTGGAAGACGCCATCCTCGCCCGGCTCGACGCCTTCATCCGGAAAAAAGGCCTGCGGAAAACTCCGCAGCGCGACGCCATCGTACGCGTCGCCTTCTCCAGCGACGAACACTTCACCTCCGAGGAACTCTTCGACCGCGTCCGCAGGAACAACGCCGGCGCCTCCCGCGCCACCGTCTACCGCACCATCTCCCTCCTCGTCGAAGCCGGCCTGCTCCACGAAATCGACCTCGGCAGCGACCTCAAAACCTACGACCCCAACTTCGTCGACAAGCCCACCCACAACCACCTCGTCTGCATCGACTGCGGCAAGGTGCTCGAATTCGAGGACTCCCACCTCGAACTCCTCAACGACTGCCTCACCCGCCGCATGGGCTTCCGCCCTGTGCGCCAGTCCATCAAGATCGAAGCTTGCTGCGAACAGCTCCGCAAAAAGGGCGTCTGCCCGAACCTCATCAAAGCCCGCGTCACCGGCAAGCGCCTCCCCAGCCGCAAACGCTGACCAGCGCCATGAGCGTCCCTCCTCCCATCCCCTCTCCGATCCGCTCCATCATTTTCTATGGTCGCTCCGCCGGAGGCATCCGCCTGAGCACCGGCAAAGCCCTCCTCGAACGCGTCGAAAACGCCCACCGGCAGGCGGAGGAATGGCTCAACGCCCATCCCGACATCGAGATCCTCACCATCTCCAACGGCTCCGCCACATCCGGCGACACCGCCAACGCGGTCTTCGTCACCGTCTGGTACCGCGACAAATCCTGACCGCCGGGAATTTGTTTCCGGAAGCGCCGGCTCGGATCCGCCATTCCGGAAAATTCCGGAAAATCTGAGCGGAATTCCCGCCCCTTTGCGCATGCGGGGGAGAATATGAAAGCCATCAACAACTCCGCCTCATTCGTCCTCCTGTTGCTTGCAATCGGAACGATCTGCGCCTTCGTCGCTCCCTTAAGAGCCGCCCCCGGAGATCCCGCGCCGGGAACCGGCGGCTACCGGCTCTGGACCCAGCAGCACACCGGAAAGCAGATCGAAGGACGGGTGAAGGACAAAAAACTTAACGGCTCCGAAGTCCTCATCGTCCGAAAGTCGGACGGCAGATCCGTCTGGCTCGATGCGCAGGACCTTGTCGAAGCGGATAGGGAATACATCAAGCTCTGGGTCAGGCCGGAAAGCCAGGTGACGGCCCGCGTGACGGCCTCCGGCCGTCCGGGCTGGAAAAAGGTGCGCGTGACAATCATCAGCGGCACGGAAGACCTTGAAGTGAAAATCACCGGGCGATTGCCGGGCCCGCACCGCTTCATCGCCGGGCTTCCTCGCCCTCCCTTCTCGCGCAAGGTCGGAAAGGGCCAGACCGTCGAGTTTGAATTCGCTTGCGGGGCCGTCTATGCCGTGGAAGCGCTCGAGAATGGGACGAGAGTGGACATGGAAACCGACAAGATCAAAACCGCCTTATGACGGCTCCGGAATTTTCGCCGAAGGCACGGCTCTCCCCTTTTGGAATTGGAGTCTCTCCGCGCAAGAAGGGTCCGGGCGGGCCGCCCGGGCCCTTCCTTTTGGTCCCAGCTTTGCCGGGTTGGAAAAAACGAGGTTCCCGGGTTCTTTGAAACCAAGCCGTGGATGTGATGGATAGGATGAAAATGCGGAGGGAATGGCCATGGAAGGATTCAAGTATCCCATGCATCCCGGTCCCAAATAGAACTGCTTAAGTCGTTTTTCTCCCTAGCTTGATCACCCTGCCCGTCTCCGGCGAAACCCCTCCTTTACCCGGCCCCGTGTTTCTGCTAGACCGTCGTGTGGCATGAGCGACGTGACCTTTCTTCTCGCAGCCGTGCGTTCCGGCGAACCGGGCGCAGAAGACCGCTTGTGGGAACTGGTCTATTCCGAACTCCGCCTGATCGCCGGGGGCAGGATGGCCCGCGAGCATAGACAGGTCACCCTCCAGGCCACCGCCCTCGTCCACGAGGCATGGATACGCCTCTCAAGCCCGGAAGGCGGAGCCGTCTGGGAAAGCCGCGCCCACTTCTTCTCCGCCGCCTCCGAGGCCATGCGCCGGGTGCTCATCGAGCAGGCCCGCCGGCGCCTCGCCGGAAAACGAGGCGGCGGCCAATCCCGGGAAGCGCTTTCCGACCTCCAGATCGAAGCCCCCTCTCCGGATGAAAAGCTCCTCGAAGTCCACGAAGTGCTCGACGAATTGGAACGGATCGACCCCCGCCAGGCGCGGATCGTCAAACTGAGATTCTTCGCCGGCCTGGGTCATGAGGAAATCGCCGCCCTGCTCGGCATCGGCGAAAGCAGCGTGCGCCGCGAGTGGACCCTCGCCAAGGCGTGGCTCTTCCGCGCGATCAAGGGTGGCGACCCGGACGGCGCGGCGCTCGACGAAAAAACTCCCGAAAAACCCTGAGCGGTTTCGCCCGCATCCCACGCATGGCAGGGAGTATGGACCACCATCGAACCATCTTCATCGCCGCCTGCGAAATCGGCGACGCCACCCTCCGCACCGCCTATCTGGACGAAGCATGCGCCGGAAACGCGGAACTCCGCCAAAAAGTCGAAGCCCTGCTGGCCGACCGCTCCGCGGCCGACACCTACTTCGCCGAAATCGACGGCCGGGACCTCCGCCCCGCCACACTTCCTCGGCCCGAATCGGTCGGACCCTACCGCATCCTCGAAACCCTCGGCCACGGCGGCATGGGCGATGTCTATCGCGCCGAGCAGCGCACCCCGGTGCGGCGGGAAGTCGCGCTCAAGCTGATCCGCCCGGGCATGGACAGCCGCCAAGTCATCACCCGCTTCGAGGCCGAGCGGCAGGCGCTCGCGCTCATGGACCACCCGAACATCGCGCGGGTCTACGACGCCGGCGCGGACGAGCACGGCCGGCCGTACTTCGCCATGGAATACGTCAAAGGCGTCCCGATTACCGAGTACGCCGACGCCCACCGGCTCACCGTGAAGGACCGGCTGGAACTCTTCCGGCAGGTCTGCCAGGCCATCCAGCATGCGCATCAGAAGGGTGTCATCCACCGCGACATCAAGCCGGGCAATGTCCTGGTCAGCACCCAGGACGGCCGGCCGTTCGCGAAGGTGATCGACTTCGGCATCGCCAAGGCG
>JBBCJF010000015.1:0-21663 GCA_037190465.1 Haloferula sp. | reverse complement strand
GAGGGTGCCGGGCTCTTTTTTGTGCAGGCATGCCCACGCAAGTCGCACAACAGGGGAGGGGGGCGTGTCCGAGATCCGGCAAGCCAGCGCAGAACCCAGCGGGAGGCGGGGGCATGGCGCAAGTCGCACGTAGTCCCTTCTCCACGCAGAGGGATTGTGGTTCACGACGTCTGCGCAGGATGGCGGCCGTTACCGGCTTATCCGGAGACGACTGAAGCCGGGACTGGATACACCCTGAACCGCGCCGCAAGGATGATCGACGCAGCCGGAGACTCAGGAAGACGCGAAGTGTTTCGACACCGCAGCCCAGTTCACCACATTCCACCATGCTCCGATGTAGTCCGGGCGGCGGTTCTGGTAGTGCAGGTAGTAGGCGTGCTCCCAAACGTCGAGCCCGAGCAAGGGAGCACCCAGATCGCTGTCCGGCACGATGCCCTTCATGAGCGGGTTGTCCTGATTCGGAGTGCTGGTGATCTTGAGCTTGCCGTCTTGCTTGACGAGCCAGGCCCACCCTGATCCGAAGCGCTTCGCAGCGGCGTCGGCGAAGGCTTTCCTGAAATTGTCCAGCGAACCAAATGCCGAGATGATCGCCTCGGAAAGTTCGGCGGAGGGTTCTCCGGCGGAGTCGGGGGGGGAGAGGATTTTCCAGAAGAAGTCATGGTTCCAATGGCCGCCGCCGTTGTTCCTGACGGTGTTGCGCAGGGCCTCGTCCCCGATGGAGGGTAGCGCGCCGATGAGGCCTTCCAGGGATTTGCCCTTGAGATCCGCGCTGCCATCGACCGCGGTGTTGAGATTGTTGATGTAGGCGGCGTGATGCTTGCCATGGTGGATTTCCATGGTCTTGGCATCGATGTGAGGTTCGAGGGCGTCGAAGGCGTAGGGCAGATCGGGGAGCTTGAAGCCATCGGCCGCCCGGGCGAGAGGGCTTGCGGCAAGGCTGGCGCCGGTGGCGGCGGCGATTTTCACGAAGGTTCTCCGGTCGAAGTGAGGCGCATTCATCGAGGGGGACGATAGAGGGCATCCTTGGAGGCACAAATGGAAAGCGCGCCGCATTTCGCGGGATTTTCGACCATTCGGGATTGCGCCCGGGATTGCGCTCCGGCAGGTGGCGCATAGGGTGCGGCCCGCGAGCGAAAAAGATCATGCCTGTTTCCCTGATTCTTACCCATCCCGGAGGAGCCCACAAAGACGAGCTCCTTGCGTGCAGTCTGCTGGCCGCGCTTCATCCCGTGGAGATCGTTCGCAGGGAGCCGACGGAGGAGGATCTGGCGAATCCGGAGATCGCGGTGGTGGATGTCGGCGGTGAGCACGCGCCGGAGCGGATGAATTTCGATCATCATCAGTTTCCCGCGGATCATGCGCCGCTCTGCGCGCTCAGTCTGGTGCTCCAGCACCTGGGAATTTATGAGGACGCCCGCCGTTTCTGCGACTGGCTCGAGCCGGCCGAGTGGTTCGATACTCGGGGGCCAGTGGGCACGGCAAAGTGGCTGGGGGTGGAGCGGGAGACCCTGGCGAAGCTCAATTCGCCGGTCGATGTCACGTTGCTGCGGCGTTTCGCGGCAGCGAAAGCGCTGCGCGCCGGTGATCCGGTGTGGGAGATCATGCGAATGATCGGCCAGGATCTCATCGATTATGTGAAAGGGTTGCGCGAACGGCTTGATTTCATCGGCAGTCATGCCGTGATCTGGGAGGTGGAGGGCGCGGCGGTGCTTTTCATGCCGCGCACCGAGCCTTTGCCGGAGGAGCCATCCGCCGGTCTCGCGCGTTATCTGGAGTCGATCGGCCGGGCGGAAACGGTGGCGGCGCTCGTTTATCCGGACCGGCGCGGCGCGGGCTACGGGCTTTCGCGGCACAACGATTCCCCGCTCTTCGATTTCACGCGGATCGAAGGCGAGCCGGATGTGCATTTCGCGCATGCTCGGGGATTCGTGGCGAAGACTTCAGCGACGGAGGTTCGTCGCCTGGAGAAACTGCTTGGGGCTGCATTTGCGGGCGATCCGGTCGACGCCGTTTCGGCTTAGGAATGTGCCATCGGGATCGTGCATCCTGCACGGGTGCCGTGCGTGCCGCCCTGTGAACGGACGGTTTAGGCGATGCCGGGTTGGTGGGGACTGTGCGTGACCGACTGGTAATGAGGGGGCGAAGAGGATGGGGCAATGCTGGCACCACGGCTGCGGAGAGAGGAGAGAGCCGGGCAATGCCGCTCGCGCCGAACCATCACAAATCATGAAACCGCGAATTTCCCCTTCGCCGTCCCTTTGCTGGTTGCCGTCGCTTTTTCTTCTGGCCGCGCCGCTTTCCCTTCAGGCCACGCCGGAGATGGGGCCCGAAACTCCGGAAGAGGCAGCCGATTTCATCGCCATGGATCTCCAGGGAGATCTTCGGCTCAAAGGTTCCCGCATCGAAGTCCGCGTGGAAAACGGCATCGCGAGCCTCAGCG
Source organism: Haloferula sp. (assembly GCA_037190465.1). GTDB lineage: Bacteria > Verrucomicrobiota > Verrucomicrobiia > Verrucomicrobiales > Akkermansiaceae > Haloferula. The sequence goes on along the minus strand of JBBCJF010000015.1, from coordinate 19,223 downwards.
GCATCGCGCTTTCTCTTTCGCAGGCGGAACGGGCCGTGGCGCGGGCGCTTGCGACCGATGGGATCCGCGCGGCGGTCAACCAAGTGCGGATTGTGAAAGCCGTGGCGCCGGATGCGACGCTGCGCGAGCGGGTCGAGTCGACCCTGCACCGGCATCCGGCGATCGACGCCAAGGATGTCCGCGTGAATGTGACGGAAGGGCACCTCACTTTTTCCGGCGCGGTCGGGACGTGGGACGAGCAGGAGCTGGCCCGCGACCTCGCGGCGGCGGTTCCCGGAATTCAGGGAATTTCCGGTGAATTGGAAGTTACCTTTGAGGGTGTCCGCGACGACCGGGCGATCGAGGCGCAGGTGTTTCATGTGCTCGCCAACGATCCGCTCTTCGATGGGCTGCCGGTGGATATCCGGGTCGAGGAAGGCGTAGTCCGGCTCAGTGGTGAGGCGGGCAGCAGCGCCGAGCGCGAACGCATGATCCGCCATGCCCATGTGATCGGCGTTCTTTCGGTCGAGGCCGACGATCTGCGGGTCAATCCCGATCTGGCGATGGAAGCGATGAGCGACAAGACACCCAGCGACGAGGAAATGCTCGCTACCTTCCGCGATGCGCTGGCTGCCGATCCGCGGGTCTCGGCTTCGTCGATCATGGCGCGCTGCGAAAACGGCATTCTGTTCCTGTCGGGAGAAGTCCGGACGCAGGGTGAACGAGTCGCCGCAGAATCGACGGCCCGCGGTGTCGCGGGAGTGATCCGGGTGGTGAATCACTTGGTCCCGGCCGGTGGCAACGACCGCTATGCAGCGACGAGACCTTGAGCAAAAACGGCCATACGGTCCGGTGTGAAAGGCGGTACGGGGTTTCTCCGCGCCGCTTTTCCGATGCCGGTGGATGGCATCTTTCGTGTAAGGGGGAAACCGGCAAAATGCGACATTGCCGGTTTGCGATGAAACCTTGGCGGCTGCCGGGCGTTATCCTCGCGGGCACCAGTATCCGATGAATCCGGTTTCAAGACGACACATCCTTGGCTTTTCCGCTTTTTCGGCCGTTTCCTGCGTGTTCAGGCCGTGGGCGGGCTCCGCTGAAGGCATCACGGCGGTGGATTGGGCCGGTCGCGCAGATCTTGCGCAGAAATCCATGTTCGGGCGGTATTGGGACGAGGCGAATGATCTTTTTCACAGCCGTCTGCCCGCCGATTCCGACGACAAGAGATTCGACTACTGGTGGCAGGCACAGGCGCTCGATGTGCTGGTCGATGCCTACGAGAGATCCGGCGACAGGATCTGGCTGGAACGCGGCAGGCGTTTGTTCGGCGGCGTGGTGAAGCGCAATGGCGGGCTGACCAACGATTATTACGACGACATGCTGTGGTTCGCGCTCGCCTTGCAGCGGCTCCACCGGCACGACCCCGATGACCGGATCGCGGCTGCCATTCGCCATCTCTGGCGGGACATCCGCCGCGGGCGCAACGGGCATCATGGAGGAGGCATCGCGTGGCGCAAGCAGCAGGCCGATTACAAGTCGGTGCCTTCCAATGCACCGGCGGTCATTCTCGGCGCGCGGTTGTTCCGCGAAGCCGGCAGGCAGGAGAATCTCGACCTTGCCATCGGTGTCTTCGAGTGGCTGGAGAAAACCCTGGTCGATCCGGACAGCGGGTTGATCTGGGATGGCATCAACCGGAGGGGAGACGGCAGGATCGACCGCAACTGGCTGTTCACCTACAATCAGGGCACGTTCATCGGTGCGGCGATGGAGTTGCACCGGGCGACGGGCGAGCGGGATTATCTGGAGAAAGCGGCGCGCACCGCGAAGGCGGCGATGAGCCGCTTGGTGGATGAAAACGGCATCCTGCGGGAAGGGGGGCTTGGCGACGGTGGGTTGTTCAAGGGCATTTTCGTCCGCTATCTCGGGGCTTTTGCCCGCATGGATCGCGCGAAGGGCGGGGCGTATGCGGAGTTTCTCGTCCGGCAGGCGGAGGCCTTGTGGAAGCTGGCCGATCCGCCGGAGCGCCCTGTGTTTCCCGCCGCGTGGCGCGGCGGACCGGCGCGGGGGAGGAACGAGCTTGGCTCGCAACTCAGCGCGGTGGCCTTGCTGGAGCAGGTCGCGGCCTGGAACAAGGATGACGGAGCGTGACACGATTCCACGCAGCCGGGGCTTGCCGAAGAGGAGGAGAATTTGTTAGGAGCAGACACCATGGAAAATCCCTATGCACCACCCGTGGCGGAAGCCCCGCCCGGCCTTTCCGGCACGGCTGAACTCGCAACGCTCAGCGAGCGGTTTCTGGGCGCTTTCATCGATGGCCTGATCAGTATAGGAGTGGTGATCATATTGTTTCTCCTCCTCATTGGAGTGGGGGTGTTTGCCGGCATAGGCGAATACATGGCATCGAGTCTTGGTCAGGTCGTGATGGTCGTGCTGACGTACGGGATTTTCCTGCTTATCCATCAGAAGCCGATGCGGGCTTCGGGACAGACGATCGGCAAGCGGGTGGCGAAGATCCGCGTTGTGACCATGTCGGGAGACATCCCGACATTCGGGGATCAGGCGATCAAGCGCTATGGATTCATGCAGCTCATCGCCATCATCCCGTTTGTCGGAACGCTTCTGTCGCTTGTGAACATCCTTTTCATTTTCCGGGCGGATCGCCGCTGCATTCACGATCTGGTCGCCAATACCCGCGTGATCAAAGCGAATCCGCTCCCCGCGCCGGCCGTTTGATCCCTGCTGTCGTTGGCGAAAATTCGCTTGCAGCTTCGGCGGAAATGGCGAAAACAGCCGCCCGCCCCGCATCCAGAGGGGTGTATGGAAAATGTGATCGGGGTGTGGCGCAGTCTGGTAGCGCGCTTCGTTCGGGACGAAGAGGCCGTGGGTTCGAATCCCGCCACCCCGACCATTCTTCGCTTTCGCGTCCGCGAAAACCACGAATGGCAGGCCGTTGCAAAAGTGGTCCAATCTTGGCCAATCCGTCTCATCCTTGGTGCTGACCGGCTTGAGACTCGCCGCCTGCGGCCTGACTTCGCTTGAGCAGGTGGATGGTCACGGCGATCAGGAAGCTCAGGAATGCCATGCCGGTAATGATCGCGGCGGGATAGATTTCGTGGAATTCGTATTCGACCCACATCATGGCGTCCATCGGGCCATGCTTCCTGACAACAGCGAGAGTCGTATGCCTCGCTGCGATATAATGTCCGGCGGCTAGGAACAAGCCTGCGAACGAAAAAGCTAGCCCGCCTGCCAGCGTTCCCTTGCCGCGTGCGGTGCACGTGAGATGGACGAGAAAAACAGCGAAAGCGGCCGCCACATAGGGGCCGCTGGTGACCATTCGGGAGAAGGATTCCAAGGCTTGCATCACGGCGACTTCGGCAGGCGGGCAATGCCTGCTTTCAGGATCGCAACGAGTTCCGCGAGGCGTTCGGACCACTGCGGGTCGAGTGGGCCGGGATCGAAGCGGAGACGCTGGTGGAGGGAGAGCGCTTCGTCGAGCGATTCCGGAGAATCGAGGCGAGGGCCGAGCTGTCTCAGCCAGGCGGCGAGCGGCTGGCCAGAGGGGCGCTCGCCGAGCAGGCGGCGGGCGGGTTTTTCCAGGTCGGCGAGGACGGTGCGAACGCTCTTGCGGCGGCGCGGATCATCGAGCCTTCGTTTCGAGCGCCAGAGATTCCGCAGGAGGAAGGCGAAGCCGATGAGCAGCGGCGTGAGCAGGCAGACGGTGACGAGCAGCATGTTGCCGGGCTGGCTGCGCCAGACGAGGAGGTCCTGCCGCAGGAATTGCAGACGATCGCGCAGACCTTGGAAGCGGGATACGGCGGGCGTTTCGAGGCCGGTCCAGTCGGGAGGGGTCATGTCGACGTCGATCCAGTGGCCGGCGGCTTCGTCCCACGCGCGGCACCAGGCATGGGCGTGGGTGCCGCGGATGACGGCTTCCTGCCGCTTGTGGTCGAATTCCACGACGGCGAAGCCGGCGGTATAGCGGGCGGGGATGCCGGCTTCGCGCAGCAGCATCACGGAGGCAGCGGCGAAGAACTCGCAATGACCGGCACGGGTTTTGAGCAGGAAGCGTTCGAGCAGGGAGAGCTCGTCGTCTTCGTGAGATCCGCGGGGGTTGGAGTTATAGCGGGTGTAGCGGAAGTTTTTCAGAAACCAGATGCGCATCTTCATCACCCGGTCCTGCAGGTTGCCTTCGCGCAGGCCGATTTCATCGACAATTTGAGCGAGGGTTTTGCTGGCATTGGAGGGAACCTGGAGATCGGGCTGGAACCGGAGCGGCTGATCGGTGCCGCGGCGCGAGGAAATCCACGGCGGTTTCTCGGTGGAGAGTCTTTCGTCCCACAGGATGGTGGTGTTGACGACCGGATCGGCGGGGATGAGGCGGAAGGTTCCGAAGGAGTTCCGCTGGAGTTCCTGGACGGAGAAGCGGTGGAAGGCGGAGGCGCCTCCGGGCGCGGGAATCAGGGTAGCGCGGTTCTCGATTTCTCCGCGCAGGATGAAGCGGGGAAGGGACGGGTCGATCGCCTCCAGCGCGGTGACTTCCGGAGCGGCGAGACGGAAGGTGTCCTCGGGATCTTCCGGATTGGCGGGATTGCCGAAGACGGTGAGTTCGGAAAAGTCGTCGGGGATGCGCTTGGCCCGCAGATCTTCCACGACGGATTCGGGGAGGTAGGTGTTCTGCCAGGTGTATTGGCCGAGCAGCGTCGCGTAGGAGGCGGTCCGGATCAAAGTGGGGAGCCTGCCCTGCACCGGCTTGAGCCGCCAGCGGATGTCGGGGGACTGCTTGATCGGTCCAAGTTTGCCCATCGAAGTGGAATTGCTTTGGGCGCTCTCATCGTCGTCGATACGGGAGAAACTGCCGTGGATCGCGTAGCGGTGCAGGGCGCTGAGACCCTGCTGACCGATCAGTCCACCGATGAAGGAGAGCGACAGCAGGGAGAGGGCGGGAATCAAGGTGGAGAGGGCCGGGATCAGGGCGGAATGGGCTGCGGAGATGAGAGCCCAACCGCTGAGCAGGACCAGGCCGGGGAAGAAGATGACCGCATCGGCATTCCGTCCGATAGAGGAGGAGAGCAGGGTGGCGGCGAGGAAGACGCTGCCGAAGGAGAAGCGCACCTCGCGGAAGGGGAGCCCGTGCTTCAGAGCGTGGGCCTGCCGCCGGCGGATCATCAGCGAAAAAGTCGCCAGGCTCATGCTACGGGACATGCCGTAGCTGTGGACGAACTGAAGCGGCAGGAGAATGACGGGCATCCAGGTGAAGACCCGCAGCATCGCATCGAGCCGCGCGCCATCCATCAGGATGAGCACCGCGATGACGACGAGCAGCAGCACGCAGAGCCGCCAGGCGCGGAGGAAGGCGCGTTCGCCGAAGTCCCAGCGGGTGCGCGTCCAATGCGCGGCCTCGACCAGCAGCGCCAGCGCCAGCCCCGGGATGGGGCGGCCGGTCATCCCACCCCAGAAGAGGAGGGCAGTGCCGAGGAGCAGGCGGGGTGGGAACATGGTGGGTGTGGGAAATTCCAAATCTCAAGTTCCAGGGCAAAGGAAGAAGAGGCCGATCGGGTTTGAGTAACAGATAAGCGTGGATTCGTGGATTTGGAGTTTGAAATTTTCTATAGGGTGCGGGGGAGTTTCATCAAATCGGCGGCGAGGCGGGTGTGGAGGAGGAAGTGGGTATGTTTGCCCGCGGCGGGCGGTTTTTCGCGGCAGACAACGAGGGCGGCGACTTCGATGCCGGAGCGGGCGAGCCGGTCGAGGAAGGAGCGGCGGCTTTCCGACCAGCCGGTGAAGACGCAGAGGCAGCCGGCGAGGTCTTCGCCATGGCGCAGGACAAGGCGGGCGAGCGAGCCGAAATCCTCATGTGGCGATTCCTCGACGCCGGCGAGGACTTCGAGCAGTGTTTCGCGTCGGCCGATGCCACGGCCAGCGGTTACGACGCGTTCCCGGCCGGCGATGAACATCAGGTCGATCAGCGATTCGCGGGTGTCCACGGCGGCGACGAAGGAGGCGGCGACGGCCACGGCGTCTTCGAAGAGGTCTTCGTCGCCGGCCTGCGGGAAGGTGTCGAGGATGAGACCGTGGCGGGGGAAAAAGGTGTCCTCCAGCTCTTTGACGGCCGGCTGGCCGGTGCGTGCCCAAGTGGGCCAGTGGATGAGTCTCGGCGGATCGCCGGCGCGGTATTCGCGCAGGCCGACGAATTCGCCGGAGGGTCCGGTATTCCGCGAAGCGGCATCGCCGCCGGCTTGGAAGCGCGCGGAGCCGGGAAGTTCGAAGGGAGGCAGGCGGTAGCGTCGCGGCAGGACAGGCAGGGTGTCGAGCGGGGCGGAAACCTTGACACAGCGTTGGAAGAGGCCGAGCGGGTCGGGCAGCAGCAGGCGCAGGTCATCGAGCCGCATCAGGCCGCGGCGCTGCGGGGTGATTTCCAGCGGCAGGCTGATGCTGGCACCGGGGGGGAGTTTCCGTTGAGACGGGGTGGGGAAGCTTTCGAAAAGCAGGCGGGAGCGGCAGAGCCAGTCCCAGCGGTACCAGGCCAGCCAGCGGTCGAAGAAGTTCCGCTCGTTTTCACCCGGTTCGCGGGAGTTGCGGAACGTGTCCGCCCGGGGGCGCGGGTCGGGCGGCGTTTCGGTAAGGGAGAAGTTCCGCAGCGCGCGCTTGCCGCGGTTTTTGACCCGCAGCCGCAGGGTGACGGGGGCGCCCGCCGTGGCGTGGCGCGGCAGTTCGCGGGCGATTTCCAGCTTTGCCCGGCGAAAGGGCAGCGACAGCAGGCCGCAGGCGGCGAGAGAGAGGGCGAAGGCGAAGGAGCGGAAAACCGGCGTGTCCGCGCTGCCCGCGGCGACGAAGGAGCTGAGGATGATGATCAGCAGCAGGCCGACGCCCGGCGGACGCAGCCGGCGCCGGAAAAAATGATTCACCGCCGTGGCGTGGTGGTAGAAGGGATGACGGGGATCGCGCCAGCCTTCCATCCGTTTCTGTATGTGTTTCATGGCCACCGCACCGGCGGGCTTCCGGAAACCCGCTGGAAGTTCTCCCACCCTTCCCGCGAGGCCAAGCGGAAAGCTCTCATGGCTGCTGCCGCAAGCCGCCACGTTCAATCGCCGGAATCTTCGGCGAATTCCCGCCACCGCTCGTCCAGTTTCGCGGATTCGAGGCTGCCATGGTGGAGCACCACAGCGTAGCGGAAGACAAGTTTGTCGCCTTTTTTCAGAACGTGATCACCGGAGCCCTTTTCCTTGCCGCGTTCGAAATCGTGGATGCCAAAGGGGTTCGCGGCGAGCAGGCCGTAGTCGCGGGCGTGCCACCAGGTGGGGTGGCGGAGATTCGCGGGATGATCCAGGACGGCGACGACGGCCGGTTCGCCCTTTTCGTCGGGGCCGTGGAAGGCGACCCAGTTCGCGCGCTTGCCCCAGACCGCGCCGTCCTTGCGGCCCTCCGCATCGGCGATGGCGCCTTTCGCGTGCGAGCCCTTCTGGCGCAGGGTGCGGTCCACGCGGATCGCGAAGGTGCCTTCCTTGGTATCGCCGAAAGTGACGTCGCCATCGGCGGCGGTGAGGGTGGAAATCACGTCGATCACCAGCGTCTTCCCGTCGGGCTCCGAGAAGCGATGGGCGCGCCATTCGTTCAGGTGCGTCTTGCCGCCCGCCGTCCACGCGAGATCGGCAGTGAAGCTGTCGTCTTTGAAATCCACAATCTCCTTCAGGACGATCCGTGGATCGCTTTCCTTTGCCGTCCAGGCCCAGAAGTCGTGCCCGTTCACCGCACCGTGACTCATCCAGAAAGCACGGTGGTGAGGGTGGTCGCGTTCTTCGTCCTTGTGATCGTCGTTCATCGGCCAATGGCGGACAATGCAAGCGCCGGAGGGTGAGACGAGCGGGTAGTAATAGGGCACCCGCGAGTCGGTGCGGAATTCGGTGAAAACCTTGCCGTTCCGCTTCACGGTCACGGTTTCGTCTGTTCTCGCCATCGAGAATCCCTCCGCGGCGGCGAGGGGCGGACAGCATGCGAGCAGGAGGAAAAGAAATCGTTTCATCGGGGCAGGCTGGGCTTTATACGTGGGGAACGCGAAGGAAAATTGCGGAATAACCCCGTTGGGGCAGGCTCCCAAGAAAGGCAAATGTCGGAATTCGAACAGCTCGTTGATGCGCATTACGGGGCGCTTTACCGCTTTGCGCTCTCGCTGGCGAAGAACGCGGACACGGCGGCGGATCTGGTGCAGCAGACCTTCTGCATCTGGGCGCAGAAGGGCCACCAGCTTGAGGACCGCAGCAAGGCGAAGACTTGGCTTTTCACCACATTGCACCGCGAATTCCTCGCCCATGCGCGGCGCTCCGGGCGTTTCAGCGGGGAGGAACTCACCGAGGCCGTGGCGGGCCGGGTCTGCTGCGAGGAGGACGACACCGAGCGCGCCATGGACGGCCAGCGGGCGTTGGAGCTGCTCGGCGAGCTCGACGAGACCTTCCGCGCGCCGATCGCGCTCTTCTATCTTCAACAACACAGCTACAAGGAAATCGCCGACATCCTCGACGTGCCGATCGGCACGGTGATGTCGCGCATTTCACGGGCGAAGGACATGCTGCGCCGCCGGATGACGGCGGAGCCCTCCAGCGCGCCGAAGAACATTCTCCAACTTCAACCCGAGGCATTGAGATCGCATCATGGATAAGGAGGAAGCACGATTCATTCTCCGCTGCTTTCGTCCGGATGGCGCGGACGCGGAGAACTCCGACTTCGCCCAGGCGCTCGGCTGGGCGGCGAAGGACCGTGAACTCGGCGAATGGCTCGCCCGCGAGAGAGCGCGCGACGCCGGTTTCGCCAAGGCGCTCGGCCGGGTAACCATTCCCGAGACGCTGCGCGAGGAGATCTTGTCCGCGCTGGCGCTGGAGCGCGGCGAAGCGGCCATCGAGATGGACGACTTCGATACAGCGATGGCCGGCGCGCTGGCCCGACTGGGGCCGCCGGCCGGCATGCGCGGCGAAGTGATCGCGGCGATGGCCCGCACCATCCGTCCCCGCCGCCCCTGGTGGGCTGGCTGGCGGGTCGCCGTTCCGCTTGCGGCGGCGGCGGGCGTGATGCTGGCTTTTGTTTTCTCCGGGCCGGATACGGTTTCCGTTTCCGATGCGCCTGTCGCCGGTCCGCCGCCGGAGCGGGAGGAAGGCGGCATCGTCCCCGTGTCCATGCCGATCAGCGTGGTGGAGGAGGGGTTCATCCGCGAATTCGAATCGCCGGGCTTCACTCTTGATCTGACCGATCCCGATCATCACGCGCTCTTCAATCATCTGAAGGCGGCGAAGCTGCCCTGCCCGAACACCTGCCTGCCCAAGGGGCTCAAAAAGATCCCCGGGCTCGGCTGCCGTGAGCTCCATATCGAGGGCAAGCGCGGCGCGCTGGTCTGCTTCAAGCAGGAGGACGATGTGGTGCATCTGGTCGTATTCAAGCGCTGCGACGTGAAGTGCCGCCTGCCGAAACGCGAACGGCCGGACATCGGCAAGCACGGTAAATGGACCGTCGCCCGCTGGGCCGACCGCGAATGGGTCTTCCTGCTGATGGGCGAAGGCGACAAGGGCGTGAATCCCGAGCGCCTGGCGAATATGTTCTGAGCGGCGGGAGGGGGGCCGTTCCGCCACCTCTCACAGCAGCTCCGGCGGGAGCCTGTCGGAGAGCTTCTTGATCGCGTCGGCCTGGTGGCGGTTGGCGATGAGCAGGGCGTCATCGGTCTGGACGATGATGAGGTCGTCTACGCCGAGCAGGGCGATGTGGGAGCCCTTGCGGGCGTTGAAGACGATGTTGTTCTCCGAATCGATTTCGGACACGGGCGAGTTGACGCGGTTCTCGCTGCCGATGTTGTCGAGATAGTTGGCGACGGAGATCCAGGAGCCGACATCGTCCCAGTCGAAGGTGGCCTCGATGTTCAGCACGCGGCTGGCTTTTTCCATCAGCGCGTAGTCGATCGAAATGGGCGTGAGCTTCGGGAACTGGGCGGCGACGGTGGCGGGCAGGTCGGAGGAACGGCGCAGCTCGGAGACGAAGGAGGCGAGCTCCGGCTGATGGGTGCTGAGTTCGCGGATGACGGTGGGCAGGGACCAGACGAACATGCCGGCATTCCAGCAGAAGCCGCCCTGGGCGAGAAATTGCTCGGCGAGATCGACGCTCGGTTTTTCGCGGAAGCGCTTCACTTCGGCCGGCTTCTGATCGCATTCCAGGCCGGGGATGGAGGCGCGGGAGCCCCGCTCGATATAGCCATAGGAGGGACAGGGCCAGGTGGGTTTGATGCCGATGGTCACCAGCCCGTCGGATTTTTCCGCGATGGCCAGGGCATCGCGCATCACGGACTGGAACGCGGGGGTGTCTGAAATGAGCTGGTCGGCGGGCAGGACGATCATCACCGCATCGGGATTGCGCGCAGCGACGAGGCCGATGCCGAGGGCGACGGCGGGGGCGGTGTCGCGCTTCGCCGGTTCGGAGAAGATGTTGCCGGGGGGCAGAGTCGTGGCGACTTCGCGCACGGCGGCTTCCTGCTGGGCGTTGGTGAGGATGAGGATGTTTTCCGGCGGCACCAGGCCGTCGAGGCGGGCGATGGTTTGCTCCAGCAGAGTCGAGCCGCCAAAGAGGTTGAGGAGCTGCTTGGGCCGCGCGTTGCGGCTGAGGGGCCAGAAACGCGTGCCGGACCCGCCGGCGAGAATCAGAGCGAAGGTGGAGGAGGGGTCGGGCATGACGCCGGGACTCTGTACGCCGGAATCGCCGGCGGGAAGGGCGAATCGCGGGCGAACTTCAGGGGTTGTCGCCGGGGCGGGCGGTGTTAGGATGAAGCCATGAGCTCCCATGACGACGATTGCTGCGACCGCGACTGGACCGAAACGACCGCGCTGGCAGCGCCCGCCCTGCTGGGCACCGCGGCGGGTCTGATCCTCGGCGAACTGATGCACCGCAGCGCCCGGCGAGGTGTGGCGCTCGGCCTGGCGGCGCTCGGCATCGCCACCCTGCTGCCGCTGGCGGTGGGTGGTGTGCTCAACAAGGTCAACGGCCCGGAAAGCTCGCGCGGCGCGCGCCGCCGGCTGCGCAAGATCCGCGACGCGGGCGCGGGGGACCGTTTCATCGAGGACAGTTTGAGCGAGACGGGGGTGGTTTGAGGATGCCGGCGGGTCAGCGCGCCGGTTCGTAGACCTTCGGAACCTTGCCGTCCCAGAAGGGCTGCGTGGGGTCGAAGAGGTCCTTGCCGTCCATGATCGCCCGGCCGTTTTTGTCGATTTCCACCGATGTGACGGAGCTGTCGTTGCGCAGCAGGATCGCGCGTCCGCCCAGAGGCTTCCGGTCGAAGGTCCGTCCACCCGGCAGCATCGGGTAAAGCAGGATCGGCTGCGCCGGATGGCTGACCGTGAAATGTCCGGGAATATAAGCGAACGCGCATTCGCCGGGCTCCAGCGCTTTCGAGAGGGGCGAGATCATGTCATCCGGTATGCGGGTCCAACCTGCGCGTCCATTGTCGGAAAACGGCTTTTCGCTTTTCAGGCCGGTGACGATCAACTGACGCAACATGTCATTGGAGGTTCTCAGGGGCCACGGTTCGTTGCCGGTTGCTTCGCAGACGTCCGCCAGGGTCTTTTCGTTGGGGAAGGAACCGTATTCCGCGTCGAATTCCATAATGGGCAACCCCAGAGATCGCATATTTCGGAATGCGGCTTCGCGGAGAGCATGAACTCGTCTCCGGTCGATTTCCATCAGGATGCCGAAACCGAGGCCGGCCAGCAGAAGTAGTAATAGCCCGCCCATCAGCAGCCGGGAGCGCTTCGCATGCGCCGGCGAGGGAAGGTCGCGCGGAGGTTGAGGAAGGGTCGCCTGCATCTGAACGATCCCTTTATTCGGTTCACGTCGGACGGTCGAGTATCCATCATCGAAAATGCCAGCTCGACTCTCATCCTGAACGGCTGATCCCTCGGGATCGCATCTTCATGCGACTCTTGCGCCGGGCGGACAGGCTGCCACGGTGCTCGCGGGCCGTTCCGTTTGCATGATGTTTCGAACCGCCATCTCCAGCGCGCTGTTCGCCGGTTTCGCCGGCGCGACGCCGCTGATTCCGCTGCGGGTGGTCGAGTCCTCGCACGAGAATCCCGGCCGTTCGCTCGGCGAACTGGTGGATGGCAACCTGAACCCGGACAACGGCCTCGACATGGCCGGCGGCCAGTTCGAGGAGCAGACCATCGTTTTCGCCACCGAGAAGCCCTTGTCGGCCCAGGTCTTCCAGCTTTCCACCTGGCACCAGTCCGCCGAGAAGGGTTGCTACCCGGCCAGGATCGAGTTCGCGGTGACTTCCGACGACAGGCCGCGCATCGGGGGGAACTGGAAACCTCTGCGGCCCGATCTGGTGGTCACGGACGCTTTTCCGTGGGAGCCGCAATTGGTGCGCGTGATCGAGAATGTCATCCACATCGGCGGAGTGCTCGACCAGATGGTCATCGCGATGCGGGCGCCGACCTCGCTGACCGGCGTCACCGGTTTCCGGCTCCGCTTCATCCCCGGGGAAATCGGCCATCCCAGCGGAAGGGAAACGATCGGTTACAGCCATGAGGGCAGTTTCGTCATCAACGAATTCCAGGCGCAGATGGACCCGTTGCGTTCTTCCAACGTGGCGCTCGGCCGGCCGGTCCGGGCTTCGGGGGTGGTGTACGGGGGGCTCCATCCGCATTTCCTGACCGACGGTTTTCCCGCCTCATTCTCCCATCCGGAGGAGTTCTTTCCGGCGCGAGGGTTCTATTTCGAGATCGATCTCGGGACTTCCCGCGCCCTCGACTATCTCGTGTTGAGGAACCGGATCGACGGCAAGGTCCCTGAACGGCTGGGAAATTATCAGGTCCAGCTTTTCGACGACGATGGGACGGGAAATCCGGGGAAACTCCGCTGGATGGCGTGGATGCGGCAGGACGGCTCCCATGTGCCGAACGGCGGCCGCGACATCATCCAGGCGGAGGATGGGACCGGCGAAAGCTTTGCGGGGCGTTTCCTGCGAATACTAAACCCCTCTGACGCGCCGGTGCGGCCGCAGGTGAGCGAGGTGGAGGTGTATCCGGAACTGCATCCCAGAATCGCCGCGGTGAGGGCCGACGGCCGGGCGATTGACCTGACGGATGCCCTGCCTCCGGGAACGAAGACGCTGGAATTCGCGATCGCCGCGGGAAAAAGCGACCCGGTTCCCGAGCTGCTTGTCTTCCGGTGGAGACGGCCGGGAGCGGACGGTTCTGGGTGGAGGGAATGCCGCGGCGGCGAGCTGGTGGCGATTTCCTGCGAGGTGCCCGGAGTCTATCCCGTCGAGTTCCAGGCCCGCCATACGGACGGGCGCTGGAGTCGGCAGGTCCAGACTCACCGGTTTCTGGTGCCGACGCCGTGGTGGAAAAGCGCCTTCCATCTCGGGGCGGTCGCGCTGGCTTCCGTCCTGTCCGTGGCGGGGCTCGGGTGGTGGTTTTCGGTCCGCCGGCTGCGGCACAAGCTGGCGCTCGCCCAGGCGGCCAGTGCCATCGAGCAGGACCGCCTGCGGATCGCCCGCGATATGCACGACGACATCGGCGCACGCCTGACCCACATGGCATTGCTCGCCGACCGGGTGAGGCGTTCGCCCGGGCAGGAGGCGCCCCTGCTCTCGAAACTGGCGGGTGAGGCGCGCGACACGGTGGGGGCGCTCGATCAGATCGTCTGGGCGGTCAATCCGCGCCACGACACGCTGGGAAGTTTCTCCGACTACCTGTGCCATCACGCCACCGGCTATCTCGCCGACGCCGGGCTTTCCTGTCACTTCAACCTGCCGCGGGAAAACCGCGGGGCAGTGCTCCCTTTCGCGATCCGCCACCCGCTCCTCATGGTGGTAAAGGAGGCCCTGCAGAACGTCGTGAAGCACGCCGGCGCCCGGAAGGTGGCCATTTCGCTGGCCGCGAAAGCGGACCGGATCGAGCTGACCGTGTGCGACGACGGCAAGGGCATCGTCGACACGGACGATCCCGCGAACGGTGACGGACTCGCCAACATGCGCAGCCGCCTCGCCGAGATCGGCGGCAGCTGTGCGATCGGGAAATCCCCTTCCGGCGGCACCCAGATCATCTTTTCCGTCCCATGGACTCCGGCATCATGAAACCCTGTACGATCAGCCTCGTCGAAGACAACCTGCCGCTGGCGGAAGAGCTGCAATCGCTATTCGAAAGCCAGCCCGACATGGAAGTGCTCGATGCCTTCCCCTCCGCCGAGATCGCGCTGGAGGAGCTTTCCGGCCGCCTGCCGGAATTGCTGGTGGTGGACATCCGTCTGCCGGGGATGAACGGCGTGGAACTCATCGGCAAGATCAAGCCCCAGTTCCCCGATCTCCCCATCCTCGTTCTTACGATGTACGAGGAGAGCGATTTGATTTTCGACGCGCTAAAGGCGGGCGCGTCCGGCTACCTGCTCAAGCGGGCTGCGGGAGACGAGTTGTGCGAAGCCATCCGGCAGATCCGGTGCGGCGGTGCGCCGATGTCCCCGAGCATCGCCCGCAAGGTGGTGGAATCCTTCCAGATGCCCCAAAAACGACCCGATCTCGATCCCGCCAATCTCTCCCCCCGCGAGGAGGAGGTTCTCGCCCTGCTCGCGGATGGCGCGCTCTACAAGGAAATCGCCGGCACCTTGGGCATCAGCCTCGACACCGTGCGGACCCATTTGCGCCGGATCTACGAGAAGCTTCATGTCCACACCCGGACCGAAGCGGTGGTGAAATTCCTGGGGCACCGCAGGCATTGAGGGAATTCGCGCGGTGAGACGGGTCGTGTCACCCAAGCATGCGACTGCCGCGGGCGGCGGCTTTCGTCCTCAATGCCACGATCCGCGGAAAGCGGCCGGGCATTCCCCGCCGCCATTCCGCGGAAAACCCCAAAGAAACCCACGTTCCGCAACCCATCGCGAATGAAAACCCATCCTGCCATTCCGGCGGCGGCCGCCGCCTTCACACTTCTCGCCGCCTCCCTGTCGCACGCCACCATCATTCCCTATGCGAGCTATCCGCTGGGGGAAGAGGGAACCCTCGGGTCCGCCAACAAGCCTCAGGACGACTCCGGCAACAACCGGCACTTCGACGAAGACATCAACGGAGGCGCGACACTGACCGGAAACGCCTCCTTTCACTCCGCCGCCACCGGCTCGACAGCGTATCTCGACACCTCTTCGCCGGACAATGAGGGCTGGTACTCCAGCGCCAATACCTACCACAGCCTTCCCACGGACAACTTCGCCTTCGGCATCTTCGCCCGCGCCGCCGCGAACACGGCGGAAACCCGCGCGGATGTTTTCACGCTCGGCAACAGCAACGGCTCCTTCAAGCTTTCGCTGGAAGGCGGCGGATGGACCGCCAGTTCGCACAATGTGAACTGGATCGGCAGCTCGGCCACGTTCGAGGCGGACACCTGGGTGCATCTCGCCATCATCCGCATAAACGGCCAAAGCACTTTCTATGTCGACGGCGTTCCGCAGGGTTCGTCCTTCGGCGGCGCTCCTGTGCACAGTCACCCCCATCTCTCGGTCTCGCCCGGGGGTGGAGCCTATTTCGACGGCCATCTCGATGAGGCCCGGGTGGTCGTCTTCACCTCCGGGGAAACGGTGGAGAACATCCTCGCCGCGCTGCAACAGGGCGTCGTGCCGACCAGCTTCGTGAATGCCGGCTCCAACACCACGTTCAAGACCGCGAATCTTTCCACCGACGAGGCTTCGGTCTTCCGCCTGGGCGGTGTCGTCGAGGACTTCGTCATCGTTTCCCAGGCCGACGGACTTTCGGTGGTGGAAGGGACCGCGCCGAAACACCTCATTCACATCTCCCAGGAAGGCGAGCTTTTCACCGGCGCCTACCCGCTCATCGGTTACTCGGGAACCATCGGCGGCCTGGGATTCGACGGCCTGGAACTGGCCCCGCTGCCCGGCCGGGTCGCGGGGATGCTGGTCAACAATACCGATGACGCCACCATCGATCTCGTGATCACGGGCTCCGCTTCGGGGAACATCACCTGGACCGGAGCCGTGAACGGGACATGGGACATCGGCACGACGCAGAACTGGGTCTTCACCGGCGGTTCGGCGCCGACCGCCTTTTTCGCGGGTGATACGATCTGGATGGACGATTCCGCGGCTGTCACCGCCATCAACCTGGCCGAAACCGCAACCCCTACCGGCCTGACCATCCAGAACACGGCCAAAGACTACACCTTCAGCGGCGCGGGCATCGGCGGTTCCGCCTACTTCGACAAGTTCGGCACCGGCACGGTCACCTTCACCAATCCGAACACGCACAGCGGACCGATCTACATCGATGCCGGCACGCTCAGGCTCGGCGACGGCGGCTCGCTCGGCACCGGCGCGCTGACCAATTACGGCGCGCTGGTCATCGACCGAAGCGGCACGGTTTCCATGCCCAACGTCATCTCCGGCGACGGCACGCTCGAAATGACCGGCAGCGGCACGCTCATCCTCTCCGGAGCGAGCAGCTTCACCGGGCCCGTCACCGTCACTGCCGGCACGCTTGCCTCGGGGAACGCCTCGTCGCTGGGAAGCAGCGAGGAAGGCACGGTCATCGCCGCCGGAGCTTCGCTGGACGTTTTCACCGGCGGCGTCGGCGACGAGCCCGTGACGATCCATGGCGAGGGCGTCGACGGTCTCGGCGCGGTCGTCAGCAGCGCCGTGGCCGGCCAACTGGACGGCGTGAAAAAGCTCGCCCTCGGCAGCGACTCCACCATCGGCGGCCCCCATCGCTGGGATGTCCGCGGTGACGGCGCCGAAGTCGGCGGGAACTTCAAGCTCACCAAGATCGGCGGCAACCAGGTCAGCCTCGTCGGTGCCTCCGTGACGGTGCGGGACATCGAGGTCGTTGCCGGCATGCTTTCCATCGAAAACGGTGCCGACGTGGGCGACAGCAATCCCGGGATGATCACGGTCCATGCCGGAGCCGTTCTCGGATTCGGCGATTGGTTCGCCCCGGTTTCCTGCACGAAGCCGATCGCGCTCGAGGGAGGTGGGATCGACACCACTTCCACCGGGGAATTCGGCAATGCAACCGTCGCCTCGCCGGTCAGTCTCGGCGCCGGCGTCAGCATCGTGAATGTGCG
Organism: Haloferula sp.; assembly: GCA_037190465.1. Taxonomy (GTDB): domain Bacteria; phylum Verrucomicrobiota; class Verrucomicrobiia; order Verrucomicrobiales; family Akkermansiaceae; genus Haloferula. Next base: position 2,154 of record JBBCJF010000015.1, on the reverse strand, counting down.
GGACGGAGCCGTGCTCACCCTGACGGGCGCGCTTTCCGGCTCCGGTTCGCTGGAGAAGACCGGCAGCGGAACACTCGTCGTGACCTCCGCGCCCGCCCACGGCGGCGACACCGCGGTGGCTGCAGGAACACTGTCGCTGGGAGCGGCGGGGCTGGACGATTCCTCCACCGTCTCCCTCGGTTCCTCCGCCGTTCTCGTTCTCGATTTCGGGGGCAGCGACACGGTGGAAGCGCTCTTTATCGGCGGCATCCAGCAGCCGGCCGGCCTCTATGATGCGAGCCATGCCAGCGGTCGTTTCGCGGGCGGCGGTTCGCTGACGGTGACGACCGGCGCGGAGCTTTCCGGCTACGATCTCTGGGCGGCCGTCAACGGCATCGCGGGAGCCGGTCCGGAAGAGGATTCCGATGGCGACGGCATTCCCAACGGCATTGAATTCGTCATCGGCGGCGATCCGGGCGGTCCGGGCTCCAATTCCAGCTCCCTGCTTCCCACCGTCGCGCGGGATGGAGAGCATTTCGTCTTCATTTTCCGCCGCGCCGATGCGTCCGCGGCTTTCGATCCTTTCGTGGAATATTCCTCCACGCTCGATGGCTGGGCGCAGGCGCAGCACGGCGTGGACGGGGTCGAAATCGGGACGGAGGATGACTTTTTCGGCGAAGGGATTGATCGTGTGACGGTCCGCATGCCGGTGACGCTGGCCCCGGGATCGAAACTCTTCGCACGGCTCGGGGTGAGCATTCCCTGATCGCGCCGGGTTATGGAACGTCTCCCCGCGAGAGTTCCGGCGACTGGAAAGCCGCCTTGCCATGTCATGGCAAGGCGGCGTCCCTGTCGCAAAAAATCCTCTGAATAACAGTAAATTATTGAGAATCGGTGGAGGCATCGGATCAACCGATGCCCTGCCTCCCCCGTTGACGCGGAGACCGGCATCCATGTTGTCTGAGCGCGGTGGAAGCGCTCCCGACCTGTTTGCGCATCGCGGATTTTCCGGTGATTTTCCACGCCCTCCGGGAAAAGGATGGTCTGGTGCTGATTGATGGAGGCTTCCTGTGCGGGCGCATCCGGCTGGCGGCGGCGCTGCGTCGGGCCGGTTGGGCCCATTTGCCGGTCACCGGGATTCTGGTGACTCATGGGCATGCGGATCATATCCTGAACATCGGCCGGCTGGCGCGGGAGACGGGGGCGTGGATTGCCGCGCCGGGGGCGGATGCGGCCCGCTATGCCGGAAGGCCGTGCTATCATGGAATGGGAAAGCTCACCGGTGCGCTGGAAGCGCTGGCCCGGAAAACCGGCAGATTTGTGCCTTTCACTCCCAGCCGCTGGTTGGAGGATGGCGACCGGCTCGATGTCTGGGGCGGTCTTCGCGTCGTGGCACTGCCGGGACACACGGCGGGACACGCCGGCTTTTTCTCCGAAAGGCACGGCATCCTTTTCTCCGCCGATCTCTTCGCGAGTTTCCGCCGTGGCTCTCACCTCCCGCCGGCGATCTTCAATGAAAACCGCGCGGCGATCCGGGCGAGCGTGGCGAAAGCTCTGGCGCTGGGTGCCCGCGGCGTATTGCCGAACCATGGGGATTTCGCAGCGCCGGACGAACATCTGCGGCGGCTTGAGGCACTGAGGCGCAAACTCCGCATCGAACATCGCTCCATGGAGTCCCGATGATCAGAGGCGGCAGTGTACGGGAAAGGAGGAACTCCTTGCGAAAAAATATCGAATGATGCGGTGAATAGAAGCAAACAAACGATCGTTTCACTGATGTCATGAAACTGATACCGACATCCATTCTGGGAGCGATGATGATCTTCTCGCTCGGAAGCGCCGAAGCGGCTCCATGGTGGAATTGGGGGCGCGACTCGCACCGCCATTCCCATCGCCACGGTCATGGGCATCGCTATGACCATCATCGGTCGCACCAGCGCCTTGAGGTGAAGGCGCAGACCCGGCTCAGGCAGCTTGGCTACTATCACGGGCGGATCGACGGTGACTTCGGCCGCGGTTCCCGTGCGGCACTGGTCCGCTTCCAGCGCGATTATCGCCTGCCGATGACGGGGCGTTTGGATGCCCGCACGATCCGTGCGCTGCGGATCTGAGCGATGATCCCCAACACCCGGTCCGGCACCGCTTTGTCGGCGGGCTGCCGCGCCGCGGCAGCCC
>JBBCJF010000014.1:0-106775 GCA_037190465.1 Haloferula sp. | reverse complement strand
GGTTTCCTGATTGGGGCCGATGATCGGGCTGCGAGCGGAGTCCTCTCCGTCAGCGGATTCCAGCCTCGTGCCAAACCATTGATTGAGGCCGATTCCCGCGCTGCCGGAAGTGGTCCAGTTCAGTCCTGCGGCATCGGTGGCTTCGGCGAGGGTGACCGCATCGGCCGGCGCCCACACGACCTGATCGACCCATCCGGCATCCTCGCCGGAGGTGGAGGCGCTGGAACCTCTCTGGTATTGCCAGCGCAACAAGTGGCGGCCTGCGGGAACCGTGAAGGATCGCGAGTTCCATGCCACCTGGCCGGAGATTTCGGAGCGGAGCAACCATTGGGTGGCGAGGGTGCCGGCAGGCTTGCCGGTGAAGAACTGAAGGCGGCCTCCCGCCGAAACATTGTTGGACGATACCTGCCACTGGAAAGTAACGATGCCGGGGCCAGTGACTTCGGTTTCCATCCAAGTCGCCTGATTTGCTGCGATGGGACCGCTGCGGGCGGCGTCGCTGCCATCGGTGTGGACGGTAGTTTGGCGGAACCAGACAGATGCGGGATTTCCCGAATTGAAACCCGTGGAGAAATCGAGATCCGGATTGTCCACCGCATCTTCGAGAGAAGCGAAAACAGGAGAACAGAACAGACCGGCCAGAAATGCGCACAAGAGGCGTATGAAAAGCGTTTGCATGGAACGTGGAGGATAGAAGGAGAAATGCGGGGAAGGCTTCAGAATCTTGGCAAAGCGCTTTTCTCTGGAGCCATTATTACGATTGGAAGCGGTGGGAGGAGGACCAGCAGGCGTACCAGACGGCGGAATGCGGCGCGCGGTGGAGGAGGGTTCAAGAGAGACGAGAGTGCGGCGTTCGTGCATGGAGGGGGATGAGGGAAGGTGAGTATGTGGAGGGGATTGCGAGGGAGGAGGCGGTTCCGCGGGAAAGGGAAAAGTCATTGAGGGCACGGGGGAGGAAGCATGGAATGGATCCAGTTCCTGAAATGCAGGAGGAATCGTAGCGAGGGCCGGGGCCGGGGTGAAGACCGCGCGTGTCCCAAAATATGCTACAGCTTTTTCTTTCCCCGGTGCGCTTTCCGTGGAGCGGCACTTTCATCCTCCTCCGCATGCAGAAATCTGAGGTGCAGGAGGTCCTGGCAGTCCAGACGGAGTTTGAGGCGGGCGATATGGGTGCGGATGGTGCACTCCGAAACGCCGAGAATCGATGAAATCTCTTTCACGGAGAGTCCTTTCCGGAGCCAATGGCATACCGCAGCCTGTTTCGGGGATAGATCCGGAGGAGGGAAAGCCTGCCCTTGTTCCAAACCGGCTTCAAGATGGTCGAGCCCGATGGAAAGGACTTCGTGAAGCGCATGCTCCAGCGGGCGCGATCTCGACGCCGCGAATTGCCGAACTCTTTCGAACAGCGGTGCTGGAATACTGAGATCCCGCGTTTCTTCCGGATCCTGACGGTGGGAGGTCATTCGTATATCAATCGTATACATAAAGCTTGCTGACGGGGACAACCGATTTCCGCTAGGGTACCCGCCAAGCATGGAACCGATTCCCGTCCGCCTGCCGCGCGAACTCCAGGAACGTGTCGATCACCTAGCGAAGCGGCTCTCGATTTCCCGATCTTCGGTATTGAGGCTCGCGATCGTCCAGTGGCTGGATGCGGCGGATCGGCATGGGATGAACCCGATGATCCGGGAGGAGGAGATGCCGACCGAGAGCGCGATGGCAGAGCGGAAGAAAACCACCTGCCGGCAGAGCCGGAAAAAGAAGCCGGAATCTTGAAGGAATGGGAGCCGCATGCTCCTTGGGGCCGGGTGCCGGCGGTCCTGTGGCTTGTGGCGAAGTGGTTGTGGAAGGCTCACTGAGCTTCCGGCTCTGACTGGCGGTGCCCGCTGACATTCGCGCCGTCGTCGCGGCGTAGCGAGAGGAAGGTCACGGCACTCAGGATGCTGACCCCGCCCAGCAGGAGATAGGTCTTGTGCAAGGCGGGGACGATCATCGCCGCATTCGAGCGGTCGATGCCGCCGAGGAACCAGGCGGTGACAAGCGAGGCGAAGGCGATGCCGAAGCTGATGGAAAGTTGCTGCCCGGTGCTCGCGATCGTGCTGGCATCGCTCGCCTCGGCATCGCTGGTATCGGCGTAGGCCAGCGAATTCATGGCAGTGAATTGCAGTGCGGACACGCAGCCCTGTGCGACGCTGAAAAGCAATATGACCGCGACCGGGGTGCCTGGGCCGACCAGCGAAAAGGCGGCGATCAGCAGGCCCATGAGCACCGTGTTGTAGACCAGCACCTGGCGGTGGCCGAAGCGGGCGAGGATCCGCTGGGTGAGCAGTTTCATGCCGATCGCCGCGCCGGCCTGCGGCATGACGAGCAGGCCGGCCTGCCATGGCGTGAAGCCCATGCCGAGCTGGTAGAGCAGGGGCAGCAGGAAGGGCATGCCGGCGATGCCCAGCCGGGTGACGAAGCCGCCCGCGACGGAGATGCGGAAGGTCCGCAGGCGAAAGAGATTCACGGGCATCAGCGGCTGCTCGATCCGCCGAGCATGCCAGAAGTAACCGGCGATCAGCAGCAGCGAAAACAGGGCGAGCGGGCCGACGAGCTTCATGTCCATGTCGTGCTCGCCGAAGATTTCCAGCACCCACGACAGGAGGGCGATCCCGGTGCCGAAAAGTACGAAACCCGTCGTATCCAGCCGGTCGGGCTGCGCCGCGCGATGGTCGGGCATGTGCTTTTTCACGAGCCACAGGCCAAGCAGGCCGATGGGGATGTTGATGAGGAAGATCATCCGCCACGGCAGCCAGTGGACAATCAGCCCGCCGGTGAGCGGGCCGAGCAGAGGGCCCAGCAGAGCGGGGATGATCACGAAATTCATCGCCCGGATGATGCCGGATTTCGGAAAAGTGCGGAGCAGCGCGATGCGGCCGACGGGCATCATGAACGCCGCACCAATACCCTGGAGGATGCGCGAGGCGACGAGCATCGGAAGATTCGCCGACAGTCCGCAGGCCAGCGAGCCGAGGGTGAAGACCGCCACTGCGAAGCCGAAGATGCGCCGCGTGCCGAAGCGGTCCGCCAGCCAGCCGCTGAGCGGGATGAGCACGGCGATGGCGATGGTGTAGCTGGTCAGCACCGATTTCAAGCTGAGCGTGGCGACATCCAGCGACCGCGCCATGGTCGGCACGGCGGTGTTCAGGATGGTGCCGTCGAGCTGCTGCATGAAGAGCGCCACGGCCACGACCCAGGGCAGGTAGCGCCGGGTTTTCTCCAGGTCGGGATCGGTGGCCGGCGCTTCGCTCATCGGATGGCGTGACCATAGCGGGGTGGTATGGACCGGCAACCGGCGAGTGGCCGGGTGCGGCCCGCGCCGGCGATGTGCACGAGGGAAAAATTGAAAAGCAGCGACAAATCCATGCGGTGGAGTCGCTGGATGGATCATATGAAAGCGCCATATCTTCTTGTGGCGGGATTGATCCCGGGCGTCTTGATCGGCTGGATTCTTGCCTCCGGGGGGCGGGATCGGGCATCCGGCGATCCGCTTCCGCAGGCGACGAAGATCGAGCGCTCCTCTTCGGAGACAAAGCCGTCGTTTCCGGAGTCTTCCGATGAAGCGCGGCGGATGAAGCTTCCCCGGCCGGAGAGAACCGGGGAATCCCGTGCCGGCCGGAAGGCAACGATCACAGGTCTGGACAAAATCACCCCCGATGTTCGGGAATTGCTGGAAGAGGCCCGCAAGCAGGAGGCGGAGAACGCCGGCCGGCGGGTCGATGAGCGCCTCGGCATGCTGAAGGAGGCATTGGGGCTGAGCCCGGATCAGGAAGAGAAACTCCGGGCTTTGCTGACGGATGCGATGAGCGGACAGGACAAGTTTTTCGAAGCCATGCTGAACGGGGACGAATACGAGGCCGCCGAGATCGCGAAGCAGGGGGTTACCGCGGGGGATGGGGGGCTTGACGAAAAGGTGTCGGAATTGCTGACCGACGAGCAGAAGCAGGCATACGAGGAGCTGCGCGGGATGGAGCGGGAGAACGAAATCGAAGTGGCCACATACAACGATATGCAGAATCTGCAATCGGCTGTTCCTTCGCTCACACCGGAGCAGAAAGATCAGGCATTCCAGGCTCTTGCGGAGATCGTGCGGCGGGAGAGGGAAGCGCCGGCGGCGATGCCTTCCGGTCCCGAAGGGATGGCGGAGAGAATGCAGTCCAGGCGCGATGCTCTGGCTTCCATTCTTACTCCCGAGCAGATGAAGACATACGAGTCGGCGCCGATGACGTTGAGGGGGGCGGATCAGGAGGTGGTGACCCGCCAGATCATACTCAGTTCGCCTTCGCCGGACAAAGAGTGAAGGTCGCTTCCCCCCGGCGGAGCGCGAAGAGAGCTTCTTCGGGTTTGCAGGAATCGCGCGACCGTTCCTAAGCTGTGGGCATGTCGCAGCCGCGCTTTGTCATCAAGGTTTTCCTCTACCAGATCACCCCGCAGATCTGGCGGCGCTTTTCGGTGCCGGCTTCGTTCAATTTCCTGCAGCTCAACGATGCGATCCAGGATGCGATGGGCTGGGAGAACAAGCACCCGCACGAGTTCCGCCACGGCAAGGGGAAACGGCTGACCGATGTGATCGGTCCCGTCGGGCTGGCCGATCAGGTGCCGTCCGGGGGGGATTTCCAGGATGAATTGAAGCTCACGCTCGCCGATTTCATCGGGAAAAAGCGGCTGCCGATCCGCATTCTCTACCGCTACGATTTCGCGGAAGATTGGATTCATGAAGTCGTCTTCGAGAAGAAGGAGGAGGGCGAGGAGGCCGGACCGGTGATGATCGACGGCGCCCGCGCCTGTCCGCCGGAGGATTTCGGCGGCGCCTTCCAATACATGGAAGCCCTCCACGGCCAGATCGGCTGGTACCGCGGCGAGTACGACCCGGAGGCATTCGACATCAAGGAAGTCGTCTTTGGCGGCAAGAAGCGGAATCCGAAGAAGCGGAAGTTGCTTTGATGCGGACGGATGGCGGTTCACTGTCTTCCCCATGGCAAGAATCGGCGAGCGTGCTTCCCTGAAAATCCTCCGGGAGCAACCTTTCGGGCTCTTTCTCGATGCCGAGGACGATCTCGGCGAAGTCCTGCTGCCGCGCCGCGAGATGCCGGCGAAATGGCGGATCGGCGGCGAGGTGGAGGTATTTCTCTACCACGATTCCGAAGACCGCCCGGTCGCGACGATGAAGTGGCCAAAGGCGATGCCGGGGGAGTTCGCCTATCTTGAAGTGCTTGCGATCACGGGCGTCGGCGCTTTCCTCGATTGGGGTTTGCCGAAGGATTTGCTGTTGCCTTTCCGCGAGCAGAAGGAGCGGCTCGAAGTGGGGAAATCCTACGTCGTTCATGTCCACGTCGATCCGGAAAGCGGGCGGATCGTGGCCAGCAGGCGGCTTTCCCGGTATCTCGATCAGGAGCCGGCAGGCTATGCCCCGGGGCAGGAGGTCGGGCTGATGCTCTACGGCAAGACCGGGCTCGGATACAAGGCGATCGTCGAAGGCAGGCATTCCGGAGTTCTTTTTGCCAATGAGGTTTTCCGCCGTCTGCGGGCAGGAGAAAAGATCACGGGCTATGTCGTCAAAGTTCGTCCCGACGCGAAGATCGACCTGTCCCTCTACCCGCCCGGCCGGGCGAGAGTCGATGATCTCGAAGCGCGCATTGAAGAGGAACTGAGGCAGCGCGGAGGCTTCTGGGCGCTCTGCGATTCCAGCCCGGCGGAGGAGATTCATAAAGCGCTCGGCGTGAGCAAAAAAACCTTCAAGCAAGCCACCGGGGCCTTGTTCCGGAAGCGCAGGATCGTCATCGGTCATGACGGTATCCGGCTGGCGGGAACGGGCACGGCCGGCGAATGAATGGCCAATGGTGCCGTGTGGCCGGTGATCGGCTTCCGGACTGAATGCGGCGCAGGCCGGGAATTCACGCGCCGCCGCGCAGGATTTCCAGCGGCGGGTGGTGGCAGACGCCGCGGCTTAAGGCCATGCCCCCGGCGATGGCAAGGGCGGTGACGACGGCAAGGGAGGTGCCGAGGATGTCCCAGGCGGGCGAAGGGGATGCCTTGAAAGCGAAGATGGCGAGTCCGGCATTGGCGGCGGTGGCGAGGAGGAGGCCGGTGAGGGCGGAGAGCAGGCCAAGGGTGGCGTATTCGACGATCAGGATGGTGCGAACTTGTTTGGCGGAGGCGCCGAGGGTGCGCAGGAGCACGCTTTCGCGCAGACGGAGGTCGCGGCTATTTAAGAGGGTGCCGATAAGGATGGGCAGGGCGGCCAGCAGGGTGAAACCGGCCAGCAGCGAGACGACGCCGGAGATGCGGTCGAGGATGCCGCGGACGGTTTCGAGGATGAGGGTGAGGTCGATAGCGGAGACGTTCGGGTAGTCCTTCACCAGAGCGCGCTGGAGCTCGCCGGAGGAGAGACCGTCGGGCACGCGGGTGGTGACGACGTGGAAGCCGGGCGCGTCTTCCAGCACGCCGGGCGGGAAGATCATGAAGAAGTTCAGGTTGAAGCGGCTCCAGTCGACTTTGCGCAGGCTGGTGACGCGGGCGGCGACGGGGACGCCCTGGACGTCCATGACGATTTCGTCGCCGAGGTTCACGCGGAGGTCGCGGGCGATGTCCTGTTCGAGGGAAAGGGGAACGGGGGCGGAGGGGTCGCCGATGGCGCTGTGCCATTCGCCGGCGGTGAGGGTTTCGGTGGCGTTGGTGTAGTCGCGGTAGGTCGAGCGGAATTCGCGGCGGGCGGCCCAGCGGGGGATTTCGTGGCGTCTTTCCAGTTCGCGCACGGGCACGCCGCGGATGGATTGGATGCGCATGACGATCATCGGGGCGCTTTCGAGGATGGGGAGGTCTTTTCCCTCGAGCAGGGATTTCACGCCGTCCACCTGGTCGGGCTGGACGTCGACGAGGTAGATGTTCGGGCTTTCGGCGAAGCGCTGGAGGCTGAGGCGCTGCTGGAGCAGGCGGCCGGCCATGAGGATGGTGACGAGCAGGAAGGAGCCGAGGCCGAGGGAGAGCAGGAAGAGGAGCGTCTGGTTGTGGGGGCGGTGGAGGTTGGAGATGCCTTGACGGAGGAGGTAGGGCCATTGCGGGCGGACGATGCGGCGCGCGGCGAAGACGAGGATGCGGGCGACGGCGGCGATGATGGCGAAGGCGCCGGCGAGCGCGCCGGTCCAGAGCAGGGCGCGTTTCCAGTCGGAGTCGCTGAGCACGGCGAGCAGCGCGAGGAGGGCGGCGAGGATGAAATAGACCGGCCAGCTTTGGCGGGAACCGGGTTTGCCGGAGAGCGCGGCGCCATCTCGCAGGGTGGCGGCGGGCGGAATGCGGCGGACGCGCAGCAGGGGCAGCAGGGCGAAGCCGCAGCAGACGGCGAAGCCGGCGGCGGTGGTCTGTGCGACGATGCGCCAGGGGATCGCGGGGGCGATGTCGATGGGCAGGCTGTCGCGGGAGAAGGCGAGCACGGTGTATTGCAGGCCGACGCCGAGGGCGGAGCCGAGCAGCGCGCCGAAGATGCCGAGGGCGGTGGCCTGGGCGAGAAAGACGGCGAAGGCGAGGTGGCCGGGGCAGCCGAGGCAGCGCAGGATGGCCACGGTGGGCACGCGGCGGCTGACATGGGCGTGGACCGCGGCGGCGACGCCGATGGCGCCGAGGACGAGCGAGGCGAGCGCGATGAGGCCGAGGTATTGCTGGAAGTTGTCGAGGGCGTCGCCGAGGTTCTCGCGGCGGTTTTCCGGGGTGTCGATGCGCCAGCTGATTTCGGGGAAGTCGTTGCGCAGGGAGTGGCGCAGTGCCTGGGCGTTGGTGCCGGGCGGGAGTTCGAGGTGCAGGGCGTGGGAGCTGAGGCTGGCGGCGCCGAGCAGGCCGGTGGCGTCGAGGTCGGCGTGGCGGATGTAGATTTCGGGTGCGAAGCCGGAGAAACGGCCGGTGCGGGGGGCGGGTTTGACGACGATGCCGGCGATGGTGAGTTCGCTGTCGCCGAGTTTGACGCGGTCGCCGGGCTTTGCCTGGAACTGGTCGAGCAGGGCGGCTTCGACGAGGATGCCGCCTTGTTCGTGCATGGTTTGCCAGGCGGCGGCGGGCTCGGTTTCAACCTTGCCATAATAAGGGAAATCGCCTTCGAGGCCGCGCACCTGGACCAGCCGCGCGCCGTCGGCGGCGGGGAAGTAGAGCATGGAGGAGAAGGTGGTCTCGCGGCTGATGCGGGTGGCCAGCGCGGCGAGCCGGGCGGCGCTTTCTTCGGGGATCGGCTGGCGGGAGGTGACCTGGAGGTCGGAGCCGAGCAGGGCTTTCGCCTGGGTGTCGATGCCGCGCTGGACGTTTTCCCTGAGCCCGTGGATGGCGACGAGCGAGGCGATGCCGGCGACGATGGCCAGCGAGAAGATGGCGAGCCGCAGACGCTGCGAACGGCTGTCGCGCCACGCCATGCGCCAGGTCCAGCGATGGAAGAGGGCGGAGGCGAAGTTTTTGGGAAGAGCGGAGTTTGGCACGGGAAGGGGCAAAAATTACTAATTACCAAATTCTAATGACTAAGCATTCTTGTTTTCAGGGAATGGATGTCTTTGACGCTTGCACTCATTTTTCATCACACTTCCGTTTAGTTATTAGGATTTAGTCATTAGTCACTTCGTCAACGATGGCGCCGCCGCTCATTTTAACGGTCCGCCGGGCTCGGGCGGCCAAAACGGGGTCGTGGGTGACGAGGACGAGGGCGGTGCCGGCCTCGCGGTTGAGGCGGAAGAGCATTTCGACGATGGGTTCGCTGGTTTCGGCGTCGAGGTTGCCGGTGGGTTCGTCGGCGAAGAGGATTTTCGGGCGGTGAATGAAGGCGCGGGCGAGGGCAACGCGCTGTTGTTCGCCGCCGGAGAGTTGCAGCGGGTAGTGGTCGAGGCGGTCGGCGAGGCCGACCTGGGCGAGAATTTCCTCGGCGTCACGGTGGCGGCCGGTTTCGCCGCGGAGTTCGAGGGGAACGAGGACGTTTTCGAGCGCGGTGAGGGTGGGGATGAGCTGGAAGTTCTGGAAGACGAAGCCGACGAGGCGATTGCGCAGGGCGGCGCGGGCGTCCTGATCGAGGTCGTCGAGAGGCCGGCCGTCGAGCAGGACGGAGCCGGCGCTGGCGTCGTCGAGGCCGGCGCAGAGGCCGAGCAGGGTGGTTTTGCCGCTGCCGGAGGGGCCGACGATGGCAAGGGTGTCGCCGGCGTCGAGGCTGAGGTCGATGTCGCGCAGGACGGTGAGTTCGTGGCTGGCGGTGCGGTGGGTTTTGCGCAGGCCGCGGACCTGGAGGATGGGCGGTTTGACAGCTTCGGGCCGAGGGTTCAAGGTTGCGGGCGATGCGGACGAGTTCATGGAAGCTGTTTTTGGGCAGGGTGTTTTTGTTGTGCGGCGGCGCATTATTAGCTGTGGAAACGGCGGGTGCAAATGAAGCGTCGAAGGGGCGGGTGGTGATTCTGGGCGACAGCATCACGGCGGGCTACGGGCTCGATCCGGAGGAGGCGTACCCGGCGCTGCTCCAGAAGAAAGTGGATGCCGCGGGGTTGGCCTTCACGGTGGTGAATGCGGGGGTGAGCGGGGATACGACGGCGGGCGGGCTGCGGCGGGTGAATTGGGCGCTGGGACCGGGGGCGGAGGTGCTGTTGGTGGCGCTGGGAGGAAATGACGGGTTGCGGGGCATCCCGCCGGAGCAGACGGAGAAGAATTTGCGGGGGATCATCGAAAAGGCGCGGGAGAAGTCGCCGCGGGTGAAGGTGGTGCTGGCGGCGATGCGGATGCCGGACAATATGGGGCGCGAGTTTACGGAGGGTTTCGCGGCGGTGTATCCGCGGGTGGCGGAGGAGAGTGGCGTGGTGTTGGTGCCGTTTTTGTTGGAGGGTGTGGGAGGGGTGGCGGAGATGAATCTGCCGGACCGGATTCATCCGAATGCGGAGGGGCAGAGGAAGGTGGCGGAGAATATATGGGGGGTGTTGGAGGCGGTGCTGAAGGGGAAGTAGCTCATCTCGACGAGGAGGGATTCCGGTGGTAGAGGACGGCATGCGCCGGATCTTCCGCCTGGCGGTCATCGCACTGGTCGCGCCGTTTGCCGGAGCGCTCGGCTTGCTGGCCGGGTGTCAGAGCAAGCTGCTCTATCATCCGCGCCCGTATGGGAAGGGAGTGGTGGCGGCATGGGAGGCGGAGCCCGGAGCGAAGGCGATCGACTATGTGACGAAGGATGGGAGGCAGCAGGCGTATTTGTATTCGTCTTCTCCGCGGCCGGAGCGTTTGTGGATCGCCTGCGGGGGGAATGCGATGCGGGCGCTCGATTGGGCCGGCTGGTTGCGGGAGCAGGGCAGGGAGGGGGATGCGTGGCTGCTGGTCGATTACCCCGGCTACGGCGCTTGCGAGGGGAAGCCGCACCCGGAGTCGATCCGCCGGAGTCTGAAAGCTGTGGTGCCCGTAGCGGCGGAGTCGCTGGGCTGGTCGCTGCCGGCGGATGCGGATAAGTTGCGCTTTTTCGGGCAGAGTCTGGGCAGTTCGGTGTGTCTGATGGCGGCGGAGGAGTGGGACATCCGGCGGGGTGTGTTGCTCGCGCCTTTCACGAGTACGATGGAGATGACGAAGGCGTTGTTCGGCGTGGATCTCGGATTTCTGGTCCGGCACCGCTATGACAACGCCGTTCTGCTCCAGCCGCTTGCAAACCGCGGGGAGGCGGAGGTTTTCATCCTGCACGGGAGCAGGGATGAGGTGATTCCGGCGGCGATGTCCCGCGAACTGGCGGAGGCGTTTCCCGGCGTGGTCCGCCATACCGAGATTCCCGGCGGGCGGCACAACGATCTGGCGGATGTGGCTGGGAGAGAAATCCGCGCGGCGCTGGATGAGGCGCGGAAGTGAGGCGTCAGCGTTTCAGGGGCACGCGCAGGATGCGGTCGTCGGAGGTGAGGTAGAGCCAGTTTTCGCCGAAGGCGACATTGGCGGTGGGGCGGCCGCAGAGGATGCGACCCAGCAGTTTGCCCTGCGGGTCGATGATGAGGCAGCCGCCGGGGCCAGTGGAGAAGACGATGCCGTTGGAGTCGACCTTGAGACCGTCGGGGGCGCCGGGGCCCTTGAGATCCTTGCAGTCGAAGAAGAGCTTGCCTTCGCCCGCGGCGGAGCCGTCGTCCGCGAGCGGGTAGGCCATGATGATCGGCGCGGGGCCATGGGATTGGGCGACGTAGAGGGTTTTTTCGTCGGAGGAGAGGGCGACGCCGTTCGGGCGTTCGAGTTCGCGGGTGATGAGGGTGACGACGCCTTCCGGGGTGACGCGATAGACGCCGTGAAAGTCGAGTTCGCGGAGTTCCTCGCGGGCCAGGCCGTAGGGCGGGTCGGTGAAGTAGACGTCGCCGCTTTTGGCGATGGCGAGGTCGTTGGGCGAGTTGAAGCGCTTGCCCTCGAAGTTGTCGGCGAGGGTGCGCTTGCCGCCGCCTGGGGTGAGGTAGGAGACGCGGCGGTCGCCGTGTTCGCAGAAGAAGAGGCGGTCTTCGGCGTCCATGGCGAGGCCGTTCGAGCCGGGCTCGCGGCCATAGTCGGCGACGCCGGTGTAGCCGGAGGGTTTCATGAAGACGGTGGCCTCGGTGTCGCCTTCCTTCCATTGGTAGATGGTGTTGCGGGGCACGTCGGAGAAGAGGAGGCGCTTTTCCTTTTCGTCCCAGACGGGGCCTTCGGACCAGTCGAAGCCGGTGCAGAGGGTTTCGATCTTGGCGTCGGGGGCGATGATGTCGTCGAGCGCGGGGTCGAGGCGCTCGATGCTTTCCTGGGCGAAGGCGAGGGCGGGAAGGAGGAAGAGCAGAGGAAGGGCTTTCATGATGGGATGCTTTTACGGGATACGGGCCGGAGAGTCGTGGGGGAAGGGTGTCATTCCGTTGGTGGGCTCCGGTCGCCGCTCAGATATTCGAAACGGCCGTCCTTGCCGATGGCCACCGCTCCGTCCGAGCAGTTGGCGAACAGGCGTCCGTCAGGAAGCAGCCCGCCATTCCATGGGCAGCCGGGCAGGGCGTGGAGAAACTTCGCGACCCATCGGCCGTTTTCCTGCGCGATTTCGTGAACGGTTCCATCAACCATGCCCATATGATAGATGCCCGACAGGGTCACCAATGTGCCGTTCCAGTCGAGAAGTTGGTAGATATTCTCATTCAGAAGCAGGCTCGCTTCCCCTTTCGCCGGGATCGATAACAAGCCCCCCACCCATTCTCCGGCGGAGAATGCAACCAGCGTCGTTCCGTCCTGCTCCAACATCCCGGTCAGGCGACAGAGGTTGCCCCATTGTCCGGTTTTTCCTTTTGGGTCGGCTTCGCAAATCGCCGAATGAAGTTCAGGGTAGAGTGTCCTGAATGTCTCCAATTCTGCGCTGTCGTCACCCGGTACATCCCACACGATCGGTTTCACGGAGGGTCTTTCGATCCGCAGCTTTGCCATGGCGGCTTCGTCGAGAGAAGCGCCCTCCATGTTGCCGCCGAATCCGAATGCGAAGAACGAGCGGATTGTGTCAGGAGAATCTATCGGGGAAACGATTTGCAATTCCTGCTCGTCGGTCGGGGTGGTTCCATGAATCCGCTGTATGGCGTATTTCGCGGTGTGGCGGACTCTGGGATACCAATGATTCTCCGCCAGCCATTCCAGCGATGGTAGAGAACCCTTTGCCTGCCAGCGAGCGAGTCCCAGGCAGGCGGAGAACGATACCCGCCAATCGCGATCCTTCAGCGCCCTGGTCAGATGCGGCCAGAGGTCCAGGCGGTTGGTGTAGCCCAAGGTCCGGCAGGCTCCGAGGCGGACGTTCGGGTCCTTGTCGTCGAGCAGTCCGACCAACTGATCGCCGATGATTCCAGCTTCCTCCCCCAGCTCTGCCAGGTCCCGGAATCCGTAGAGCTCCCCTTCGTGGAGGGCTTGGGCGAGAGCCCTGCGCAGAAGTCCGGCGGCAGCTCCTCCGGTGCGGGATTTCATGATCGCATCGTCCACGGCGGCTGCGAACCATTCCGGTTGATCTTCGGCCGAAGCCTCCAGCATTGGAAAGATGTCCTTGGCAGGAGGACCGATGGAGCCCAGGCATCCGATGGCGCGCTTTCGGCGGAAGACGGGCTCGTCATCGTCCAGAGCGATGGCGTGCAGGGGCGCCACGGCGTCTTTGGCTTTGTCTTCCATGGCCATCAGTACCGATTGAAGTTCGTCGAAGAAATCCGTTTCGTCCTTGGCCGCCTCGCGGAATTCCCGTAGGAGATGAGGGATCGAGCGCGGCGCCGTTCGGATCAGGGCATGGTCAATCTGTGCTCCGGTTTGAGGATGGCGCCGGAAGTCCTCCGCGAGGAACCGGAGCGCGTCTTCCGATCCGATGGCAGCGATCGCGCCGGGAAGCCAGTTTCGTTCCTTCCGGCAGGCGGCCATAAGGTCCGGCAAATGGCGTTTCATCAGGCTGCCGGGAGGCAGTTCCAGGATGCAGTATGCGGCAAGCTGCCGGATTTCCTTGTCGCCGGATTTCAGGAAAGGAAGCAGAAGGTCGGCAGCCGCTGTCCTGTGCGGCGCCAACTGCCTGGCGAGTTCCTGTTCCGCCTGGTTCATTCCGTTGCCGGGGTTGGCCGTCTTTTCGATCCTCGCGATGAGTTCGGACAGGTCTGCGGCCGTTTCCGCCCACGCCGTCGGGCCGATGAGCAGCATGAGCGAAACGAGGCGTTTCATGGTGCCTCGAATGTGGAGGCAAACCGCAATGATGGAAGTGCCAAAGCTCCGTTTCGGGTACACCATTCGCTCACGTCAGGATTTCCTTCACCACCCGAGCCGGTTCGACGCCGGTGAGGCGCTGGTCGAGGCCCTGGAATTTGTAGCTGAGCATTTCGTGGCTGAGGCCGAGCTGGTGGAGGAGGGTGGCGTGGAGGTCGCGGATGTGGACGGGGTCGCGGACGATGTTGTAGCTCATTTCGTCGGTTTCGCCGTGGACGATGCCGGGTTTCACGCCGCCGCCGGCCATCCAGATGGCGAAGCAGCGCGGGTGGTGGTCGCGGCCGTAGTTGGTTTCGGAGAGGCCGCCCTGGCAATAGACGGTGCGGCCGAATTCGCCGCCCCAGATGACGAGGGTGTCTTCGAGCATGCCGCGCTGCTTGAGGTCCTGGATGAGTCCGTAGCAGCCCTGATCGACGTCCTTGCACTGGGAGGCGAGGTCGCGGGGGAGGTCGCCGTGCTGGTCCCAGCCGCGGTGGAAGATCTGGACGAAGCGGGTGCCGCGCTCCAGCAGGCGGCGGGCCATGAGGGCGGAGTTGGCGAAGGTGCCGCGGGTTTTACTATCTTCGCCGTACAAGGCGTAAACGTGCTCGGGTTCGCCGGAGAGATCGGCGAGCTCGGGGACGCTGGCCTGCATGCGGAAGGCCATTTCGTATTGCTGCATGCGGGTCTGGATTTCGGGGTCGCCGACGAGTTCGTAGGATCGGCGGTTGAGGTCGTTGAGGCCGTCGAGCATTTTGCGGCGCAGTTCGCGGGAGAGGCCGGGGGTATCCTGGAGGTAGAGGACGGGGTCGCCGTGCGAGCGGAGGGCGACACCGGCGTGCTTGCCGGGGAGATAGCCCGCGCCCCAGAGGCGGGCGGAGATGGCCTGGACGTTGGCGTAGGGGGAGGTGTGGGTGGCGTGGAGGACGACGAAGGTGGGCAGGTCCTCGTTCATGGAGCCGAGGCCGTAGGAGAGCCAGGAGCCGAGGGAGGCTTTGCCGGACTGCATGGAGCCGGTGTAGACGAGCTGGTTGGCGGGTTCGTGGTTGATGGCCTCGGTGTGCATCGATTTGACGATGCAGAGATCGCCGGCCATTTTGGCGGTCCAGGGGAGGAGTTCGCTGATCCAGGCGCCGGAGGGGCCATATTGGGCGAATTTAAAGATGGAGGGGGCGAGCGGGAAGGCGGCCTGGCCGGAGGTCATGCCGGTGAGGCGCTCGCCCTGCTCGCCGAGCCAGGTTTTGAGGTCTTCCTTGAAGCGCTTTTGGAGTTCGGGTTTGTAATCGAAGAGGTCGATCTGGGAGGGGGCGCCGATGAGGGAAATGTAGATGGCGCGCTTGGCTTTCGGGGCGAAGTGGGTAATCGGATCGGCCGGGTCGATCGCCGAAGCGGAGAAGGCATTTTTCCCGAGCAGCGAGGAAAGCGCGGCGACGCCAAGGCCGGTGCCGTTTTTGCGGAAGAATTGGCGGCGGGTGAGGGCGGCGTTGTAGTCGGTGAGATTCATAGGTGCCGAGTGATCAGTGGGTTTCGGAAGCCAATGACTATTTGTTCAATGCTTCGTCGAGATTGAGGATCTGGGAGGCGATGAGAGTCCAGGCGGCGAGGTCGGCGGGGTCGAGGTCGGGGTTGGGTTGGGTTTCGCCGGTGGCGATGAAGGTTTTGGCGGCGTCGGAGTTGGCGCGGAACTCGGGGAGGGTCTGGTCGAGGGTGCGGCGGACGGTGGCGCGTTCTTCGGCGGTGAAGGGGCGGGAGAGGAGCTGGGTGGTGATGTGGTCGAGGCGGGAGTCGAAGTCGGAGGCGGTTTTGAGGGCGGTTTCGGCGAGGCGGCGGCAGGCTTCGACGAATTGGGGGTCGTTGAGGGTGACGAAGGCTTGCAGGGGGGTGTTGGTGAGGTCGCGGCCGACGCAGAAAACTTCGCGGGTGGGGGCGTTGAGGATTTCCATCGCGGGGTGCGGAGCGGTACGCTTCCAGAAGGTATAGAGGGAGCGACGGTAGAGGGCCTCGCCGGTGTCGGGGCGGTAGTTCCGGGTGTTGGATTGGGGCATGGCGACGGCTTCCCAGATGCCTTCGGGCTGGTAGGGTTTGACGGGCGGGCCGCCAACTTTGGGGGAGAGGAGACCGGAGGAGGCGAGGGCGAGGTCGCGGAGTTGCTCGGCGTCGAGCCGGTAGCGGGGACCGCGGGAGATGAAGCGGTTGTGGGGGTCTTTTTCGAGTTTCTCGGGGGTGACGGCAGCGGATTGGCGGTAGGCGGCGGAGGTGACGATGAGTTTGACCATGTGGCGGTAGTCCCAGCCGGAGTCGATGAATTCAGCGGCGAGCCAGTCGAGGAGCTGGGGGTGGGTGGGGCGGGCGCCCATGATGCCGAAGTCGCCGGCGGTTTCGACGATGCCGGCGCCGAAGAAATGGCTCCAGACTCGGTTCATGGTGACGCGGGCGGGGAGAGGGTTGGCGGGATCGACGAGCCATTTGGCGAGGCCGAGGCGGTTTTTCGGCGCGTCGGGCGGCATGGGCGGGAGGACGGCGGGGGTGTCGGCGGTGACGCGCTCGCCTTTGTCGGAGTAAACGCCGCGGTTGAGGATGTGGGCGAAGGGTTCCTCGTTTTTTTCCTCCATGACGAGGGACATGGAGCCGCGTTCGCGCAGGGTGGCTTGCTCGGCCTTGAGGGCGTCGATGCGGGTCTGGAGCTCGCGGGAAGGGGTGTCGATATTGGTGATGAAGTAGCGGAAGAGGGCGTCGGTCTGTTCCGGGGTGCGTTCTTCGGCGGGAAGGGCGAGGATGTGGCGCAGGACGCTGGATTTGGCGAGGGCTTCGATTTCGGTGTGGGAGAGGAGGCGGCGGTAGAAGCGGAAGTCCTGGAGGGCGACGGGGCCGGTGAGTTTGGAGTTGCCTTCGTGGCGGGCGCCGAGGCGCAGGGGGACCTCGGTTTCGATGGAGCCGCCGACGGTGTTCGGGTAGGGGCCGACGCCTTGGCGTGCGCCATTGATGTAGATGGAGATGGCCTGGTGGCCGGATTGGCGGCCATCGAAGACGATCATGACATGGTGCCACTTGCCGGGTTCGAGCGCATTGGGGGCGACGATTTTGTTGGCGGCCTTGTCCCAGGAGTCGATGATGTGGGCTCCGGGTTGGCCGTTTTCGATCCAGAGGTCCCAGCCGCGAAAGGATTGGCGGGGATTCATACGGGCGACGATGGCGCCGGTAGGTTTGCCCTCAATGCGGATGAAGCCGCCGTAGGTGACCTGGTCGCCGCGGGAGAAGGAGGCGAGGTCGCCGAGGTCGATGGGCTCGTTGCTGACGAGGGGAGCCATGCCGAGGGGGGCTTCGATGCGCTGGGGGGAAGCGGACCATTCGCGCGGCTGGCCATCGACGGCGCCGCGAAGGGGGCCGTCGGCTTCGATGAGGGGGAGGTGGAGGGCGAGGGTGGAGTCGATGTCGCGGGGGACGTCGATGACGGCGTGGGCGAGCCAGTTGTCGAAGTCGGGGCGGGCGGCTTCGCGGCGGGCGGCGAGCTGTTTCCCGGCAGAGTCGAGGTCGGCGGCGAGGGAGATCCAGCGTTCGCGATCGGGGGGGAGGGGGACGAAGATCGAGGGCGGGTGCTCGGCGTTGTTGCCGTCGAGCGCGGACATGGTGGTGTTCCGGAAAAAAGCGGTGAGAGAATAGAATTCCTTGGTGGAGATGGGGTCGAATTTGTGGTCGTGGCAGGCGGCGCAGCCGGTGGTGAGGCCGAGCCAGATGGCGGAGGTGGTTTCGACCTGATCCTGGGCGTAGATGGCGGCGTATTCCTCGGGGATGGCGCCGCCTTCGCCGGTGGTGGCCAGGCAGCGATTGAAGCCGGAGGCGATATGCTGGTCGAGGGTGCGGTCGGGGAGGAGATCGCCGGCGATTTGCTCGATGGTGAAGCGGTCCCAGGGCATGTTCGCCTCGAAGGCGCGGATGACCCAGTCGCGGTAGGGCCAGATGGCGCGGTAGTTGTCGATGTGGATGCCGTGGGTGTCGGCGTAGCGGGCGGCATCGAGCCAGTGGCGGGCGAAGTGCTCGGCGCTGGCGGTGGTGGCGAGGAGATCGTCCGCTGCGCGTTCGATTGCCGATGGAAGATTGTCGGTTGACGATTGGAGGAAGGTTTCGACGGACTCGGGGGAGGGAGGGAGGCCGGTGAGGTCAAGGTGGAGGCGGCGGTAGAAGCGGCGGAGGTCTTCGGGCGGATTGGGGGCGAGGCCGGTTTCGTGGAGTTTGGCGGCGATGAAATGGTCGATGGGGTTGGCGGCCCAATCCTGGCCGGCATCGGGGAGGGAGGGTTTTTTGATGGGGAGGAAGGACCAGTGGGCTTCGTATCCGGCTCCTTGTTCGATCCATTTTTCAAGCAGGGCGATGTGCTCCGGCGCCATGGTTTTGTGGGAGGCCGGAGGGGGCATGATTTTCTGCGGGTCGGTCTCGCGGATGAGCTGGACGAGGCGGGATTCGTCCGGCTTGCCCTTGACGATGACGGGGAGGCCGTTTTCGCGCGGGGCGAAGGCGTCGGCCTCGATGTCGAGGCGGAGAGGGGCGGATTTCGGTTCACGAGTGCCGGCGTCGGGGCCGTGGCAGTGGTAGCAGTATTCGGAGAGGAGGGGCTGAACGTGTTCGTTGAAAGAGACGGTTTCAGGGAGGGAGAAGGCGGGTTGGGGAGGCGGGGCGGTTTCCACGGTATGGGCGGGAGGCACGGGCTCGATGGCCGGGCGTTCGCACGAAACGAAGGCGGCGGCTGCGAGAACCGCGGCGGTCGCAAGGCGGCGGGCGTTTCCAAGGTCAGGCATGGTCGGATTGCCGATGAACGGCCGGATAAGGGCATGAATACGGATCTGAAAGGGGCCGGATTTCGGATATGCGCCACGATCTCTCATATTGGCAGAATTTGGGAACCAATGCTTCCTGTACCGCTGGAGCGGTTTCGCCAAGCCGAGGGCTACGGGCACGTTTCATCGGATCGAACGCTTGGTCCATGTCTTATTTGTAGTCAATTTGTGCGATTTCCGGAAGGCTGGCGCGGGGGAAATCCGCTTGTGGCGGGGTGGGACGATGGGGGAGGAATGGGCATGGGTTCCGCGTTTCGCTTTCCGGCTTGTCCGTTGCTGCCGGAGGTGGCGGAGCCGCTCGGTCACATGGTCACGCGGGTTCATGCGCGGGTGAAGGACGGGCGTTTTTATGTCGCCGCGCTTCGTTATGCGCAGTCGCTGTGGAGGGAGGGGAAACCGGCGCAGGCGATCCTGCAGATCAACAAGGCGCTGATGGCGGATCTCCATGGGGATGAGGAGATTTTGAAAAGGTATCCGCCTCCTTATAGGGCATTGGTGTGGTTTTTGGAGAACCGGCCGGAGGGTATTTTTTTCGGGAATCCGGTGAGGCATTTTCAGCATCTGGCGACGCGGGTGAGCGGCGAGAGGAAGGAAGTGCGGGCGTGGCGGGCATGGGCCTGCTTTCATTTGTCGCGGAGGGTGCTGCCGGAGGAGGGGTTTCCGCGGGACGAGAAGCAGATCAAGAAGGAGGGGGTGGTGGTGCCCGGGTGGGAGGAGGTGCTGGGTGAGTTGGGGGTTCGGGGCTGGGAGGGAGAGGTGGGAGTGTTGGAGGGGTGCCGGGTGATCGGTGATCAGTGATCAGTGGTTTTGTGCGGACCGAAGAGGCGGGTGTGGTTGCGGGTGGTGAGTTCGGCGAGGTTTTCAATGGGGATGTCGAGGGCTGAGGCGAGGCCTTCGGCGATGCGGGGGAGGTTGGCGGGGTGGTTGCGGTTTTCGGGGAGGGGGTGGGAGATATGCGTTTCCGGAGGGAGCATATCGGGGGCGTCGGTTTCGATGAGGAGACGGTCGCGGGGGATGGCCCGGAAGGTGTCGAGGGTTTTGGCTTTGGGCGGGTGGAGGAAGTGGCCGGAGAAGGAGAAGCAGGCGCCCATTGGGGCGAGGCGTTGTGCGAGCTCCGGAGAGCCGTCGAAGGAGTGGAGGAGGAAGCCGCGGGCGGGAGGAGGCTCCTGCGAGAAGGCGTCGAAGAGAGGCTGCCAAGCTTTAAGGGCGTGGATGGTGAGGGGGAGCTTGCGTTCGCGGGCGAGGGAGAGCTGGGGAAGGAAGGCTTCGCGCTGGAGCTCCAGCGGGGGCGATGAGACCCAGCCGTCGAGTCCGCATTCGCCGATGGAGGCGCGAGGGAAGCAGTCGAGCAGGGAAGTAAGCTTTTCGAGCCAGTCCGGGGAACGCAGGTGGGCCTGCCAGGGGTGGAGGCCGAAGGCGGGGAGGACGAAGTCGGGGAAGTCTTCCGCCAGCGCGGCGACCTGCGGCCAGTCGTCTTCGCAGGTGCCGTTGACGACGCAGCCGGAGATGCCTGCGGCGCGCATTTCGGCGATGATTCGGGCGGGATCTTTGAAGCGCTGGAGGTGATTGTGGGAGTCGGGGAAGGTCATGGGCCAACGGTCGATCGTCGCCGGGAAACGGCCAATGGCTTTTTTCCGGGGCCGGGTATGTTAGGCTTTTGACGTGAAGCCGCTCGATGAACGCGATTGGCCGCGCCTGGTGCGTCCGGGCAGTCGTGTGTTCATCGGCGGCGGGGCATCGGTGCCGCATGCGCTGGTCGCTTCGATGCTGGCGCATGCGGAGCGGCTGATGGATGTGGAGATCGTCCATATCCACGGGCTCGGCGAGACGCCGTGGATTGACCCCCGCTATGAGCAGGTGCTGCGGACGAATTCCTTTTTTCTCACGCCAGCGTTGAGGGAGGCGGTGGAGCGCGGGCAGGCGGATTACACACCTTGCGCGATGTCGGAGGTGCCGGCGTTGTTCCGCGGTGGCCGGGTGCCGTTGGATGTCGCCTTGATTCAGATCAGTCCGCCGGATGAAGGCGGGAATTGTTCGCTCGGCGTGAGCGTGGATGTGGTGCGGGCGGCCGTGTCTTCTGCCCGCATGGTGATCGCGCAGGTGAATCCGAAGATGCCGCGAACCGGCGGAGATACGTTGCTGCCGGCGAAGCGCATCGATTTTTTCCTGAAGCACTCGGCGGCGCTGCCCGAAGCCGGAAAGCCGCTGCTGGACGAACGGCACGAGCGCATCGGCCGCTATGCCGCGCAGTTGATCGACGACGGTGCGACGATCCAGGTTGGGCTGGGCAATACGCCGGAGGCGGTGGTCCGTGCGCTGAGGAAACACCGTCATCTCGGGATTCATTCGGGGATGTTCAACGATGCACTGATGGATCTGGTGCGCTTCGGCGCGGTCGATAACTCGCGCAAGAACTACAAGCCGGGGAAAATCATCGCCAGCCATGTGGTCGGCAGCCGGAGGTTGTATCGTTTCGTGGACGGGTATCCGGATCTGGAGCTGCATCCGAGCGATTGGGTGAACGATCCCTTTCGTATCGCCAGAAACGATCGCATGGTTGCGATCAATGGCGCGCGGGAGATCGACTTGACCGGGCAGGTGATGCGGGATTCCAGAGGGCACCGCTTTTACGGCGGCATCGGCGCGCTGCAGGATTTCATCCGCGGCGCCGGACGCAGCAGGGACGGGCGGCCGATCGTTGTTCTCACTTCATTGACCGACGATGGCAGCCGCTCGCGCATTGTGGCCGGCCTGGAGCCGGGCAGCGGTGTGAGCACCGGGCGGGGAGATGTGCACTACGTGGTGACGGAGTACGGTGTGGCTAGTATATACGGCAGAAGCATCCGCGAGCGGGTGGCGCGGCTGGTAGAGATCGCCCATCCGGATCACCGCGAGTCGTTGCTGGAGGGAGCGCGGACCCGAGGGTGGCTGCCGAAATTTTTCACGATGCCCGGCGGCGCGCGCGGCGGCGTCGAATCGGAATGGATCGCGTTTTCCGGCGGGCGCTTCCGGCTGCGTCCTCTCCATCCCAGCGACATGCGGGCTTTGCAGCGGTTTTTCTATTCGCATGACGAGGAGACCGTGCGGTTGCGCTACGGCTACCGCCGCGACCGGATGACCGGAGAATCGGCCTACAAGCTCGCAGCGGTGGATCAGTCAAAGGACCATGCGCTCGGGTTGTTCGCCGAGAAGCACGGGAGGGAGGAATTGCGGGCGGTCGGGCGTTTTTATCTCGATCCCTCTGGCACGACCGCGGAGGTGGCTTTCGTGGTCCACGAACGCACGCGGCGGATGGGAATGGGCGGTTTTTTGTTGGGCGAGCTGGCGCGGGTGGCGAAGAGTCGCGGCATCGTGGAGTTCTGGGCCAGCGTGCTTGCCGAAAATCACGCGATGGCCGGGCTTTTCGTCCGCGCGGGCGGAAGGGCGTCCGGTCCGGGAGAGGAGCGGGGATTCCGCCTGTCCGTCGCACGTATTCTCCGCTGGCGGAAAGGTTATCTGGCGCACAAGAAGATCCGACGCACCGAACGATGAAACCGATAGGAATTCACCACGGCGCCCGCTACGAGCGCCACGATACCGGCCCGGGCCACCCCGAGTCGGCAGCGCGGTATCGTGTGCTGCGCGAGGCGCTGAAGGGCTTGCCGCCGGACATCGCGCGTCTGGACGGCCGGAAGGCCACGGTCGCCGAGGTGTTGCTGGCTCATGAGGCGTTTTATCACGATGTCGTATACCGGGATGTGATGTCCTGCGCCGATGTCCTGCGCACGGGAGACACGGCGATCTGCGAGGAGAGCTACGATGTCGCCCTTGAAGCGACCGGAGCGGTGCTCGAAGCCGTGGATGCCGTGATGCGCGGCGACATTTCGCGGGCCTTTTGCGCGGTGCGGCCGCCGGGGCATCATGCCACGGCTTCGCGGGGGATGGGTTTTTGCATTTTCAACCATGTGGCGATCGCGGCGAATCATCTGCGGCGGACTCACGGTTTGCGGAGAATCGCCGTCGTCGACTGGGACGTGCATCACGGCAACGGAACGGAGGAGATTTTCCAGACCGATCCCGGTGTGCTCTATGTTTCGCTGCACGAGGCGAATATTTATCCCTTCACCGGCCGCGCCGAAGACCGGGGAACCGGAGAGGGGATCGGTTTCACCCTGAATCTTCCGCTGCCGCATGGTTCCGACGGTTCCGCGGCTCTCGCGGCATGGGATGAGCATGCCGGGCCGGCGATCGAGAAGTTCCGGCCGGAATTCGTGCTCGTTTCCGCCGGTTTCGATGCGCGGAAGGGCGATCCTCTCGGCGGTTTGAAGTGGGACGACGAGACTTTCGCCGGTCTGACACACCGTGTCGTTTCGCTCGCGGAAAAGCACGCGCGGGGCCGCGTCGTTTCCTCGCTCGAAGGCGGGTACAATCCCGCCGGTCTCGCGTCCGCGGCGTTGGCGCATGTGGCGGCGCTTGGAGGGTAGACGCCCCTGATCAAGACGCGGCCACCGCTTCGAGCACGTTGAGGCCCGCGATGCCGAGTTCGGCGGCGAGTTCGTTGAATTCCGCGACTTCAGCTTCGGTGAAGTGCAGACCGCCGGCTTCGTCGGAGCGTTTGCGGGCTTCGGCTTCGAATTGTCCGGGTAGAATGCAGTTCTCGTTGCCGTGGCCGAAGATGTCGGCGAGCACGGCCTTGAGATTTTCCGCCCGGTCGCGGCCTTTGGCGAAAACACCGCCGGAGATGGCGTCGGGATGGATGATCTGAAAGTAGAAGGCCGCCGTCGTTTTTTCGCCTTCGGGGGCCAGCCCCGCGCGTCCGCGCAGGGTGGGCAGGGAGCCGCCGATCATCGCACCGTAGAGTTCGTTGATCAGGCACATGGCGTAGCCCTTGTGCGCGCCGAAGGGCAGCAGGGCGACGACTTCGTGCGGGTCGGTGGTCGGTTTGCCATCCTTGTCGACCGCGGCGCCGGGTGGCAATTGCTTGCCCTCGCGCTTGAGCGCCTGCACACGGCCCATCGCGACGGTGGAGGTCGCCCAGTCGCTGACGATCGGGAAACCGAGCGCTTCGACGGTCGGGAAGCCCCAGGAATGCGGATTCGTCCCCAGCGTGGGGAATTTCCCGCCGAAGGGTACGACTTCCGAGAGCGTGGAGGTGCAGTTCGTGTAGGCGATGTAGCCGCGCTCGGCGGCCTCCATCACGTAACCGCCGCCCCAGAGGTAGTGGAAGGCATTGTCCACGCTGACCTGGCCGATGCCGTACTGGTCGGCGAGTTCGATGCAGCGTTCGATCGCGCGGTAGGCGACGCTCTGGCCCAGCTTGCGGTTCGCGTCCCAGGTTTCGGACCCGGGAAAGCGGGACTTCACGACCTCGATTTCCGCGCCGGGCGCGCAGCCGCCGGTGGCGCTGCCGAAGAGATGGTCGAGATGCAGGGCCTTAAGCGCGTGGTGGGTGCGGATGCCGTGGCGGGCAGCCTCGGCGGCGAGCTTCGCTCCTTCCGCCGCTTCATCGGCGGTATAGCCGCGGGAGCGATAGGCGGCTTCGACAAGCTGGTCGTGGGAGGAACGGGAGACGGTCAGAAATTCGGACATGCAGGCAATGGCGCATTTGCGCGTTGGAAGAAAACTCTCGGCTGTCGGACAACTCAAGCGCCGATTGTGAATGCTAGCCGGTGCAAAATAGTTCGGAAATCCTAAAGTTCACAGAATACCACAGGTGGTGGTATTTTGACGAGTATGGCACAAAATGTGGAGCTGGGAGAGCGAAGTGCTTTCGCCGTCCCCGTTTTGGGCTAAGCTCCCCGCTGCCCGGAGTTTCTCCCGGGCGGAATTTCCAACCTGCTTCTGTCGCATGTATCTGAAATCGCTCGAAATCCACGGCTTCAAGTCTTTCGCGGACAAGACGAAGTTCGAGTTCCACAAAGGCGTCACCGGCATCGTCGGGCCGAACGGCTGCGGCAAGTCGAATGTCGTCGATGCCATCCGCTGGGTACTGGGTGAAACTTCCGCCAAGGCCCTGCGCGGGGGTGAGATGGCCGATGTCATTTTCAACGGCACCGAACGCCGCAAGGCGCTCGGCATGGCCGAAGTCACGCTGACCATGGCCGATTGCGAGGAGGCGCTGAAGGTCGATTATAACGAAGTTGCGCTCACCCGCCGGGTCTTCCGCGATGGGAAGTCCGAGTACCGCATCAATGGTACGCTCTGCCGCCTGAAGGACATCCACGAGCTGCTGATGGACACCGGCATCGGCCGCACCGCCTACTCGATCATGGCGCAGGGGCAGATCGACCAGATCCTGTCCTCCAAGCCGGAGGAGCGCCGCGCCGTTTTCGAAGAGGCCGCGGGGATCACCAAATACAAGCGCGAGAAAAAGGAAGCGCTGCGCAAGCTGGAATTCACCGAGGCGAACCTGCTGCGCGTCTCCGACGTGCTCGCCGAGCAGGAGCGCCGGATGAATTCGCTCAAGCGCCAGGTCGCCAAGGCGCGCCGCTACCAGGCGCTGGCCGGGGACGTGCGCATCCTCGACACGCATCTCGGCCACAAGCGTTTCGTCGAAATGTCCGCCGAACGCGACGAGCTGAAAACCTCGATCCGCTCGCTCGAAGCGGCCGAGGCAGAGTTGGAGCGCCAGATGGCACCGAAGGAGGAAACCGTGGCCGATGCCCGCCTCGCGGCGCGCAATTTCGAAGGCGAACTCGCCGAACTGCGGCAGGAACTCAACTCCCACCGCAATCAACTCGCCGCTGCCGAGGGCCGTATGGCCTTCAACGAGGAGCGCAAGGCCGAACTCGAAAGCCGCATCTCCCAGAACCGTGAGGAGATTGAAGGCACCCGTGAAAAGCTCGCCCAGCAGGAATTCGATTTCGTCGCCGCGAACGAGGCGCTGGAGCAGCTTGCCCGCCGCATCGTCGAGCAGGAAATCCAGCTTGGAGATCAGGAAGAACGCACCCGCCAGGCCCGCGCCGGGCGCGAGGAAATCGAAGCGCGGCTTCGCGAAGCCCGCGCCGAAGCGAACCGGGCGCAGACCATCATCGCCTCCACCCAGGCGCGCATCGAAAGCTCGCTCGCCCAGCTCGAAACCAGCCGCGAGCGCGCCAAAATGCTGGCCGACGAGGAACAGCGCCTCACGCTCGAAATCGAGGAAGCCAACGAGCAGCGCAACCGCATCGCCGCCGAACTCGATGAGCACGCCGCCCGCACGAGCGAATTGGAGGAAGCGTTCCAGAAAGCCGAGCGCGGCTATCAGCACACCCGCGGCGACCTCGACGCCGCCCGCACTGCGTCGAGCGAAGCGCACAAGACGCTCGCCCAGCGCGCCTCGCGCCTGCAAGTGGTTCGCCAGCTTGTCGCCAGCGGCGAAGGTTTCCAGAAAGGCACCCGCAAGGTGCTCGACGGGCTCGACGACGCGGAGCGCTTCAAGCCCGGCATCCACGGCGTGCTTGCCAGCTTCATCGAGGCCGACCGCTCCTGCGCCCGCGCCATCGAGACGGCCCTCGGCACGCACTTGCAGGCGGTGCTCGTCGCCGACGAAAAACTCGCCGATGCGATCATTTCGCGCCTGACGGAGAAGCGTCTCGGCCAAGCGGAGATCCTGCCGGAAACCTTTGTCGGCCATTCGAACGGCACACAGATGGAAGCGCTGCCGGAAGGGGCCATCGGCTGGGCGCTCGACAAGGTGAAGTCCGATCCCCGCGTCTCCCGAGTGATCGAGCGCCTCCTGGAAAAAGTCCTGATCGTTCCGAATTTCGCCACCGCCCTGCGCCTGCGCGTCTCACTGCGGGACGTGACCATGGTCACGCAGGCTGGCGAGTTGCTGGGCGCGGAGGGCATCATCCACGGCGGCGACGCAGGCGAGGGGAATGTCTCCGTGCTCGAACTCCAGAATGAAGTCCGCGATCTCGAGACCGAAGTCGCCGGTCTGACGGAAGCCGAGGAAGCCGCCCGCCGGCGCGTCGTCGATCTCGAAGCCGAGCTCGCCCGCTTGCAGGAGGAAGTTGAGGTCTGCCGCGAGCGCATCCAGCGCCACAAGGTCGAGCTTTCCACGCTGCAAGGGCAACTCACCCTCGCCACCCGCGAGGTCGAGGCCGTGCAGACAAAGATCGAAAACGTGCAGTGGGAGCGCGGCGAACTCGACGCCCGCGAGCAGGCCGCGCACGACAGCCGCAGCGGCCTGGAAAGCGAACTCGCCATGGCGCGCGAACGCCTCGAAGGCCACGAGGAGGACCAGCGCCGGCTGCAAGCTCAGGTCGAGGCGTCGCAGCGCGAGGAAGCAGAGCTTGCTGAGGCACTGAACGAACTGCGTACCGCGCTCGCCGTGGAGCGCCAGGCCAAGCAGGCCGCCGAGGCCCAGCAGCAGCCGATGGAGGCGCGGCTGAACGAACTGCGCGAGCTTTCCATCCGCCGCGAGACGGAGATCGAGTCCTTTGTCCAGCGCATCGACGCTGCCGCGGCGGAGAACGCCCGGCTTGCCGAGGAAATCGAAACGCACCGGGCCGAGTCGGAAGATCTCGCCGCCGAGATCGAATCCCGCTCCGGCCGCCGGAACGAACTGCTGGAAGCGATCGACAAGGCCGAGGCCGAGCTTGCCGAAGCCCGCCGCCGCCATGCCAAGGCCGCCGAGCAACGCGGTCGTGAGGAAGTCGCGATCACCAAGATCGAACTGCGTCTCGAAAATCTGGTGAACGCCATCCTGGAGCGTCATCAGGTCGAACTCGCCACCTTCGAGCCCGACGCCCACGCGCTGCTTTCCTGCATCGCCTCGCAAAAGGCCCAGCAATCGCGCGGCGGACGGCAGACCTTCGTGGAAAACGAAAGCGACGAGGGAAGCGAGGAAGACGAGCAACCGATCATTGTCGTCGATGCGTCGAAGGACGAGATCCCGGAACTGCCGCCGCAGATGACCGGCGAGCCGGATTGGGAGTTTGTTGAGGCGACCGTCGGCGAACTCAAACGCCGTCTCGACTCGATGGGTCCGGTGAATGTCGATGCCATCGAGGAGTACGAAGAACTCGAAGAACGATACAACGAAGTCCGCGCGAACTACGACGACCTCGTGAGTTCCAAGGCCAATCTCATCGAAGTGATCGAGAAGATCAACGAGGAGACCCAGCGCCGTTTCTCCGAAACCTTCGCGCAGGTGAAGATCAACTTCCGCGACATGTTCAAAGAGCTCTTCGGCGAGCAGGGCAAAGCCGACCTGATGCTGGTGGACGAGAACGACCCGCTGGAGTCCGGCATCGAGGTCATCGCCAAGCCGCCGGGCAAGAAATTGCAGAGCATTTCGCTGCTCTCCGGCGGCGAGCGCTCGATGACGGCGGTGGCGCTGCTTTTCTCGATCTACATGATCAAGCCGAGCCCCTTCTGCGTGCTCGACGAACTCGACGCGCCGCTCGACGAGTCGAACATCGGCAAGTTCGTCAAGGTGCTCGACCGTTTCATCGACAACAGCCAGTTCATCATCGTGACCCACTCGAAGAGGACGATGGCCCGCGCCGATGTGATGTATGGCGTGACGATGGAGGAATTCGGCATTTCCAAGCCGGTGGGCATGCGCCTGACCGCCGCCGACGAGGTGGAAGGGAAAAGCGAAGCCAAGACCGCTGCGCAGAAGGCGGCGCTGAGGCTGGATGCCTGATGCCCGGAAGGGGCCGGGATTCAGGGGCCGGTGGCAGCCAAAGAGCCCGCTGGCCCCTCCTCCGGCGGGGGCGATCGTCAGGGAAGCGCCGCGACGATCTTCTCCATCCGCTTCCCATACTCCACGTAGCTATCGAAGCACTGCTGCCAATCGACCTGGGATTGGTCCTTTACGTGGAAGACGGTGGCGACGTGGGGTTCGATGGCGACCCAGCCGTCGTAGCCACGGGCTTTGGCGTCGGCAAGGATTTCGGGGATCTTCGCGTCGCCTTCACCGGGCATGGTGTAGATCGGTTCCACGCCGTCGACCGTGGGGCTGATGCAGTCCTTGATGTGGATGTGGACGACGTGGTCGCGGACCTTGGTCCAGAATTCCCAGGGGTCCTGCCAGGGGTAGGGCTCGGGCTTGGAGCGGTCGCGCTGGAAAAGCGGGTTGCCGGTGTCGAAGACGAGTTGGAGGCCGGGGATTTCGTCGATGAGGCGCAGGGTGTGCTCGGCGGAAAAGCCGCCCCAGTTCATGCAGTTTTCGTGGATGGCGGTGAGGCCGGCATCGGCGAAGCGGCCCACGATTTCGCGCAGGCGGCGGAAGCGTTCCTGCTCGTGCTGGTCTTCGCCCCAAGGTTCCTGGGCGTAGGACATCACGCGAATGAGCCGGGTGCCAAGGCGCTTCATGCGCGGGATGGCGCGGTCGATCTCGGCGAGGGTGATGTCGAAGTCGCTGGAGATTTTCTTTCCCCAGTTGGCGATAAGGGAGCCGAATTCCGGGATGTGAATGCCTTCGGCATCGAGGCGGTCGGCCACGGCGTCGAAGGTTTCCTGCGGGAGTTCGTGGAGGTTCACGCCATCGATCATGCGGGCGGAGATGGCGGACCAGCCGAGCGTCTTGGTGGCGCGGATCTGGGTATCGAGGTCGCGGGCGGCTTCGTCGGCGAAGCCGGTGAGTTTGAAGGCGGCGGGCATGGGTGAAGAGTGGGTCAGAGTTCGATCCGCTTGCCGCCGTTCTGGGCGCTTTCGTAGATGGCGCGGATGAGGGCGACGGGTTTGCGGGCTTCGGCGGCGGAGGTGGAGGGTTCGCGGCCCTCGCGGATGGCATTGACGACTTCCTCGAAGTTGCGCTGGTGCTGGTAGAAGTTGATCGCGCTGGGATCGTTGGCGCCAAGACCGGCGGCTTGGCCCTTCATGAGGGTGGCCCGGATTTCCGCGTCCTCCGGTTTTTCGTGCATGAAGTCCCAGAGTTCGAAGGCTTCGTCGGCGAGGAAGACGGAGCCTTCCGTGCCGCAAAGCTGGACGCGGGCCGGGTGGCCGTCCTTCGACCAGGTGCAGGTGGAACCTTCGATCACGCCGCGGGCTCCGTTCTGGAATTCGAGGATGGCGACGGCGATGTCCTCGACCTCGATGCGCTCGTGGGCCAGGCAGGCGGCATCGGCCTGTACGGCTTTGACCGGGCCGGCGAGATGGATGAGGGCGTCGATGGTGTGGATGGATTGGTTCATCAGCGCGCCGCCGCCGTCGAGCGCCCAGGTGCCGCGCCAACCGGCGGAGTCGTAGTAGGCCTGGTCGCGGTACCACTTCACATAACAGGAGGCGGAGGTGAGCTTGCCGAAGCGGCCTTCGCCGGCGGCTTTCTTGAAGGCTTCCATGCCGGGGTGGAAACGGCGGTTGAGCACGGCGGCGATGGTTTTGCCGTTGGCCTTGGCGGCGTCGATGAGCTGGTCGATGCGCTCGACGGTGACTTCGAGCGGTTTTTCGCAGACCACGTGCTTGCCGGCGTTCAGTGCGGCGAGCGAGGGTTCGAGGTGCGCACCGGAGGGGGTGCCGACGGTGACGATTTCGAGTTCCGGATCGGCGAGGAAGGCGGCGATGTCGGAGTACGGTTTCGCGCCGTACTCCGCGGCGAGTTTTTCGGCGGCTTCGGCACGAAGGTCGAAGACGGAGTGAAGCTCGCCGCCGCTCATGGCGGTGATGGCCTTGGCGTGGAAATGGCCGATCATGCCGGCGCCGATGATTCCGAATTTCATGTCAGTGGATGGAGCGGGTTAATCGATACGAAAGAGGCGGACCCGATCGCGCCGGGGTCGGCGGCAAGGCGGCGGGGCCGGGCGGCTGACGGATTTTTGTTGTATGACAAAAACCCATCCAAGCTTTCTGCGGCGAGCAAAGCTGCCGATGGCGGGCTTGTCCAGAAAAGGCTGCATCCGCGGATGCTTTCCGCTTGCCGGATCGCCCGCGGCACTCTGGAGTCCGGGAAATTCAAGACCGATCGCCAATGGCAAACCTGTCTGACAACTCCGCGACTTCCGCCAACGGCTGGTGGTCGCAGCTCGCCCCCTATCAGCGTCTCGTTTTCGTCGTCGCGACGCTCGCATGGCTTTTCGACTGCCTGGACCAGCAGCTTTTCAATCTGGCCCGCAGCCCGGCGATGAAGTCCCTGCTCGGGGATAACCAGAATCTGAATCTGTTCGGGTCGATTCCGATTTCGGCCGGGGCCTTGGCGACATCCATTTTCGTGTTGGGCTGGGCGACGGGGGGGATGATTTTCGGTTCTCTGGGCGATCGCTTCGGGAGGGCCAGAATGCTGTCCATCACGGTGCTGCTCTACTCGATCGCAACCGGTCTCTCGGCCTTGTCTACCGGCTTCACGGATTTCGCCGTTTACCGCTTCCTGACGGGGCTCGGGGTGGGCGGCGTGTTCGGCTTGGCGGTGGCATTGGTGGCCGACACGGTGCCCGGTCATATCCGCCCGCGGGCGCTGGGCGTGCTGCAATCCTTCTCGGCGGTCGGGAATGTCGCCGCCGGATTTATCGGGCTCACCATCGCTCTCACGGCGATCGGGGAGAAGGATACCTACTGGAAATGGCTTTTTGTCATCGGTGCGTTGCCGGCTTTCCTCGTCGCGGTCATCCAGCTCCGGATGAAGGAGCCGGATGCCTGGCGCGAATCCCGCGACCGAGCCGCGGCGCAGGGCAAGAAGGCAGGCTCGTACAGGGACCTTTTCGGCCACGCCACCTGGCGCAAGCACGCTTTGCTGGGCATGGTGCTTTCCTGTGCGGGCGTGATCGGACTGTGGGGAATCGGGGTCTTTTCCTCCGATCTGGTCGGCGATATCGTCGCTCACAACTTCGCCCAGGCGGGAGCCACGGTTGAAGAGGTCAACAAGGGCAAGCAGCTCTGGATGTCGCTCAATCTCCTGTTTTTCAACGCCGGCGCCTTCGCCGGCATGCTGATTTTCACGCGTATCGCCGTGGGGCTGGGGCGCAAGAAAGCCTTCAGGATGTTTTTCCTCGGTTCGCTTCTGGTTACGGTGTTCGTCTTCCAGTCGATCGGGAAGATCAACGGTCGCTGGGACATCGTTTGGATGGCTCCGCTGATGGGATTTTTCCACTTGTCCGTGTTTGCCGGCTTCTCGATCTACCTGCCGGAGCTGTTCCCGACGCGCCTGCGCGCCACGGGCGTTTCCTTCTGCTACAATGTTGGCCGTTATCTGGCGGCGCTCGGGCCTTTCACGTTGGGAGCCCTTGCAGCGGGTTTTGGGAAGAAGGCGCAGGAGACCGCCGTGGCGGGCGCCGACCCCGGGATCAGCGAGGCCGCCCTCGCCGCGCTCAAGACCGCGGCGAAGATCGATGCTTTCCGCGACGCGGCTTCATGGATGTGCCTGATTTTCCTCCTCGGTGTGATTGTGCTTCCTTTCCTGCCGGAGACGAAGGATCAGCCGCTGCCGGAGGATTGAATTCACTCTTCGCCGAAGAAGCGTTTCAGATTCGCCAGGCTTTCCATCGCGATGGCCTGCGGCGTAGGAGTGTAGTCGAAGACTTCCACCGAGATCCAGCCTTGGTACGACGTTTCCCGTAGCGCTTCGACGATGGGCCCGTAGGCGACTTCTCCCATGCCGGGGCCGCGGAGATTGGGGTCGTTGGCGTGGAAGTGGACGGTCCAATCGCGGCTCTCGCGGATGACTTGACCGATGGGCAACTCTTCATAGCTCATGGCCTTCACGTCGAGATGGAGCCTGCATGCCGGATGATCGACGGTTTGGCAGAGCCGGATGGTTTCCGCGGCCGTGGTAAGGAAGTTCGTTTCCACATGGCCGAGAGGCTCCATCGCGATGGTCACGCCAAGGGGACCGCAGTGCTCGGCGGCGGTGCGCAGCAGTTCGGCGGCACGGGCGAAGGCGGCGTCGTAGTTCCAGTCGGGCCCGAGCGAGCGCTGCACCGGACTGCCCCAGACCATGACCTTACCTCCCAGCGTGTGGCAGAGGTCGGCGAGGTGGCGGACATGATCGACCGTCGCCTGCCGTATGGCATCATCGGGTGTCGTCAAGTGGAGCCCGGTGGTTTTCGCGAGCAGCCAATGCAGGCCGACGACTTCCAGGCCTGCTTCTCGCACCTGGCGCCCGAAGGCTTCCGCGTCCTTCGCGGCCAGAGCCCGCACGTCCTCCCCCAGGGTGAAAGGAGCGATCTCGAGTCCCGTGTAGCCGATCTCCGCGGCGATGGCTGCGGCCTCAGCGAGCGGGACCGTTCCGAAAGTCTCGTTACAGATTGCGTAGCGCATGGCAGCAGAGAAGGCTGCCAAAGCCTGTGGCACAATCCCCCAAACAGGGGAAATACCCGTCAGAATCACATGATGCGGATGGGTTCAATTTCCCGGCGCGCCGGGGGACCTGCTCACCGCCGACTTTGAGCGGTTGGATTTCCGTGCCGAAAACGGCCGGTCGCACCGGCATCGGACATGCCGAAGCTTATGGGATTCCGCTAGGTTGCAGGGAGAACAGGATGGCTTCGGCCGTGCCGGGATCAGGAGAAATGCTCACAGACGGATCCTGTCATGGTGCCTCCTCTTGATTCCGTTTCAGATAGCCTGCGATGCCGAGGACGAAGAGAGCGGCGAGGATGACGAGGCAGATGGTGGCCATGATCCCCGGCAGACCGGGTCTTGAGACCGATTGCCAGGTGACCCAGGTAGTGCCCGCGGAGACCAGGCCGGTGGCGGTGATCATGAGGATGTTCCAGCGGACGCGCCGCCCGCCGGTGGGCATTTCAGAGCCGAGAGCGGAGCGGGAATTCATCAGCAGGATGAACGTGAAGTAGGCGATGGGCAGGAGCGAGCTGGCGATCATCGAGGCAGGGATGGCCAGGGCGACCCGCGCGCTGCCGGTCCAAATGAGGGGGGCGAACATGCCGACGATGCCGGGGATCATGGCTCCGATAACGTGGATCCGCTGGTTGGCCGGCCTGCCGAAGGCTTCGGTGAGGACGAAGCCGTTGATGAGCATGAGCATGATGATGGTGGAGAAAGCCATGGCGAAGACGCCGATACCGAAGATTTTCTGCGCGAGGATCTTTCCGGTCAGAGGTTCGAGGGCGGCGGCGAGCTGGCCGGCGTCGCGGTTGGCGAGCATGGCGGCGACGCGGTGGTCCGCAGGGGTGAGGAGGGAGCGGGCGCTTTCCGCGGACTCGGCTTTCCCATCGGCGACGAGCTTGTCGAGCATGGGCTGGAGCCGTTGGTTGTAGGAGGCGACCATGCCCGGGCGGACCTGGCCGTTTTCATCGAGCACGTCGGAGGATTGGCCGTGGAACTGGGACCAGGAGGCGATGACGAGGCAGCCGGTGGCGACGACGAAGGGAACGAAAAGTCCGATGGAAAGGTCGAAGAGGGCGAGGCCGCGGTGGCGGGGGCCCCAGTTGCGCTTGAGGATGGAGTAGGGCAGAAGGAAGGTCATGTTGATGCCGACGGCGGTGCCGAAGGCGGTGATCATGACGCCGCCGTGAGTGCCGGTTACGATCTCGGTCCACGTTTGGGCGTTTTCGCCGGTCTGGGCGATGGCTTCGGCGAAGACGGGGGTGGGGTTGGTGAAATAAGTCAGGCTTGGCACCAGCCCTTTGAAAAGCTCGCCGAAATTGATGGCTCCCTTGGCGATGAGGGTGATCGTCACGCCGACGAAGGAGAAGACGATGATCCCCACCATCACTTTGACGATGATCTCGAACCATTTGATTCCCCAGCCGCCCCGGTTGTAGAAGCTGACGATGAAGGCGCAGCTGACGAAAATAACGAAGGTGATCAGGTAGGGACTGGTGTTGGCGAGGGCGGGGACGAGATTCTGTTGTACAGCGGCGAGGGCCAGGCTGTACTGGGGCAGACAGAAAATCACGTTGGCGATGGCCGCAGCGAGCAGCCAGGCCCAGGCGAGGAAGGGGGAGATTTTCCGGATCACCAGGCCGAAGGGGCGCTCGCCCGTGGAGAGGGTGACGTAGGTGATGGCGCAAAGCATGATGATGCCGCAGATCATCGCGAGCGGCTGGAGCCACAGCATGTGCGGGCCGAAGAGCACGCCGAGGTAGAGGGCCCCGGCGAGCGAGCCGCCGCCGAGAGTGATGCAGCCCTGAAGCCAACCGGGGCCGGAGAGCTTGGAGTAGATGCGCGCCTTGCCGAGCGGGCCTTTGGTTTCCGCCTCGGCGAGGAGGGTGAGTTCGTCTTTCGACAGGTGGGTTTTCATACGGGGATCGGAGAGCCGAAAAAACGGCGGAGGACGGAGAAACTTTCGCGTCCGGTGGTTTCCGGCAGTGGTGTGTGGCCGAAAACTTCCGCGCAGAACCATCCGCTATGCGGAGCTTTGCATGAAAAGCTGGTGGCGAACGGGTATTTGATGACGCGCGTGCCGGAGCCATGGAAACGAGAGCCGGCGGTTCTCGCCGACAGCCGATGCGGGTCGATGACTCCCACGGTATCGCGGACTTGGGGGGCGATCTTCCCCACGCAGGTCAAAGAGAGGGGGCGCGGGCTCATCCGCCAGGGTGCAGGGGGGAGAACACCATTGCTTCGAAGATGGCATCGGAGACAAGCGGGAGCTTGCCGAAGGTTTTATGGAAAGTCGCGAAGCGTATATTTGTCATACTTTGTCGTACAAGAGAATTTCGTTCGTGGCAGCAAGGCTCTTGCTCAGGTTTTGTTTCGAAAAGAAAAGCAAGCGATCCGCGGCCGGTCCGGCAAGAAGGAAGAAAGGCTTGCCAGAAAAAATTTGCATGCAAACAATGAAGCCAGCATGTCGCTCGAAACCCGCCACGCCGCCAAACGCTTCCGCCGGAAAATCACCGGCTATGCCGCCTGTCTGCTGCCCTTCGAGGCGGACGGTTCGATCGCCCATGAGGCGTTCCAGACCGCCATCGCCCGCACCACCGGGGCCGGTCTCGGCTGCGCGGTGAACATGGACACCGGCTATGCGAACTATCTCACCGCCGCCGAGCGCAGCGAAATCCTCGGTCTGACGGAAGAGGTCATCCAGGGACGCCGTGATTTCGTGGCCGGCGTTTTCGTCGAGGGGCTGGAAGGGGAGCTCGTCGATCTGTATCGGCGCCAGATGGACGAGATCGTATCCTTCGGCGGCACTCCGATTCTTTTCCAGACGACCCGTTTCCACGACTGGGCTCCGGCGGAGATCATCGAACTCTACGCCAGGGTTTGCGAGGGATACGAGTCGGTCTTCGGCTTCGAGCTTGGCAAAATGTTCGCGCCGAATGGGATGATCTACGACGAGGAGACGATCCGCGGCCTGATGACGATCCCGGCTCTCAAGGGCATCAAGCATTCCTCGCTCGACCGCGGCAAGGAGCTGCGCCGCCTCGAAATCCGCGACGAAATGCGTCCGGAATTCATGATTTTCACCGGCAACGATCTCGGCATCGACATGATCGAGTATGGTTCCGACTACCTGCTTGGCCTCGCGGCTTTCTGCCCTGAAAAATTCGCCCTGCGCGACCAATATTGGCTGGAGGGCGACGAGCGCTACGCTGAACTCAACGACGCGCTGCAGTACCTTGGCAATGTCGGCTTCCGCGCTCCGGTGCCGGCCTACAAGCACAGTTGCGCCGTCTTCCAGCACCTCCTCGGCCGCATCCCGACTTCCGAACCCCATCCGATGTGTCCGTACCGTCCGGAATGGGAGGCGGGCATTCTGGCGGACTGCCTCCTCCGATTGGGGTATGACGTTAAAAGTTAATTGTTATTGGTTACCGGGGTCCGAATCAATAGCCTCTAACTTGTAACCGATAGCCACCGCCCATGCCCACCATCGACGACATCGCCCGCGAACTCGGAGTTTCATCGTCCACCGTGTCGCGCGCGCTCAACGGTTCGCGGCTGGTCGGTGAGGAAGTGCGGCGGAAAGTGGAGGCGGTCGCGGAGCGGATCGGCTACGAGAAACGTAGTATCCGCAGGCACCGCGGACGGACGATTCTCAACGTGAAGCTCGTTCTGCCACGCCATGCCGAGCCGGAGCGGGCGTTGTTCTACGACTTCGCCGCGCTGGTCGAGGGGCTGCGTCGCGGGTTCACTCTTTGCGGGCTCAATTTGCTGTGCGAGGTGAATTCGCCCGACTTCGACCCCTACCCGCACAAGAAGGGCGGCGATACCGACGCTTTCGTGTTCGCTTTCCAGCGGCCCAGCCAGCAGACGCTCAAGAGCCTGCGAGAGCACGGCACGCCCTTCGTGGTGCTGAACCGCTCGATTCCCGGCCTGCCCTGCGTCGCGGCGGACCATGCGGCGGGCATGCTCGACCTGCTCGACCATCTGCGTTCCGGCATGGGGGAGATCCGGCCGCGCTTTGTCTCCATCGAGGGACTCGGCCAGATTCACGAAGAGAGGCTCGATGGTTTCGAGCAGGCCTGCCGGCGCCGGGGGCTGGCATTCGACCGGGAAAGGGATTGTGTCGTTTTCCGGGATATCGCCTCCATCCAGACTGCGAAAGTCGCGGCGGCGGCGGAGGGCGCGAGCGTCCTCGTTTGCGTGAACGACATCGTCGGCACCGTGGTCCTCTCGGAACTCGACCGGCTCGGCTTCCGCGTGCCGGATGAGATCGCCGTCACGGGTTTCGACGATTCGCCGGTGCGGCGTCTTTCCCGCCCGCTGCTGACCACCGTGAGCCTGCCGGTCGAGGAACTCGCCCGCTACGCCGCGACGCGTCTGCAGACGGAGATCATCGAAAACGAAGCCCCGGCCGCGCTGCTCCGTTTGGCAGGGCATCTGGTTCCCGGAGATTCCACCCCTTCATGACGCCCGACCGCCTCGCCATCCACACTTTCACCAACAAGCCGTGGTCGATCCACGAGTGTCTGGAAAACTACGCCCGGCGGGGTGTCGGCGGTGTGTCTGTCTGGCGCGAGACCATCGCCGGTCACGATTTGGGGAAAGTGAGGAAACATCTCGACGACAGCGGCCTTGTCCCGGTGAGTCTGGTGCGCGGCGGCTTTTTCACAGAGAGGGACGCGGCCGGCCGCGAGGCGGCCATCGAGTCCAACCGGACCGCCCTGCGCGAAGCCGAGGCACTCGGCCTGCCGATGGTTGTCCTCGTCTGCGGTGCGACGCTCGGACAGACGCCGGAGGAAAATCTCGATCAGATCCGCGATGGCATTGCCGCCTTGTTGCCGCAGGCGGAGAGTGCGGGCATCCGGCTGGCCATCGAGCCGCTGCATCCGATGTATGCCGGGGACCGCTCCGCCGTGGCATCGATGCGCGATGCGAACGAACTTGCCGAGTCCCTGAACCACGAACTCGTGGGCGTAGCAGTCGATGTCTTCCATGTCTGGTGGGAAAGCGGGCTCGAAGCGCAGATCCAACGCTGCGCCGCCGCGGATCGTCTGTTCGCCTTCCATGTCTGCGAGTTCAAGCCGGACTTCGATCACATCCTGCTCGACCGTGGCCTGCCCGGCGAGGGCGTCAACGCCTCCGCCCGCATCGCGAAGATGGTCCGGGCGGCGGGTTTCGGCGGCCTCACGGAAGTCGAGATTTTCTCGCGCAAATACTGGTCCGAAAATCAGCACGATTTTCTCGAAAGGATTGTGGAAAGCTGTGAAGCGCTATGAAGACGTCGGGCCGCCTCGCTTCAAGACGCCAGACAGAAGACTTGAGTCTTCCGGCGCTCCGCATCCTTCCGGTCTTCCGTCTGTCGTCTTCCTGTCTTCTGTCTTTATGAAAACCAAGAAACTTGGCATCATCCTGAACGGCGTCACCGGACGCATGGGCACCAACCAGCACCTCGTGCGTTCGATTCTCGCGATCCGGGAGCAGGGCGGGGTGTCGTGCGGCGACACGCTGGTGCTTCCCGACCCCATTCTCACCGGGCGCAATGAGGACAAGCTCCGCGGCCTTGCGACGAAGTACGGCGTGGATCGCTTTACGACCGACCTCGACGCGGCGCTGGCCGATCCACACAACGAGATTTTCTTCGACGCTTCCGGCACGCCGTATCGCATCGGGTTTCTTGAGAAGGCCATCGCGGCGGGCAAGCATGTCTATTGCGAGAAGCCGACGGCGGAGTCCTTCGCTGAAGCGCTGCGCATCGCCGAGGTGGCGGAGAAGGCCGGGGTGAAGAACGGGGCGGTGCAGGACAAATTGTGGCTGCCCGGTTTGCGGAAGTATCAGCTTCTGAAAGAGCAGGGATTTTTCGGCAGGATTCTGAGCGTGCGCGGAGAATTCGGCTACTGGGTCTTCACCGGCGAGCACGAGGGCCAGCCGATCCAGCGGCCGAGCTGGAACTATCGCAAGGAGGACGGCGGCGGGTTGATCGTCGACATGCACTGCCACTGGCGCTATGTGATCGACAATCTCTTCGGCAACGTGACCCGCGTTTTCTGCCGGGCGGCGACGCACATCGGGCGGCGCTTCGACGAAAGAGGCAGGCCCTTCGCCTGCACGGCGGACGATTCGGCTTATGCGCTTTTCGAGACGGATACGGGGGTCGTCTGCCAGTTCAATTCCTCGTGGAATGTCCGCGTGCGCCGCGACGATCTGCTGACGATGCAGGTGGACGGGACGGAGGGCTCGGCCGTTGTCGGATTGAGGAAATGCTGGGCGCAGCACCAGAGCGTGACGCCGCGGCCGGTGTGGAATCCGGACATCGACAGCCCGATCAACTACTACGATCGCTGGACGGAGGTGCCGGATCAGATTCCCTTCGACAATGCGTTCAAGATCCAGTGGGAACTTTTCATCCGGCACGTGGTGAACGATGAGCCGTTCCGCTGGACGCTGCGGGAGGGAGCGAAGGGGGTGCAGCTCGCGGAACTGAGCTGGAAGTCGCACGAGACCGCCGCGTGGGTCGATGTGCCGGCGATCGGGTGATTTCGCGGCGCATGCCTCCGGCGCGTCCGACAGAGCCGGGCAATCCGTTTGCAAGCCGGAGGCATGCGCCACGTTTCCGGCCCGGCATCACGCAGAGATGAGGTGATGCGGAAATCCGAAATACAGGGGCCCCTATGACGCGGCCGGCTCTAACGGGCCTGGGAATCCTCCGCAGCAGGCTTCTACTGAGAAGCGGCTCCCCGTGCCTCAAGCGCTCTCATCATGTTCGCCTTCATTTTCGGGTCGTGCATGCTTTCCGCCCATTGCCTTGCGGTGTCGTATTCTCCGAAGTTGAGGGCTTTCGTGAAAAGCGCATTCGCTACCGCGTTCTGTTTTCCTTGATGGAGTCCAGGCCGGTTGGCGAGAACCCATTTGGAAGCTCCGTCCGCATCGATGCTCATCCACTCCTCCATGGCATTGGATAAATCCGCAAATCCTTGCTTGCCGGGAGTTTGTAAGATCGTCCCCAGCGCTTTGGCGGCATCTTGCCGAACAAGTTCGGAGATCAATCTTACTCGAACATTCTGAGCCCGACGGTTCTCTTGTTCCGCCGGGTCAATCCTCTCGACGAACTCCCATTTTT
The DNA here is from genome assembly GCA_037190465.1 of Haloferula sp. Classification (GTDB taxonomy): domain Bacteria; phylum Verrucomicrobiota; class Verrucomicrobiia; order Verrucomicrobiales; family Akkermansiaceae; genus Haloferula. The sequence continues at coordinate 66,929 of JBBCJF010000014.1, read as the reverse complement.
CAAATGCATCCCCGATGTCGGCCCTGTATACGAGGTCCATCATGGAGTAAGTGCCGATCAGGCCGGAGCTGTTCATGAGGGAAGCTGATTCCAAAAGAGAACGATTCGCGGAAGCGTCGCTTTCCGCCAGTTGGGTCCGAAGGGTCACGGAGAGGGCGGTATCGACGCCGGTCAGCATGTTTTTCGCCCTCAAGCTGTCTATAAACGCCTGAAACTCCGGTGATGAAAGTTTATCGTGCATTCCATCATCCTTGATCCGATGGAGATACCCGAGCATTCCCAAGGTGATCTCATGCTTCTCCAATCCTTCGATTTTGAACAGGAGGGATTGATTATCTAAATCCGCCCCGGAGAAGAACGCCGCTAGCTGGCTGTCTCGGACAGTCCCGTATCCCGAATCAATCAAATCCCAGGCCTCATTGGTGTAACCATTCCTGCAAAGCTCCGAAATCACGTCCGCGCAAGCTGCGGATTTCTTGGTGATATCCGGTGTGTTCGCCATGATTTCGGACAGCCTTTCTCTTGCCATCTCGGGTGTCATGCGCACCGCGCCTGTAGTCCGCGAAGCCACCGAATCTGCCGTAAATTTCACCTCGCGCCCTGTTTCGGGCAAGTCTTGCGAACGACGTGCATTCCGGAGATCCGCAGGGGGATTTTCGTCCGCCTTGGAGGAACGTCCCAGGTGCCACGCGCCAACAGCGACCAGACATACAACCATCGCACTCACATAGAATGACTTTTTATTCATGGACACATCAGGCTGTATTTCACTGCCGCCAGAAAACAAAATAGCGCCATCCATCAATCGCACACAAGTTGAAACAGCCCGGGCTTGACGATGGGGTGCGCGGCAAATCTCCGACTTCAGAGCATGGCCTGAAGGTCGTCTTCGCCGATGACCGGGACGCCGAGTTTTTCCGCCTTGTCGCGCTTGGAGCCGCCGCCTTCGCCGGCGAGGAGGTAGTGAGTGTTTTTCGACACCGAGCCGGTGACCTTGCCGCCTTTCGATTCGATGAAGGACTTCATTTCGTCGCGGTCCATGCTGAGGGCGCCGGTGATGACGAAGGTTTTTCCGGTTAGAGGCAGGGCGGAGAGATCGGCCGCGGCGGCGATGGGGAGATGATTGTCCGAAACGGGATCGATGCCGAGTCCGGCGAGGCGGTCGAGGACGTGGCGACCGGCGTCGGATTGGAAGAAGGCGGCCAGGCTCTCGGCCACGGCGGGGCCGACATCGCCGCCGATGGCGTAGGGGATGAGTTTTTCATTCTTCTTCTTCGCGTCGGCGCGGGTGTCGGCGAGAAGTTCGGCAAGGATGGGAGATCCCGGAATGTCCGAGAGCTTTTCGTGAAGGCGGGAGAGTTCCTTGGCCGCCGCCTCGCCGACCTGGCGGATGCCCATGGCGAAGAGCCAGCGGTTCAGCGGTTTGGTGCGGGCCGCTTCGAGCGCGGCGAGGAGTTGATCGGCGCGCTTTTCGCCGAAGCGGCGTTCTTTGGAAATGACTTGACCGTCAGCAGACTTGGCGGGGTCGAGGAGCAGGTTGGCGAGGTCGGAGCGCTGGAGGTCGAAGAGATCGAGCGGGGTGCGGGCGAGGCCGGTTTCGACGAGTTTTACGGCGACGGATTCGCCGAGGCCGGCGAGGTCGAGGGCTTTTCGGGAGGCGAAGTGTTTGATGCGGGTGACGGCCTGGGCGGGGCACTGGAAATTCGTGCAGCGCCAGGCGACGAAGCCTTCTTCCTGCGAGATGGGGCCGCCGCAGGAAGGGCACTTGCCGCCGACGTGGTCATAGAGGGAGAAGGGCGCCGCGCCTTCGGCGTGGCGGATGACCTTGACGACGGCGGGAATGATTTCGCCCGCTTTTTCGATCAATACGGTGGCACCGATGCGGATGTCCTTTTTCGTGATCTCGTCCTGGTTATGGAGGGTCGCGCGGGAAACGGTGGAGCCGGAGATGAAGACGGGCGTGAGTGCGGCGACCGGGGTGAGCACGCCGGTGCGGCCGACCTGGACGGTGATGGCGTTGAGCGTGGTTTCCTGCTGCTCGGGGAGGAACTTGTAGGCGGCGGCCCAGCGGGGCGCGCGGGAGGTGAAGCCGAGGGTTTCGCGTTCCGCGCGGTCGAGCACCTTCACGACCGCGCCGTCGGTGCCATAGCCGAGGTCGTGGCGTTCGCGGTCGATACGGGCGACGGCGGCGAGGAGTTCTTCGAGGTTGCGGGAGACGATGACGGGCTTGTTGCGCGGGATGCCGGTGGCATCGAGCAGGATGTGGAAGTCGGGTTCGCTGTCGAGCGGCGGGCCCTCGTACGCGCCGAGACCGTGGGCGAGGAAACGCAAAGGGCGGACGGCGACGGCTTTCGGGTCGAGTTGCTTGAGCGTGCCGGCGGTGGCGTTGCGAGGGTTGGCGAAGGTGGGCAGACCGGCTTCGTCGCGCTCGGCGTTCATCGCGGCGAAAGCCTGATTGGGCATGAAGACTTCGCCGCGAACTTCGAGGAGGGAGGCGGAGCCAAAAGATGGAGATGAGGACAGGTGAAGCGGCACGCTGCGGATCGTCCGGATATTGTGGGTGATGTCGTCGCCGGTGATGCCGTCGCCGCGGGTGGCGGCGTAGGCGAGTTCGCCGTTGCGGTAGACGAGGGAGACGGCGACGCCGTCGATCTTCGGCTCGACGGTCACGGCCACGTCCTCGCGGCCGAGGTTTTTCTGGAGCCGGCGGTAGAAGTCGATCAGTTCGGCCTGCGGGATTTCGGCGTCCTTCAGCTCAAAAACATCGTCGATGCTGAGCATCGGAACGAGGTGGCGGATTTGTTGGAAGCCGTCGATGGGCGCGCCGCCGACGCGCCGGGTGGGCGAGTTCGGATCGGCGAGCGACGGGTGTTCGGCTTCGAAATGCTCCAGTTCGCGGAAGAGTTTGTCGTAATCGGCGTCGGAGATTTCGGGGGCGGCCTGGTTGTAGTAGAGGTCATCGTGACGCCGGATGAGGGCCGTCAGTTCGCGGATGCGTTCTTCCGGGGAGGGCAGGCGGGTGAAAAGATCTTCGTCCATGAGGCGGGCGGGGGAAGATGAAACCGGATCGCGATGGAAGGGAATCCCGAAGGGTGGCGTTTCATGCTTCACAAGATCGCCCGGCAGAGGTGGCCTTTTCATTCCCTCGCCCGCGTGTCGACCACGATGGTCACCGGCCCGTCATTGACCAGCGCGACTTGCATGTCCGCCCCGAAACGACCGCGGCCGACGGGGTGGCCGAGTTCGGCTTCCATCGCCCGGCAGAAATCCTCGTAAAGCGGCTCCGAACGCTCCGGCCTCGCCGCACGGATGAAGGATGGGCGATTGCCCTTTTGGGTCGAGGCATGAAGGGTGAACTGGCTCACCACGATCACGCCGCCCCCGGTTTCGGCGAGCGGGAGATTCATTTTCCCTTCCCCGTCGCCGAAAATCCGCATTCTGGCGATCTTCGGGGCCAGCCAGGCGACGTCCTCCCCGCCGTCTGCCCCCTCAATGCCGAGCAGCACCAGCAGACCGGGGCCGATGGAAGCGACCGTTTCGCCGCCGATGGCGACCGAGGCGGAGGAAACCCGTTGAATGACGGCTCGCATGACGTGGTGGGAAATTTCAGGGACGAATGAAGGGATTGGTCTCTCGCTCCACGCCGATGTCCGTGGCCGGGCCGTGACCGGGAAAGACGCGGGTTTCCGGCCGCAGGGGGTAGAGTTTTTCCCGGATCGCCGCAATCAGGACGGCGTGATCCCCGCCCGGCAGATCGGTCCTGCCGATCGACCCTGCAAAGAGCGCGTCCCCTGAATAAAGCTCGCCCGCCTCGGCGAAATGGAACGCCACGCTGTCGGGAGCATGCCCCGGCACGTGCAGGAGAGCGACCCTCGCGCCGCCGAGCTCCAGCGCGGCGCGGCCTTCCAATATTTCATCGACCGGATAGGGCACCACCTCCACCGGCATGCCGAAGGAGCGCATCATCTCCGCCAGGGTCAGCGCCCCGGAATAGGGCGACCAGGCGAAAACCTTCGCGCCCATGGCAGCGATCGCCGCCGCGTCCTCGACGTGATCGTAGTGCTGATGGGTCAGCAGCAATGCCGCCGGCACGATCCCGCGATCCCGCAACCACGCCGCCGCGCCGAGGGGGGCGTCGATCATCAGGTGCGAGCCGTCGGGCGTTGCGACGAGGTAGCCGTTGGTCTGGACAAAGCCGCCGGTGAAGCGTTCGGACATGCGCGGAGAAAGCGCCGCCAGGCGAGAGATGTCAAAGCGTGACAGGTGGCTTTCGGGTAGCAGAGCGGCTGCGCCGTGGCGGGCGGATGGCCTGCGAGACGGCCGCTAGCGGGAAGCTCCGCGTAGCATGGAATGGCGCAGCCATCCCTCTACAAGAGCCTTTTTCCGGCGATGTCGCGAATCCGTCGCTGGACTTCCTCCGGGCCGCCGTCGGTCGGGATGATGTGGGCGAAAGGCTCGCCGGCGAGGGAAAGGAAAATCTCCCGGCATTTCTCCAGCGAATCGCGTTTCTCGAATTCGTTCGCCGTATCTCCCCGCGCGCCGATGCGGGACAGGGCGGTCTCCACATCCAGATCGAGGGTGAAAAGCAGATCGGGAACGGGCGCGAATTCCTCGTTCTTCCGCCGGATTTCCGCGGGATCGAAGCCGCGGGCGCCTTGGTAGGCCATCGTGGAGAAATAGTAGCGGTCGAGGATGACGACCTTCCCGGCGGCGAGCGACGGGGCGATCAGTTCTTCGACATGCTGGCGGCGGTCGCGGAGGAAAAGCTCTAGCTCGTCCTCCGGCGAAAGACGGCCGCTGCCGGCGGATTCGCGGAGCAGGCGGCCCCAGGGGCCATCGGTAGGTTCCCGGCTGGTGACGACTTCGCGCCCTTGCCCGCGAAACCAATCGGCGAGAAGGCGCGCTTGGGTCGATTTGCCGGTGCCGTCGATGCCTTCGAGAACGATGAAGAGGCCGCGCATGGTTTTGGTCAGAGAAGCTGCGTTTCCGCCAGCAGCCGGTAGGTGCCCTGGCGTGCCATGAGCTCGTCGTGGGCGCCGCTTTCGACGAGGCGGCCGTGGTTGAGGACAAGGATGCGGTCGGCGTGGCGGACAGTGGCGAGACGGTGGGCGATGACCAGGCTGGTGCGGCCGGCCATCAGGCGCTCCAGCGCTTCGTTGACGAGCCGCTCGCTCTCGGTGTCGAGCGCGCTGGTCGCCTCATCGAGCAGCAGGATGCGCGGATCGGCGAGGATGGCGCGGGCGATGGCGATGCGCTGGCGCTGGCCGCCGGAGAGCTTCACGCCGCGGGGGCCGACGAGGGTGTCGTAGCCTTCCGGCAGGGCGGCGATGAAGTCATGAGCGTTCGCCTGTTTCGCGGCGGCCTCGATTTCCTCCGCGCTCGCGCCGTGCCGGCCGTATTCGATGTTTTCGCGGATCGAGCCGCCGAAGAGCAGCACCTCCTGCGGGACGACGGCGATGCGCTTGCGCAGCGGGGCGAGCTGCAGTTCCGCGGCGTCGGTTCCGTCGAAGAGAACGCGGCCGCTTTCCGGGCGGTGGAAACCGAGGATGAGCGAGAAAACGGTCGATTTCCCCGCGCCGGAGGGACCGACCAGAGCGATGCGCTGGCCGGGTTGCACGGCGAAGGTGAGGTCCTCCAGCACCGGAGTCTCGGGGCGGGACGGGTAGCGGAAGGAGACGTTTTCGAAGGCGAGCGCGCCGTCAAGCGGGCCGGCCGGGCGGCTGCCATCTCTTTCCGGAACTTCGCCGATCAGTTCGCGCAGGCGTTCGGTAGCGCCGGACATCGCATGGAACTGTGAAACGATCTCGGGAAAGGAACCGAGCGAAGCGCCGACGAAGACACTGAAGAGGATGAAGGCGATGAAATCGCCGTTGGCGATCTCGCCCCGCGCCAGCATGTGAGCGCCGAACCAGGCCACGCCCGCGATCGCCCCGAACATCGCGAAGATGATGAAGGAAAGGAAGGCGGCGCGCGCTTTCGCCCCGCGCAGAGTGACTTCGAAAAAGCGGTCGAGCGCGCGGCCGTAGCGGGCGGCCTCGACGTTTTCATTGGCGAAAGCTTTTACGTCGGCGATGCCCTGCACGCTTTCCTCGATGATCATGCCGGATTCGGCCAGCGCATCCTGCGCGTCGCGGGAATACTTGCGCACCCGGCGGCCGGAAATCGCCACCGCCAGCACCACCACCGGCACGCTGGCGAGCATGACCAGCGAGAGTTTCCATGAGAAAAAGAAGATCGCGACAAGGCTGCCGGCGAGCACCACACTGTGCCGCGCGGCCAGGGGGACGGTGTTGAGCAGGGTTTCGCGGACCACGGCGAGATCGGCGGAGACACGGTTGCTCAGCGAGCCGGAGCGCTGGTCCTGGAAGTACGGCACGGGTAGTTTCAGCAGGTGGCGGAAGAGATCGCGCCGCAGGTCATTGAGCGCGGCCTCTCCGGAGCGGATGAAGCCCTGCACGCGCCAGAAGGCGATGAAGGCCTGAAGCGCGAGCGCGCCGAGCAGCCAGAGGATTTTTTCGTCCGCATTGGCCCTCGCCACTTCGGGATCGACTCCCGCCCGCAGCGCGTCCACCGGCTCGCCGATCAGGTCTTTGAGAAAAAACGGGAAGGCCAGCGACAGGGCGGCGGTGAGGAACAGGGCGATCACCGAGGGGATGAAGACCTTCCGGTGGGGCCGCAGGTAGGAAAGCACCCACTTGACCGCGCCTTTCCGCCCGGTCTTCCGCTCGTCCTCGCCTTTCCGCATGCGCCGGATGGGAGACGAGCGGGGCTCCTGCGTCAACCCGTAGACGCAGGAGCCGTAGGTCCCCCTGCGGAAAGGGAATGCTTGCCACACCGTTGTGGACGTTCTATTCCATTCGACGCTGTGAACTTTCCAAAATCCCTGACCGTTCCGCTTGCGCTTGGGCTTTCCGGGTTCGCCCAGGCGGCGATCTCGATCCAGAACTTCTCTCCTGCGACGAACGACCGCTTCGCCGACGATGCCTCCTTCGTCGCCGCGGCCTATGATTGGTCGGGCGTCGGCCGCGCCGCCAACGGCACCTGGGCGACGATGATCGCGCCCAATGTCTTCCTGAGTGCCGCCCATTCCCGTCCGTCGAATGGCGCCACGCTGACCTTCTTCCCCGGTAACGATCCCGGCGCCACGCCGGTCACCGGCACGGTCGCGGGAGGAATGCAGGTCAGCGGCACCGATCTGTGGATCGGCTATCTCAGCTCCCCGCTCCCGGGCTCGATCGCCACCTACAGCTTTATCACGACACCGCTGACGGAAAGCAGTTTCCCCTCCTCGGCGCTCGTCAACGAATTCTCCTACATGTCGGGGATCTCGCCGACGACCGCCGGCTATGGATCTTCCCCGCTCACCAACCAGGCCGTCGGCACGAACCAGATCGAGAGATTTCAGGAGAACACGACCATCACGGGCTCTTCATCCGTCGGCGACACGCTTTGGGCGATCCAGAACGAAAACGGAGACCCCGGCTATGTCTGGACGAATTTCGAAGCCGACCTGAACACCGGCGATTCCGGCAGTCCGCTAATGATTGTTTCGGGCAGCCAGTTGGTCGTCGCCGGCATCGCCTGGGCGAGCGGCGCCATCGACATCGAACCCGGCCCGGGAGAAACGATGCGGAGTCTGAGCATTTACACCTATCTGGGAAGCCATGTCGCGGAGATCCAGGATTTCATCGGCAGCCACCCGGTGCCGGAGCCGGGAATTCTGACGCTGGCCTTCGCCGGGGCCGGAGTGTTTATCTTGCGCAGGCGCTGAGAGCCCGTTGGGGAGTGCGTTCCCGCGCACTCTCAAAACGGGCTCAAGCGATCAGCCGGTGGCAGCGACGAAAGACAAGGGCGCCGCAGAAAGCCCCGGCGATATCGGCGGCGAGGTCGCCGGGGTCGTTGCCGAAGCGGTTGGGGACCCAGGATTGGTGCCACTCGTCCAACACGCCGATGAGACCGACGGCGAGGGTCACGCCGAGCAGGTGCTTCTTCCAAGGGGGGAGGCTGCCGCCGCGCAGGCGGAACCAGAAGGCGGAGAGCAGGCCGGCCCCGCCGAAGAAGTAGCCGAAGTGCAGCACCTTGTCGGAGGCACGGAAGTCGAGCTCGGTGGGGAATTCCCGAGCCGAAGAGGAAAGCCACCAGAGCACGCCAGCCCAGAGAAGGAACGCCGCGAGCCAGAGGTGCGGGTGGCGGATCAGGCGCCGCAGGCGGCTCATTGCTTGCGCATTTCGTCTTCGAGCCGCTCGGCCAGCCATTGCTTCATCATCGACTGGTAGTTGAGGAAGCGGGAGCGGGCGATGCGCTTGATGCGTGAGAGCATGCGGGGGTCGAAGCGCAGGGTGATGGTGGTGGATTCGCGCGAGTCGGGTTCGTGAACAGAACCGGCCATGAGGCGGGCGTCGAGTTCATGTTCCTCCCAGAAGCGGGCTTCGGCGGTCTCGTCTTCGAAATCGGGAATTTCGGACCAGCGGGTGACGGATTTGGTCGGTTGGCTCATTTGAACTCGGCGTATTTCCGTTCGTAGAAGCGTTGCTCGCCTTCGCTCATTTCACGGGCGGCGATCACGCGGGTCTTTTTCCCGTCGGTGCGGAAGCAGAGGAAGATGTAGCGGTCGGAGACGGTGCGGCCGAGCCCGTAGTAGCGGGACTCGCCGTCCTCGCGCTCGCTGTCGGGCAGGAAGCGCAGGCCGAACGGGTCCTCCAGAGCCTCCTCCAGCTCGCGGGGCTTGATAGACTTCAGGTCGAAGTGGACGTCGATGAGGTCGAGTTCCATGCGAATGCAGGCGGAGAAAACACGAGATGGCCGGGCGGGGGAAGCGGAAACGTGTCAATCGTGAAAGGTATGTAGTTCCGGCTTCAGCCGGATGAGGCGGGGGTGGACGCGGTTTTCGGGGAAAGAGGCTCGTGTGATCGTTCGGTCCGCCAGAAGGCGGGACTACGTGCCTTGCTGAGTCAATCGTCGCCGAAGAGGTCCACGGCGAGCTGATAGACAGTGCCGTGGCCGAGGAGGAAGGGGTGCGGTTCGCCGTCGATCCGGGCGTAGAAGAGGCGGTTGGCGGGGGAGTCGGAGGCGGGGGCGATGGCCAGGTGCCGCCACTGCCTGCCGGCGTCCTCGCCTTCGTCGTCGACGACATCGATGCCGAGGGAAAAGCGCAGCGCCGGGTTGGCGAGCGCGGCGGCGGCCTGGGAATCGTCCGCGGCGAGCCATTCCTGGACATTGAGGTCGAGGAGGACGGCGAGCAGCCGGTTGGCGCGGGCGGTGGAGAGTTCGGAACTGCGGTCTTGGCCATTTTCGCTGGCGGACCAGGATTCAGAGAGGAAGTCGTGCGTCAGCGCGAGCGTGGGCTGGCCTTCGATGGTACGCTCGATGGTCTTGAGATCGACCGCCGCGATCGACCACAGGGCGGTCTGCCGCCATTGCCACGGTTTCACGGCGATTTCGCGGATGAACTGGTCGTCGAGTTTGGCCACGGTGGTCGTACCGCCTCGCATGACGTGCCAGGTGCCGTCGCGCGAGAGGCCGAAAAGGAATGCGATTTCCTCGTCTCCGAAGGAGGCGAAGCTCACCGTCAGGGCGGGGCGATCGAGCCCGTAGGGCGAAAGGTCGTCGCCCGCCGCGTCGGTGACGAAGGCGGTGACCGGAATCTGGGTGAAGGCTTTGATGAGGTTCTGGAGGGCGTAGGGATTGAGCGGCTGCATTTCGCCGTTCAGGCGGACGAGGCCGCCGTCCCGCGGGGTCTCGCGGCCGATGAAAATTTCGGTGCCGGTGGAGGGGAGGATGCGGATGGTCTTGACCGCGGTGATGAGGATGTGGGCGAGGGTTTTGTCGCGGAGCTGGTTGACGGTATCGGGCAGGACGGCCAGGGAAACCATGTCGTCCTGTCCGTTGGCGCCGGCGGCGAGCGGGCGGCGGAGAAGTTCGAAGACCGCATCGGGCCGGTCGTCGACGATGGCGTACTGGGTTTCGGCTTCCGGGGTGGCGGGGGGGAAGATCTGCAGGGTGCGCTCGCCCGTTTCGCCGAAGTGGCGGAGGGCGATCGATTCGACATCGCCCTCGCCGGCGGAGGGCAGGGTGACTTCGGCGCGGTTGAGGACGTTTTTCGCGCGCAGGAGGTAGAGATTTTCGAGCAGTTGCCGCACGGCGGCGCGGTCGGTGCCAAGTTCGAGCGGCTTGGTGATGCGCCACGGCGATGTGCTGTCGGGGGATTGGCGGGAGAGAGTCAGGCCGCCCTCGGCATTGCGGATGCGGATGGACTGGAGCAGCCGCGGATCGAAGTAGAAGGGCCGGTGGTCGCGCAGGTAGCGGAGGCCGTCCTTGAAGATCGGGTGGATGTCGCCGGTGCAGGCGTAAACATAGTCGTTGCGCCCGCTTTCGCGCGGCCGGAGGAAGACGGTGGGATGCTCCTCCCCGGTCTCGGGGTCGAGATGCGTGACGGCGGTCAGGGGGCCGAGGATGTATTTGGCCAGCGCTTTTCCGTTGGAGTCCTCGATGCGGACGCGGATGGCGCTGTTCGAGAAGGCTTTTTTTTCTTCGTCGAACTCATCGCGCGGGATCGCGTCCACGACGCGGGTGCCGAGGGTGAAGGCGATGATGGCTTTGGCGAAAACGGGATCCATGCGGTCCTGCCATGGAGTGATGACCTGCCAGCGGCCGTGCCGGAGGACGCAGTGTGCGTTGGCTCCATTGCCCGAGAGGACGATGCTGCTGGCCAGCGCCGGGTCGAAGTCGTAGAGCCGGTCGCCCGCCCCGGTCGGCGGGGGGCCGAAGATGCGGTGCAGGTTCCCCTCCGACACGCGCATCGCAACCATGCCGCCGGAGACGACGGCCAGGAGCAACAGAAAGATGGTGAAGGAGATGGAGCGCATGTCGGCGGAAGTCAGGCGCGGCGCGAGGACCAGACCAGCGCGCCGGCGAGCAGGGCGAAGGCGGGCAGGAAGATCAGGTTCACCCGGTTGATAAAGGATACCTGCACATCGAGCAGCGGCAACTTATAGGTGCCGAAGGTCCGCGGGCCGAAGCCGGAGACGGACTCGCGGCCGATGAGCCAGTCCACCGAGGTGGCGAGGAAGTCGCGGTTGATGTCGGAGAAGTGGTTGGGATCGAGAAAGTCGGTGTTGCCGATGACGACCATGCGGGAGACTTCGCCGGCGAGCTGGTCGTCGGTGGCGACGCCGCGGATGACGGCGGCGGCGAGGCGCAGCGGGCCGGCGATGTCCTCGCGGGAGTCGAAGGCGGGGCTGCCCTTGTCGAAGGCGGTTTCTCCCCAGTATTCGGAGCCGGTTTCGAGCAGGGTGTAGAGGTTGATGCCGCGGGAGATCAGGTCGTCGTTGTTCGTGTCCCGGATGCCCAGGCTGCATGTCGCGCCTTCCAGCAGTGTGGATTTGCCGCCGAATTCGCGGGTGAAGGCCATGCCCTCGGTGAAGACGGCGTGGACGTTGGTGGTGATCTGGTCGCCTTTTCTCGTGACCACGCGGTCGCGGTTCAGGGTGACACCGTGCTCGCGGAGGAAGGCGCGGAGGCGGGGCGGCGCTTCGTTGGAGCCGGCGGTGACGAGCAGCGCGGAGCGGGGGCGCGACCAGTATTCCTTGAGCACGTCCAGCTCGGTGGGGCTCAGATCGTAGACCGGCCCGGCGATGGCCACCGCGGCTGCGTCGTCGGGGATGCGGTCGAGATCGGCGAGATTTACCCGGATCGGGGGAGCGTTGCGGGTCAGCAGGGTGCCGGCGAAGTTCGCCCAGGCGGTGCCGGAGCCGCCCTGAGGCAGACCGCTCTTGTCGGCGATGAAATAGACGGGGCGGGGCTTGCCCTCGATCGCCGCGAGCAGGCCGCTGGTCAGGACGTCCTCGCCGAGAAAGCCCTTCGGCTTGCGCTGGCTGTTCCCCGCGGCGTCCTGGATCGTCTCGTAGTGGATCATTTCCTCGTCCTCGATGAAGCGAATGTGCGGGCTGGGGAGCATGCCTTCCTGTCCGCTTTCGACGGTCCCGATCGCTTCGCCGGGGCCGCGGGCGTCGATCACGACCAGATTCCGCGTGAACATCCGGCGGTTGCGCGTGGCGGTGAAGACATCTCCGTATTCCTCCGCCTTGGCGATGGTGGCGTCGGGCGAGCGCACGGGGTCGAGCAGTTCGACCTTGATCTTGCCGCCGGAAAGCAGTTCGTACTGCTCGGCGACGCTGCGGATCCGGTGGTAGAAATTTGCGCTGGTGCGGAAGGCGACCAGGACTTTGATCGGCTCCTGGCGGTCCTGGATCAGCGGCGATTCGAGCAGATTGCGGGTCGCCAGGGACAGCGTGTAGGCGGCGTCGCCGCTCAGGTCGCGGCGCGTCCAGTGCTGGGAGGCGAGGTAGTTCACCGCCAGGTAGATGGTCGTCGCGCAGACGATCTGGACGAGGGACAGGCCGCCGATGCCGATGCGCCGGACCGGCTTGGCGGGTTTTTCGCGGGTGTCGGCTTCCTTGCTCATGGGTTCAGCGGCGCCAGCGGCGGTAATCGACGACCTGGTAGGTGATGAAGAGGGTGAAGGCGGCCGAGCTCAGGTAGTAAACGACCGGCCGCGTATCCAGCAGCCCGCTGGTGAAGTGGTGCAGGTGGAGCTGCGACGAGATGTAGTCGAACATCGACGCCGCGGCGAAGCTCTGGCCCCAGATGACCGTGACGAAACCGAGGAAGTACTGGATGACCAGCAGGCCAATGGTGATCAGCCCGGCGATGATCTGGCTGGAGGTGAGCGCCGAGGCCAGGCAGCCGGTCGCGGTGAAGGAGGCGCCCATCAGCAGGATGATCAGGTAGGCCCCGCCCATCGCGCCGGGCGCGTAGGCAGGCGGCAGGTCGGTGACCCACTCGAACATCCGGAACTGCACGTAGCTGGGAATCCAGATCAGGATGTAGAACCCCATTGCCGCGCAGTATTTCGACAGCACCACCTGCCAGCTCCGCACCGGCGCGGTCAGCAGTCCTTCCAGCGTGCCGCTGCGCTCTTCCTCGGCGAAGAGGCGCATGGTGATCAGTGGGAAAACGAACAGGAAATAGAACCAGAAAATCGGCGAGCCGAAGACCGCGTACACCAGGCTCTGCTGGCTGGGCGTGTCGCGGAAGCCCTTCATCGCGGTGGAGAGAGCGAAGCCCTGCATCGCCACGACGAAGGCGAGCACCACCCAGCCGAAGGGGTTGTAGAGGTAGCCCCTCAGTTCTTTGCGGAAGAGAATGAAAAACGTGCGCATGCGTCCGCAGTCGTTGCGGGCCGCCTGCTTAGGGGAAAGCCGGGCTGGGCGGAAACCAAAAAACCCCCGGACCGCGGGGTCTCCGCGATTCTGGGGAAGCCTCGGATCGGAAACACCGGTTTGACCCGCTCCGGAATCCATGTTAGAGCACCCACCCGGTGGGCTGTCCCGCCGCTGAACAACGAAACCGATACAGCTATGAAACTCCACCATCTGATCGTCCTCGCCGCTCTGCCGTTCGCCTTCGCCGCCTGCAACAAGGACAAGGCCGAGGAAGCCAGGGAATCCGCCGAGAAAGCCGCCGAATCCGCCAAGGAAGCGGCGAAAGACGCGGGCGAAGCCGTCTCGGACGCCGCGAAAAAAGCCGCGGATGCCGCTGCCGACGCCGCCAGAGCCGGTGCGGAAAAAACCGCCGAAGGTCTCGACAAAGCCGCCGATGCGCTTCGCGACGCCGCCGAGGAAGAGTGATCTTTTCCGCCTCCGTTTTCCCTCCCCGGCATCCCTCCGAACGAGATGCCGGGGTTATTTTTTCCGGAGCGCGCGGCATGCGCTCATCGGACTGGCCATCCTCCCCGGATTCGGCTAGCCTCCCCTCCGATGCCGCCGGACACGTTCGATCCCGCGGGCCTCATCGAAAAGGGAGGTCCGATCACCTGGGTGCAGGTCGCCCTCGCCCTGTTTGCGGCCGTGTTTATCGTCGAGCGCCTGTTTTTTTTCCACCGTGCACGGATCAGCGTGGGGGATCTGCTCGTCGGTCTATCCAACCACGTCCGCCGCAAGGCCTACGCCGAAGCCCAGCTCGAGGCCTCCCGCGCGCCGGGGCCGGTGGCCCGCGTCGCGCACTCGGTGCTGCTCCGCCACCACCTCGACCGCTCCGACCTGCGGGATGTCGCCCAGGAGGCCGGCCAGCTCGAAGTCCCGCGGATCGAGAAAAACCTGCGCTCCATCCTCGCCGTGGCCCTGCTCGCGCCGCTCACCGGCATGCTGGGCACCGTGCTCGGGCTGGCGGAAACCTTCCAGCGGATGAGCGAGCGCGGCGGTTTCGCCGGTCAGGCGGAGCTTTCCTCCGGCGTGCTCCAGGCGCTGGTGAACACCGCTCTCGGCCTGATCATCGCGATTCCGGCCTACCTCTTCTACCTCTACTTCCTCGGCCGGGCGAAGCGCCTCGTCCACCGGCTGGAGCGCACCGGCATCGAAATGGTGAACATGGTCTGCGACGCCCGCTCCGACACCGCGATCGTCTCCATGCAGGATGAAATCGAGGCCCGCCGCCGCCAGCAGGACCGCAAGAAATGAAGCTGACCATGACGCTTCCCGAGCGGCCGGGCTTTCTCCACGCCGTGCCGCTTTTCAATCTCTTCGCCCTGCTGCTGCTGTTTTTCCTGCTCGGGCCTTCTTTCGTCAGTCAGTCCGGCGTGGCGGTGGAGCTGCCGATCTCGCGTTTCCAGATGGAGCAGCCTGCCAACGCCACTGTGATCACCGTCACCGCGGGCGATCCCCCCGGCTTGTGGCTGGAGCGGGAGGAAGTCACGGAAAGCCAGCTCGAAGAACGCCTCGACGCCCGCCGGAACAATGACACTTCCACTTCCGTGCTCCTGCAGGTGGAGCGCGAGGTGCCGGTGGAAATGCAGCGGCGGATCGCGGAAATCGCGCTCCACAAGGGTTTCCAGGTTTGTTTGTTGGGACAGCCGGAAGGTATTTCCGGGGAGGGTGCGGAGGATTGATGCTGTTATGTTCGGCCTCCGCCACAAACGCACGACCCGCGACCGCCAGAGCGGCCTGCTCTTCGCTTGGCGGCTGCCGGTCGGCGACAACCTGCGCCTCTGCACCGCAGTGGCGGTGGTCGCCCTGATCGCCACCGGCTTAGCCGCCGCTGTCCGCGTGAGGATCGGTGAAGGCGGCCGGCCGCTCGACCGCCGGGCTTCCGTCGTCATCGTGCCCGACGGCAGCGAGTGGAAGGCGCTGCGGATGCAGGCCCTCGAAGCCGGTCCCTTCCCCGCCCGCGTCCGCCTCGCGGAAGATTCCGCCTTTCTCGCATCCCTTACCGCCGGGCTGAAGGACAGCCTCACCCCCGGTGTCGAATACCGGCCCGAATGGCGGGAAATCCCCGACACCGCCGCCGCCCCGCTGCCCGTGGCGTCCCCAATGCTGCCGCCGCTGCCCGCCTTGCAGCCGCAGCCTGCCGCCGACCCCGTTGCGCCGACGCCGCCTCTCATCATCCCCTTCGGCGGCAGCGGCATCGTCGAAGCGCCCGAATCCCCGCCGCCCGCCATCGCCGGGCGGTCGCGATATCTCCTTTCCTACCAGGCGAACGGCCGTATCCTGCAAGTCATCGGTCTCGATGCCGAAGCGGACGACGAGGCCGGCGCCTGGCTCCGGCGGGCGCGGATCGCCGGCGGCGACAAAAATGGCGGCTGGATCGCCGTGGAGGTGGAACCATGATCGAACTGACCCTCACCGAACTTGCGGTATGGGCGCTCGGCGGCTCGATGGTTGTCGTGACGCTTTTCGCTTGGATTTCGCGCTGGTCGAATCGCAATGCCGAGCGACGTTCCCTGCGGCGCCGGCTCTGCTGCCGCCTCTGCCTGCACGTATTTGAAGACCCCGGCCATCACCGGGTCTGCCGTTGCCCGCAGTGCGGAGCCGACACCGAGCGCGGGCCGAACCGGAGCCTGGGATGATGCTTGCCACCCATCCCGGCAGCCACTAAGCACCCCGGAATCCCGCCACGCCAGACCCCACTGCATCCATGAGCGAAAGAAGAGTCGTCATCACCGGCATCGGCTGCGTCAGCCCCCTCGGCAACGATCTGCAATCCACTTGGGACGGCATGAAGGGCGGGCGCAGCGGGATCGGCCGCATCACCCAGCTCGACCCCGAGCCCTTCGAGTGCAAGATCGCCGGCGAAGTGAAGGGCTTCACCGCCGATCCCTACTTCCGCGTGCCCAAGGACGCCCGCCGTTCCGACCGCTACGTGCAATTCGCCGTGGCCGCGGCGAAAATGGCGATGGACGACAGCGGCGTGGACGTCTCCGCCATCGATCCGCGCCGCTTCGGCGTCATGGTCGGCAGCGGCATCGGCGGTCTCGGCACCTTGGAGCGCGAACACGAAGTCTGCCTCACCAAAGGTCCCAAACGTGTCTCGCCCTTCACCATCCCGATGATGATCTCCAACATCGCCAGCGGGATCATCTCGATGGAATACGGCCTTTATGGCCCGAACATGGTCATCGTCACCGCCTGCGCGACCTCCAACCACAACATCGGCGAAGCCTGGCGTATGATCAAATTCGGCGACGCCGACGCCTTTCTCGCCGGGGGGGCCGAATCGACCATCCTGCCCATGGGTCTCGCCGGTTTCGCTAACATGAAAGCGCTCAGCCTCCGCAACGACGAGCCGGAAAAAGCCTCCCGCCCCTTCGACAAGGGCCGCGACGGCTTCGTCATGGGCGAAGGCGCCGGTGTGCTCGTCATCGAGGAGCTCGAGCATGCGAAAAAGCGCGGCGCGAAAATCTACGCCGAACTCGCCGGCTATGGCGTCAGCGCGGATGCCTACCATCTCAGCGCGCCTTCGCCCGACGGTTCCGGCCCCGCCTACGCCATCGGCATGGCTCTCCGGCACGCCAAACTCAACCCCGAGGATGTCCAATATCTCAACGCCCATGCCACCTCCACCGGCCTTGGCGACATCGCCGAGACCAAGGCGATCAAGCTCGCCTTCCACGACCACGCGAAGAACGGTCTGATGGTCAGTTCCACCAAGTCGATGACCGGCCACATGCTCGGCGCCGCCGGCGGCATCGAACTGATCGCCTCCGTCATGGCCATCCACGATCAGGTCGTTCCCCCGACCATCAACGTCGACGACCAGGACCCCGAATGCGATCTTGACGTGGTTCCGAATGTCGCCCGCGAAACGAAAGTCGATGCGGCCCTGAGCAACAGCTTCGGCTTCGGCGGGCACAATGCTTCGCTGCTCGCCAAGCGCTTCGCCTGATTTCCCGTCGTGGAAAACCCGCGCCACATCCACCGTTCGCGGATTTCCTTCGGCGATACCGATTGCAGTGGCTGGTTGCATTTTCCCGCGATCTTCCGCCACGTCGAAGAGGCCGAGCACGCTCTGTTCCGCGAGATCGGCCTGACGATCATCGACCGCGAAAGCGGCGGCTGGCCGCGGGTCCACGCCTCCTGCGACTACAAGCGTCCCCTGCATTTCGGCGACGAAATCGAAGTCCAGCTCGCCGTCGAACGCATCGGCGGTACCTCCGTCACCTGGCTCTTTGAAGTCCTCAAGGACGGTGAACCCGCCGCTGCCGGGAAAATCGTCGCCGTCCGTGTCGATGCGACCGGAGCCGCTGCCCCCGTCGACGACAGAACCCGGGCTTTGCTGAGAGCCTGAATCGCCGCGAAAAACTCGACTCCCGGCGAATCCGCCCGATGCTCCGGCGCGTGTCCGAGGAGATTCTGGAGGTCGATCAGGTGGTCAAGCGTTTCAACGGCTTCACCGCGGTGGACGGCGTCTCCCTCCACGTCCGTGCCGGCGAAACCGTCGGCCTGCTCGGCGTGAACGGCGCGGGTAAGACGACCCTGATGAACATGATCCTCGGCCTGACCACGCCGAGCGGCGGTTCCATCCGGGCCTTCGGCATGGATTTGCAGAAACACCGGCTCGACATCCTGCGGCGCGCGAATTTCTGCACCACCTATGCCACCCTGCCCGGCAACCTGAAGGTGCGGCAGAATCTCGAAATCTTCGCCCGTCTCTACGGCGTGCCGAAGCCGAAGCGGAAAGTCGCCGCCCTGCTGGAGCTGCTGGAGATTTCAAAGCTGGCGGACAGCACCACCGGCCGCCTCAGCGCCGGGGAATCCACCCGGGTGAATCTCGCCAAAGCCCTGCTCAACGACCCCGACCTGCTTCTTCTCGACGAGCCGACCGCCTCGCTCGATCCCGACATCGCCGACAAGGTCCGCAAGCTCGTCCGCCGCGTCCAGCGCGAGCGTCACCCGGCCATCCTCTACACCTCGCACAACATGCGGGACATCGAGGAAGTCTGCGACCGAGTGCTCTTTCTACATGCCGGCAAAATTCTCGCCGAAGGCACGCCGGAGGAAATCACGCGGCATTTCGAGGAGGACGACCTCGAAGATGTCTTCATCAAGATCGCCCGTTCCGGGGCACTCGCCTGACGCACCGCCATGTTCCACTTCTCCGTCATTCGAGCACTGGTCACTCGCTACATGCTGCTCTATCTGAAAAACCCGGTCCGCGCCTTCGAGCTGTTCTTCTGGCCGCTGGTGCAGCTTCTCGTCTGGGGTTTCGTGACCATGTTCCTACAGAAGCAAGGGGGCGACGGATTTCCGCAATTCATCACCTTCCTGATCGGCGGTATCATCTTGTGGGACGCGTTGTTCCGCGCGCAGCAGGGCGTTTCCATCTCCTTTCTGGAAGATGTCTGGACGCGCAACCTGCTCAACATCTTCGCCGCGCCGGTGCGCATGACCGACTATCTCGCCGCCACGTTCGGCGTGGGTTTCCTGCGCGTGGCGATCACCGCCGGCGTGCTCGCCCTGGTCGCGGCGCTGGCCTATTCCTTTAATCTCTTCCAGCTCCACTGGGGCCTGGCGGCCTACTATGCGAACCTGATGCTTTTCGGCTGGGCGCTCGGCATCGTGTCGATTGCCCTCATTCTTCGATGGGGGCACGGCGCGGAGTCGCTGGCCTGGGCGATCCCCTTCATGGTCCAGCCCTTCGCCTGCGTCTTCTACCCGTTGGAGACCCTGCCTGAATGGATGCGCGGTGTCGCTACGGCGATGCCTCCCGCGCATGTTTTCGAAGGCATGCGGAGCGCGATCGGAGGCGGCGCCTTCGAGTTCCGTCCCTTCCTCGTCGCGCTCGGGCTGAATGCGGTCTATCTCGCCCTCGCCGGCTTTCTCTTCGCCCGCGTGCTGCGCACCGCCCGCGAAAAGGGGCTGTTGGTGAAGACGGCGTCGTCGTGATCCCGGCCGCGGGCGGGCCAGGTCAGGCCTGAAACGCCTTCGAGAGCGGTAATCCCAGCCCGGGCAGCAGCTCCGTCGCGATGATCGGGTGGGTGCCGTTTTCCAGCACGGCGACCGGTTCGTCCTGTCGTTTGGAAAAATCGAAGACCTCGATCGTTTCGGCGTCCGGGTTTGCCAGCCAGAGTTCCTTGACGCCGTGGCGGGCGTAGATTTCCCGCTTCACCTTGCGGTCGCGTCGGGCGGTGGAGGGGGAAAGCACTTCGATGACGAGATCGGGTGCGCCCTCCGCGCCGCGGTCGGAGAGGAGATGGAGCCTTTCCTGCGAGAAGAAGCAGAGATCCGGGCAGAGCACGTCGCGCTCGCCGAAGTGAATGTCGAAGGGGGAAAGGTAGAGCTCGCCCACCGGCGAGGACTCGAGGTGAGTGCGTATCAAAAAGTAGAGTTGCTGGACCAACTGCTGGTGATTTCGAAAAGGGGAGGGGGCCATGACGATTTCTCCGTCGATGAGCTCGGCGAACGGCGGCCCTTCGCCGAGCGCCATGAAGTCGGCGACGGTTTTCCTGTCTTCGAGGACGGCGGCCATGGGAGCAGGCTAGCAGAGTTCTGGGCGGCGGCCAAGGCGGGAGTTTCAGGCGATATATTCCGCGTAGGCTTCGATCTTGGCGGCAAGACGCTCTCCCAGAACCGGACAGCGGGACGCGAGCTGCCGGTGGATGAGGCGGGCTTCTTCCTGATAAGCGCGCCGTTTTTCCCGGGACCACTGGGAAGGCGGCGGCTGGAGATTGGTGATGCGGTCGGCGAGCTTAACTGCGGCCACCTCGGGCGGGCATTCGAGAATCCGGCGCAGGCTGTCCTGCATGGCCTCGGTTTTGGGCAGGTCGGCCCGCTTGGTCAGGGCCTGCACCCCGGCCAACACATCGGGACCGAAGGCTTGCAGGACTGCATCGGCGGTCATGGCGGTATCCTCCAGGGTATCGTGCAGGAGGGCGCATTGGAGGGCGAAATCCGTATCCAGCCCGGGCACGCGCAGCACCTCGGCGCATACCATGGCCAGATGCACCACGTAGGGATGCCCGCTGCCGGGCATCTTTTGGTCCCCGTGGGCCCGCGCCGCGAGGTGCAGTGTACGTTGGTAGAGATCAGGGTTCCAATTCATCGGATGGGGTGAGTCGTTATTTATGGATCTCGAACCATTTGGGCTCGACGAGGACGCAGCCGTAAAATTTGGCAGGCTCCTGTCCCCAGGGGACGTGATGCATCTGGAAGCCCCGCTTTTCGCCGCCGTCGAGGAATCGCTCGATGTAGACGCCCATGCCGGCCAGATCACCGGGCGGGTGGGTCGAGCGCGACTCCCTCGCGGCGTGGCATGCGGTGCGCCGTCATTGCGGGATGGTCGTATGATCTGCACCGGCACCCGCCTGCGTGACCTCAGCCCAGCCCGCTGGCCGTGAGCTTGTGTTGTGAGGCCTTCCATCTCAAACCGGAGGATTTCCGATGCTGCATCACGAGGCCCTTCCCCTTGGCACCTTGGATTTTCTGTGCGCATTTGGTTCTTGCCGCCTTCTCTTTGGCCGGAGGTGCGTCCCCGGCCTTGCGATTCGGGCATCGTATTTCGGTGGACCTAGATTTCTTCACCACGGAGCCCTTCGACAAGGAGGAAACCGCCCGTGCGCACGCCCAATCGCGTGAAACGCGCGTCGAGTGGATGAATCCGGCCAGTCTCGGCGCGTTCGTCGGGGGAGTGAAGGGTGGACCTTGTTACCTATCCCCATCCTCTCCTAGAACCGCCGCAGCGGATCGACGGCGTGAGGATGCTGGATCTGCCCGACTTGGCGGCCGCGAAACTTGCGGCCGTGACCAACTGCGGTTCAAAGAAGGATTTTCATGACGTGCATGTCCTGATCCGGCAATCTACCCTACCATCTTCGACGGCGGCAGCTCGGGGGCTTACAAAATGGTGATCGGAGACAGACAAGATCCAGACACGAAATGGTGATCAGGATCGTACGCAAAGAAGCCCGGCAATCTTGCCAGGCTTCAATGAAACGAAAGTTCGAAACGAAGATAGTTTCAGCGAAGCCGTTGCCGGAAACGAACGAAGCAGGTACTACCCGTCAAAAGGGCCAAGAGCGAGAAAGCAGACCCTGGCTCAGGAATCGCAGATGCGCCGATATCAGCCGAAAGCGTTTGAACCGCGATTTGCCAATTATTTTCTGTATTGTTGATCAAAACCGACTTCACGTTACTTGACGTGAGCGAGACCAAGCTTCCTGAAAGTCCATTGAGTGATCCTGTTTCCAATACGGTTCCGGATGAGTCCAAAGCCTGGTAAAACGAATCTCCCCCACCTCCAGGACTGCCAGATCCATAATTATCATACAAAAATGATATATCGCTTGCAGGAGAATCAAAATCAAAGCGTAAAATATTCGCTGTAGGATAGTCTCCTGTTGTTGAGTTTGACAAATACCCAGGGCCCCACTCGTCTGATTCAGTGCGGGGGATGCCTACATAAATGTCTCCATTATCCCACAACGAAAAAGAGATTCCGGATATATATGATATTTGAGTCTGATGGGGATAGACGGTGAAGTCGATAAAGACTACGGCCGCATCCGATTTTTCAATGGCTGCAATGGAGGCGATTGCAGCACAAGCGACGGCAGCGACACGACGGTGAAGGAAGGATTTATTCATAACAACAAACTCAGCCTTATGGAGATCTTCCGCAGGCGTCAATCATTTTATCCGAAAAAGGAAAATGAAAACCACAGATTAAACGTAAAAAATTGGTTTTCAAAGAGTTTTAAAAAACAAAGCATTCACTTTGCGGGTGGATCGTCAATTTTTCTCAAGGCATTGAATTTCACTTCCTAGTCTCCAATTTTCAAATCTCTAATTTCCCTTTTAGGTTTATGGATCAACACCTTTTCTCTCTCCCCTTGACCCGGCCAACGGCTGTTTCAAAGCTCACCCCCAAAAGCAAATTCCGAGCAATCAATCAGTCAGTAACGTCCTCCGGGGGGCGCACGGCGCGGTAGTATCTCTCCAGCCCGAGCGCGGCGCATTCGGCGTATTCGCGGAAGATGGAAGGGCGCATTTTCCCGGCGACTTCGCGCAGGCCCTCGTAGTCGCCGGCTTGGATGCGGGCGTGATCTTCCTCCGAGTTCATGACGTACGGCTCGAAATAGACGACGGGGCATTGATAGAGGCGGTTGGCGAGGAGGTTGCGGGCCCAGAGATAAGGATTGTCGTCGACGTTGCGGTGGTTGCGGGCCGCGGGAATGTAGAGATAGGGCGGCATCGCGGTTTTTTCGACGAAGGCGGCGGCGACGCTGGCGGAGAGGGCGCTTTCCTCGGGGTGGACGCCCTGGAGAAGCTTGGAGAGCAGTTCGTAGCGCTGGTCGGCGAGGGCGATTTCGTCGTCGGTATAGGCGCCGTTGAGGATCATGTGGAAGTGGTTGAGCGGGACGAGGGTGGGATTGTCCGGGTCACCCCAGGCGTCGGCATTGAAATGGAGGCAGAGGACGAGGTCGGGCCGGATAGTGTCGTTGACGAGTTCGGCGCGGGCGCGGATTTCGGCGGTGCGGTAAAAAAGGCGCTCGGCGAGCTTGGCGATGTCGCCGGTGCCGGCGGTGCTGCGGTCGATTTCGTCGTGGAACATCTCGGGGCGGATGCCGGTGACGGGTTCGGTTTCCGTGCGGACGAGGGTGACGGTGGCGCCGAGGTCTTCGAGCCGGGGTTTGAGGAGTTCGGCGACTTTCAGGGTCATGTCGCCCTCCTGCACGGGTTGGTGGCCGGGGATCTGGAACCAGCGCTCTTCCATTTTCGCCCAGCGGCCGCCGATATGGCCGGGGTCGATGGCGATGCGCAGGCCGTCGAGCGGGCGGTCGGGCAGGGCGGGGGGAAGCTCGGCGGCGGACCGCCAGTAGCGCGGCGGCTTGCTTTCGAGACCCTCCGGGGCGAAGCGCAGGCGCAGGGTTTCGCCGGGGGATGTCTGGATGGTCGCGTCGTCTTCGTCGACTTCGATCCAATCGCGCCAGGCGGGGGAGATGGTGAAGATTTCCTCCATCTGGCGGAGGAATGCGGCGCGGGAGATGGTGGATTGGAAGTCGTTAAGCCGTGACCAGTCTGGCACCGCGGCAAGGGCGGAGAGAGCGGGTTGCGGCGGCTCCGGTTCGTGGGGCGGGGCGATTTCCGGGGACGGCTGGGACAGGGGCGAAGGCTCGACCGCGACGGGCACCCGCCGCTGGAGGAAGATCCCGGCGGCGATGGCGGCGGCCAGCAGGGCGATCAGCAGCGCGGTGGTGGAGCGGAGTTTCATCGGGGACGGTGCGGGGAAGGTTTCCGGGCGCCGGGATAAGGCTGGCCAGACGGCCCGCGGCCTTCGATGCTCGCGCGGACGTCCATGGAGCCGGTTCGCATACTATTTCTCGGAGACATCGTCGGCGAACCCGGTCGCAGGGCGGTGATCGAGCATTTGCCGGAGTTGCGCAAGGAACACCGGATCGATTTCGCCATCGTCAACGGCGAAAATTCCGCCGGGGGCAGGGGAATCACCCCGAAAATCGCCATCGACCTGCTGCGCGCCGGGGTGGCCGTGATCACCACCGGGGACCATGTGTGGGATCAGATGGAAATCGTCGATTATTTCCCGACCGAGCCGCGCCTGCTGCGTCCGATCAATTACCCCGAGGACACGCCGGGCGCAGGCAGTGTGGTGCTGGAGACGTCGAAGGCCCGGGTGGCGGTCATCCAGGCGCAGGGTCGCTCCTTCATGCAGCCGCCGCTGGAAAATCCCTTTCTGGCGGTCGAGGCCGAGGTGGACCGGCTGCTGGCGGAGGGGGTGAAGGTGATTTTCGTCGATTTCCACGCCGAGACGACCAGCGAAAAGATCGCGCTCGGCTGGGCGCTCGACGGCCGCGCCTCGGTCGTCACCGGAACCCACACCCACGTCCAGACGGCCGACGAGCGTATCCTGCCCGGCGGCACCGGCTGCCTGACGGATGCCGGGATGTGCGGGCCGGAGTTCTCCATCCTCGGCCGCGCGCCGGAATCGGTCCTCTGGCGCTTCCGCACGGGCATGCCGACGCGCTTTCCCATCGCCGCCGGTCCGGTGCGGCTTTGCGGGCTAATGGCAGACGTCGATCCGGAGAGCGGGAAATGCCTTTCCATCGAGCGCTTCAACCGACTGATTCCGCAGGATCCAAGTTCCCCGGAGGGTTGAAGATTGCCGGGAATTTTCTTTTCCGGTTGGTGTGCTCAGGCGGGCGTTGGGCCGGTTCGAGGGAGGAGCGAAGGAGGGGTGGCGCTCCTTATCCGAAGACAAGCGCGGCGGTGGCACATCCGACCGGCTATGCTTTTTCTCCCCGGGAGGCCTTCCGTATTCCGGGGCGCGGAGGATTTTTCGTGATCCGCTGTTGGAATGTGAAATAAGGGGGCGTTCGATACATGCGCGTTCAGCCTTCAATACATCCTCCTGCCGGCGCGCCCGATCAGCCCTCTGTCATGGGCCGGAGGACTTTTGCCGGCAACACCCTCGCCGCGGCGCTGGCCGCCTTGTTTTTGAGCTATGATCAGGCTTTCGCCCAGAATGCCGAGGAAACGGATCCGGTGGAGGACGAAATCCAGGGATTGTCCCGTGAGCGGATGGAGCGCCTGCTGCATGAGCCGCTCGGCCTGCAAGCGCTCGATGCGCTGGGGGTGATCTGCTTTTCGGACGCCATGCACGCGTTGATCGCCAAAAAAGACTCCGTTGTGCAGAAGATCTTCCTCAGCCTGGGGTTGCCCACTTACAACACCGGAAAGCTGGACCATTCGCGTGGGCACAAAGAGAAATTTCCTCTGGAGAACATGCACCTCGCCGCCGCCCTCAACCTCGTCAGGGCGGCGGCCTTCGGCCGGGAGGTGCGCGAGGAAACGGTTCATGAATTCGAAACCGCGGTCCACGGCGTGCTGCTGCTCATGGGACTGACCAGCGTGGCGCGGGGAGTTCTCACGGCCAGCCATGTCTCGGAGATGGCCGAAGCCCTCGAAAAGAATATCCGCGCCAATCCCGAGAAGACGATCGAGGACAGCATTTTTCAACTGACTCTCCTGTCGGCGGCGACGCAGGTGCCGCTCACCTCCTTCGGCAACGCTGCCATCGGCAACCACGAGTTCAAGGAAGTCAAGCTGGCCTTCACGGTCCTTTATATCCGGTTGCTGCCGAAAGGGTCGCTGGACCTGTCGCGCCAGGACATCGTAGCCCACATCCGGAACGAGCTGGCCAAAAGCGACAACCCTGTCGTGAGGGGGCGGGTGGAAAGGGTTTTGCGGAACAGCGAACTGGAGAGCTACGAGCAGTTCGCGGACGCTCTGGGAAAAGAAGCGATTTCGCACACGCACGATCTGATGACCCTCCTCATGGCGACTTCCTGCGACGATGCGCAGGCCGCCGCCGGCGATCCCGGTCCGCTCATCGGGTTATTCCAGACCTTTGGCGTGAATTTCCTTCATGTCATCCCCCCCATGATTCCGTTCACCACCTATACCGGGGTGGAAAGGGTTTTGGTAGCCGCCAAAAGAGCCGGCATCCCGGGGCGGCGGATCATCAACCGGGAACGCATGCAGTACATGGCGAAGTTCCTGCGGGTGACCTGGACGAATCTCATCAAATACTTCGCCACGGCGGCCCCCAATATCTCTTCCAAAATCACCGGCACCCGCAAGGCATCCAAATCCGCGGGCAATGTCGATACCGGGGTGGACTTCAGTCTTCTGGAGCAGATTTTGAAAGACGCCGAATCGGCCATCATGGCCGTGCTGGACGCCATCATGGGCAGTTTCGACGGCACCGCGCTCGATGTGAAAAGAGTCCAGAAAGCGGTGGAAATGCTGCAGGAGAGCAACCGGAGCTGGCAGGTCAGGGCGGGCGAGCTGGTGGCGCAGAGGATTTTCCCGGCCCGGGAGGAAATGGCGACGCTGACGAAAGATGAGATCGTCGCCATCCAGCATTCCATTCTGGGAAAAAAAGCGCCGAGAACGAAGCCCTACGAAGAAGGCAAGGTGGAGGACTTGAGCGATTTGCAGATACAGCTCTCCAAACTCGCCTCGGGGGCCGATGACAAGGCCATCGAAGATTTCGCTGCACGTCTCGATGAAATCAAAAAAAGTCACGGGCCGGACTTGGAGCGGGCCATCCGCGAGGCATTGAAGGAGCAGGGGAAAAAACCCATCATCCTGGCTGCGGCAACGGTGCTGAAGAACAATCCGCGCATCAGGGATCTGCTCGATTTCAATTACTGGCACGACCGTATAGGTCCCGCGCTCACGGACACCCTGTTCGTCGTGTTTTTGCAGGGGCTTCACATGCCATTCCTCATCAACACGGCCAAGCGGGTTGTATACCGGGCGGACTGGTTCAGAAGCCTGCCTCTGCTGGCCCAGGAGGAACTCTCCGTCGTCCTGAACTACGTCCTGGGCATGTTTGCCGACAACTGGGCCGACACGGTGGCGCACAGCAAATGGCTCGCCACCCTCTATTTCGGCCAGTTGGACAGGGAATTACGCGAGGCGCTCGAGGCGTACCCCGAAGCGGGCGCGATAGGGGCGGCCGGCGGCTACAAAGATGACGTCAGAAACAAGATTCCGGACCGGTTCATGGGCAGGATCGCGCAGACCGCCGCCCTGATCGAGCACCTGAAAACGCTGCATCCGGAAGATGCCGGGAAATTGGAGGCATCGCTGCGGAATTACATCGCGAACGCCCGGAAATACTACTGCAGGAACATGGTCATCGCCATGGAGATCGGCGTGATCGGAGCGGGCAATTCCCTGCCGGGAGACTCAACCCATTTCACCTACGCCGCCGGGGAAAAGGATTTCACCTTCGCCGTCACCCTCGCGGACTTCAAACGCCACCCGCTCTTCCACGTGTACAAGCTGCTTTTCGGCTCCGCCTATGCCATCTATCTCGGGCCGGCCATGGCGCAGGCCCTGGGCGGCGGCGTGCAGAAGGACATGCAGGCCATGTTGCAGGAACAGTTCCGGTCCCGGCATCCGGGCTTCGAGGAGAGGTTCAAGGAACTCCAACGGCAAAGGAGGACTTCCTGACCGTCGGAGAACCGCCTGGAGGAAAAAACGGAGAGGTGCGGTCGGCGGATGAGGGGCATGAATGAGATATTCAAACGAACACTTCCCTCATTCCTCATACGAGGAATTCCGGAATCCGAGGCTGAGCCGGCCGCGCCGGGGGAAAATCGGATCGCTTCACCAGTCCGCACCAAAGATCCGCCCTTTTTTCGCGGGCCGGAGCAGAAAAAGAAACGCGAAGTCACCCATCCTGATCTCCCGGAGTTCTGTAGCGGAACGAGTTCGGAGCGAGCCTTGGAGACGATTCATAACAATCTGAATTTAAATGCGTTTTCCAGGATTCCTGATAAATTTTCTTCCAATTGATATTTTTTTTGACAGGGTAGACGGCTTTGTTAACGTCCGCCCCGCTTTTCCGGGAGCCGACCAGGAAATCCAGAGGACTTGTCGTCTCATGACAAAGTGCTGGGCCACTTGGAAAACCTCCGGAAACGGCGACAGAAGCCGCAAGGCTCGTGTAGCTCAGGGGTAGAGCGCGTCCTTGGTAAGGACGAGGTCGCGGGTTCAATTCCCGCCACGAGCTCCAGGGTGAAAAGCGCCGGACCAGCAGCCCCAACGCGAAACAATTACCACCATGGCCAAAGAAGCATTCCAGCGGAACAAGCCCCACGTGAACGTGGGCACCATCGGTCACGTTGACCACGGCAAGACCACTCTCACTGCCGCCATCACCAACACCCTTGCCGAAAAGGGTTACGCCCAGGCGAAGAAGTACGACGAGATCGACGCCGCTCCCGAGGAACGCGAGCGTGGTATCACGATTTCGACCGCACACGTCGAGTACGAGACCGACAACCGCCACTACGCGCACGTCGACTGTCCCGGTCACGCCGACTACGTGAAGAACATGATCACCGGCGCCGCCCAGATGGACGGCGGCATTCTCGTGGTGTCCGCCGCCGACGGCCCGATGCCCCAGACCCGCGAGCACATCCTGCTCGCCCGCCAGGTCGGCGTGCCCGCCCTCGTGGTATTCATGAACAAGGTCGACCTCGTGGACGACGAAGAACTCCTCGAACTCGTCGAGATGGAAGTCCGCGACCTCCTCTCCACCTACGAATTCCCCGGCGACGAGATCCCGATCGTGAAGGGCTCCGCCAAGGCCGCCCTCGAAGGCGACGCCGCCCAGAAGGAAAACATCTACAAGCTCATGGAAGCGGTGGATTCCTACATCCCCGAGCCGGAGCGCCCGATCGACAAGCCCTTCCTCATGCCGATCGAAGACGTGTTCTCGATCGAAGGTCGCGGCACCGTCTGCACCGGCCGTGTCGAGCGTGGCATCATCAAGAAGATGGAGGAAGTCGAGATCGTCGGCATCCGCGACACCCAGAAGACCACCGTCACCGACATCGAAATGTTCCGCAAGCTCCTCGACGAGGGCCGTGCGGGCGACAACGTCGGCCTGCTCATCCGCGGTCTCAAGAAGGACCAGGTCGAGCGCGGCCAGGTCATCGCCAAGCCGGGTTCGGTGAAGCCGCACAAGCGCTTCAAGGCCGAAATCTACGTTCTCTCCAAGGATGAAGGCGGCCGTCACACCCCGTTCTTCTCCAACTACCGCCCGCAGTTCTACTTCCGCACCACCGACGTGACCGGCAGCATCAAGCTCCCGGACGGCGTGGAAATGGTCATGCCCGGTGACAATGTGAACCTCGAGATCGAACTCATCACCCCGATCGCCATGGAACCCACCATGCGCTTCGCCATCCGCGAAGGCGGCCGTACCGTCGGTGCCGGCCGTGTGGGTGAAATCCTTGACTAATCCTCGCGAAGGGCTTCAGTCTGGCGTTCCCGCGTCGCCCGGCTGAAAGCTGGTTTCCGGGGCACTTCGGCTACAATCGCCGGGGTGCCCCGCCATCGCCTCGACAAGGAAGGAACCAAAACGGAAGTAGCTCAATTGGTAGAGTAGCGGTCTCCAAAACCGTTGGTTGTGGGTTCGAGTCCCACCTTCCGTGCCATCCGCCGCATCTCCCGACTTCTCAGCCATGCAGTTTCTCGACTATTTCAAAATCGGCGGCAATTGGATCGTCGCCGGCATCGTGTGGGCCATCGTTGCGATCCTTGTTTTCCAGGCGATCAAGCACTCCGCCCGCATCGCCGCCTTCATTCGCGAAGTGAAGGCCGAGCTGCGCAAGGCGAACTGGCCCTGGGAGTCCGACCCGAAAATCAAGGGCTTCAAGAAATACAAGGAACTGGTCGACTCCACCGTGGTCGTCCTCATCGCCACCATCCTCCTCGCGGGCTTCGTTTCCATGTGGGACTTCATCCACACGAACGTCGTCACCTTCATCGTCACCAAACTCGGCGCCTAAGCGGCCGTCCCTCTCCAGCCTTTCCCGTCCCCGTCATGCCCGTCATCCCGCCAGCGAAGCAACAGTGGTACGTCGTCCACGTCCTTTCCGGTCAGGAAGGCCGCGTGAAGGAGCGCATCCTCCGCCAGCGGGAAACCGAGGAAATGGGCGACTACATCTTCGATGTCCTGGTCCCCACCGAGACCGTCTCCGAAATCCGCAAGGGCAAGAAAACCTCCTCCAAGAAAAAGTTCTTCCCCGGCTACATCATCGTGAACATGTATCTGTTCACCGAAGACAACCAGCTCGTCGAAAAAACCTGGTACTTCATCAAGGAGATGGAAGGCGTGATCGGCTTCGCCGGCACCAAGGACCGTCCCATTCCGATGCGCCAGCGCGAGGTGGAAGGCATGCTTTCCCAGATCCAGGAGCGCCAGGACGGCGCCCGCCCGGCGATCAGCTTCGAAGTCGGCGACACCGTGAAGGTCGCCGACGGCCCTTTCCAGAGCCAGAACGGCATCGTCGAGGAAATCGACCCGGAAAAGGGCAAGCTCCGCGTCGCCGTCACCATCTTCGGCCGCTCCACCCCGGTCGAGCTCGAATACTGGCAGGTCGAAAGGGCCTGATCCACATCCGTTTTCAGCAAATCCCCGTCACCGCAATCCGCTAAAGCACCATGGCCAAGGAAGTCGTCAAAGTCATCAAGCTCCAGATTCCCGCCGGAGCCGCCAACCCGTCCCCGCCCGTCGGTCCCGCGCTCGGCCAGGCCGGCGTCAACATCATGGGTTTCTGCAAGGAATTCAACGCCGCCACCCAAAGTCAGGCCGGCGACGTCCTTCCGGTGGTCATCTCCGTTTACAAGGACAAGAGCTTCACCTTCATCACCAAGCGCCCGCCCGCCGGCAACCTGCTCAAGAAGGCCGCCGGCCTTGCCTCCGGCTCCGGCGAGCCGAACAAGAAGAAGGTCGGCAAGATCTCCAAGGAGAAGCTGATGGAAGTCGTCAACATCAAGCTCCCCGACCTCAACACCAAGGACCCCGAGGCCGCCGCCCGCATCCTGGCCGGCACCGCCCGCCAGATGGGACTTGAAATCGAAGGTTATTGATCTTTCTTCCCCGGCCCCGCGTCCGGGGAACCGAAAACCGCAGGAGGGCCGTCAGGGTCCGCCAGCACTGCAATAAGAAACCATGAAGAACCGCAGCAAACGCTACGAAAAAGCCGCCGCCCTCGTGCAGTCCGGCAAAACCTACGGCCTGGAGGAAGCCGTCGGCACCGTGAAGAAATTTCCGGCGCCGAAGTTCGACCCCACCGTGACCGTCTCCTTCCACCTTGGCGTGGATCCCCGCAAGAGCGACCAGATGGTCCGCGGCTCCGTCGCCCTGCCCCACGGCACCGGCAAGAACGTCCGCGTCGCCGTCTTCGCCGCCGGCGCCGCCGCCGAAGCGGCCACCGCCGCCGGCGCGGAGTTCGTCGGCTTCGAGGACCTCATCAAGAAAGTCCAGGGCGGCTTCACCGACTTCGATGTCGCCATCGCCACCCCTGACGCCATGACCGAAGTCCGCAAGATCGCCCGCGTCCTCGGTCCCCGCGGCCTCATGCCGAACCCGAAGACCGGCACCGTCACCGACGACACCGCCAAGGCCGTCAAGGAAGTCAAGGCCGGCCGCATCGACTACAAGCTCGACAAGAACGGCAACGTCTCCGGAGCCGTCGGCAAGGCATCCTTCTCCGAGGAAGCCCTGCTCGAAAACGCCCGCGCCTTCATCGACAGCGTGGTGCGCGCCAAGCCCGCTTCCGCCAAGGGCAACTACGTCCGCAGCGTGACCGTCGCCGCCTCCATGTGCCCCGGCATCCCGCTCGAATCCGGCGTCTACACCAAAGCCTGAAACTCCCCACGACCATGAATCCCGACAAAAAAGTCATCATCGACGAATTGCTCGCACGGGTGAACGACTCGCCCTACGTGCTTGTGGTGGACTACACCGGCCTGACCGTGCCGCAGTTCTCCGAGCTCCGCAACCGCCTCGGCGCCGCCGGCGCGGAGTGCCATGTCGCCAAGAACACCTACATGAAGAAGGCCCTCGCCGAAGCCGGCCTGCCCGACATCGGCGAAACCCTCGTCGGTCAGACCGCTTTCGTTACCGGCGACAGCGAAGTCTTCGCCGCCGCAAAGGCGATCAAGAACTTCGAAAAGGAGTTCAAGAAGCCGGAAATGAAGATCGGCATCCTCGACGGCGCCGTGCTCGACGCCGCCAAGCTCCAGGCCATCGCCGACATCCCTTCCCGCGAAGCCATCCTTTCCCAACTGCTTGCCACGATCAACGAACCGGCCGCCCGGATCGCCCGTGTCATCAAGAAGAAATTCAACCCCGATTCGGACGAAGCCCCGGCCGCCGACGCCGCCGAAGGCTGAGAATCCAAGACAAAAATCTGAACTGACGGCGCTGGCGTCTCCGCGCCGCCGCCTGAACACACAATGGTTCCTCGTCGGTCCCGCAGCCGCGGGCCTGAAATGGACAGGGGCTCCCGTCCGCGACGATACCGCAAAGGAGAAATACAATGGCAAATATCGAACAACTCGTTGAAGAACTCGGCAAGCTCACCGTCCTGGAAGCCGCCGACCTCGTGAAGAAACTGGAAGAGACCTGGGGCGTTTCCGCCGCAGCTCCCGTGGGCGTCGCCGTCGCCGCTGCCGGCCCGGCCGAAGCCGCCGAAGAAAAGACCGAATTCGACGTCGTCATCACCGACGGCGGCGCGAACAAGATCGCTGTCATCAAGGCGGTTCGCGAAGTTTCGCCTGGTCTCGGCCTCGCCGACGCCAAGAAGCTTGTCGAAAGCGCTCCGGCCAAGGTCCTCGAAGGTGTCACCAAAGACGCTGCCGAGACCGCCAAGAAGAAGCTCGAAGAAGCCGGCGCCAAGATCGAACTCAAGTAAGCTCACACCCGGATTTGCTCCGCGGCCGGTCCATCCGGCCGCGGGGCCCATCCCGGAACCGGCGGAAGCCGTCACCCTCAAACCGAGACAGTTTCCGCCGATCCCGGACACCATTTCCATCCTCTGAACCTCATCCTGCCCGGCTCCGCACTGCGGTCCGGGCTCAACTTGCACTCCGCAACCCACTCCACACCACCATGGCCGACCGCATTCAATTCGGGAAAATCGAGGAAGTGATCGAACCGCCGAACCTCATCGAGGTTCAGAGCCGTTCCTACGAGGAGTTCATGCAAAAGGACATCCCCGCCGGCGAGCGTACCGATTCGGGGCTCCAGGCCGTGTTCCGCGAGGTCTTCCCGATCAAGAGCTACGACGAGGCGATCGAACTCGACTTCGTCACCTACGACATCGAGAACCCGAAAATGACCTCGCTCGATGCCCTGCGCACCGGCGATAGCTTCTCCGCCGCCCTCTACGTCACCTTCAAGCTCAAGGACGAGACCGGCACCAAGAAAGAGCGCGTCTACATGGGCGAGCTCCCCATGATGACCCGCCGTGGCACCTTCATCATCAACGGCGCCGAGCGCGTCATCGTCTCGCAGCTTCACCGCTCCCCCGGCATCTGTTTCGAGACCTCCCAGCACCTCAACGGCAAGATTCTGCACTCCTTCCGCATCATTCCTGACCGCGGCTCCTGGCTGGAAGTGCAGTTCGACACCAACGACCTCCTTTACGTCTACCTCGACCGCCGCCGCCGCCGCCGGAAATTCCTCGCCACCACCTTCCTCCGCGCTCTCGGCTACCCGACCGACCGCGATATCGTCACGAACTTCTACAAGATCGAGACGCTCAAGCTGAAGGAAGAGATGGACGAGCAGGAACTCGGCCACAAGGTGCCCTTCGAGGACATCATGGACGGCGAACTCGTCGTCGCCAAAGCCTACGAACCGCTCACCATCGGTATCGTCCGCCAGCTTCTCGCCCTCGGCACCAAACAGATCGAAGTCATCGACGGCCGCGAGGACGAAATCCTCCTCAAATCCCTGCGCAAAGACCCCGCCAAGGACGAGGACAGCGCCCTCAAGGACATCTACCGCAAGCTGCGCCCCGGCGACCCGCCTACCGCCGCGAACGCCCGCGCCCTGCTCAAGCGCCTCTTCTTCGATCCGAAGAAATACGACCTTACCCGTGTCGGCCGCTACAAGATCAATCAGAAGCTCGGCATCAACGTCGCCTCCGACGAGCGCATCATGGTGCCCGAGGATTTCCTCGCCGCCGTCAAGTACCTCCTCAAGCTCAAGAAGGGAGAGGGCGTCATCGACGACATCGACCACCTCGGCTCCCGCCGCGTCCGCGCCGTGGGCGAACTCCTCGCCAACCAGTGCCGCGTTGGCCTCGCCCGCACCGAACGTCTCGTCAAGGAGCGTATGACCCTCTTCGACGTGAACATCGAGGGCATGACCCCGCAGAAGCTCATCAACCCGAAGGCCCTCTCCGCCGTCGTCCGCGACTTCTTCGGCCGCTCGCAGCTTTCGCAGTTCATGGACCAGACCAACCCTCTGGCCGAACTGACCCACAAGCGCCGCCTTTCCGCCCTCGGCCCCGGCGGTCTCAACCGCGACCGCGCCGGCTTCGAAGTCCGCGACGTGCACCCGTCGCACTACGGTCGCATCTGCCCCATCGAGACTCCGGAAGGCCCGAACATCGGCCTCATCAACTCGATGTGCACCTACGCGCGCATCAACGAATTCGGCTTCATCGAAACGCCCTACCGCAAGGTCAAGAACGGCAAGGTCACCAAGGAAATCGAGTACCTCAGCGCCGACCAGGAGGAGAAATTCCTCATCGCCCAGGCGAACAACCCGATCGACAAGGACGGCCGCTTCCTCAACGAGCGCGTCACCGCCCGCGAAGTCGGCGGCGAATTCATCGAGGTCGCCCCGGCGGATGTCAACTACATGGACGTCTCCCCCAAGCAGATGGTCTCCATCGCCGCGGGTCTCATTCCTTTCCTCGAGCACGATGACGCCAACCGCGCGCTCATGGGCTCGAACATGCAGCGCCAGGGCGTGCCCCTCCTCGTCTCCGACTCGCCCTACGTCGGTACCGGGCTCGAGGGCAAGACAGCCCGCGACTCCCGCGCCGTGGTCGTCGCCGAACTCGACGGCATCATCGCCGCTGCCACTGCGGAAATCGTCGTCACCACCCCCGACGGCAAACTCCCCGTCGCCGACGAGAAATTCCTCTCCGACCCCGAGTCCGTGAAAACCAACGTGGACAAGGGCATCATCGCCTACCCGCTGCGCAAATTCATGCGCTCCAATGCCGGCACCTGCATCAACCAGAAGCCGATCGTCAAGAAGGGCCAGAAGATCAAAAAGGGCGAAGTCCTCGCCGACGGACCCAACACCCAGAACGGCGAACTTGCCCTGGGTCGCAACGTCCTCGTCGCCTTCATGCCGTGGAACGGCTACAACTTCGAGGATGCCATCGTTATCTCCGAAAAAGTCGTCAAGGAGGACGTCTACACCTCCATCCACATCGCCGAATTCGATGTGGCCGCCCGCGACACCAAGCTCGGCCCCGAGGAAATCACCCGCGACATCCCGAACGTCGGTGAAGAGGCTCTCAAGAACCTCGACCACGACGGCATCGTCCGCATCGGCGCCGAGGTGAAGCCCGGCGACATCCTCGTCGGCAAGATCACGCCGAAGTCCGAAACCGAACTCGCCCCGGAAGAGCGCCTGCTGCGCGCCATCTTCGGTGAAAAGGCCGCCGACGTGAAGGACACCTCGCTCCGCGTCCCCTCCGGCTGCACCGGCATCGTCCAGGACATCCGCGTCTCCTCCCACGGCAACGCCCGCAAGCGCGCCGAGAAGGTCGATCCCACCGAGCTCAAGAAGCAGCTCAAGAAGATCAACGACGAGCACAAGAAAAAGGCCGACAAGCTCACCGACGACCTCACCGAAAAGCTCTCCGACATCCTGCTCGGCGAGAAAATCCCGCTCGACGTGGTCAACGCCCAGACCGGCGAAATCATCATCCCGGCCAACCGCAAGATCACCAAGACCCTGCTCCGCAAGCTGGCCTCCGTCCACGATCACATCGAGATCGACCCCTCGCCGATCCGCAACAAGATCCTGGAAATCATCGGCTCCTTCGAGGGTCGTTTCCAGGAACTCGACACCGACCGCGAACGCAAGCTCGACCAGCTCGAAGCCGGCGACGACGTGGATCCCGGCGTCATCAAGGAAGTGAAGGTCTTCATCGCCGCCAAGCGCAAACTCTCCGTCGGCGACAAAATGGCCGGCCGCCACGGCAACAAGGGCGTCGTCGCCACCATCGTCCCCGAGGAAGACATGCCCTTCCTCGCCGATGGAACTCCGGTGGACATCGTACTGAACCCGCTCGGCGTGCCTTCCCGCATGAATGTCGGCCAGGTGCTCGAAACCCACCTCGGCGTCGCCGCTAAAGCCCTCGGCTTCAAGATCGCCACCCCGATCTTCGACGGCATCCCCGAAGCCAAGATCTGGGAATTCATGTCCGACGCCAAGAAAGTCGATGGCTACACCTGGATCGGCGACGGCAAGGACGGCTCCACCGGCGGCAAGTCCACCCTCTTCGACGGCCGCACCGGCGAAGCCTTCCACCAGCCCGTCGTGGTCGGCATCATCTACATGCTCAAGCTCGGCCACCTCGTCGCCGACAAGATCCACGCCCGCGCCGTCGGCCCGTACAGCCTCGTTACCCAGCAGCCGCTCGGCGGCAAGGCCCAGTACGGCGGCCAGCGCTTCGGGGAAATGGAAGTGTGGGCGCTCGAAGCCTACGGCGCCGCCTACACGCTCCAGGAACTCCTCACCGTGAAGTCCGACGACGTGCAGGGCCGCACCCGCATCTACGAAGCCATCGTCAAGGGCGACAACAACCTGGAGGCCGGCACCCCGGAATCCTTTAACGTCCTCATCAAGGAAATGCAGTCGCTCGGCCTGGACGTCCGTCCCGGCAAGCGCGGCTCCGAACGCGGCGGCGCCCCGTCCGTCGGCGGCGTGGACGACTTCTCGCTCGACGACCTCACCCTCTGATCCGCCAACCACCACGAACTGACCCCAACACCCAGCCATCGATATCATGAGCGTTGACACCAATCTTCGGGAACTTTTCGGCGTGGATGATAAGCCGGAAGCCTTCGACCAGGTCTCCATCACCGTCGCGTCTCCGGACGTGATCCGGTCCTGGTCCAAAGGGGAAGTGAAGAACCCCGAAACCATCAACTACCGGACCTTCAAGCCCGAGAAGGGCGGACTCTTCTGCGAGCGGATCTTCGGACCCACCCGCGACTGGGAGTGCGCCTGCGGCAAATACAAGCGCATCAAGCACAAGGGCGTCGTCTGCGACCGTTGCGGCGTGGAAGTCACCCTCAGCCGCGTGCGCCGCGAGCGCATGGGCCACATCGAACTGGCCGTGCCCGTGTCGCACATCTGGTTCTACAAGTGCATGCCCTCGCGCATTGGCCTCGTCCTCGACATCAGCGCCCGCCACCTGGAGCGCGTGATCTATTACGAGGATTACGTCGTCACCGAGCCGGGCAACACCCCGCTCGAGCGCGGCCAGCTTCTCACCGAGAACGAACTCCGCGAAGCCGAGGACGCCTACGGCGAATCCTCCTTCCGCGCCGCCATGGGCGCTGAGGCGATCCAGGATCTGCTTTCCCAGGTCGATCTCGCCGATCTCGCCAAGCAACTCGAACAGGAGCTCGAAACCACCCGCTCCAAGCAGAACAAGAAGAAGCTCTCCAAGCGCCTCAAGATCACGCAGGGCTTCGCTGCGTCGAAATCCCGCCCGGAATGGATGATCCAGACCGTGCTCCCGGTCATCCCGCCCGACCTGCGTCCGCTGGTCCCGCTCGAAGGCGGCCGCTTCGCCACCTCCGACCTCAACGATCTCTATCGCCGCGTCATCAACCGCAACAACCGTCTCAAGAACCTTCTCCAGCTCAAGACGCCCGAAGTCATCATCCGCAACGAAAAACGGATGCTTCAGGAGGCTGTTGACGCGCTCTTCGACAACGGCCGCCACGGCCGCGCGGTGACCGGCGCCGGCAACCGCCCGCTCAAGTCCCTCAGCGACATGCTCAAGGGCAAGGGCGGCCGCTTCCGTCAGAACCTGCTCGGCAAGCGCGTCGACTACTCCGGCCGCTCCGTCATCGTCATCGGTCCCGACCTCAAGCTCAACCAGTGTGGTCTGCCCAAGAAAATGGCGCTGACCCTCTTCGAGCCCTTCATCATCCGCCGCCTCAAGGAACTCGGCTACTGCCACACCGTCCGTTCGGCCAAGAAGATGATCGACCGCAAGACCACCGAGGTCTGGGACATCCTCGCCGAAGTGACCAAGGGCCACCCCGTCCTGCTCAACCGCGCGCCGACCCTGCACCGCCTCTCCATCCAAGCCTTCGAACCCAAACTCATCGAGGGCGAGGCCATCCGCGTGCATCCGCTCGTCTGTACCGCCTACAACGCGGACTTCGACGGCGACCAGATGGCCGTGCACGTGCCGCTCTCGGTCGAGGCCCAGATGGAAGCGCGCCAGCTCATGCTCGCGCCGAACAACATCTTCTCGCCCGCTTCCGGCCGCCCGATCACCACGCCGTCGCAGGACATCATTCTCGGTTCCTACTACCTCACCTGGGCGCCCGTGCGCACCCAGAAGGACCGCGAAAAGCAGGAGCACCTGCCGCTCTTCGAAAACTCCTCGGAGGTCGAATTCGCCATCGCCTCGCGCAAAGTCGGCTACCACCAGTGGATCCGCGTCCGCAATCCCGACTACGGCAAGGACACCGTCTTCGGCGACAAGGAAGCCAAGATCCTCGAAACCACCCCCGGCCGCGTCCGTTTCAATGAAATCTGGCCCGAAGGTCTCGGTTTCGTGAACCGCAACGTCGGCAAGAAGCAGATGTCCGACGTCATCTGGCGCTGCTACCAGGTCGCCGGCCAGCGCAAGACCGTCGAAACCCTCGACCAGCTCAAGGGTCTCGGCTTCCGCGAAGCGACCCGCTCCGGCACCTCCATCGGTATCGTCGACATGGTCGTACCCGACGAGAAGAAGGAAGTCATCGCCAAGGCGTACGAGGATGTCGAAAAAGTCACCAAACAGTACCGCAACGGCATCATCACCGACGGCGAGCGCTACCAGAAGGTCGTCGACATCTGGACCCATGCCACCGACACCATCGCCGCCGCGCTCTACCGCAAGATCGAGCACAACGACGGCAAGAGCATGGCCTCGCCGCTCTTCATGATGGTCGACTCCGGCGCGCGCGGCAACAAGTCGCAGATCAAGCAGCTCTCCGGCATGCGCGGCCTCATGGCCAAACCCTCAGGCGAAATCATTGAGCGCCCGATCACCTCGAATTTCCGCGAGGGTCTCTCCGTGCTGGAATACTTCATCTCCACCCACGGCGCCCGCAAGGGCCTGGCCGACACCGCGCTCAAAACCGCGGACTCCGGCTACATGACCCGCAAGCTCGTCGACGTCGCGCAGGACGTGATCGTCACCGAGGAGGACTGCGGCACCGCCAACGGCATCCTCGTCCGCCCCATCTACGACGGCGACGAAGAAGCCGCCTCGCTGGCCACCCGCATCTACGGCCGTGTCTCCTGCGAAACGGTGAAAGACCCCGTTTCCGGCGAATCCATTCTCGCGGTGGACCAGCTCATCGACGAGCGCACCGCGAATGCCGTCGAGCGTATCGGCTACGAGCAACTCAAGATCCGCTCGGTGCTCACCTGCGAATCCAAGCGCGGCTGCTGCGCGAAGTGCTACGGCCTCAATCTCGCCACCGGCAAGCCGGTGAAGATCGGCGAAGCCGTCGGCATCATCGCCGCCCAGTCGATCGGCGAGCCCGGCACGCAGCTCACCATGCGCACCTTCCACGTCGGCGGTGTGGCCGCGGCCACCTTCAAGCAGCCGATCATCAAGGCCCGCAACACCGGCCGCGTCGTCTACAAGGACCTCCGCACCGTCGAAAGCGCCGAGGGCAACTGGGTCGTGCTCAACAAGAACGGCTCCCTTTCCATCCGCGATAAGGACGGCCTGGAGCTGGAAAGCCACATCATCGTCATCGGCTCCGTCATCGCCATCAAGGACGGCGACGACGTGAAGAAGGGCGACACCGTGGCCACCTGGGACCCCTACAACGTGCCCATCCTCACCGAAAAGGGCGGCAAGGTGGAATTCCGCGACATGATCTCGGGCATCACCGTGGCCACCGAGACCGACAAGGAAACCGGCAAGAAGGGCATGGTCGTCACCGAGCACAAGGAGGACCTCCACCCGCAGGTCGTCATCACCGACCCGAAGACCAAGGAAGTCCGCGCCAGCTACTCGATCCCCGTCGGCGCCCACCTCTCCGTCAAGGAAGGCGAAGTCGTCAGCGGCGGCACGCAGCTTGCCAAAACCCCCCGCAAGGTGGCCCGCACCAAGGACATCACCGGCGGTCTTCCCCGCGTGGCTGAACTCTTCGAAGCCCGCAAACCGAAGGACGCCTGCGTCATCGCCAAGATCGACGGCGAGATCTCCTTCGGCGGCACCGTCCGCGGCAAGAAGAAGGTCATCGTCACCCACGCCGAATCCGGCGAAGCGGTCGAGCATCTCGTCCCGATGGGCCGCCACATCATCGTCACCGACGGCGACCGCGTGAAGCGCGGCGATCAGATCACCGAGGGCCCCGTGTCCCCGGAAGACCTGCTCGAAGCCTGCGGCGCCCAGGAACTCCAGGAGCACCTGGTCAACGAAGTCCAGTCCGTCTACCGCGTGCAGGGCGTGGAGATCAACGACAAGCACATCGAGATCATCATCCGCCAGATGCTGCGCAAGGTGAAGATCACCGACCCCGGCGACGCCGACCAGCTTCTGTGGGGCGACCAGATCGACCGCTCGACCTTCAACCGCATCAACGACGAAATCGTCGCCAACGGCGGCAAGCCGGCGGAGGCCGAACCGGTGCTCCTCGGCATCACCAAGGCTTCGCTGGAGACCGACTCTTTCATCTCCGCGGCGTCCTTCCAGGACACCACCCGCGTCCTCACGGAAGCGGCCACCCTCGGCAAGATCGACTACCTGAGCGGTTTCAAGGAGAACGTGATCATGGGTCATCTGATCCCCGCCGGCACCGGTTTCGACTCGCACCGCGAAGTAGACATCGAATTCACCGTGGAAGAACCCGAGCCCGTCTTCGTCAAGGAAACCTCCGATGACGAAGAAGAAGGCCAGGAAGCCTCCACCGCCGAGAGCGCCTGATTCCATCCCATCCGAAAGCCCGGCTCTGCAAGGCGGAGCCGGGTTTTTCATGGGAATGTCCGTGTCGCTCCGTAGTCCACAGGTGCCGGGGGTATCTTGCTGAGATTTTCCGACCGGGGGATCTCTTCCCCGAAAGTGTGAATGGATGCCCGGGCTGGCCGCCCTTCGCCATTTGTGGCCGGATGCGGCTGGCCATGTTCGACAAAGGATTTGACCGCTATCGCAGCGTGTTGGTTCTCTGATGACCGGCCGGCAGCGCCCATCGACGCGGCATTCCATAGTAACGGGGTGGGCAGGATAGCGCGACCGCCCCGCGGAGCCGGACATGTTGATGAAATTTTTTCCCTTCCTTTCGGAGCTCGTTCGTCGAGACATTGAATCTCCTTGGTACGGCAGGGAGGGGGATTACGTTCACCCATGATCGCGGACGAGCCATGAACTCCTCCATTCTCTCTTCTCCCGATGCGCCGGCATCTGTTCGATTGCACGACTCCGAAAAGCAAATTGCTGGCAGTCATCGGAAACCGATGATCACTCCTCTTCCAACACGTCCGGCCGCTGTCGCGGCGCTCTTGCTCGGTTTCGTTCTGTTCGGGCAAACGGGGTCCGCCTTGGCTCAACCGCCCGGCGAAGCCGGTTTGGAATCCATGCGGAAACGGTTCGCCGAAGCGGTGGAACAGGATTTCGAGATCGTAAAAGACGTGTTGCACGAACGGCCCGTCGCCCGGGGCGGCGAAACCTATTGGCTCGTGCATGCCAAGCCGAAGCGGACCGGACATTACGCCTTGAAATATACCTGTCGCTATACCCACGGACGGGAACATCCCGAAGAAGGCGAAAGCGAAATCTTCGTCCAAGTAGCTGAAGCGAAGAGTCGCCGTAAGAACCACGTGAATTCGGGACTCGGCAGTTTTTGCCTGGGTGATACGATCATCTTTCCCATCCGGATGGACCATTCCGCGGATCACCGCTTCAGCCTCAAAAGCGCCCATCGGAACGGGAAAGCCATCGGCCCAGGGGAGCAACCCATGATCCTTCCGGAAGAGCCTTCCTCCGCCGGGCGGGTCGACAATCCCTTGGAAGCGCATCTGGAATACTTGGGAACCGTCCGCTCCGTCATGCCGCATCGCAACGCAGGAGAGGAAACCGTCACTTGGTCGGCTGTGCTCAAAGCGAAAAGCGCCGGTAGATTCAACCTCGGGCTTTCCACTGCCACCACAGGCACCGATCCGGTGATTCAAGGGATTCCTATCCTCATCATCTCTCCCGAGACGCCTGTGACGGCGATCGCTCATGACCAGCGCACGGTGCAATACAGCGACAACAAACGGTTCGCAGCGCACAGCGGACATCAATTCACGACGAATCTCCTGATCCTGCAACCGGGGGACACGTTCGCTCTTGAATACTTGAGCCAAACCAAACGGCAGTCGCCGGGTTCCCGGCCCTCGCAACAGGACACGGCGGATCGGGACAAACAACCGGTGCTCTCGATCCGAGACCTGCCGTTTGCGGTGGACAAGGATTGGGGCTACAACCAGTGGCTGATCGACCATTTGCCGCCGGAAGAGGGAAAATGAATCCGTGGGATTCGATCCTTTTTCATTGGGTCAGATCGGGGCTGCAGATCTTGATGAAATCGGCGAAATTCCCACAGGGGATTCCCGCTTCGAAAGGTTTGCCACCCCGTCCGTGCCGAACGCTTTCTGCAAAACGGCTTCTGTTCTTTGGTTCTCCGGAGTCTTGCGAGGCAGAACTTTTGGATCTTCCGGCCGGTCAAAATCATCTCATTTTGTGAAATAAGATGACGCGGAGATCAGGCTTCCCACCGCTGGTGGATTTGCCAAGGACCTCTTTTCGAGCTAAAGGTAAGGAGGAGCCGACCATCAATCGATGAAGGAAAGCGTCCACCTCTCTCGGGCACGCCATTTTGGCAGGGTGATCCTTTCTTTCGTTGCAATCGCCGGCGGTCTTGCCGCGGCCCAACTCCCGCCTGCTGGCTACGCCTTTGTTCCCAGCGCGAAAGAGTCGACACTCTATTCACTCATCCGGAATCACGGCGATCAGCAGCGCGTCCAGGTCGTTCTCGATCCCCGGCTCTGCGCCGCGGCCCGCAAGCACGCCGAAGATACGCAGCAGA
Organism: Haloferula sp.; assembly: GCA_037190465.1. Taxonomy (GTDB): domain Bacteria; phylum Verrucomicrobiota; class Verrucomicrobiia; order Verrucomicrobiales; family Akkermansiaceae; genus Haloferula. The sequence continues at coordinate 23,922 of JBBCJF010000014.1, read as the reverse complement.
GAAACTTCTTTGGGCATGTGAACCCGAGCGGCGTGAATGCAAACCAGAGGGTCATCAACGAGGGTTATCCGCTGCCTGCGAATTATACCGGTTCACAGAACTTTGTGGAAAGCATGGCCGGCGTCCCAGGGGACACGCCGGCCGGCGCCGTCGCCCTCTGGCGCGGCTCTCAAGGACACGCCAACCATGTCTTCGGGCGGACCGATTTCTACCGGCGGCAGGTGGTCATCGGCGTGGGTCATGCGCCGCGTTTACGGCTGAATTACGCCACTTACGTCTTTATCTCCGCCCCGCCGCCTGTCGGTCAGAACTGGAGCCTCCCTGCCAGCGCCGCGATTCCTCCGCGGCTGGAAATCGCTTCCTCCGGCGGCATCACCTTCATTGCCGCCCGGCCGGAATCCATTCTCGAAGTCTGGAAAGCGGACGCCTCCTTGGGCAACTGGACGCTGGACCGAACGGTTGTCGTCCCTGCCAGCGGTCGCTTCAACGGAGGCGTGAAACAAGGAGCGCGCGGGTTCTTCCGTTTTGGTTATTTTCGGCAATAACCACCCCTTTTGCTGCCGGAAATCCTCAAATTTCCAACCGTCCCGTTTGCCGGGAGGACATCGATCCATGGCGGGGGTTGGCACCGTTTTCAATCCTCCCCGGCAAAGGGATCGAGGACGATGTCGTCCGCGCTGTGGTGCCGGATGGGCCATTCGGGGGATTCGGTTCGGGCGGTGGAGAGGAATTCGTCGAAACGGCGGACGATCTCCGGATGGCGGCCGGCGAGGTCGGTTTTTTCGGCGATGCCGCGGTAGAGGCGGCAGAGTTCCAGCTCCGCGCCGGAGGGTTTGCGGATGGGGACCATCCGCAAACCGGGGTGGGAGGAATCAGGGGCGGTCGAGTTCGACGAGGATGGAGTGGATGGTGGCGGGATAGGGAACGGCGACTTCGTAGGGACCGACGAGGCCGCTGGTGTCGTCGCCAACGTCGAGGGCGTCGAGGGGGGTGGTTGGGATGAGGGAATCGCGTTTGGCGGTGGCGGTCTGTCCGCCGGCGGTGAGGGTGACGGTGCCGTCCCTGGCGAGGGAGGCGGTGGCGGTTTGAGCGCCGCTCAAGGGTTCCGGGAGGGCCAGGGTAGTGGTTCGGCCGCGGTTGCGGAGGAAGAAGGTGAGCTTGCCCTGGTGGATGGAGAGGGAGTAGCCGAAAGCGGTGCCGCCCTGGGCGAGAATGACGCCGTCGCCGTCAGCGGCGTCGAAACGGGTGGTGACGGTGAAGGGGCGGTTGGCGATGTTGGGAGCTTCGTGACGCTGGAGGCGGTCGCCGGCTTTGAGTTCGAAGCGGGTCCTGTTGCTGAAGGCCGGGCGGGAGGGGTCGGCGATCTGCGGTTTGGGCTCCGGGTAGGCGGCGAGTTTTTCGCGCAGAGCGGCGACGAGCTCGGGCTGATCCTTGGCGTGGTTTTTCGTTTCCTCCGGGTCTTTGACATAGTCGTAGAGTTCGATCGCGGCGGTGGAGGACGGATCGCCGGGTTTTTTCCATTCGACGAGGCGGTGGGTGGGGGTGCGCAGGGCGCGGCCGATGAGCCCCTGGCGGGGGATGACGTGCAGGACTTCCTCTTTTACGGAGGCAGCGGGGTGCTTGAGGATGGGGACGAGGCTGGTGCCTTCGAGCCTGGGCGTGGCGGGGGCGGGCAGGCCGGCGAGTTCGACGAGGGTCGGGTAGATGTCGATGGACTCGGCGAGGGCCTTCGTTTTCGTACCGGGCGTGGTGACGCCGGGGGCGGAGATGATGAGAGGAATGCGGTTGGCCTGCTCGAAGTTGGTCATTTTCGCCCAGAGGCCGTGGTCGCCGAGGTGCCAGCCGTGGTCGCTCCAGAGGACGACAATGGTGCTTTCGGCGAGGCCGAGGCGGTCGAGGGCGTCGAGGAGTTTGCCGATCTGGGCATCGGTGTAGCTGGAGGCTGCGTAGTAGGCGTGGAGGAGCTCGAGTTGTTTTTTTTCGGAGAGGTTGTTGGCGTCGCGGGTGTCCTTGTAGCCGGAGAGTTCGCCGTTGGGGCGCAGGGCGTAGGGGGCGGCGTTGTCCGGGGCTCCGCGGAAGGCGGGGAGTTTCAGTTGGGAGCGGTCATAGAGATCCCAGTATTTTTTCGGGGCGACGAAGGGGAGGTGGGGGCGGACGAAGCCGGCGGCGATGAAGAATGGGGTGTCCGAGCGCTCTTTGGCGGCTTCGAGGCGTTTGACGATCTCGGCAGCGATCTTGCCGTCGGCGTAGGTTTCGTCCGGGACGTCGGCGGATTCGGTTGCGGAGCCGCGGAGATTGTCGGCTCCTTGTCCGGGGTCGGGGCGGTTTTTTGCGAGGGCGTAGGTGGGGCCTTGGGGGCGGACGTGGGGGACGCTCCAGGATTTTTCGTCGTTTCTGTTGCCCTGGCCGATGTGGAAGAGCTTGCCGACGGCTTCGGTGCGGTAACCATGGTTGAGGAAGTGTTGGGGCAGGGTGACGGCGTCGGGGGCGGCGAGGCGGAAGTGGGTGTCGAGGGTGTAGATGCCCAGTGTGGTGGGTCGGATGCCGACGAGGAGGGAGTTGCGGGAGGGGGAGCAGAGGGCCTGGTTGGTGTAGGCCCGCTCGAAGAGGAGACCGCGGGCGGCCAGGCGATCGATGTTCGGAGTTCTGGCGATGGTGTCGCCGTAGGCGCCGACAGTGGGTTTGAGGTCGTCGATGGCGATTAGGAGGATGTTCTTTTTGATTTCGGCGGAAGAGGGGATGATGAGGGCGAGGGAGAAAGTGAAGGTGAGGATGCGGGTCATGGTTCGAGTTGGTTTGAGGTTTGAAGAGGATGTGAGGTTCGGGATGTGTCGCGGCCGGTTTCGATGTCGATGCTGGGTAAGATTCTGACGGGGTTGGGGTTTTTGACGGGCTTGATGTATTTTCAGCCGCTGCCGGTGGTGGAAAAGACGGCGCCCTGGCGGAGGCGGCGTTGGGGGAAGGGTACGTTGCGAAGAGGATGGGACTGCCGGGAAAAGGGCCTTCTCCATGCGTCGGGGACGGGCGCCTGGAGAAGGGTGCCGTTAATTTTCATCCGGTCAGGGGTGAGGGCCGGGTGGGATTCAGGAGATGCAGGCGTTCCTTCTGCGAAGGATCAGCAGGGAGACGCCGAGAAGAGCGAGGGCGGAGGCACCGGGCTCGGGGACGATGGTGAGGACGCCGGAGGAGAAATCGAATGTGTAGTCGACGCCAAGATGGGACGCCGTCCATTCCGTGCCGTTGTTGACGAAGGATGCGAGGAGTCCTTCGTTTTCGTTGTTCAGGGTCACGAATTCGAAGCCGTCTCCGGCCAAGGTCCCTCCGGTGAAGAGGTTGTAGCTGCCGGCATTGAATACGGCGGCGGCACCGGCGAGGGTCAGTTCGAGGGCGCCGCCATTGACCACAGTATCACCCACGATGCTGTCATGGTTGTCGTTATCGGGATTGTAGCCGAGTTCGACGAGGGAGCCGGACTGAAGGGTGAGTGTGGAGAAGGTGAGAGGACCTCTGTTGCCGCCGGCTTCGTTGCCCGGGCGTACAGAGCCTCCGTTCGCGATGGTGGCGGAGCCGAAGGCGCCTCTGCCGATGAGGGTGCCGGCGACGGTCAGGGAACTGTATTGGTTGAACACGGCTCCGCCATAGAGTTGGAGGGCGCCGTTGCCGCCGACCGTGACATCTCCGCTGTAGCTGTGGCCAAGGGTGATCCCCGAACTCAGGGCGACGATGCCATTGACGATGCCGAGGCTGCCACTCCCGTGGAGTCCCCCTCTGCCGTTTTCGCTGTTGCCGAACTGAAGGCGTGCGGAGCCTGAGTTGGAGATGACGGTGCCTCCGACCAGGTTGAGGGCGCCATTGATGTTGGTCTGCCCGCGTCCGGCCAGAATTTCGATGCCGGAGCCCGGAACACCGCCGGAGCCGTCGATAGTACCGACGTTATTGGCCGCGGTTGAACCGATGCTGCCGCCGAAGTTCGAACCGATGACGATTTTGCCGACGGTGTTCGCGTTGTTGATTTCGGCGTTGCGGGTGCCGGCATCGAAGACGAGGATGTCCGCGTTGGTGGGGGTGAACTGACCGGCGGTGTCCGACGCATCGACCCATTCCTGGTAGTTGGCTTTTGCGGTCCAGCCATTGCCGGTGCCGGTGGGGCGTTCGGCAAGCCAGGTAAAGGTGGCGGCATCTGCCGCCTGGCCGAAGGCGAGCAGGGTTGTCAGGTAGATGTGCTTTTGATGTTTCATGATGTGTTTTCTGTTGCAGGTGCGACCCGGTTTTCCGGGAGGGGGCCGCCGGGGGAGCCGGTAGGCGATGAGTTTCACGAGGGCGGCTTTTCAGTTTCCGCCGGAGCCCGTCCCACCACGCCCGGGCCTGCCACGGACGGCGGCTCCCGGATCTCCTTTGGTGAGGGAGGGGGCGTCTTGGGTGGGGAGGAGCCTGGCGAGCTCCTGTTTTTTCGCGGCGAGTTCTTCTTTTGCCGCGAGGTTGTCCCATTCGTAGGGGTCTTGGCGGTGGTCGTAGAGTTCCTCGGAGCCGTCGGCGTAGCGGGTGTAGCGCCAGTGTTCGGTGCGGATGGAGTGGTTGGCGCGCAGCCAGGTGGTGAGGGCATGGCCGCGCCATTCGGCGGCGGGGTCGGCGAGGAGGGGGCGGATGCTTTCGCCCTCGAGGTGGGCGGGTTTCGCGATGCCGGCGAGATCGAGAAGGGTGGGGAAGATGGAGGTGAAGTCGACGGGGCGGGTGCTGGTGCCGCCGGGCCGGGTGAGACCGGGGATGTGCCAGATCAGGGGCGCACGGGTGGCTTCCTCCCAGAGGGAGAATTTGCGCCAGTGCTCCTTTTCGCCGAGGTGCCAGCCGTGGTCGCCGAAGAGGACGACGATGGTGTTGTCGCGGTATTCGGAGGCGTCGAGGGCGTCGAGGAGGCGGCCGATTTCGGCATCGGCGTAGGAGACGGCGGCGAGGTAGGCCCGGACGGCTTCTTTCCAGCGGCCGGACCGGATGATTTGTTCATGGTCGCCGTGCGGGCGGACGGTGGCGAGGGCGGTGGGAGGGATGTCGTCGCGGTCGTTTTCTCTAACGGGGGGAAGCTGGATGGAGTCGAGCGGGTGGAGGTCGAAGTATTTGCGCGGGACGAACCAGGGCATGTGAGGTTTGTGGAGGCCGACGGTGAGGAGGAAGGGCTTGTCGTGTTTCTTGGAGAGTTGCCGGATGCCGTAGTCGACGATGCGGTGGTCGCTGAGGGCGGAGTCTTCCGCATCGACCGGGCCGAAGCGGATGCCGCCGACGCCTTTGGAGCCGGCGGGCTCGGGGCCGCGGGGGCCTTCGTTTTTGAAGTAGTCGTCCCAGTCGGATCTGCGGTTGAGGCCGCCGTGGTAGATTTTGCCGGAGCCGAGGGTGGTGTAGCCGGCTTTTTTGAAGACACCGACGAGGGTCCGTTCCGGCGGGACGATGCGGCGCCAGTCGTCGGCATTGCCGTAGACGCCGGTGGAGGAGGGGCGGCGGCCGGAGAAGATGGCGGCGCGGGAGGCATTGCAGACGGGGGCGGCGGTATGGCTGTTGGAGAAGCTGACGCCGCGGGCGGAAAGGCGGTCGATGTTGGGGGTTTTGGTCTGCGGGTTGCGGCCGGTGTAGCCGATCCAGTGGTTGAGGTCGTCGACGGCGATGATGAGGACGTTCGGCCGGGACGACGCGGGCTTTTCCTCCGCGAGGGCGGTGGCGGCGAGCAGGGCGGCGGGGATGAGCCGGAGGAAGTGCATGGCTTCGGGGAAGGTGAGATTTCAAGGAGCGGGACTTTGGGCCACGGGCAGCGGGAAATCCGGTTCGACGGCAGGCCGGACGCCGGTGGCGGCGCGGGCGAGCCGGTTCGCTTTCCGCCGGGAGGCGGCGAAATGGGAAGCGAGGCGCGGCAATGGCGGGGGAGCCGCTTTTTCAAGTGAGACAAAGAGAGGAAGCGGGCGCAGAGGATTCGACGACCCAGGCCAAGCGGCGGGTGAGAAGCGGGATCATGCCGGTGCGGAGTTTGATGTCGTTCATGGGAGTGCGAGAGCGATGAGGTTCAAGGGGCCTGGCCCCAGACGGCGGGGGATTTGAAGCCGGGGGGCTTCGGGGCGCTTTTCGGCGGGACGGCCTGGGCGGCGAGGGTGTCGTAGCGGGCGCGGAGGCGCTGGACTATTTCGGGCCTGGTATCGGCGAGGTTGGTTTTTTCGGAGGGGTCTTCGGCGAGATTGAAGAGTTCGATGCGGGGCTGGCCGCGGCCGGGCGGGCCTTCGTCGCGTGCGTCGCGGTTGCCGTTGATGACGAGTTTCCAGTCGCCGATGCGGATGGCGCCGCCGCGGGGTGCGGCGTTGATGAGGATTTCGCGGTCGGGAAGGGATTGGTCGGCGGTGAGGACGGGAAGGATGTCGATGCCGTCGACGGGAAGTTTTTGTTCGGCGGGGGCGCCGGTGAGTTTGAGGAGGCTGGGGTACCAGTCGGCGATGTGGATGGGTTGTTCGATGGCGGAGCCGGGCCGGATTTTGCCGGGCCATGCGGCGAAGGCGGCGACACGAACGCCGCCTTCGTAGACGGAGCCTTTGCCGGCGCGGAGAGGGCCGTTGTCGGAGAGTCTGCCGGGGTTCGGGCCGCCGTTGTCGCTGGAGAAGACGATGAGGGTGTCGGAGAGGAGGTTTTCGTCCTCAAGGGCCTGGATGATTTCGCCGACGGCGTCGTCGAGGGCGGAGATCATGGCGGCGTAGATTTTGCGGTTTCCCTGGAATTGGGGGTAGAGGGAGAGGTAGCGGTCCGGGACCTGGAAGGGGCTGTGGACGCCGAAAAAGGGGACGTAGAGAAAGAGGGGTTTGGCTTTGTCGCGCGCGCGGATGATGCGGACGGCTTCCCTCCCGATGAGTTCGGTGGCGTAGCCTTCCTCGCGGTGTTCCTTGTCGTCCTTGTGCCAGTCGAAGCCGCCGTCGCGAATGTGGGTGAAGTGGTCGAGGGCGCCGTTGTAGTGGCCGTACTGGCGGTCGAAGCCGCGGCGGGTGGGGAGGTATTCGGGCTGGAAGTGGCCGAGGTGCCATTTGCCGCTGATGGCGGTCTGGTAGCCGGCTTCCTTGAGGGCCTGAGCGAGGGTGCGTTCTTCGAGGGGGAGGCCGTATTGGGCCCAGGGGCGGACGACGCCGACCTGGAAGCCGTAGCGGATGGGATAGCGGCCTGTCATGAAGGCGGCGCGGGTGGGGGAGCAGACGGGCTGGACGTAGTATTGTTCCAGGGTAGCGCCGCTTTTGGCGAGTTTGTCGAGGTGGGGAGTTTTGAAGGCGGGGTTGCGCCAGCCGACGTCGCCGCGGCCTAGGTCGTCGGCGAGGAGGTAGAGGATGTTCGGTTTTTGGGGTTCCGGTTCCGCGGAGGAAGCGGGGAGGGCGGCGGCGATGGCGGCGAGGAGTAGATTGCGGAGTTTCATGAGGGATCGGTGGTGGTGATTTCGAGACCGGTGAGGGCACCGCGGAAGGGGCCGGCGCCCTGGTAGTCGGCGACGGGGCGGCCGTTGTCGTGGCCGAGGGCGAAGTCTTCGGCGGGCTGGCGGGAGATGAGGCCGGGAGCCTGGCCGCGGGCGGCGGGTTCGCCATCGATGGCGAGAGTGAGGGTGCCGTCCGCTTCGAGCTTCGCTTCGAGGGCGAAGGGGACGCGGTCCGGTTTGCGGCCGGCGCGGATGGAGACCGTCTTGTCCGAGTCGCGGACGGTGAAGACGGGGACGCCCTGGTGGAGGTGGAGAGCGTAGCCGGCGGCGGTGCCGCCCTGAGCGAGGATGATGCCGTCGGGCGCTTCGGGAGCGACGGTGATTTTGATGGCAAGGGTTTTGCGGGCGATCTGCGGGGCGTGGCGGGAGATGAGGGTGTCGCCGGGTTTGAGGTCGGAGAGGGGTTTGCCCTGGTGGTGGAGTTTGAGTTCTTCCTCGGTGGGGCCGTGGCCGGGGAGCCAGAGGCCGGCGGGCAGTTTGATGCGGCCGGGAGGGCGGACGCCGGGGCCGGGACGGGTGGCGCCGAGGTCGGCGGCGGCGCGTCCGGCGAGTTTCTGCAGGCGGGCGACGATGTCGGGGTGTTCGCCGGCAAGGTCGGTGGTTTCGCCGATGTCGTCTTCGAGGTGGTAGAGGGTGGGGGAGAAGGGTTTGCTGGCGTCGGGGTGGGGTTTGCCGGTCGCTTCGTTCTGCCGGACGAGAGCGAGTTTCCAGGGGCCGGAGCGGACGGCCTGGAGTTGGTCGCCGGCATAGTAGTAGTGGGTGTCGCGGGGGCTTTCGTCGGTTTGGCCGAGGAGGAGGGGAGCGAGGCTTTTGCCGTCGATGGGGGGACTTTCCGGAAGGGTGGCGTCAGCGAGTTCGGCAAAGGTGGGAAGGAGGTCGAAGTTGGCGGCGATGGCGCCGATGGAGCGGCCGGCGGGGATTTTGCCGGGCCACCAGGCGAGGGTAGGGACGCGGACGCCGCCTTCGTAGGTGCCGCCCTTGCCGCCGCGCAGGGGGCCGGCTTCGCCGCCGTCGGAGCCCTGGGTGAGCCAGGGGCCGTTGTCGCTGGTGAAGACGAGGAGGGTATCCCGGTCGAGACTGGTTTCGCGGAGGGTGTCGAGGATGCGGCCGACGCTCCAGTCGACTTCCTCCACCCAGTCGCCGAAGCGGCCGTTGTTGGATTTGCCGCGGAATTTTTCGCCGGGGTGGATGGGGGTGTGGACCGCGGTGTGGGCGAGGTAGAGAAGGAAGGGGTGTTCCTTGTTGGTGCGGATGAAGTGGAGGGCGGCGTCGGTGTAGCGTTCGGTGAGGCGGGATTGTTGTTCCGGGGAGACGGTTTCGATGACTTCGGCGTCCCTGACGAGAGGCAGGGGCGGGCTGAAGCGGTGGCGCTCCTCGCGGCCGGGGCGGAGGTACATGTCGTTGGAGTAGGGCAGGCCGAACCAGGAATCGAAGCCGCGGGCGGTGGGAAGGTAGTCGGGGTGGTCGCCCAGATGCCATTTGCCGATGGCGATGGAGGCGTAGCCTGCTGACTTGAGGACGGAGGCGATGGTCGGCTCGTCCGCGCTCAGGCCGATGGGGGAGGCGGGGAAGAGGACGCGGGGCAGAGAGACGCGCTGGGCGTAGGAGCCGGTGATGGTCTGGGCACGGGAGGCGGTGCAGGAAGGGGCGGCGTAGAAGCTGGTGAGCTTCGCGCCCTCGGCGGCGAGGCGGTCGAGGTGTGGGGTGCGGTTTTTGGTGGAGCCGAAGGGGCCGATGTCGCCGTAGCCGAGGTCGTCCACGACGATGAGGACGAGGTTCGGCCTGCGGGATTCCGCGTGGAGAGGCAGGGCGAGAGCGAGCAGGGCGATGAGGAGTTTTCTCATGGCGGAAATGGTTCGGGGCCCGGGTGGATTGGCTCAGCGGTTCCGGTTGGCCGCTGGTGTCTTTGCGCCGGGCGGGGTGTTTGGAGTGGGACGAGGGGCGCCGATGCGGTCGCGCCAGGCTTCGAGTTTGGCGAGGAGTTCCTGCGCTTTCCCGGGGTGGGATGAGGCGAGGTTATTCTTTTCGCCGATGTCGTCGTCGAGGTTGTAGAGGTGGAGCGCGCGGTCTTCGAGGCTCTGGATCAGTTTCCAGGAGCCGCTGCGGATGACGCTGACGGGCTTGGTTCGCCAAGTGTTTTGGGCGGAGCCGAGGTAGCCGGGGAAGTGCCAGTAGAGGGCGTCGCGCCCGATGGCGGTGTTGGCCGGGTCTTTCAGATGGGAGACGTAGCTGACGCCGTCGAGCGGGTGGTTTGCGGGCTTCGGCGCGCCGGCGAGTTCCAGGGCGGAGGGGTAGAGGTCGATGGAGGCGATGGGTTGGGAGGAGACCGTTCCGGCGGGAATGGTTGTTTTCCAGCGGAAGATGTAGGGGACGCGGATGCCGCCTTCGTGGAGGGTGCCCTTGCCGGCTTTGAGGGGGGCATTGTCGGTGACGTCGCGGGCCTGAATGCCTTCGCGCCGGTAGCCGCCGACGCCGCCGTTGTCGCTGGTGAAGATGACGAGGGTGTTTTCGGCGATGCCGAGTTCGTCGAGCTTTGCGACGATGCGGCCGACGCTTTCATCGACGCTGGCGATCATCGCGGCGTAGACAGGATCGCGATGGCCGGCGGCGGCGGGCTTGTTTTTGAATTTTTCGATCAGTTCCGGCTTGGCTTCGAAGGGGGAGTGGACGCCGAAATGGGGGAGGTAGAGGAAGAAGGGGCGGTCCTTGTGGCGTTCAATGAAGTCGACGGCCTTGTCGGTGAGGAAGTCGGCGAGGTAGGTTCCCGGGGGATAGTCGGTTTTGGGCGAGGTGGGGAAGTTGAAGTGTTTGCCGTTGGAGACGATGGCCTCATCGAAGCCGCGCCTGGAGGGGTGTTCGGCGGGTTTGTTGCCGAGGTGCCATTTGCCGAAGTGTGCGGTGGCGTAGCCGGCTTTTTTGAGGGATTCCGCGATGGTGACCGTGGCGGCGGGCAGGGCGGTGACGTTGGCCACCGGGCGGAGGCCCTGGCTGCGCCAGTTGAAGCGGTCGATGTGGCCGACGGTGTAGATGCCGGTGCGGGCGGCGTATTGGCCGCTGATGAGGGCGGCGCGGGTGGGCTGGCAGTTGGGGCCGTTGGTGTAGCCGTCGGTGAATTTCAGTCCTTCGGCGGCAAGACGGTCGATGTTCGGGGTTTCGTAGTATTTGCTGCCGTAGGCGGAAACGTCGGTGTAGCCGAGGTCGTCGGCAAGGATGAAGACGATGTTCGGCCGCGGCGGGGAGGCCTGCGCGGCGGCAAGCGGGATGAGGAGGCCGAGGAGAAGTGTGCGGATGGCGGACATGGGTGGGGAAATGATCAATTTCAAAGCGCTAATGACTAAACGGATATGTATCCCGGTTTCATTCGGAACGTTCGATGGAGGCGAGCGGGGAAGGGGCGCCGGCCGGGGTGCGGTCGGGGATGCTGCGGAGGTTCATGCGACCGGTGGCGGGGTCGAGGTAGGCGCAGAGGAGCCAGCGGCGGTCGTCGCGGACAGCGGCGCGGCTTTCGGTGAGGCGGCTCCAGCCGGAGTCGTTGAGGTATTCGAATTTGAGCGGTTGGACCTGGCCGGGATTGCCCGAGAGCTTGAGGAGGGCTCCGCCGCCGGGTTTGGCCTCGATATAACTCCTGCCGATGGCGCCGCGGATGGCGTGGGGAGAGAGGTTGACGATGCGGTAGCTGCCCAAGGGGAAGGAGGCGGCCGCGCGGTCGAGCACGAGGGCGCGGTAGGCGGCGGGCTCGGACGAAGGCGCGGGAACGAGCAGGATGAGGACCTGATCGAGCGCGGGCGGGATGGCGACGGTGGCGGCCACGACCGGTTGGTTTCCGGCGGACGCGGTGCGGAGCAGCCGCAGCTTGCCGTCTTCGGGCAGGGTGATCTTTTCGGGCAGGGTGAGGCTGGCGGTGGAGAGGCGGATGCCGGTGGTTTTTTCGCCGGACGGCACCTGCACTTCGCGGATGTCACGGGAGTGCTTCAGGCAGAAGAAGACGGCGTCGATTTCCCGCAGCTGCGAGGCGTGGAGAGGAATGGCGAGGGCGATGAGAGCGAGCAGGGATTTCATGAGGTCGGGGTGTGGGATCGGATCTCGGCGGGATTGAGCCAGCGGAAAGAGGCGAGTTCGAAGCGGCGGCCGAACTTGAGGTTGGCGGAGAGGGAAGGCGGGTAGGTGGAAGCCTGTTCCGAGTCGTCGAGGTACTCGGGGATGCGCTGGACGACGGCTTCGCACCAGGCGCGGGCTTTGCCGCCGCGGCCGTCGGGGGCTTCGCCGTAGGCGCGGATGAGGAAGGTGTCGCCGCGGGCGGTGAGGAGGGGGGCGAGCGGGGTGAGGAGGTCGGCCTGGTCGATGATGGCGGGAGCTCCGTCGGCGGTGTTTCCGGGGGAGGCGCCGATCTGGTGGTTTGCGTCGATGATGCCGTTGTTGATGCCGGCTTTTTCGATGGCGGATTGCAGCGCTCCGCTGAGGGCGGAGTCGCCGGAGCCGGGGTGGCGGTTGACGAATTCGGCGACGGAAAGGAAGGGGCCGCGGGCTTCGATTTCTTCGACGAGGTGCTCGGCGAGTTCCGAGATCTGTCTCTTGTCGAGGCGGCGGAGGCCATTCCAGCGCTCGTAGTCGGCGAAGGAGCTTTCCCCGGCGACGCCTGCGGGCGAGGGGTGGTGGCGGAGGACGGGCAGCCCTTCGCCCCGGTCGAGGGAGCCGTCGGCAAGGGGTGCATCCGCGCCGAAGTTGGAGGCGAGGAAAGCCTCCCAGGCAGCCCGCCGGGTGGAGTTGACGTTGAAGGGGCCTTCGATAAGGAGGCGGGATGCGATGTGGAGATGGGATTCGGGATCGTCGAGCAGCGCAGCGGCTTGTTCGCCGGGGTCTTGCGCTAGGCTTCGGGCGATGAAGCGGCGGTTCGGCAGGCGGTCTTCGCCGGCGAAGAGTTTTGCGAGCGCCGGGCGTGCTGTGAGCGCGGGCCGGTCGCCGGTGGCGGGGCGGTCGGCGGCGGTGGAGAGGAACCAGGAGTCGAAGAGGGCGTTGTTGGCGAGGTAGGAGTGGTCCAGCAGGGTCTTATTGCCGTCCCGCCGGATCGCTGCACCGACGTCGAGGAGAGGCGGGGCGAAGGAGTTGGCGAGGATCTGGGTGACGAGGGGAAGCTGGCCGCCGGCGTTGAGCGGTGCGTGACGAAGCTGGGCGAGGGAGGCGGCGGGTCCCAGGGGGAGGGTGGCGAAGGTGGCGAATTCGCTGCCGGACTGAGCGTAGATGCCCGGGCCGCCATAGCCGCGGTTCGTGTCGGCGGCGATCTCGATGGTCGGGCTATCCGGGGGCCAATCGGTCATGGGCTCCCACTTGAATTCGTACTGGTGGTGGGCGAAGTCCTCCTTCTGGTCGATGCCGGCGGAGGAGTAGAGGTTGGCGGGAGCGTTGTGGATCCAGGAGCGGGAGGGAAAGCGGGAGTCGCGCTCGGTTTTCAATTGGAAAGTCGCGAGGAGGAAGGGCTCCTTGTAGCGCAGGGCGTGGGTGGCGGGATTGCTGAAGCCAGGGGTAGCGCCGACGGGGATGTTGGAGGGCACGACGATGGAGGGCAGCTCGTCGCGGGAGAAGGAGGGGAGCAGTTCGTCCTCGCGGTCGCCGTATTCGATTTCGATGCCGCCGATGTGGCGGAAGACGTTCGGGCCGCCGAGGTAATACTTGAGGAAGCCGGTGATTTCCCTGCCGCCGGTTTCGGGAGTGGTGTTGACGTTGGAGCGCCCCGGTTTGACTTCGATTTCGATGATGTCGTTGGGTTTGACGGCGACGGTGCGGACGGGGACGTTGTTGTAGTCGCGCCCGCTGTTGTTGTTGTTGGAGTCGACGAAGAGGTTCTGAGTGGTGACACCGCCGACGCGGGGATCGCTGGCCGCACCGGCGGGGGGAAAGAAGCCGGGGCGGAGGGTGAGACCGGTGACGTTGTAGCCGTGGGAGCCGTGGAGGCGGTGGTTCTGGGCGGTGAGGACGATGTGCTCGCCGGGTTGCAGGGTGAGTTCGGCGGAGCCTTCTTCGGGAAGGAGGTTGAGACGGTAGTAGCGGTTCTCGCGGTCGAGGAAGTCCTGGCGGGTATGGGTGTCGGTAAGTTTGGTGAAGATCTGGTTGATGAGTCTGCCGTTTTTATAGAGCCGGAAGGAGAAGGGGACCCGGTAGAGGTCCACGCGGCCGCCGGTGAAGCGGAGGGGGATGTTGTAGGGATTCCAGAGGGTGATGACCGGATCGATGACCAGCCAGGTGATGTAAACGTCGCGTTCGGAAGGGGGGGACTGGCGGGCTCCGCCGGTGGCATACATCTGTGGAAGCGTTTCCGGCTGGTGGCCGAAGGCGAGGCTGAAGGCGAACTGGGCCTTGGCGACGACGGGAACGATCTGCTGTTGGGTGAATGCCTTGTGGTGGAGAGTTTCGATGGGGGAGGTTCCGGCAGCGGGCCGTGCGGTCACGGAAGAGAGGTTGGCGAGGATGGAGGGCTTGCCGCCCGCAAGACGGGTATAGGCGCGGTAATGAGAGTGGAGGAGCGACCAGGAGGGGTCGGGGCTGGGCATGGGATTCGCGCCATCGAAGCGGGCGGCGGGCGGCGCGAGGGGGGTGGAGGAATCCGAGTAGATGAACCGGGAAGCGTAGTCGTCGGGGAGGGCGGCGCGTTCGAAAAGGCGGGAGAGGTCCCTGGACAGGCCGCCGCGGGAGGCGTCGGCGATCACGCCGAGGGTGCCCGCGGCAAGATCGTGAAAGGCGGAGGCGGGCTGGAGATCGTTTTCAGGAGAGGCGAGGGCGACCTGCGGCAGGCTGGCGAGCTTGGCCCGGTCCAGCGATGGATCGGCCAAGGCGCGCCAATCGGCCGAGGAGGCGCCGGCGTAGCCCGGCTCGGCGGCGGCGAGAAGGGTATCGTGGGCATGGCCGCCGGTCGATTGCGGGACGGAGGCGGAGATTTTCCGGGATTGGTCGAAGGCGGTCCAGGCGAGGGCGCCGCCGCTCTGTTCATCGAGAGGGATCAAGGATGCGAGGACCTGGGGCTCGTCCTGCGAGCCGGCGACGAGCGGGACGGTTTCGCCCGGAGGGAATGACGCGGCGAAGCCTTCCGCGGCGCTTTGTTGGGGTTGGGGAGAGGATGAGAGCCAGCCGAGGAAGCGCTCCGATTTTTCTTCCTGCCAGTCCGGCGCGGAGCCTTGGCCGTCCCATTTCCAACCTTCCCAGACGCCGGTGAGATGCGGTTGGGCGGAGCCTTGGCGAGGGGGGGCGGTGATGCGCGCATCGGGGCCGGTGAGGCGCTGGAGCTGGCCGATCGCGAGTTTCAGTGCCAGCCGGGCATTGGCTTTGGCGAGTTGTTCCGCCTGGTTGCGCTGGGATGCCCGGAGGGAGACGGTGGAAAGGGAGAGGAGGCCGAATGCCAGGAGCAGCATCAGGGTCATCATGAGCATCGCGGCCACCAGGGAAAATCCCCCGGAGCGGCGACGGGACCGGGACAGATGGAGATGCGGATTCATGCGTTTCGTTCCCGGGCCGGCGGCGGAGTTTCCCGCGCTGGGAAGCGGGGAAATGCCCGCCGCCGGTGGAAAGGGAGGGATTATCAGGGTTGGTCTTCGATGCGGAAGAAGCGGCGCGGCTGCCCGGCCCCGACGGGGATTCTGGCGGTTCCGAGTCCTTCGGAGTCGGTGGTCACGATGCCGTGGTCCTCGCCGAAGCTGACGAGATCGGTCGATCCGCGGACGGCGTAGGTGGTGGAGGGCTCGCCGGTGAAGTGGATCACGAATTCGCCACCTTCCAGTGTGGAGGAGAGCACGCGCAGTTCACCGGCGGGCGCCGGGTCGACGGTGATGGTCACGCTTTCCGTGTAGGAGCCGGAGGAGCCGGTGGCGGTGACCTGGTAGGTGGTCGTCCCGGTGGGGCTCACCGTGAAGACGGCGCGGCCATTTTCGGGAACGACGGTGCCCACTCCGTTGACAGTGACGGAGGTGATGTCGGCGCCCACGCGGACGATGAGCTGCACCTGGCCGCCGGCGACGATTCTGTCGCTGGAGCTGCCGAAGTGGATGAGACCCGAGGTGCCGCGCCACCAGGCGTCGCGATGGGTGCCGATGCGGGAGTCCGAGAGCTCTCCATCGCCATCGGGATCGTCCAGCAGGTAGTCATAGACGGCGAGGTCGTCGATGTCGCCGAGCCAGAAGCTTTGGGTGAGGGATTTGTGAACGCCGATGGTCCATTTCCCGTCGGAGGATTCGAGAATCAGGCCGGAATCCTGGCCTGAGCCGATGAGCTCGCCGTCGAGATACCAGCGGAGTTCGGGCGCGAGGGCATCGACCACCACGACGAGATGGGCCCAGCCTTCGTTGTAGAGGGGCGAGGCGGCATTGTTGGCCTTGTTGGCGAGGAAGTTGTTGATGCGGCCGTTGTCGTCCACCGCGATCAGGCTGCGGCCGGTGCCGTTGAGGTCTTGCTGGTTGAAGATTACGCGGTTGGTCGTGCCGCCGCCCGCGGGGGAGCGGCGCTGGACGACGGCTTCGATGGTGAAGCCGGGATCGGTGGCGGCGGGATTGAGGATGAAATCGCTGACGACGCCGCCCGTACCGTCGAAGGAGGCGGCGCCATCGACCGGTCCCTGTCCGCCGAAGGTCACGCCGCCGAAGGACAGGCCGTTGCGGGGAGACGCATTGACGGCGGAATCGACGACCAATTTCGAGCCCTCCGCCCCGAGGAAGCGGAACCAGGCGACCGGTTCGGAGGCCCGGACGACGGAGGAGAAGGGATTTTCCTCCGCCACGGTGGCGGTGGCTTCCGCGGAGCCCGAGTCGGTCGAGGCGCCGAGGGTGAAGGTGGCGCTGTCATCCGCCTCGACGTCGACAAAACCTGTGGTGTCGGTCGAGCGGTGGAGTTCGGTCGAGCCGGTGGAGAGGACGACTTCCACCGGGCTGGGAATCAGGCCCCCGGAGACGCCCCAGTGCAGGCGGACCAGGCCGGTGCCGGGCAGGCGAGTGGCTTCGAAGCCCTCGACCACGGGGGGAGTGGGCGGCGTCACGAAGGCATAGTCGTTCCAGAAAAGAGCCCGGTGGATGCCGCCGGTGAAGGCCTGCAGGCTGCCGAAGCTGAACGGGGTGCCTTCGGTGCTCGAAAAAGCTCCCCACGAGCCTGTGCTGGGAGCGGGGATGCCGATCGAGATGGTGTCATTGCCTGACCAGTTGCCGGGGTTGCCCGTGATCGCGAAGGGAGTGGCGACGGTGGAGCCGCTCGTCGGCCTGACGGCCAGTTCCAGCGTGCCGAGGTGATTCCACGCCGCGGCGAAGGAGTAGGAGGTTCCCGCTTCCAGGGCGCCGATTCCGCTCTGCACGGCAATGACCGGGAGGGAGGTGTCGTTGGCGGAATCCGGATAGGCGGCGCCTCCCGAGCTTTGTTTGGAGACGACGGTCGGAATTCCATCCACCAGCACCAGGGCGACGCCATTGGAAGAGCCGCCGATCTCGATGAGGAGGGCGGTGCCGGAGAGGTCTTCCTCCGCAGGCGTGAAGATGACGTTGAAGGTGAAACCGTGGATATGATGCGCGTCATCAAGGGTGCCCACGATGGTCTGATCGTTGGCGAAGCCCTGGCGGTCGCTGTCGTAGAGCGCCGCGCTCGCATCGAGAGGAGCGACCAAGAGGGAATTGTCGCTGACCGTCACCTTGACGCTGGCGGTCGCCTCGCCCACTGCGACCTGATAGGTTGTGGTGGTTTCCGGGGAGACGACGACCTTGGCGATGCCATTCACCGGAGTGAGCGTGCCGACACCGTTGTCGATGGTCACCGAAGTGACATCGGGGCCGGTTTTGACGATCAGTTCGGCCGAGTCGCCTTTGACGATGACGGGAGAGCTCGAGCCGAAGTGGATCAGGCCGGAGGTTTCGCCCCACCAGGCATCGCGGTGGGCGGCGATGAGCGAGTCGTCGAGGTTGCCGTCGCCATCCGGGTCGTCGAGGAGGTGGTCGTAGATGACAATGTCATCGAACTCGCCCTTCCAGTAGTTGCCGGCGAGACCCTTGCCCGCACCAAAGACCCAGTCGCCTTCGGAAGATTCCAAAAAGACCGGGTCGTCGAGACCATCGGTGGAGCCGATGAGTTCGCCGTCGAGGTACCAGCGCAACTGGGCATTGATGCCGTCGACCACCAGCACAAGATGAGCCCAGGAGTCGGCCGGCAATTTTTCATCCGCTTCGCGGCGTGTGTTTTCGAACAGGCTGACGATGCTGCCGTCTTCGGTGGCGACAAGCTGGAAGCGGCCGATGCCGTTCCTGTCGGTCTGGGAAACGATGGAGGGAGTAGCGGCGGTGTTTCCGGTGTGCCGCAGGATGATGGTTTCGATGGTATATCCGGGATCGGCGGCTGCGGAAGGATTGAGGATCAGATTGCTGACGACCGCTCCGGCACCGTTCAGGACCAGTGATCCGTCGATGAAGCCGCTGCCGGAGGAAAGTCCGGAGCCGTGCGGCCGGCCATTGTGCGGGGCCGCGTTGTCGGCGGAGTCCACAAAGAGGGTGGAACTTTCCGGCTCGTTGAAGCGGAACCAGGCGACCGGATTGGAGGCGCGCACGCGGGCGGAGAAGGGAGTGTCGACCGCCACTTGGGAGGTTGCGGAATCGGTGCCCGCATCGTTGGTGGCGCGCAGTTGGAAAACCGCATCGCGGCTGGCGCTGACGTCGACGAAACCGTATGGATCGCTGCTTCGGTGCAGTTCGGTTTCTCCGGCGCTCAAGATGACTTCGACATTCTGGGTAAGGCCGCTATCAGCGATGTCCCAGTGAAGTCTCACTTGGTTGGAGGAATCCAGCCAGGTGGCGGCGAATCCGGCGATTTCCGGGGGCTCGGGCAGAAGGGAGGTGATCGCATGCTCGTTCCAGAACAGGGCGCGGTGAATCTCGCCGGCAAAGGCGGTCAGGGTGTTCACACCGAAGGGAGGAGTATTCGCGCCCGTCCCTCCCGTGAAGGAGCCGCGGGAACCGTTGACGGATGCGGGAGTGCCGACCGAAAGCGTATCGTTGCCGGACCAGTTTCCTGGATTGCCGTCGACTCTGAACAAAGTCGTGACCGGCGCGCCGCTCTCCGGTTTGACGATCAACTCCAGATTGCGGATGTGGTTCCAGGAGGCGGAAAAGGAATAGCTGATACCCGCGTTGAGCACTCCCGCGGCACTTTGCACGGCAATGGCCGGAAGCTCGGGGTCGGACAGGGAGTCGGGCGGGAGGTCAGCAGTTCCGCCCTGCTTGGAAATGACCGTGGGCACGCCATCCACCAGCACAAGGGCGACACCGTTACTGGTGCCGCCGATCTCGATCAGGAGAACGGTCCCGAAGAGGTCGGCCTCCGCCGGCGTGAAGGAAACGTGGAAGCTGAAACCGGCCGGATGATGGTTGTTTCCAAGGACTGGGATGCCCGATTGGCTGCCGGCGCTGTCATTATCGTTCGCGATGCCCCGGATGTCACTATCGTAGAGGGCGGTTCCGGGGCCCAGAGGAAGGAGGATCTCTGCTTTCGCCAAGCCCATTGCCAGGAGGAATGGCATGGCGCTCCGCCAAGTCGCCATCGGCCCGCTGCGGGAGCGGAAGTTTCTGATTTTCATAATATTCAATGAATTGTAGATTTTTCTATGTAGATTGATGGCATGGCTTAGATGCCTGAGTTTCGAAACGTCCTCCAACGGTTGAGGTCGGGCGCATTTGCGATGGTGGAAATCCCTTCAAGAGGGTCTCTCCCTTGGCGTGGCAAGCTGCCGGGTCGCTGCCGTTGTCGGCCCCGCGACCTAAAAACTTCGCTCTTTTGTTCCGGAGTAGTGGAGAAAAGCGCTGCGGAAGGTAGTCCGCGTCCGCGGAGGTATTATTAGTAGAGTGATTTCTTTTGTAAAGATTAAAATCGCAGGAGCTGCCAACCGGACTGGCGCCTTAAGGAGAAAAGGCGTATATCTTTGATCGAGAGTGATGTAGGCCTCAGGCAAGACATGATGCCCGAAGCCGATGGCAGGGTGTCTCGCTTCACCGAGAACGCCCTCGAAATGGCCCCGGGCGGCGGAGGCGGCGATCCGTGGGCGGCCACGGACCTCGACGAATACCCGGATGGCTCCGCCGGGAAACTCCTCTTCAAGCTCGGCATTGGCGAGCCGGACGACCCGTGATTGTCATTCCCAGCCCGCCGGATGATCCCGCCCTGTGCCGCGTCTATCTCGAAATCGACCTTCGCCAGGAATCGCGGTGGGGGCACACTACCAAGTCACCAGTGCGCCGCTGGGGCTCGCCGATAAGCCGCTCCGGCTGTCGTCGGAGACGAAGGACTTTGCTGAGATTTTGTGAGGTCGGATTGCCCCGGGTTTTGGAACAGTCTACAAAAACAGTCTACACGGGCCTTTTATTGAAAAGGAAAAACTCAAAATGCATTCATAATCAGGGCTTTATATTGGCTCCGGCGGTAGGATTCGAACCAACGACCTACCGGGGTGCAGATGGGAAAATCCTGGAAATCACCAAGGATGGCCCGTGGTGGACCGGAGCCCGCGCTATGCTGGAGGCCATCCAAACGGGTAAAACCATACCTCAACGGCCTGTTGAGGATTGGTGCTCTCCGGAAGAGGCAATGCTTTTGAGAAAAAGAAAGTGGGCAATTCAGGGTGGATATCCGCCTGCACTTCTCTTTGTTTCTCATAAGATCGCGCTACAATATATCGAGCTGACGCTACCCCCTGAGCTTTTTGCCCGTCTTCAATGGGGGCAAGGTCGTGAACCAATAGTCCTTGAGGACCAAGGAGTCGTAGAAATTCATGGAGCACCGCCTGCCGATCCCACCTTTTGGCATCCGATTCCTTACCGAAAAGGACCGCCCCCCAATATTGAGCCCCATCCTCCGGGTTCTGAGGCGGACGATAAGAACAAAAATAAAACCGCTTCATGTGATAGATCTGAGAAGGAGGCGGAGAGATGAAAACTTCCAAGCTACAGGTTGAAATTTCTCATCTATTATCCCCTTTTGGAGATAAGAAATCATATCTAAAATGCAATCTAAAAGGTTCTCTTGAACAGTGCTGTTCAAATCGTGTAAGCCATTCATTATCAATGGCTCCGGCGGTAGGATTCGAACCTACGACCTACCGGTACTCACATGAACACAAGCTTCGCCATATCCCACGGAAATCCGAAGTTTTCGGGGAGGGAGATTTCTGGAGATGAAAATCTGCGCTTCCCCCCTTCACTGATTCGCAGCCTGCATCAGCTTGCGAAGAGCATTCAGAATCACGGATCTTGTAACCAAGGTTCCTTTCGACGGAGCTTTGTCCGAAATGCCGGCCCGGGAGTCTACTCCAGCAGGGAATCCTATCAACGTTCGATACTCCTCCCACGCTGGCTGAATTTGGGCCCACTCCTTTTTGTGGCAGTTCTCAATATAGCCAGCCATTCCCTCCAAGCGGCGGACACTCGCGTCATGGAAGGGGAGGACAAAGTTATCGTCGCTCTCGCCGATCCTGGAAGCCTCTCCAAGCTCAGCGGCAACAAATTCAATGAAGCGGTCGAGGTAGCGTCGCTTCCGAAGCCGGCGCTCATTCAGCAAGGAGATGAGCCAGCCGAAGAGCATGCCGACGCCGGTAAAGACGAGATTGATCAGAGCGGAGAGAATCATTTCGAGCATTCAGAATTATTAGCATCATTATTACCATCATTATTCTTCTTATTTGGGATGTCGATAATGATGGCCTTTATGGCATTGAGATCCTGAACTAGTCAATCCTTCAAAATCATACTCACATGAACACGCTGCCGTCACCATCGGAGATGGATTGGGAAATCGCCTCACTCAAAGAGCGGGTGGCTCGTCTGGAGGAGGATCAATCCAAGCGCGCCGAGATTGATCGTATCGCCGTTTCAATTCATCGCGGGTCGCTTCGGAAAGGCCGTCCTGAAGTCCCAATTGGATCTCAAAGCAGCGGTCCATTTCCTCCCAGAAACGAGCCTCAGCAACCTCAAGAGAGCACTTCATCGCTTCGGCTAGAAGCCCAACAACCAATCGTTGCAGAGCCAGAATCTTCGCCTGCTGAAACAGGAAGAGTTCCATCTGTCCAATTCGGCCCATTTGATGAATTCGCCAGGGGTTCTCGGTCAATTTCTGAAATTGCAGCCGCATCGAAATCAGAATAATTCTATGAACACTCCACAAAAAATTCCCAGACCATTTTCAGCCAAATCCTTCGACGATCTGTTCTACCGAATTGTGAATCTTCCTCGGTATTTCAGGTGGCCATTGGCATTCCTCCTTATGTTTATTATCTGCGCTAGTGGCGTTGCATTGCTGACGCTGCCATTCGCACTGTGCGGTGCATACCCTTGGAATGATTACCTCTCTGGCGTTTTTGGGTGTGGGATTGGAGCAGCCCTCAGCAATGCAACAGCTTTAAGCATTGAGCCATAATCAAATAATTGCCATGAACGCCACTCTCATCCCCCTCCGCCTCGCGCTGCTCACCGACGAAGCCAAGTCGTGGCTGATCGCTCAGTCGGCTGAGACGGCCCAACCTGTCTCCGACGTGATCCGGGGAGTGCTCAACGAGGTTGCACCCAAAGCACCTGAACAGCCTGCCGAACTCGAAAAGAAAGCATCAAAATGAATCAGGAAATTCCTTCTGAATCAATGGCTCCGGCGGTAGGATTCGAACCTACGACCTATTTGTTCATCAGTCATAAGCGTCAGATACTTATGACTCGGTAGACACCTAAGCGCTTGCTTGCGCCTCCTTTCTGTCTACGTTCGCGGCATGGCGACGGTTTACCTACGGCCTGGAGGCTCGCACTACTACGCAAAGTTCTTCGATGCGGACGGGAAACGTGTTTCCCGCAATACGGGGCAGACGAAAAAACGTGAAGCCGAGCGTGAGGCGGCCCGTATGGAAGCCGAGGAGCGGGATCGACAAGCCAAGGCCGCCGCGCTGCCGAAGGCATTTGCCGCCATCATTGAAGCTGCGGCACGGGAGGCGAATACGGGAGATCTCACTTTGGCGCGCGCCGAAGAGCTGTTGCGGAGACTCCGCTCCCTGGCAAATCCGTCTTTCCGGGACTATACGGTCAAGGACTGGTTCAAGGCGTGGTGCAACGACCAGCGCCGCCGGGTTGGTTCCTCCACGGCAGCCAGCTACGATGATGCTCACAGGAGGCTTTGCAAAGCCATGGGAGTAGCCAAAAATAAACCATTGACCGAGCTGGCGGTCGAGGATGTCAGGAAGGCCCATGCAGCGGTCCACAAGAACGTGAAGGCCAGCACGGCGAATATGGATCTGCGCGCCTTCCGCCGGGCCATTGAGGCGGCAGTCGTTGAAGGGCTCTGCTCCGTGAACGTCGCCAAGCATGTAAAGCCACTTCCGGAGGACGACAGCACCGAACGGGCGCCTTTCACACCTCAGGAGGTCCGGGCCATCATTGATGCTGCGGACAGCGATGAATTGAAGGGACTTGTGACTATAGCCGCACACACCGGGATTCGGCTGGCTGACGCGGTCAAACTCTCTCGCGACAATGTTCAAGGGTCTGATTTGGTTCTCCTGCCCGACAAGACCCGCCGGCAGAAGAAAGTTGTCCGCGTTCCAATGACACCTCCAGTCTTCGGCTGGATCGGTAAGAAAAAGGGAAAATTCTTCCCGGGTTTGAGTGCTAAAAGCAAGGCCACTCTCTCCATGACCTTCACACGCCTGATGAAAAAAGCCGGCGTGCCGAAGACCGTGACATTGCCCGGAGGCATCGTGGCCAGTCGCTCATTCCATTCGCTTCGCCACTCATTCGCTTCCTGGCTCGCGGAGGCCGACATCCATGCCGATGTCCGCCAGAAACTCACCGGTCACTCCAGCTCTGGTGTCCATGCAAAATACAGCCACCACGATAGTGCACTTGCCAGGGCTGTTGAAACACTCCCGGAGCTATAGCTCCAATGGTCCGCTCTGGAAGATCAGACTGAATCCGAGTTTATTGCTTATTTCCAATCGGTTGCAATCTTATTGGCCGAGGTGAGCACGGAATCAACTATGGCGACCCTCTTCCCGGGCACCACAATGGCCTCTGACCAATCCCGCAGCCTATAACCACCGGACTGCCATCAGCAGGCCGAAGAGCACGGCCGCAATCCATTCCCATCCCGGCCACACCGGCCCCGGGCCTCCCGGGTCGCCGGCCTCCGTCCCATCCCAACCGGGCGGACCGTCCCACGGGAACGCCACTCCACCCCGCCAAAGTCCTCCTCTCATGCTGCCAGTGCGGATGCCTCTCCGTCCTTCTCCAGGAAACCCTGGCTCTTGTCGCCGCCCAGATCGTTGCGGTCCATCTTCTCGAAGTGCGCCATGAAGCGCTGGTTGACCACGAAGTTGCCCAGCGGCATCTGGCGGTCGCGGAAGATGTACTTCGGATCGACGTAGTTCTCACGGCTGAACGCTCCGAAGTAGAAGTGCTGGATGT
>JBBCJF010000013.1:0-283340 GCA_037190465.1 Haloferula sp. | reverse complement strand
CCGGCCTGTCGTAGCCGGATCGGCGGCAATGTTGCGGCCATTGCCTGCCGCTTTGCGCTTTGATGGGTTATTCAGACCCCGTCCGCCGGAGCGGACATGGCGACCCAACGAAACTGCCGGGCGTTCTGTCGAGAATATTTTTTCTCCCTCCAGCGCGCCCGGCGGAGCCGGACGGTCCTGTCGCAGGCCGGAGGGATGCACCGCGTTTTCAGCGGCCGGCTTCGCGGTAGGCCAGGACGCCGAGCCCTTCGCGCTCCAGCTTGGCG
Organism: Haloferula sp.; assembly: GCA_037190465.1. Classification (GTDB taxonomy): domain Bacteria; phylum Verrucomicrobiota; class Verrucomicrobiia; order Verrucomicrobiales; family Akkermansiaceae; genus Haloferula. The sequence continues at coordinate 283,074 of JBBCJF010000013.1, read as the reverse complement.
AAGGCGGCCGCCTCCGCCTCCAGACTGCCGACACGCAGGGCCCTGAACACCGAAAGCCAGGCGGTCGCGGACAGACCCGGGGAGGCGGCTTCCTCCAGCACGCGCACCGCCTCCTCGAAATGGCCGGATCTCGCTTCGCGCAGGGCGAGCGACAGCGGCTCGGCCGGCGGGGAAAGAACGTAATCCACCACCCCGCGCAGATCGTCCGGGCGCACCGGCTTCAGCAGGAAATCCACGACGTAGCCGGTGATCGCCCTGAGCGCGGAGGCGGCGGTGACCGCGGCGCTGCAAAGTACGATGGGCATGGCGTTTCCGCGGCGGCGCAGCGCCTCGATCACTCCCAGGCCGTCGATGTCGGGCATCCTGAGGTCGAGGATGAGGATGTCGTAGGCGGCTTCATCCAGCTTCAGCAGCGCTTCGCGGCCCGTGCCGGCGGTGTCGGTGTCGTGATCGGCGAGCGCGTAGCTGAACCCCAGGCGAAGGGTCGGCTCATCGTCCACCACCAGCACCCTGCGCCGGGGCGGGGTAAGGGCGGCGTTGTCAGGCGATGGGGACATCGATGTAGAATTCGGTCTGGTTGCCGGTGCGTTCGCGCAGGCCGATGCGGCCCTCGTGCGCCCTCATGATCTCGCGGGAGATGAAAAGGCCGAGCCCCACGCCGTCGACCTGCTGGCCGGGGGCGCGGAAGAAGCGCTCGAAGATGCGGTCCTGGCAGTCCTCCGGCACGCCGGGGCCTTCGTCGAAGATGGAGATCCGCAGGTGATCGGCATCGGGCTGCGCGGCCCGGATCGTGACGGTGCCGCCCTCGGGGCTGTGCTTGATGGCGTTGGAAAGCAGGTTGCCGATGACTTCGTCGAGACGCACCGGGTCGGCGAACACTTCGGGAAACCCGTCCGGCACCTCGCACACGAGCGAAATCCCCCTTTCCCCCGCCTTGACGGAGAATGACCCGGCCGCCCGCCCGATGGCATCGGAAACGGACAGCGACACGCGGTCGAGCTGGGTGGCGCCGCTTTCGGCGCGGGAGAGATCCAGCAGGGTGTTGAGGGTGACGAGCAGGCGTTCGCAGTCCTCGCTGGCGGAGGAGATCATCATGCGCTGGCGCTCGCTGAGCTCGCCGGTGCGCTCTTCGAGCAGCAGGTGGAGCACCATGCGGATGCCGGTGAGGGGGGTCTTGACCTCGTGGCTGACGGTGGAGAGCAGGTTGGTCTTCACGTCGTCGAGCCAGCGGATGCGGGTGACGTTGTGGAGCAGCGCGGCGATGCCCGACTGGGTCTTGTCCTCGGAGGTGAAACGGAAGATACGAGGGAGATAGTAGTATTCGCGCTCGTCGAGGCGGAAGAGCAGCGCGCCGCGCGGGTCCTCGGGCATGTGGTCCCTGCCGTTTTCGCGGCATTCGTCCACCAGGCGCTGGATTTTCGCCGGCAGCCGGCTGGCCATGCCGAGCTTGTCGTTGATCTTTTCGGCGGCGGGGTTGAGCCAGAGGATGCCGTCGTCCTCGCCGACGACGTAGACGGGCGAGGGAATGGCGTCGAGGATGGCCCGGTTGACGAGGTTGGAGCGCATCAGCCGCTCGTCGGTCTCGCGGCGGCGCAGCCGGAGCTCGGCGGCCATATCGTTGAAGGCGGCGACGACCGAGCGGAATTCGCTGCCGTCTCCCGGCTCGGGCAGCACGAGTTCGAAATTCCCCTGGCGGATCTCGTCGATGGAGCGTTTGAGGCCGGCGACGGGGTCGACGAGGTGGCGGACGAGCTGGAAGTAGATAATGACGGCGATGGCCGTGCCGAGGAGCACGAGGGTGGCGATGAAAAGCAGGTTCTTGCCCGTTTCCGCGGCGATCTGGTGGACGCCGAGCATCAGCCGCTCTTCGGCGAGGGCCAGCGCGGTTTCCGAGAGATCGGTGATGCGCTGGGTGTGGGTGCTGAGGTAGAGCAGCAGCTCCTCCCGCTGGGAGCGGGTGGTGTCGCTGCCGCTGAACAGGCGCTCGTAGCCTTCGAAGTATCCCTTGAGCGTCTGGTCGAGCCGGTCGATGGACTCGGACCAGCGGCTGTCCTGGTTGCGTGAATTCCGGAGGTCGCCGAGGCGGCCGGTGAGTTCGGCCTGCAGCTCGTCGAAGATGCCGCGGTCCGGCGGCGTCTCGGAAGGAGGGCCGGCGAGCTGGGGCAGGTAGCGGGTGTTGAGGGTGGAGGTAAGCGTGCGGAGCGTCCGCGCGGTCTTGATGTCGGGATATTGCTCTTCGAAATGCTGTTCGGCCCGGCGCTCGTTTTCCCTGAGCAGGATCCAGCCCGCGGCGCCCACCGCCCACAGGAGAACGACGAGAGTGAGGAGACCGTAGAGCAGCCGGGTGCGGAGCATGGAACCAATTTTCTAATCCATGCCGAAGCGCTTGCGCTTGCGGTAGAGGGTGGCCTTGTCGATGCCGAGGATGGCGGCGGCGTCCTGCAGGGTGGGAGCCCACTCGAGCACGCGGCGCAGGTGGATTTTTTCGATTTCGTCGAGGCTGTGCTCGCCGCCGATCGCCGGTTCGTCGTTGCGGGCGGCGCGGCCGTCCGCAACGGCGATGGGCACGGGGCGGGGCAGGTCTTCGGCCTCGATGCGCTTGCCGCGGGCGAGGATGGCGGCGCGCTCGATCGCGTTGCGCAGTTCGCGCAGGTTGCCGGGCCAGCCGTGGCGCAGCAGCGCGGCACGGCCGCTTTCGCTGAAGCCTTCGAAGATCCGGCCCATCTGCCGGCTGAAGAAGGCGAGGTAGTCGTGGGCGAGGCTTTCGAGATCGCCAGGGCGCTCGCGCAGGGGCGGCACGGTGACGCTGATGACGTTCAGCCGGTAGAAGAGGTCTTCGCGGAAAGTGCCGGCTTCGACGCAGGCGGCGAGGTCGCGGTTGGTGGCGGCGATCACGCGGACGTTGGCCGTGCGGACGGCGTTTTCGCCGAGGCGCTCGTATTCGCGCTCCTGGAGCAGGCGCAGCAGCTTGGGCTGGATTTCGGCGGGCAGCTCGCCGATTTCGTCGAGGAAAAGCGTGCCGCCCTCCGCGGCGTGGACCTTGCCCCAGGTGTCCTTCACGGCGCCGGTGAAGGAGCCCTTGATGTGGCCGAAGAGGACGCTTTCGAGCAATTCCTTCGACAGGCTGGGACAGCTCACGGTGACGAAGGGTTTGTCGCGGAGGTGGCTGCGCTCGTGCACTTCACGGGCGATGATGCTTTTGCCGGTGCCGCTCTCGCCGAGGATGAGCACCGAGGCCGGCGAGGCGGCGGCACGGAAGAGCGTTTCCAGCTCGTCGTTCGTCCGCGGGTCGCTGGAGGTGAAACGCAGCGGAGCGGAGGAGGTGCGGACCTCGCTTTTCAGTTCCTGCACGGTTTCCTGGAGCCGGGCGACTTCCTTCTGCGACTGGAGCGCCTTCTGCGCCTTGACGAGGATCGCCCGCAGCTGGTCGGGCGTGAAGGGCTTTTCCAGATAGTCGAAGGCGCCGAGCTGGGTCGCCCTGACCGCCGTGGCGACGGAGGCATGGGCGGTGAAAATCGTCACCAACTGGTTCGGGCGGTCGGCGAGGATCTGCTGGAGCACTTCCAGCCCATCCTCGTCGCCGAGGCGCAGGTCGAGGAAGATCAGGTCGAAATTTTCCTCGCGCAGCCGCTGCCGGGCGGAAGGCCCGTCTTCCACCGCTTCGACGTAGTGGCCCTCCGTCTCGAGCGCAAGGGAGGTGGTGAGACGAATCGACTTCTCGTCATCGACAATGAGAACATCCATGGCGCGAAGGTACGGAGAATAGTTGTGATTTGACTACCATTCCTCGTGCCGTGGGCAGACGGCATCGCAAGACACTGGGAGTCAATCGCAGTCCATCGCCGGCCGGCGGCGACGGCATTGCAGAATGCTTTATTTGGCCGCAGCAAATTGCATTATGCAACAAACCGGGTTGGATTATTTCACCACGCTGCGGAGCATCCAGGCTGCTTTCTCGTGGGCCTGGAGCAGGCCGGTGGCAAAATCCGCACTGCCGGCATCGCCGGTTTCCTCCAATTGGTCGATGGCTTCACGAAGCGAGCGCACGACGGCTTCGTGGTCGTCGAGCAGGACGGAGACCGCACGCTCGCCGTCGATCAGGGCGCCGGATTGCTCCTTGAGCGAAGCCAGGGCGAGCAGTTCCTTCATCGACCCCGGGCTGGCGGAGCCAAGCATGCGGATGCGTTCCGCGGTTTCGTCGATGGCCGCGGCGAGCTCCTTGTACTGCTCCTCGAAAAAGGCGTGCAGGGCGGTGAAATGAGGTCCGGTGAGGTTCCAGTGAAAATTCCGGGTCTTGATGTAGAGCACGTGCTGGTCGCCGAGGATGCCGGCGAGAATCCCGACGGCACGGCTGCGGGCATCCGAGCCCAGACCGATGTTGGCGGTGTTGGCGTTGGTTTTCGTTTTCATGGTGAATCGGTATCGGGTTCTGTTAGCACACGATCCGGGAGGGGGCAAGGAGGGGGAAAGGAAGCCACGGCAGCCGCATGAAGGAAATTTGAACCGCGAATGGACGCGAATGAATTGAGAAACTGTTATCATCGGAATTCCGGAGCGGCCCGCTTGGTGGGAAAATTTCCTGATTCCGTTCGAAATTGGCGTCCATTCGGGGTTTCTAAAACCCAAACGCGGCTGCTCTGGAAGGAAGTCCCCGACAATGGCCCATGGCCCTCCTTGCCGGACGCCCGTCCCGCCGTTACAAGCCGCGCGTGCCGAAGATCCACCCGACTGCCCAGGTCTCGCCGGACGCCGAACTCGCCGGCGACGTGACCATCGGGCCCTTCTCCGTGATCGAGGGGCCGGTGAAGCTGGCGGCGGGCGTCGTCATCGGCGGACATGCCTGGATTTCCGGCCGGACCTCCATCGGCGAAAACACGAAGATCGGCTGGGGTTCGGTGATCGGGGCGGACCCGCAGGATCTTTCCTTCGACCCGGCGACGGACTCCGGCGTGAGCCTCGGCCCCGGCAACACGTTGCGCGAATACGTGACCATCCACCGGGGTTCGAAGCCGGGGGGCTCCACCCGCATCGGCGAAGGGAATTTCCTGATGACCGGCGTGCACCTCGCCCACGACGTGCAAATGGGCGACGGCAACATCCTGGCGAACAACGTCCTCATCGCCGGGCACGTGCGGATCGGCAACCGCGCCTTCCTCGGCGGCGGCGCGGGCTTTCATCAGTTCATCCATGTCGGCGACTTCGCACTGGTGCAGGGCAACGCCGCCGTGAGCCAGGATCTGCCGCCGTATTGCACGCTCTATGGCATCAACCGGCTGGCGGGCCTGAATACCGTCGGCCTGCGCCGCGCGGGTTTTTCCGCGGCGGAGCGGGCGGAGATCAAGCGGGCCTGGCAATTGCTCTTCGCCTCCGGCAAACGGCGGGAGGACGCCCTGGCCGAAGCGGCGGCGATCCCCTGGAGGGAAGCCGCGGCGAAACTGGTGGCGGCTGTCGCGAATCCCTCGAAGAAAGGCGTCGCCGCGCCGTGACGCGGATTTTTCCCATTGCAACGGGGCGCGGCGGCGCGTCCCTTCCCCCCTCCCCGCTCTCTCCGATGCCCGCTCTCCATCTTCCCGAAGTCTGCGGCGTGATGCCGCTGCCGGACTGCACGCTTTTCCCTCATGGCGGGCTGCCGCTGCACATCTTCGAACCCCGCTACCGCCGAATGCTGGCCGACTCGCTCGCCGGCCTCTGCCTTTTCGCCGTCGGCCGGCTGACCGGCCCGGAAACGGACGATCTCGCCGCCTGCGTGGCCCCGGTCGGCACCATCGGCCTGGTGCGCGCCTCGCGCGAACTGGACGACGGCACCTCCAATCTCCTGCTCCATGGCGTGATCCGGGTGCGCTTCCTGGAATGGCTGGATGCCTCCTACCCAAAGGCGCGGATCGAGCCGGTTCCATCGCTCTTCGAGCCCGAATCGCAAAGCGCCGCCGCGCTGGAGTCCCTGCGCGAAGCCGGTCTGGCCGCCACCGCCGGCCTGCCCCCCGAAATCCGCGACGCCGCCCGCGCGATGGCCGGGCAGATCGACGATCCCTCCATCCTCGCCGACGTGATGGCCCAGCAGTTCCTGACCGAGCCGGACGAGCGCCAGTTCCTGCTGGAAATGGAGCCTGTCGCCGCCCGCGTGGCGTGGCTCTGCGACAAATTCGGCAACCACTAGAGATGCAGTAGATGCAGGCCGGTGATTCCAGGGGCGGCATCTTTTCCGCGCTCGCGGCTTTCTTCCTGTGGGGCGTGCTGCCGCTCTTCTGGAAAGCGATGGCTTTCCTGCCCGCGGGCTCGATCATCGCCCACCGCACCCTCTGGTCGCTCGCATTCCTGCTGCCGGTCATGGCATGGCGCGGGCGGGTCGGCGAGGTGCGCAAAACGCTCGCCACGCCGTCGGGCGTCGGCTGGCACCTGCTGTCCGGCGGCCTGCTGGCCTCGAACTGGCTGCTCTATGTCTGGGCGACGCTGCACGACCGCATTCTCGAGGGCGCGCTCGGCTACTACCTGAATCCCTTCCTCAACATGCTCTTCGGCGCGCTTTTTTTCGGCGAGCGGCAGAACCGCACGCAAATGATCGCCGTCGCGATGGCCGCCGCCGGTGTCGCCTGCCAGTTCCCGGCCGTGAAGGGCGTGCCGTGGGTCGCGCTGATCCTCGCCACGACTTTCTCGCTCTATGCCGTGGTGCGGAAGAAAGCTCCGCTCGGCGCCCTGGGCGGGTTGACCTGCGAGACCACGCTGCTCGCGCCGATCGCCCTGGGCTGGCTGATCTGGTCTTCCGGCAGCGTATCGGAAGCCTTCGGCGGCTCGTGGCCGCATGCCCTGCTCGCGGCCGGCACCGGGCTGGTCACCGCCGTGCCGCTGCTCTGCTTCGGCCACGCCGCGCGCCACCTGCGGCTGACCACGCTCGGCATCCTGCAATTCCTCGGTCCGACGCTCCAGTTCCTGATCGGCTGGGGGATCTATGGCGAGCCGATGAACGCGCTGCGCCTGCTTTCCTTCGCGCTGATCTGGTGCGCCATCGCGATCTATGCCGCGGATGCGCTGAAACGGCGGCCGGGCGGGCCGGCTACTTCTTGATGCGGATCGCCGTGCCGCAGAAGGTGCACTTGAACCACCGGAAGATCATCACATGCAGCGCCAGCGCGCCGATGTGGCCGATGAGCGGCAAGTGGTGAGCCTTGGCGTTTTTCAGGCAATGCTTCGGCACGTACAGCCGCTGCCCGCAGACCCGGCACTTCGCCCCGGCGCTGCACAGCAGATAGAGCAAGCCGGCGACGGGAAGCGCCAGCGGGAAGGCGATGATCCATTTCGGCACCCAGCCGAAGTTGGCCTCGCTCTGCTCGGACAGGATCAGCAACGGCGCGGCGATGAACGCCAGCGGCAGGAGCAACTGCACCAGCACCGCGAAAAAACCGCCGAACCACACGCGGAAAGGCCGGTCGTGCAGGACACCGCGGATGTAGAAGCGGGACGTAGGCTTGCGCTTGGCATTGGTCTCGGGCAGGGGAGAGCGGATCAGGGAAACCCGGTCATCCGCGGCGACGGCCTGCGACGAAGCAGCCTCCACCCGCGGCGCGTTCTGGGCTTCTTCCAGCGTGCGGACTTTCGCGGTGTCGATCCCGCGGCGGCCGGTCACGACCGGCTCGGCGACCTTCACCACCGCAGAAGAAGACCGCGGCTTCGCTTCGCGCAGCGCGGGAATGGGTCGCCTGACCGTGTCGGCGTCCACGCGGACATCCAGATCGCCCATGGCGCGGTTCAGCAGAGGAGCGACAGGAATTTCCACAGGCGGAATCCCCTGCCCTGCCAGAAACCTCGCCGGGATGGGCAGCGCAAGCGGGGCCTTGTCGAGCATCGCCGCGATATCGCGGTCGGCTTCGAAATTCACCGGCCCCGACACCTCGGCCAATGCCTCTTCCGCCGCTTCGTCCACTTCCACGGGCTCCTCATCGTCCAGCAGAATGACGACCTCCTCCCCGAGCGAAGCCGCCGCCTGGCGGATCCACTCCGCGACCGTCGCCCGGTCGGGGGTTACGGCCGTGATTTTGAGAATGCGGTTGGCTTTCTCCAGCTCCGCGCTCAGGTCCGCCAGATCCGCCGAAGCGATCGCCCGCGGCTCGGTCCAGCCCGCGGCTTCGAGCAGATCGCGCTCTTCCGGACCGATTCCTTCAATATCAATCAATTTGGACATTCCCCCGGACGTGAATTTAGACGCGGTGATCATACTGGCAAGGACTCATCCTTTCATCTCAAGGAGCTCATCCGAGCCCTTCCAGCATCTCACGGAGTTGAGCGAGCTTGGCGCGCCATTCCTCCAGGCGGGCCTTTTCCTGCTCGACCACCTCGGCCGGCGCGCGGGCGACGAAGCTTTCGTTGCCGAGCTTCGCCTCGCATTTCGCCACTTCCTGTGCGGTCTTCGCGATCTCCTTGGAAAGCCGGGCTTTCTCCGCTTCCACGTCGATCAGCCCTTCCAGCGGCAGGTAGATTTCGCCGACCGGGGTCAGCGAAACGGGCGTGCCCTTGGGCGCCTCGTAGGCGGCATCCAGAGTGATCTCCCCTGCCCCGACGAGCAGGGCGAGCACGTCCTTTTCCCCCTCCAGCCAGGAAGGGGCTCCCTTGACGACGAATTTCACGTCGCGGCGGGTCGCCACGTGGTACTCGGTCTTGAGATTGCGCAGGCGGCCGGCGCTTTCGTACACCGCGGCGGCTTTCCCCTGCTCGGTGGCGATATCCTCGGCCGACAGGCCGGCGAGCACCGCTCCGTCCGGCAGTTCGGCCTGCATCAGGAACTCCCCTTCATCGAGATAGCCCATGTTCGCGGAAAGCTCCTCGGTGAGGTGCGGCATGTAGGGATGGAGAAGCTGCAGGTAGCGGCTCATCACGGTATCGAAGACCGCCAGCGTCACTGCGCGGGCTTCCGCCGTGGCGGATTCGCGCAGGTCGCCCTTCACCGCCTCGAGGAATTTGTCGCAGAACTCGCTCCACAGGAACTCGTGCAGACGCTGGGCGATCTCGCCGAAACGATACTCGCCGTAGAGCCTTTCGAGATCCGCAGCGAGTTCGTCAAGCTTCGCCATGATGTCGATGTGAAAGCAGTTGGCCATGCCGACGACTTCCTCATCCTCTTCGGACCCTGTCTCGGGAAATTCGATGTCGCCGGCCATCTGGCGGAAACGGCAGGCGTTGTAGAGCTTGTTGGCGAAGTTCCGGCCCTCCTCGATCTGCGCCTCGTCGAAACGCACGTCGCTGCCCACCGGCGCGATCCGCAGCATGCCGAAACGCAGGCCGTCGGCGCCGTACTTTTCCATCAGGTCGACGGGATCGGGCGAGTTGCCGAGCGACTTGCTCATCTTGCGCCCCTGCAGATCGCGGATGATCGAGGTGAAATAGACGTTCCTGAACGGCAGTTCCCCCTCGAAGCGGAAGCCGGCCATGATCATGCGGGCGACCCAGAAGAAAATGATGTCCGGCCCGGTCACCAGATCGGTGGTCGGGTGGAACTTTGCCAGCGTGGCGCTCCTTTCGCCCACGTCCGTCATGGTCGCAAAGGGCCACAGCCAGGAGGAAAACCAGGTGTCCATCACATCCTCGTCGCGGACCCAGTTTTCCTGGTCCGCGGGAGGCTCGATGCCGACGTGGATGTCGCCGGCCTCGAAGTCCGGCATGCCGAGCGACTCCGCGTTCTTCAACGCGTCGAGCTTGTCCCTGCGATACCACACGGGAATCTGGTGCCCCCACCAGAGCTGGCGGCTGATGCACCAGTCCTGGAGATTGTCCATCCAGTGGGCGTAGGTCTTCGCCCAGCGCTCGGGGCGGAATTGGATGTCACCCTTCGCCACCGCGTCGGCGGCCTCTTTCACACAAGGGTATTTGAGGAACCACTGCATCGAAATGCGCGGCTCGATCGGCACGTGGGCGCGCTCGGAGAAGCCGACGTTGTTCTCGTATTCCTCGACTTTGAGCAGCAAGCCCATTTCCTCCAGCTTCGCGGCGGCTTTTTTGCGGGCGACGAAACGGTCGAGGCCGTGGAGGTCGGGGCAATCCGGGCAGTCGATATGGCCGTCGGGAGTGAGAATATCGACGATTTCCAGCCCGTGCCGCATGCCGATGTCGAAGTCGGCCTTGTCGTGCGCCGGGGTGATTTTCAGCGCGCCGGTGCCGAATTCGATGTCCACGTGCTCGTCGGCGATCACCGGGATCGCGGCGTGCGGGAAGGGGCGGTAGACCGTGCGGCCGATGTATTTGGCAAAGCGCGGGTCTTTCGGGTTCACGGCCACGGCCGTGTCGCCCATCAGCGTTTCCGGGCGGGTGGTGGAGATTTCGAGGAACTCGCCGGGCGCGTCGGTGAGTTCGTATTTCATGAAATACAACTTCGAGCGCTGCGGAGTCATGATGACCTCCTCGTCGGACAGCGCGGTGAGCGAGACCGGGCACCAGTTCACCATCCGCTTGCCGCGGTAGATCAGCCCCTCCTTGAAAAGCTCGACGAAGACATGGCTGACCCACTTCGTGTAGGCGCCATCCATCGTGAAGCGCTCGCGCGACCAGTCGCAGGAGCAGCCGAGGCGCTTGAGCTGCTTGATGATGATGCCGCCGTGCTTGTCCTTCCAATCCCACACGCGCTTGAGGAATTCCTCGCGGCCGAGATCGCGGCGGGTTTTCTTCTCCGTCTCGCGCAATTCGCGCTCCACCTTCGTCTGCGTGGCGATGCCGGCGTGGTCGGTGCCGGGCAGCCACAGCACTTCATGGCCCTTCTGGCGGGCGCGGCGGGCGAGGACGTCCTGAAGCGTGTTGTTGAGGACGTGTCCGAGATGCAGGATGCCGGTGACGTTCGGCGGCGGGATGACGATCGAGTAGGCCGGCTTTTCCGAGGACGGATCGGCTTCAAAACATTTCCCGTCGAGCCAGGCGGCATACCACTTGGCTTCCACCGCTTGGGGTTCGTAGGCTTTCGGCAGGTCGGACATGGGCGCGGAGGCATGCCAGAGCCCGCCCGGTTTGTAAAGGAGGGCGGGAAAAGCCCTTTCAAAACCGCCCGTCGCGCTGTCAGGATTTCACGCGATCATCACTCATGCCATTCTACGCCGATCTCCACATCCACTCGAAGTACTCCAGAGCCACGAGCAAGAATCTGGATTTCTTCCATCTCTCGCTTTGGGCGAAGAAGAAGGGCATCCGGGTGATCGGCACGGGCGACTTCACCCATCCGGCATGGATGGCGGCGATCCGGGAAGAACTGGTGCCCGCCGAGCCGGGATTGTTCCGCCTGCGCGACGATCTGGAAGCGGCGGTCGACGCGCAGCTCGGCAAGTCCGCCGTGGCGTCCGGGCCGGTCCGCTTCCTGCTGGAAGTAGAAATTTCGACCATCTACAAACAAGGGGACAAGGTGCGCAAGGTCCACCACCTGCTTTACGCCCCTGACCTCGCCAGTGCGGACCGCATGGTGAGCCGGCTGGCCCGCATCGGGAATCTGGCCGCCGACGGTCGCCCCATCCTGGGGCTGAACTCCCGCGACCTGCTGGAAATCTGCCTGAGCGCGGGCGATGGCTGCTTTCTCATCCCGGCGCACATCTGGACGCCCTGGTTCAGCGTGTTCGGATCGAAGTCCGGCTTCGACCGGCTGGAGGAATGCTACGGCGACTTGACCCCTCACATCTTCGCTCTGGAAACCGGCCTTTCTTCGGACCCGTCGATGAATTGGCGGGTGTCGATGTTCGACCGCTTCCGGCTGGTGTCCAATTCCGATGCGCATTCGCCGGGGAATCTCGGCCGCGAAGCCTCCCGCTTCGACTGCGAACTCAGTTATTTCGCCATCCGCGATGCTCTGGCCACCGGCCGGGGCTACGGCGGGTCGGTGGAATTTTTCCCCGAGGAAGGGAAGTACCACATGGACGGGCACCGCGCCTGCGGCTTCCGCTGCGAGCCGGAGGAATCGCGCCGGCTCGGCAACCTCTGCCCGGTGTGCGGCACGCCGCTCACCCTCGGCGTACACTACCGGGTGCAGGAACTGGCCGACCGCGACGAACCTCAACCGCCGCCGGACGCCCCGCCCTTCCACAGCCTGATCCCCCTGCCCGAAGTGCTCGGCGAAATCCACCGCACCGGTCCGAAAAGCAAAACCGTCCAAACCGCCTACGAACAGACGATCCGCCGCCTAGGCCCCGAACTCGACATTCTTTCCCAACTCCCGCTCGATCACATCCGGAGCCAGGGCGCCGAATTGCTGGCCGAAGCCGTCGGCCGCATGCGCGAGGGCAAGGTCATCCGCCAAGGCGGCTACGATGGCGAATACGGTGTCATCCGCGTCTTCGAGCCCGGCGAGCTGGAAAACCGGCATTCCGTGGGGGTCCTCTTCGATCTCCCGCCCGCAAACGCGCCGCAGCGCCGGAAGGCCGCGCGGAAGCCGGAACCACCCGACCCGACCCATTCCCCTACCCCGCCCGATCCATCCGGCGCTCCCCCCGCCGACGATGCTTCCTTGCCACCCCTCCTCGCCGGGTTGGACCCTGACCAGCGTGCCGCCGCCTCCGTGGTACAGGGGCCGCTGCTCATTATCGCCGGTCCCGGCACCGGCAAGACGCGCACGCTCACCCACCGGCTGGCCCATCTCATCGCCGACCACGGGACCGCGCCCGAATCCTGTCTGGCCATCACCTTCACCCGCCGCGCCGCCGCCGAGATGCGGGAACGCCTGATGCACCTGCTCCCCGATGACCGGGGCGGCCGGGTGCCGGTAATGACCTTCCACTCGCTCGGCCTCACCATCCTGCGCGAGCAGGAAACATTACTCGGACTGGGCGCGCCTCTCCGCGTGGCCGGGGAACGCGAAATGCTGGCGCTGGCCCGCGACCTGCCCGGCGTCACCGCCAACGATGCCAAAGCCTTTCTTTCCCGGCGCGATCTCCGCCCGGCGACCCTCACCCAGGCGATGCGTGAGCGCGGTTTCGTCGATTTCGACGATCTCATCGCGCTGACCGTGGAACAACTCGCTGCCCGGCCCGACCTCGCCGCCTTCTACCGCACCCGCTGGCCCCACCTGGCCATCGACGAATACCAGGACGTGGACGAGCGCCAGTACCAGCTCGTCCGTCTCCTCGCCGACGGCGGCGCCAGCCTGTGCGCCATCGGCGATCCCGACCAGGCCATCTACGGCTTCCGCGGCACCGACGTCCGGTTTTTCCAGCAGTTCCAGAGCGACTATCCGCAGGCCAATGTCGTCCAACTCACCCGCAACTACCGCTCCGCCCGCCTCATCGTGGAAGCCGCGCTGCAGGCCGTGGCGCCCGGCACCCTCGTCCGCGACCGGGTTTTGCTGGCCCAAAGCGCCGACCCCACCCGGGTCACGCTGCGCGAATGCGCCAGCGAGCGCGCCGAAGCCGAGTTCGCCGTCGCCACCATCGAGCGGCTCGTCGGCGGCACCAGCCTGACCTCCTTCGACACCGGCCGTGCCAGCGGTTCGGAACAGCGCCCCTACGCCTTCAACGACTTCGCGATCCTCTACCGCACCGACGCCCAGACACCCGCGCTGGTCGAGGCGCTCACCCGTTCCGGCATCCCCTTTCAGAAACGCGCCCATGGCCCCCTGATCGAGCATCCCACCGTGCAGGCTCTCCTCACCAGAATCAAGATGCTCCCACCGGACACTCCGCTCGCGGACCGCCTCGCCGAAGCCGCTGCCCGACTGTCCCTCGCCGAACCGCCCGACGCCAACCTCCGGGCCATAGGCGACGCGCTCCACCCCCTAGCCGTCAAACACGGAACCAGCCTCGACGCCTTCCTCAACGAACTCGCGCTCGGGGTGGACGTGGACCTGCACGATGCGCGAGCCGAACGCGTTTCCCTGCTGACCCTGCACGCCGCCAAAGGTCTCGAATTCCGCGTCGTCTTCCTCGTCGGCTGCGAAGACGGCCTGCTCCCCCACCGTTTCGGTGCCGTCGAAGACGAGGCCGACACCGCCGAGGAGCGCCGCCTCTTCTTCGTCGGCATCACCCGGGCGAAAGACCGCCTTTTCCTGACCCACGCCCGCCGCCGCCACTGGCAGGGAGAGCAGCGCGACCGCCGCCCCTCGCCCTTCCTGCGCGACATCCAGGACAGACTGCTGGAAAAGCAGCGCGAGGAAGCACCGGCCCACCCGAAGGAGCGGCAGATGGAGCTGTTTTGACCGGACGATCCGCCGGAAAACCGGATGCCGCCCGACAAAATCGGGGAGCGCACGCTTCCGGCACGCTCCCCGGAAAAAATCAGCCTTCTTCCTCCTCGCCGCCGTGGTTGAGGATGAATTGCAGGTCTTCCAGACCGAGGTTCGAAGCGAATCCTTCGTCGCCCAGCACGTTCGTCACGAGCTGCGTCTTCTGGTGCTGGAGGATGCGGATTTTCTCCTCCACGGTGTCCCTCGTCAGCAGGCGGTAGGCGATGACCTTGTTCTTCTGGCCGATGCGGTGCGTGCGGTCGATGGCCTGGTTTTCCACCGCCGGGTTCCACCACGGATCGTAAAGGATGACGTAGGACGCCGAAGTGAGATTCAGACCCGCGCCGCCGGCTTTCAGCGAGAGCATGAAGACCGAGGGGTCCTTGGTCGTCTGGAAGCGCTCGATCTCTCCCTTGCGGTCCTTGGTCTGGCCGGTGAGGTAGTGGAAGGGGCGCGCTTCGAGTTCGAGACGGGCCTTGATCAGATCGAGCATCGAGACGAACTGCGAGAAGACCAGTACTTTGTGCCCTTCCTCGTGAAGCTGGTCGAGCAGGTAGAAGAGCGACTCCATCTTCGCCGACTCTTCCTTGAGATACTTGGGATCGATGAGGCCGGGGTGACAACAGATCTGCCGCAGACGCATCAGGCCCTGAAGGATGGCGAAGGAATTTTTCTTCACCGCCTCGTCGGAATCGAGTCCGAGCAGCGCCTTCTGGATGCGTTTCAGTTCGGCCTTGTACAGCTCCTGCTGCACGCCTTCCATCTTCGAGTAAACCTCTTCTTCCGTCCGCGGCGGCAGGTCCTGGGCCACCTGCAGCTTGGTGCGGCGGAGCAGGAAGGGACGCAGGCGGGCGGCCAGGCGGTTCTGCGAAAGCGGGTCCTTGCGCTTGTCGAAACGCTTCTTGAAGTAGGCACGGCTGCCGAGCACGCCGGGCATGGCGAAGGCCATCAGCGACCACATGTCGAGCAGGCGGTTTTCGATCGGCGTGCCGGTGAGGACGAGACGGTTGGCGGAGTCCAGCTCGCGGGCGCACTTGGCGGCCTTCGAGTCCGGGTTCTTGATCTGCTGGCCCTCGTCGAGAATGGTGGTGAGCCACTTGATCTCGTTGAGCAGGTCGCCGCAGACGCGGAGCTGGGCGTAGTTGAGCACCAGCATGTCGATGTTTTCCTGCGTGTCCTTCACGTCGAGGTCTTCGCGGTTGCGCAGGACCTTCACGCGGACGCCGGGAGCGAACTTGACCGCCTCGCTCGCCCACACGTCCAGAACGGACTTGGGACAGACGACGAGCACGGGCTTGTGCGGTTCCTTGTTCTTCTCGGCTTCCTCGATGAGCCAGAGGACGTAAGTGAGAGACTGGATCGTTTTACCGAGACCCATGTCGTCGGCGAGGATGCCGCCGAAGCCGTTGGTCGCGAGGTAGGCGAGGAAATGGAAGCCATCGACCTGATAGGGCCGCAGGGTGGCGTTGAGCTTCGAGGGGACCGGGGGCAGCACCTCGATCTGGATGTCGCCGGCGCGGTCCTTGATGCGCTTCCACGCCTTCGGGTCGAAGACATCGGCGGCCTTCGGGTCGGCGAGCTGCAGCGCGTGCATGCGGTGCGTCTCGCCCGAGAGATCGAAGGGATCGAGGCCGAGGCGGGTGACGGCCTCGCGCTGGTCGGCGTCGAGCTTGATTTCGAGACGCATCCACGAGCCGTCCTCCATGCGGACATAGCCGCCGCGGGCGGCGACAAGCTGGCGGATCTGGGCTTTGGTGAGATTGACGCCCTCGACGTCGATGACGATGCGCAGGTCGAACCAGTCGATCTCCTGATTGACCACCTCGAAACGGACCGCGGCGGTAACGGGATCGGAAAGGATCGACTTGAGGCGCAGGTCGATGTCGAGTTCCACGGACTCCGGCATTGCCTTGATCCACTCGGCGAATTTTTCGGGGAACTGCTTGGTGATGCGGGATTTAAAGGAGACGAGCTTTTCGTCGTAGGTCAGTCCCATTTCCTCCAGCAACCCGGGGACCGGATAGAGATCCTCGCGGGCGAAGCGGAGGAGCTGCTTGCCCTTGAGCGCCGACTGCTCGACGAGTTCCCAGCCCTCTTTCGTGAGGCGTTCGGTGCGGCGGCCCTTCGATTCGATGGCGGTGACGTCGACGACCAGGTGCTCGGTTTCCGCGGCGGTGAGGCCGGCCACGAGCTTGAGTTCGAACTTCGGTTTCAGCTCCAGATCGACGACGCGCTTCTTGAGCGACTCCGGCAGGGAAGCGCCGATCTTGCGGAGGAATTCCACGCCTTCCAGCGAGTCGATCACGCGCTTGGGAATCAGGTAGCGCGGCATGACCTCCGTTTCCTCCAGCCAGCGCGGCGGGCCGGGGAAGATGGTCTCGTCGGATTGGTAAAGCTCCTTGCGGCCCGGCAGCATGCGCACCGAGTGGGAGACGTTTTCGCCGGCGGCGGTGACGAGCTGCAACGCGAAGCTGTTCGGATCGTACGGATCGTCCTCACAAACCCATCGCAGGGCTTCGGTCACGACCTTGAACTCGCGCTCGTCGAGGTTGACAAGATAGCCCTTCAACGCCGGCTGGCGGAAGACGCGGTTCATGAAGCGGCAGGCCTCCTCCTGGTCGAAATCGAAGGTGATTTCGTTCTGGTCGCGGTAGTAGGCGAGGAAGTGTTCCCACAGCACCTGGCTGGGCGCATCCATCCGCAGTGCGGCCTGGTGATGCATCTGCACCAGGCGCTCGATCTCGTTCTTCTCGCGGATCTGTGTCCAGGACCCGTTGCCCTCCTTCGCCTCCAGCCGCGCCTCGTTGATCGTGGCGACGAGACGAAAGGCGATTTCCACCGGCGGATTCTGCGGCGGGCGTTCGTTGACCTGCTCGATGCGGTCGTACCAGGCGGCGACCTCGCGCTCCTGCTCCCAGTCGGCCATTTTCTTCTGAACGTGGGCCAGATCGGTGATCACGTTCATGAACTCGGGATACGGCAGCTTCCGCTTGTAGAAGGCGTAGGCGATGTAGTTCCAGAATTCGAGAATGTCGCCGGGCGGCATCGGCCACAATTCCAGCGGCTCGTAGGAGGTGATCTCCCAGCGCGGCGTGATGCGGACCATGTCGTGGTCGTGGATCTCGCCCTCGATCACATAGCGGCGGTAGCGCTTCTCGATCTTGGAGACGAAGTCCGCCTCCTTGTCGTCGAGTTCGCGGCCGAGCTTGTCCTCGATGATGTCGAGGATGGGCGTGTCGTCGAATTCGTTGGGCGACTCCGGCAGGTCCTCGCCGCGGTGCATGCGCTCCATCATCGTCGCGTACTGGCACGCGCCGGCGATGATTTCGTCCTCCGCGGTACAGGAGCCGAACCAGCGGTTGCCCTGGAGGCGCAGACTGGTGCGGAAGGTGCCGGTCTCGTCCTCGACCCGGCCTTGGATAAAGAGGTGGTTGCCGAAGATCTGGGTGACGGCACCGTCCTTTTGGAGCTTCTCACCGCGTTTGCGGGACTCTTCGGGGAAGCTGTTCAGGAAATTCAGCGTGGCGCGATCCGGATTCATTGCTGGGAATGCGAAAACCGCCCTTCGTCCTTCCGGCACCTTGCAGGCAGGACGCGACGGCGGGCCGCAAGCATAGACCCCGGATTTCAGAACCCGCAATAAAAACCTCAGCGGCGATTTTTGCGCAAATGCACGTAGTGGGAATTGAGGGATGCCGCTTCCCCGGAACTTCCTTCCCATCCAGCACGGCAGGCCAACTCACGAAAGAACTCCTGCTCCGGGGAACCTCAATGCCGAAATGGCCGGCAACTCTCCTGTTGAACGGAGCGAGATGGCCGAATCATCCGGATTGACAGCAAACGCTCCCGGAGAGATGCCATAGGCATGAAATGGGGAGCCCCGATTGCCGGAATCTGGCTCACCGTCCACTCCATCTCGGGTGCGGCGGATCTCAAGGAACTCATCCGCAACTTGGAAGCCGAGGATTTCAAGCAACGCGAAGAAGCGGTGGAAACCATCGCCGCGGCGGCGGACGATGACCTCGACGCGGTGATCCGCACGCTTTGCGACGAAAAAGCGAACTGGGGCCCGGAAACGCACTCCCGGATTCCCAAAATCCTGAAGGCAATTTTCCATCGCCGGGTGCTCGGCATCGGCGAACCGGAAACTGGAATGACCCTTCGCCAATACCTGGAGATCAGGGAAACCGGGGACATCACGGCCATTCATCCCATGCTGGAAAAAGTGGAGGATGGTTCGCCAGCGGCCGAAGCGGGACTCAAGCAGGGCGACGTGATCGTCTCCTGGGCGGGAAAACCAATCGAAGGCGCGGACTGTGTGATCCGCCTGCGCAGGATGATCCGTCAGGCCGGGCCGGGTACAGGCATCCAGGTGCAAGTCCGTCGTTTCGAAATCCAGGCGAAGTCCCGCTTGAAAGGGAGCGGAGAACTGCGGGAGCCGGTCGAGTTGGTCTTGGGTCCCGCCCGCACGAATCCCTCCCGCCCGTTCATCGACGAAGTATACGCCGGCTGGCTGGACCGGATGCACATGGAGCACGGACTGCCGGAGAAGTATGCGACGCTCACTCCCACTTCGGAGTAAGCTGATCCGCGCCCGCAAGGATCTCACGGGCTTCCTCGATAAATTTCCCGGCTTTGGGGAAACCTTCTTCAATCAGGCGATCGGACTCGGCGATCTGCTCGGGGGTGAGCTTGCCTTCAAACCTCCTGCCATAAGGCGCTTTCGTAGGATCGCGATCCGGCATCAGGCGATGGGCGGCGCGGGCCTTGGGCAAATCGGCCTGCATTCCGGCGACCGCCCCCGAATAGAGATGGCATACGATCCCGATCGATGCCCGATCCTTGTCCGAGGAATAAATGGCGTGCGCGAGCGCGAGTTTGGCAGCGTCTTCACGGCCCTCTTTGCCGATCAGAGGCAGGTAAATGAGAGCCACGTACCGGTGCATCTGTTTGTTTTTCCCGGGAAGACGGCTGGTCAGCAGCCGGATCGCCGTGTCCGGATCGGGCTTGCGGTCGCCGAATCCCTTCGCCAGCGCCTGCGCTGCGGCAATTACCCCGGCATCGCTGCGAGCTCCGCGCCGGTATGACAACCACTCAAGACCGCGACGGCTTTCCTCGGTTGTATAGAAGTAGGAATAGGTCCTCTTGAGCGCGGGATTCTGGGCATGGGAAAGCTCCTGGCAAAGCTCGCTGACTCCGACCCCGACGCCGGTGAGAACGGAACGGGCCATGAGCATGGCTTTGCCGTCGGAATCGCCCTGCCACCCACGGACAAGGGCGAGGGAATATAGCGCTTCCGGATGATTTCTCGCGGCTCGATCTTCGAGGATGGCGATCAGCTTCCGGTGCCTTCCTCTTTCGCCCGGGTCTTTCCTCTGAAAATAATAAGCTCTGATCGCATCGCTGGTCGCGTTCATCAGACCGCAGCGCAGGGCGATCTCGGATTGGAGGCGATACCGCTCCGATAGATTTTTCGTGACGAAATCCATACCCAACAGATTGGACTCCGCCGCGACGCTTCCCAAAGCGGCCGCTTTCTCCATCAGTTCCCGGCCGCGCTCCCGGTCCAGCGGAACCCCGAGTCCCCGACAGAGAAGCAGGCCCATTTGCTTCCACCCTTCGGGATGCCCCGCTTCAGCCGCCTCCTCCGCCAGCATCCATGCTTTCTTCAGGTCGGTATCCGTACCGATTCCACCGACAAGGCAACGGGAAAGCCCGACTTTCCCCAATGCGTTTCCTTTGGCCGCGGACTTCTCGAAAAGACCGTATATTTCGCCGGCGACATAGGGGCGATCTCCATGGCCCTCGATGAGATGCCACGCGTATTCCGCCATGCTTTCCGGATCACCCTTCCCTGCCGCCTGCCTCAGGGCCGGAAAATCTCCTGTTTCCCCCTTCCAAAGTTGAGCCGATATCGGATCAATGCCCGTCGCCAAGAAGCAACATAGCGTAAAAATGATCCTTTGATCGCATTTCATATCCGAACGATAGGAACTGGCATCGGAACTGACAAGCATGGTCCGCGGACCACGACTTGTCCGCACGGAAGTTGGCGGCGCCGTACGTCAGACACCTGATGATCTCGCTCAACGGGATTCTGCGGGCCGGGAAGCGTCTTTAGGTGCGACAGGCGGAATCACCCTGGCGACGATCTTCTGCACCGCGGCGACCGTCTCCGGCTTCATCGGCGGGTAGACATGGCCATCCCAGGTTTTCGTATCCCAGTAGTTTCCGCCCCACACGTCCTTGATGTCGGCGACCAGCCCCACCGGCGTCCGGCCGGTGAGGACGGCATAGTGGGACAGCGCGACGATGTATTTTCCGTAGTGGTTGAGGTGGATCTCGTCGCTGAAGAGGGCCTCGATTTTGGTCCACTCCGGAATTTCTCCCTTGAGGATGGCGTCATGGACGGCGGCCAGCACCTGTCCGGACGGGATGATGCGAACGGGATGCTCCCCCGGATGCTTCTCGTTGACCTTGCGGACGATGCCCTCCCACATCGCCTTGTCCGCATCGAGACGCTCGCGCCATTTCAAATGCCTGCGCGGGCTGGCGGTGTCGTACTCGCTGTTTTCGGGCGTGCCGCTGGTGAGGTGGTGCCAGGTTTCGTAGTAGAAAACCCGAACATCGGGCCGGTGCTTGCGGGCGAAACCCGTGAAACGGCCGAGATAATCCACGGTTTCGGCCTCCAACTCGTCGCCGCCGCGCGGCACGCTGTCGGTCAGGACGACGACATTGAAATCCCCCTCGGGCAGCTGGATGTGGTAGCGCCCGCCATACTGCGGCTCGAAGTCGCTCTTGCGATCCTTCTCCTGCCATTGCCAGCGGAGAGGCGCGCCGGGAATATCCTGATGCCGGAAGGAAAAGCGGGTCTTCCCATCGCTTTCCGCCACCGCTTTGGTCATCGAAGGAATATCGCTGGTGAGACTGTGGCCGATGTAGAAGGCGCGGATGTTCATCTCCTCATCCGCCGCCGCGGGAAACATCGCGGAAAATCCGATCGCGGGGAAAAGGAGCAACGCACGCGCTCTCACCGCCATTTTCCGGCGCACGGCTTTCGGGAAAACGGATCGCTGGCACGATGGATTTACAGGCATCTTCATGAATTTCATCTTCTCCTTTCTACCGGACATATTCCTCGGATTCAATTCTGCCCTCGTTCACCGCCGCTCCGGAGATTCTGTCATTCCCTCCTTTTACGGGATAGGCGCGGACCGCGGGACACGTTTTCCCGGACGATGCTCCGCGCCGCCTTCCTCGCCTGTCTTTGCGCCGCGCCGCTCCACGCCCAGGACGGCGGCCAGCTCTACGCGCTCTATTGCGGCGCCTGCCATGGCGAAGACGGCAAGGGCGCCACCGGCGGACAGTTCCCGCCGCTCGCCGGCAGCTCATGGGTCGATGGCGACGCCGCCCGCTCCGTGAAAATCGTCCTCCACGGCCTGCACGGCGAAATCGACGTCGACGGCCGCACATTCAACCTCGAAATGCCCCCGCAAGGCTCCGTGCTGCAGGATGGCCAGATCGCCGCCATTCTCACCTACATCCGCTCGTCGTGGGGTAATAAAGCCGACGCCGTCACTACCGATTTCGTCAAAGCCATCCGCGACGCCGGCGCCGGCCGCAAGACCCCGTGGACCCAGGACGAACTCCTCAAGCTTCACCCCCTGCCCGCCCCCGTCCCGCCCATCGCCAATCTCATCTCGCGCATCTACCACGGCGAGTGGCAAACCCTGCCCGACTTCTCGAAACTCGAAGCCATCAACGTCGAGGAAGAGCACGACGGCCTGATCAGCGTGAAACACGCCGACCGCAGCGACCTCTTCGGCCTCGTCTGGGAAGGCGAGATCACCGCCCCGGAAGACGGCGAATTCGAATTCCGCCTCGATGCCGACGACGGCGCCCGCGTGATCGTCGGCGGCAAAACCGTCGTCGAAGTCAACGGCACCGGCCCGATGAACGGCGGCCGCGCCAAGCAGGGAAAAATCGCGCTTTCCGCCGGCCTGCACAAGATCCGCATCGAATACTTCGATTACTACGGCCAGGAAGACATCGCGCTGGCATGGAGGGGCCCCGGCATCCCGTCATGGAAAAACCTTTCCGCCACCTCCATCGCCAGGGGCCGCGAGCCCATCCCCATCCTCCCCACCGACCGCGCCGTCGTTTACCGCAACTTCATCGAAGGCACCACCCCGCGCGCTATCGGCATCGGCTTCCCCGGCGGCGTCAACCTCGCTTACAGCGCCGACCACTTCGCCCCGGAACTCATCTGGACCGGCGACTTCATGGACGGCTCCCGCCACTGGATCGACCGCGGACAGGGCAACCAGTCCCCCGCCGGAGATCGCGTCGTGAAACTCTCCGGCTCCCCCGCCCTGCCGGACGGCGCCCGCTTCCGGGGCTACAAACTCGACCCCGCCGGCAACCCGACCTTCTCCGTCCAGCTCGGCAAGCAGTTCCTCCTCGACTCCTGGAAACCCGGCGACTCCCAAGGTTCGCCCTCCTTCACTCGCACCCTCACCCTAAACGGCCAGGGCAGCCCCATTGAATTCCTCATTTCCGACAAATTCCCCCTCACCAAAACCGGCGACCGCGAATTCGACCTCGGCAGCGAACTCCAACTTCACACCGGCCAAGCCACCCCCGACACGCGCGACGGCAAGGTCTTTCTCAAACTCTCCCCCGGCCACCCCGTCACCCTCACCTACCGCTGGCGATGAAGTTCCGAGTGAAAAGTTTCAAGTTCCAACTCAGCCAAAACATTCCTTGGCGAACTTTGCGTCTTGGTGGCGCCCTCCTTCTCTCTGCCGCCGCAGCCGCCCAGCAGCAATCCGACTTCTACCTCCGCGAGGAAATCCCCCTCCCGGCCGGCGAAGTCATGGAAATCGGCTCCATCGCCTTGATGCCCGACCAAAAAATCGCCGTCACCACCCGCCGCGGCGACCTCTGGATCTGCTCCGGCGCCTACGAAACCGACCTCTCCGGCGTCACCTGGCGGAAATTCGCCGAGGGCCTGCACGAACCTCTCGGCATGTCCTGGAAAGACGGCTGGCTCTACCTCACCCAGCGCCCCGAAGTCACCCGCCTGCGCGACTCCGACGGCGACGGCCGCGCCGACACTTTCGAAACCATCAGCTCCGGCTGGTCCATCAAGGGCGACTATCACGAATACGCCTTCGGCTCCGATCCCGACAAAAACGGCGACATCTGGATCGTCCTCTGCCTCACCGGGTCCTTCACCGCCGATGTCCCCTGGCGCGGCTGGTGCGTCCGCGTCACCCCGCAAGGCGACATGATCCCCACCTGCTCCGGCATCCGCTCCCCCGGCGGCATCGGCTTCAATGCGGCAGGCGACGTCTTCTACACCGACAACCAAGGCCCGTGGAATGGCTCCTCCTCCCTCAAATGGCTCAAACCCGGCTCCTTTCAGGGCAATCCGCAAGGCAACACATACTACTCCGACGCTCCGAACATGGGCAAACGCCCCGCCGATCCCAAAGACCCCTCCCGCATCCTCGCCGAGCGCAAACGCATCCCCGAACTTGTCCCTCCCGCTGTCATCTTCCCCCACGCCAAGGTCGGCCAATCCCCCGCCGGCTTCGTCACCGACACCACCGGCGGTAAATTCGGTCCCTGGGACAACCAACTCTATGTCGGCGAACAGACCAAATCAGAACTCCAGCGCGTCTGCCTCGAAAAAGTCAACGGACTCTACCAAGGCGCCGTCTTCCACTTCCTCAGCGGCTTTGAAGCCGGCCTCGTCCCCGTCCGCCAGGCCGACGACGGCACCGTCTTCGTCGGCGGCACCAACCGCGGCTGGGCCTCCAGCGGCAGCAAGCCCTTCACCTTCGAGCGCGTCCGCTGGACCGGCAAAGCTCCTTTTGAAATCCACACCATGTCCGCCCTCAAGGACGGCTTCGAACTTACCTTTGCCGAACCCCTCGATCCCGCCACCGCCGGAGACCCCGCCTCCTACACCATGGCCGCCTGGACCTACATCTACCAATCTGAATACGGTTCTCCTGAGGTCGATCAGGTTACCCCGAAAATCGTCGCCGCCGCCGTTTCCCCGGACAAAAAGAAAGTTCGCCTGAAAATCGACGGCCTCGTCCAGGGCCATGTCCACCACCTTACCGCCAAAGGTGTAAAATCCGCCTCCGGCAACCCGCTCTGGCATTCCGAAGCCTGGTACACCCTCAACGAAATCCCCCGCTGATCACTCCACCACGCAGGGCAGCAACACCGCGTCCTTCATCCCGTGGATCTTCTTCTTGTCCGCCGGGGCGAAGGTCGCCAGGCAGCCGCCGAGCGAAGTCCTCCCCGCCGCATCGGTGAAATAATACGGGCACAACCTCACCCGCCCGCGCATCATCTCCACGCTCCCATCCTCGCGGAACACCGGATGCTCGATCGCCCGCCCCTCGCGGAACTCCTGCACGATCCACGGCTGCTGCTCGAAATCCTCCAGCGCCGCCTCCAGCCTCTCCACCCACTCCGCCGCAGGCATGTCGTGCCCGATGAAAACCCCGCGCGAGCCCCACGCCGTCTCGTGGAAGCCACTGATTTTCAGCACCAAGCGCCGCTGCTTCTGGGTAAAGCGGGCCACCTCCTCCCACGAATGCACATCCAGCTTCGGCAGCGCGGCCTGCGGCGGCAGCGGCGAGGGATCGACCACCCAGCCGGGCGGCGTCAGTTCGTGCACCCGCGCCAAGTGGCTGCCGCGCACCTCCCGCTCCCACACCGTCTTCAGCGCCGGAGTCCAGAGCAGGGCCAGCCACAGCTTGTCCTCCAGATGCGGCTTGGCAGGCGGGGTCAGATCAATCTCCCCCCGCGCCGACATCTCCGCCAGATGTCGCGCCTCCGGCACCGACTCCCAGTCGAACCACTCGAAAAACCGGTAAAGCGCCCGCTCGTCCGGCACATACTCCTCCGCCGCCAGCACCTCGCGCCCGCCGCCCGCCTCGCGGACCAGCCACTCCATTTCCCGCCGGTAATCCCCGGCCTCATCCGAAACCAGCACCGCCCCGCCTTCGGCCAGTACCGAAGAAAACCCCGCCACCATCCCGTCCCGCCCGCCAAATACCGGAAACCCGGCATCGGCATACACGCGCGACAGCCACGCCGTGATACCCAGCCCGCCGGGCACCGCATCCAACTCCGTCAGCGAAAATCCCTCCTCGCCGGGAATCAGATCCGGCCGGATCACCCGCGGCAGCGCCCCGCGCAAACCGTCCGACCGCTGCAAATCCACCAGCCAAGCCGGCTTGCCCGTGTCGAGCAGCTCCGCGATCCACCCCGGCAACCTGCCCGACGCGCTGCGGCGGTAAATCTCGTCGCAAGCCTGCTGGAACTTCGCCAGCGGATGCCCCAGCGAAGCCAGCAAGCGTCCCTCTGGCTTCGTCAGCCGCAGCGGCTCCGGCGAAAAACGCCAGCCTCCGTTGTAGAGACCGCCCGCCGGCATTGCGGACTCAATCTGTTTCAGGGTCAGCGCCATGGGAAGATCACTGCATCGCCCGCAGCGCGCCGCGGATCAATTCCTCGGCCGTCGCCGCCGGTTGAGCGTCAAGCGCCTTGCGTACCGCCTTGCGCGCTTCGACCTGCTTGTAACCCAGCGCCACCAGCGCCAGTTCCGCATCCGCCGGCGCAGGCGCCATCTGGCCGCTCGCCACCTCCTGCCAGGTATCCGCTACGCCCACCTTGTCCTTGAGCTCCAATACGATGCGCTCGGCGGTCTTCTTTCCAAGGCCTTTGATCTTCGAAAGCTCCCCCACCTCGCCGCCCGCGACGCATGCCTTGAAGCGCCCCGTCGGCATGCCGCTGAGGACCGCCATCGCGATCGTCGGTCCGATCCCGCTTACCCGGTCGATAAGCAACAGGAAAAGATCCCGCTCCTCTTCCGTCGCGAAGCCGTAAAGCGAATGCGCTGTCTCCCGCACATGCAGATGCGTCCGCAAATCGACCTCCATCCCCTCCGCCGCGTGCAGCCGATCGAAAGTCGAAAGCGGCACATGCACCTCATAGCCAACGCCCCCCGTGTCCACCACCAAGCGGTTCGGATATGCCTCGATCACCTTCCCCCGCAGCCGTGCGATCATCGCCGCCGAGCTTGGCCCGGCCCCGCGCCGCGTCAAGGGAAGCCGTCGCCATTCCCGTCGCAACGGAACCAATCCTTCATTTTGTCTAAAATTTAATACTTGCGTAATTTACGCACATTTTTTTAATGGCTAGATTTTTTTGGGTCGCGTTTGTCACAGGTTCCTGCTATTCTGCTGCCGCTATGGCAACCACCACGAAACGCACCCGGTTTTCACGCCGGCTTCCCGACCATGTCACGGATGAACTCTGTAACGTTCTGTCGGAAGACAAAGTGTTCGGCTTCAATGAGCTGTTCGAGCGTGTTTTTGACAACCTCAAAGTCCGCAATGCCGTGAGCGGCGGCGAAGAGATGCTCCGCCTGCGCGCCTACGAAAAGCTCCAAAATCTGGTGACCCGCGGTCTGGTCGAAAAGATCGGCAAGGAATACAAAGGCACCAAGCGCGTCCATGAGGCGTCCAGCGAATGGCTGGCGCAGCAACAGGAAGCTTGAGATCGCCCCGACCGCCCCCCGGCGGTCCTGTGCTACCCTTTTTCCCGAAAAGACCCGCACCGGCAACGGTGCGGGTTTTTTCGTCGGAAGGAAGAAAGCACATCATGCATTCTGCATGCCTCGAGCAACCCGGTCGCTCCGACGAATCTCATGGAGAACATTTTGATATTTCTTCCTCTCTCGCGCAAGAAATGCGGGATGAGATCATGTTAGTGGTTGCCATGCCGGAAGAGTCCGGGAATAAGTGCGCGCCACCCCCGCCGGATTCTCTTTCATGTCATCATTTCAACTGAACGAAGCCGATGTAAGATCCATGGTCCGCCTCCTGGGCGATGTCGCGGTCACACAAGGCTCCGTGAGAGACAAGCGGTGGATGTTAATGCGGGGATTATGCGAACTGATCTCAGCCGATTCCTGGCTGTGGGGCTCGACTCCCGAACTGGTTGCCGGCTCCCGGCCTGTCTTCACTTCCCTGTCCCATGGGGGCTTCGACGAAAAACGGCTCCCCAAGATGCTGCTTGCGGTCGAGCATCCCGATACTTGGCGCATTCCGGCCGATTTTACCCGCGAGCTTGCCGCCAGACGTGTCCACCTCACCCGTTCGCTGCGCCAGATCGATCCCGGCGGCCTTGCCCTCCGTTCCCAGGCAGCTCCTCTCTGGCGGGATGCGGACATCGGCGAAGCGCTGCTCTCCTTCCGCCCCCTCACTTCGCCGGAAACCAGCGTCATCGCCCTCTACCGCCGCTGCGGCGACGAACCCTTCGATCTCCGCGAAGTACGCATCGCCCATATTATCCTGACCGAAGTCCCCTGGCTCCATCACTCCCATGATCCCGAAGAAAACGGCACGGAAGGCCCCAGGCTCTCCCCCCGCCGGCGGACGGTGCTGAACCTCATCCTCGAGGGCGGCACGCGCAAGGATGTGGCGCACGATCTTGGCATCTCGGTCCATACACTGGATGGCTACATCAAGGATATCTTCCGATATTTCGGAGTCCATTCGCAGGCCGAGCTGATCGCTCGTTTCCGCTCCGGAGATGGCAGAGACACCCCCGGATTCGGGGACTAGCGGAGGTAGCTGCATCCAGTGCATAATTGCCGCTGGCAGCTCGGGGATCCACACGGTGGATCGCTTCCGGAAGCTCCCCCCGTCGTCGCGCTTCATCGCCGTCGATCGCTCATGACCGGCGTCTTTGCGGTCGCGGCGGCGGGGACCTTTACCAAGGACCGGGGAAGCGGAACGGCCGAGCCGTTCCGGCGACAGATCCCGGAATGGACACAACCACTCCGCACCGGGTGTTTTCAATCCGCCGGCACCGCCTCCACCCTCAGCCGCAGCCAGCGCCGGGGAAAACCCTCGGTCGTTACCCGTGCTTCCCTCGTCTCGATCCCCTCCACGCTGGAGACCGGCACATCGTCCACCGGCGACCACTCCAGCAGCGTGCTGGAACTCTCCACCTGATAAAGAACATCGGTCGCGTCCACATTCTTCCGATAGGTCAGGACAAGGAATTCCCCGTCATCCTCCGCTTCCAGACCTCCGCTCACCGCGCCGGGATCGCGCGTCAGCGGATCGGTACCCATGGCATATTCGAGGAAATTGCTCCAGCCATCCCCGTCCGGATCGGCATCATCGCCCCACAGCGTGGCTTCCAGCCCTGGATCCGCAAGTTGTTCGGGCGTGAAAAAACCGGAGCGCCAGAGCTGGTAGCCGGACAAAGCGGAGGATACCCGGATCTCCATTGCGTTCAGATAAGCGAATGCCCCCTGCAAGCGGTCGAGATCGACGAATACCTGTCCGAAGGCATCCGGCCGGATGCCCGCGACCACCGAGATCTCGTCGTCGTTCCCGTTGCCGCCGGAGCTGCCGATTCCCGCGCCGCTGGTCTGCAAATCTACCCGACCTTCGTTCGCTCCATGGACCGCGTACCTCGTCACCCGGTTCTGGGCTTCGCTCCGCGAGCCGAAAAAGCGGAACTCGTAGGATAGCGCGGGATCGAGCCCCTCCAGCATGAAACCGCCCGGCAGATCGTCGATGTTGGAATGGCAATAGAAGAAGTCCTGAGTGGCCGTTTCCACTGCCAGTTCGCCCAACAGCGCCGGATTCGGAGCCAGCAATCCGCCGAAGCCCCCCTTGCCGTTGGCTTCGAAACCCGCGGTGATCGTCATGCGGATGCCCGTATCCGTCCCCGTGGAGCGCACGAGACCGGCAAGGTGCTCGCCGGAATTGACCAGCCCGCCGCTGTTCGTGGCGTGCCAGTTGTTCCAGTGATTGCCGTTGACGTCCGGCCCCACGGTCGGATCGCCGACGCTCGACTGGCTGGGACCGAAATCGAAAAACAGCTTCTCCCCTGCCTGCAACGCGGCCGGATTCGCGGCGTAAACCGCCTTGGTCGGCGGCACGACCGCCTCCAGCGAGGGCCGGATGACCTCCGTCCATTTGTCGTACCCGGCGGGGTTGAGATGGAGTCCATCGGGGAAATACCCGCTCCACGCCGCCGGGTCCGTCGCCCGCAGTTCGTCGAAATACGCCCCCGTGTCGAAGAAATGGAGGTTCAGCGCCGGATCGGACTCGCAATGATCCTTGATGAGCTGGTTCGCCGTGACCCGCCGCGCATTGTGCTCCGCATTGGTAAAATACACCGGCGCGGGCGTGATCGCGATGTAGCAGATCGGCACCTCCGGCAACCCGGTCCGGACATTCGCCACAAAGGTCAGATAGTCCGCAAAAACCGTCTCCCCGGTCTTGTTGCCGGCGCGGATGTCGTTGGTGCCCGCGAAAACCACGATCGCCGAAGGTTCATAGGGCAGCACGATCTTATCGACGATCGGATTGATGTCCGAAAACTGCGATCCGCCGAAGCCGCGCTGGACGATGCGGTAGTCGGCGAAGTCCCTCGCCAGCGCCTCCCAGCGGCGGATACTCGAACTGCCCACGAAAAGCACCGCCCCCGGCTCCACCGGATCGAGCTCGTCCTGCTCCACCCAGCGGTCGATGACATTGGTGAGCGCCGGCCGCGGCAGCGGCGGCACGGAAATCCCTTCGACGATCTCCAGAATCCCCAGATAGGCGAAGCCCCCTTCCGCCACGGAGAGCTGCAGCGTCACCTCCCCGCTGGGACCGGCCTGGATGCCGCCGAGCGCCACCGTGCTTCGGTTGTTGCCGTTGTATGTATTCCCGCCGTCGTTGCCGATGCCCGGTCCGGAGGTCTGGAGCGTGCCCGCGAAGACGCCGCTGCCCGCGGTCACCGTATAGGTGGAGCGGCGGACCTGGGTCTCGTTCCGCGTGCCGAAAAAGCGCATCGAATAGAGCCTCCCCGGATCGAGGCCGCCGATTCTCAGCGTGGCGGAAGCGCCGGTTCCTCCCTGGGTGAAAAAGTAGTCCTGCGTGGCGGTGGCCACCGCGAATTCGCCGAGCAGAGCGGCGGAGGGAGCGAGCAGGCCGCCGTTGTGGACGCCGTTCGCGTCCCAGCCGCCGGAAGTGAGCGTGATTCCCAGCGAAGTCGGCTGGTTGGCGGTGGTGACGAGACCGGAAATGGAGGAGCCGTCCGCGATGCCGAAGCTGTTCCAGTAGTTGCCGGAACCGTCGGGGCTGGCGGTGGGGTTGCCGTTGTTGCCGTCATGTCTTCCGAAATCCACACGCACGATTTCAGAAACGATGGGTGGCGCGTCGCCGGCCTCGGTAAGTTCGAGGATGCCGAGATAAGCGAACCCGCCCTCCGCGATGGCCACGCGCAGGGTGAGCTGGGCGCTGGCGTCCGTCTGGAGACCTTCGAGGGAAACGATGGTGCTGTCGTTCCCGCCGCCGGCGGCGCCGCCAAGACCTGCGCCGGAGGTCTGCAGCGTGGCGGCGAAAACGCCATTGCCCGCCGAAACGGTATAGATGGACTTGCGGATGTCGGAGGCATCGCGAGTGGAGAAAAAGCGGAGATTGTAGAGCTTCCCTGGGTCGAGATTGTTGATGTTCAGCGTGGCGTAGGTGCCGGTCGCCCCATCGATGAAAAGATAGTCCTCCGTAGCGGTGGCGATCGCGAAATCCCCGAGCTTCGCCGGATCGGGAGCGAGAAGCCCTCCGTTGTTGCGTCCGTTGGATTTCCAGCCGGGTCCAAGCGTCAGCCCGATTTTCGTGGGGGCGTTCGCATCATCGATGAGATGGAGATAGCTCATCGCCACGGGACCTCCGGTCGCACCCGCGCCGACGACGTTATTCCAGTAATTCCCGTTCGCGTCAGCCACGCCGGTGCTGCCGTTTCCCGGATTGATGGCAGGGGTGCCGGAGGGCGTCACCCTGCCATCGGCGCCGTTGTTCGGACCGAAATCGACGAGGATGCGCCCCTCCGCCGCACTGGCTGAAATCGCGAGAACGCAAGCGGAGACGGCCGCCTGCCATATCCTGGTGGATGAATGGGCAAACATGGGCTTTTAATTAAAGGAATCGGGGATTTTCGACGTGGATCTGAAACGAAACGACGGGCCGCACAGACGACCCGTCGTATGGAGAACTCCGGGGAAAGGAATTCACCGGGCGCTCCGGCTGCGGCGTGAAAGCAGCATCAGACCGCCCAAGCCCGCCAGCAGCGCCGACGCCGGTTCCGGCACTTGGGTGATGCCCAGCACGCCAATGTAGCCGAATTGCGGGTTGGGGCCGGAACCCTCGAGGACGAAGGTGATCGTGCCGTCCAGATTGGGAACGAGATCGGGCACGGATACGATCGTGTCGTTGTTGCCGTTGTAGCCGCCGCTGCCGATGCCCACGCCGGAGGTCTGGAGAAATCTCTCGTAGGTTCCATTCCGGTCGGTGATGATATAGTGCGAGGTGCGCGCTTGGGTGTTTTCCCGCGTGGCGAACATCGAGAGTTTGTAGATCGAATTCACGTCCAGGCCGGAGATCGTGATCGTCGACGGTCCCCACTCGGCAAAAAAGTAGTCCTCCGTCGCGGTCTGGATGCCGATGGTGTAGCCGTCGATCTGGAGACCGGAGTTGCTGCCCAGCAGGCCGCCATTGGCACGGCCGGCGGAAAGCCACTGCTGGTCGGTCGCGGCCGACCCAGAGCCGGTGTTCGTGGAAAACTGGAGGGAAACCGAGGTCGCGGCGTTCGTGGTGGTGACGAGATTGGCAAGGATCTGCCCTGGGCTGGTGGCAATGTTGCCGCCCGAGATGTTGCCGCCGTGCGTGGCGGATGTGGCGTTGTTCCAGTACACGCCGTTCGCGTCCGGGCTGGAGGTCGGCGAACCCTGCGCGTGCCCGGCGGTCATGCCGAAGTCGACGAGGATCGTGTTGGCGGAAACGGATGCGAGGGAAAGGCCGGCGCCAAAGACCAGGCTCAATGGAAGACGGAGGGGATTTCTCATGGGTTTCATGGTATTTTTCAGGTTTCGTGAGGACGCTGGAAAACCGCGTTCGGAGTGTCAACCGATTTTTGTATACAATATGTCATTTAATGAATACAAATCATTCCATGGCGATTCTTCCACGCCTGGCCGGACCAATCGCACGCCCTCCGGAGCTCTCACACCACTATCCGGAGCGCGAAATACACCACCGAAGGCCCCAACAGGCAGCCCAGCCCTGTATACAACGCCGCCGTCATCGCGCCGTATGGCACGAGCTTGGCATCCGTGGCCGCCAACCCGGCCACCACGCCGGCCGTCGTGCCCATCAGCCCTCCGAAAACCATCGCCGCGCGCGGATTGTCCAGCCCAATGAACCTCGCCAAGAAGGGCGTCGCGGTCATCACCAGGATCGCCTTCACCAGTCCCGCCGCCACGCTCAGCGCCATCACCTCCGAGCTTGCGCCCAGCGCCGAGCCCGTCACCGGCCCGACGATGTATGTCGCGGCCCCGCCGCCGATCGTCGCCATGCTCACCGCGTCCCGGTAGCCGAAGGCGTACGCCACGCCCGCTCCCGCGAAAAACGATACGAATACCCCCGTCAGCAGCGACACCGCACTGATGACTTCCATCCCGCGGAAATCCTGCAAGCGCACCCCGAAAGTCGTCGCCACGATCGCCAGATCCCGCAGCATCGCCCCTCCCAGAATTCCCATTCCCGCCAGCATCGGCAGATCCGCCACCCCCTTCTCCCCGCCCGTCGCGCATCCTCCGGCATACGCCATCACCAGGCCCGCGAACACCGCGATCGACGACCAGTGCAGCCGCCCCCTGGTCAGCCAACCCGAAAGACGCCAAGCCCCCCACGTCACCGCCCCCACTACGACGAACGCCGTCAGCAGCGAATACCCGGCCAACACCTCTTGCAGAGATTCCTTCATTCCTCCCGCCCTCCCGCTTTCCCTTCATCGCACGGCCCGCCCATGCGGCTGATCGCCGGCACCAGCGCGAAACACAGCACCACCGCCAGAGTCCCCGCCAATATCGCCGCCGGCCCCCCGTGGATAGCCGCCCGCACGTTCTGCGTCGCTGCGATCGCCACCACCACGGGGATATAAATCGCGCTCCAGAAAACGATCCCCGACTCGCTCGGCGGGTTGAGAGCCCCCCGCTTCCGCAGCCAATCCGTCGCCACCATCAGAAACAGCATCGCCATCCCCACTCCGCCCACATTCGCCTCCACGCCCAGCGCCGTTCCCAGCCATCTCCCCGCGACCAGTCCGGCAAGCAGGCAGATCGAAAGCAGGGCGGTTCCGTAAATGGCCATCGACGCGGGCTTTTCCGGGTTTCGAACCCCGCCAGCATGCCGGCCGGAAAAAAGAACGCAATCCTTGTATACACAAAATGCGCTTTGGCATGCCCCCTGTTTTCTCCCATCCTTTTCCTCACACCATGTCACGCAGTGCCGACGAAATCCGTGAAACCCTCGAACGCCGCATCATCGAAGGGGAATACAAAAACGGCGAGCGTCTCGACGAAGTCCGCATCGCCGCCGGCTTCGGCGTCTCCCGCACCCCGCTGCGGGAAGCGCTCCGCATGCTCTCCGGTTCCGGCCTCGTCGAGATCGTCTCCCGTCGCGGCACTTTTGTCCGCCACCCCGGCATCGTCGAACTCGTCGAGATGTTCGAAGTCATGGCCGAACTCGAAGCCCTCTGCGGCCGTCTCGCCGCCCGCCGCATCTCTCCCGGCGAACTCGCCGAACTCGCCATCGCCGCCCGCGCCTGCCAGCAGGCACTCGAGCAAAAAGACCCGGACGCCTACTATCACTACAACGAGGATTTCCACCGCCTCATCTACCGCGCTGGCGGCAACGCTTTCCTCGCCGCCGAAGCCCGCCGCCTCCAGAAGCGCCTCCGCCCCTTCCGCCGTATGCAACTCCGCGTCCAGGGCCGCATGCGCCAGTCAATGGACGAACACGCCACCATCCTCAGCGCCCTCTCTGACGGCGACTCCACCCTCGCCGCCGACACCCTCCGCATCCACGTCGCCGTCCAGGGCGAACGCTTCCACGACCTCCTCTCCAGCTACGAAAAATCCTCCTCCGGCAGACCGTCCTAAACGGGCGGGGAAATCATACGGACCGCCCCCGCCCTGTCACTCCCACTCGATACTCGCCGGCGGCTTCGTCGAAATATCGTAGAGCACGCGGTTGATCCCCTTCACCTCGTTGAGAATCCGGTGGCTGGTCTCGCGCAGGATGGCGTAGGGCAATTCCACCCAATCCGCCGTCATCGCATCTTCCGACACCACCGCCCGCAGGCTCGTCGCCCATTCGTAGGAACGCTCGTCGCCCTTCACCCCCACCGTCTTCACCGGCACCAGCGCGGCGTAGGCCTGCCATACCTTGTCGTACCAACCGTGATCCTTGAGACGTGAAATGAAAATCGCGTCGCATTCGCGGATGATCTCCAGCTTCTCCCGCGTCACCTCCCCCGGACAGCGCACCGCCAATCCCGGTCCGGGGAACGGATGCCGCCACAGGATGTCGTGCGCGATGCCCAGCGACGCCCCGAGCGCCCGCACCTCGTCCTTGAACAGCTCCGCCAGCGGCTCCAGCACCTTGCCCTGCGCCTGGAGTTCCAGAATGCGGTCCACCCGGTTGTGATGCGTCTTGATCTTCGATGCCTTCGACTTCGCATTCGACGCGCTCTCGATCACATCCGGGTAGAGCGTTCCCTGCGCCAGCATCTCCGCATTCCCCACCGCATCCCAGAAGGTGTCGATAAAAAGCTCGCCGATGATCTTCCGCTTCGCCTCCGGATCGTCCATGCCTTGCAGGGCGGAGAGGAACCGCTCCGAAGCGTCGATCGTCTCGATCTCCACGCCCATGCGGTGGAAGTTGTTCTGCACCTCCCGCGTCTCGTCCTTCCGCATCAGGCCGTGATCGACATAGATTGCGCGGACATTCACCCCCGCCTCGTGCAAAAGTACGGCGAGAACCGTACTGTCCACCCCGCCGGACACCCCGCAGACCACCTGCTTGTCCCCGACTACGGCGCGGATGCCCTCGATGATCTCTCGCTTGAAGTCGTCGATCCGGAACGGCGCCAGCTTCCCGGCCGTGAGCAGGAAATTGTGCAGGATGCGGTTCCCCTCGTGGCTGTGGGTCACTTCCGGGTGGAACTGGATGCCGTAAAAGCGGTCCTCCCACTTCAGCGATACCGGCGTGCCGTGCTGGTTGGCCGCGATCAACTCGGCGCATGCCGGCAGGTGCTCCACCGTGTCGGAGTGACTCATCCACACCTGCGAATGCTTCGAAACCCCCTCGTATAGCCCCGCGCACTCGCCCGGCACCAGCGTCGCCGGCCCGTACTCCCGGCGGTTGCTGGCCTTCACACTGCCGCCGAACTTGATGTTGAGAAGCTGCATCCCGTAGCAGACGCCCAGCACCGGCACGCCGAAAGCCTTCAGCGCCTCGAAATCCAGATCCGGCGCATCCGATTCCGAAGTGCTCTTCGGACCGCCGGAAAGAATGATCGCCCCCGGCCTGCCGATATCCGGAAAATCCTCGATCGCGTAGAGTTTGGCGAAATAACCCAGCTCGCGGACCCGCCGGACGATCAACTGGGTGTACTGCGAGCCGAAATCGAGAACGGCAACGTGTTGGGAATCGTGCATGTGGAAAAAAGTGATGAGCTATGAGTGATCCGTTATTGGTTTTCCGGCCTCGGAGTTTTTCTCCAATAACCAATCACCAACATCCATCAGCTTTAGCTGATCGGCTGATAATTCGTCGGCTCCTCCGTGATGACCACATCGTGGACATGGCTTTCGCGCAGGCCGCCGGGCGTGATGCGGGTGAAGTTGGCGCGCTCGCGAAGCTGCTCCAGGCTCGCCGCGCCGACATAGCCCATGCCGGAACGCAAGCCGCCCATGAGCTGGAAAATCACGTCGGAAAGCGGCCCCTTGTAGGGCACGCGGCCCTCGACGCCCTCGGCGACCAGCTTGCCGGAACTGTTCTGCCCGTAGCGATCGCCCGACCCTTTGCGCATCGCGCCCAGCGAACCCATGCCGCGGTAGGTTTTGAACCTGCGGCCCTGATAGTACACGCTCTGCCCCGGACTCTCGCGCGTGCCGGCGAGCAGCGAACCGAGCATGACGAGATCCGCGCCCGCGGCGAGGGCCTTCACGATATCGCCGGAATAGCGGATGCCGCCGTCGGCGATGACCTTCACGCCCCGCTCGCGGCAGTAACCCGCGACATTCTGGATCGCGGTGAACTGCGGCATGCCTACCCCCGCGATCACGCGCGTGGTGCAGATCGACCCGGGCCCGACCCCGACCTTCAGCGCGCTCGCCCCGGCCGCGACCAGGTCCTTGGCGCCTTGCTCGGTCACCACGTTGCCGGCCACGACCGGCACATCGGAAAGCGAGCGGAGCTTAGAAATCACCTCCATCACCCGCGACGTGTGACCCGTGGCCGCATCGATGAAAAGCGCGTCGGCCCCCGCGTCGATCATCGCCTGGCCGCGCTCGATGCAATCCGGACCGACCCCTACCGCCGCGCCGCAGCGCAGACGGCCGGAGGGATCTTTCGCCGCGTGGGTGAAGGTGATGCGCTTCTCGATGTCCGACCCGGTAATGAGCCCGGCGAGCTTGCCGTCGCCATCGACGAGCGGGAGCTTCTCGATGCGGTTTTGATAGAGAATGCGGCGGGCTTCCTCCAGCTCCGTGTGCGCCGGTGCGGTGACGAGCTTTTCGCGCGGCGTCATCACATCCGCCACCTTCGCGTCCGCCCGGTCGAGATAGCGCACGTCCCGGCCGGTGACCATGCCTTCCAGACGGCCCTCCGCATCGACCACCGGGAAACCGGAAAAACCGTGCTCGGCCATGATCGCGCGGATTTCGTCGATACTCTGCTCCTTGCGAACCGTCAGCGGTTTCTGGATCACCGCGTTTTCCGAACGCTTCACCCGCGAAACCATCGACGTCTGCTCGGCGATGGAGCAGGCACGGTGGATCACCCCCATCCCGCCCTCGCGCGCCAGCGCAATGGCCAGTTCCGGCTCGGAAACCGTGTCCATGGCCGCGGAAACGACCGGAATATTCAGCCGGATGCCGGTCGTGAGATTCGTCGAAATGTCCGATTCCGTGGGCAGAATCTCGCTCAACGCGGGAATCAGCAGCACATCGTCGAAGGAGAGTCCGAGAGAAATGTCCGCCATGGCGGAGTCAATAGAGCGGCCCGCCCGGGATCAAGCCCGAATCCGCAGGACAAGCTCCAAGCCTTCATTTCCGGGCGTAGTCGAGCGGCGCGGGCACCGCGACCACGGTCATCCCCGCCGTCTGCGCCGCCATCACACCGGCCGGCGCATCCTCCAGCACCAGGCACCTTTCCGGCGCCACGCCCAGAAGCTCGGCCGCCTTGAGGAAAATGTCCGGCGCCGGCTTGCCGACCGGAACATCGTCCGCCGTGACCACTTCGTCGAAAAGATCCGACACGCCCACCGCCTGAAGCGTCTTCTCGATCACCAGACGGGTGCCGCCGGTTGCGATGGCCATCGGTTTTTTCCCGCGCAACGACGTTGCGAAGTCCGCGACCTCGTCGATCAATTCGAGCTTCTCCAGCTTCTTGAGAAATGCCTGGCGCTTGGCGAACGCGACCGCTTCGGGATCGAGCTTGAGATTGTACTCATCATTGAGTTCCACCACGATATCGACTGTCGGCCGGCCGCCCATCGCATAGAAAACATCCTCCTTGAAAATATTCGCCGCGCCGAAAAGCGCGAGCGCCTCGCACCATGCCTCGAAATGATACGGCATCGAATTCACCAAAGTGCCGTCGCAGTCGAAAATCACCGCATCGAAGCCGTCCACCGGGAGATTGAGCTCACCTACTGTCGCCATGTCGCCGCGGGGGGTATCAGCCATGTTTGAAATGACAAGGACGCAAATCCGAAATTCCCGTCAGAGACGAAATTCATCGTCCTCATAAGTCCCGGCAGACACGATCTTGCGCTCCGGCCCCTCCGCCGCAAAGACCACCTTCCCTTTCAGGACGACCTCCGGCTCGAACCCCACCGGGCCTTTCACCGAAACCTCCTCGCACTCCGCCAGCGAAGGCACCGGACCGAGCGCATCCAGCGCATCGACCAGCTTGTACGAATCATCAAGCGCCACCACCGGCGGCCTGCCCTGCCGCGCCGGGACCAATGCCACCCGCCCGTCCTCCGAAATCTCGTACGCATCCGACCGCAACGCGAAAAGATCCGACGTGCTCTTCACCGGCGCGAACCGCGACCGCGGCACCTCGATCGCCTGAGCCCCCACGAAACACTCGATCGCTGCGCCCATCGCCACCTCAAGCTGGATCACCGGCGTTGAATTTTTGTCCCGCGGATCGACCGTCTTCCGGTTGCGGATCATCGGCAGCGGCAGCACGCCCCCGCCCTCCTCCAGGCGCTCCTTCAACAGATCGAGACGCAGCCAGATCGAGTTCGTATTGAAATAACGATGACGCTCGATGTCCTGGAAGGCCTCCAGATCCCCCTCCGGGCACTGCGCCACCTCCCGCAGCAACAAGCGTCCGTCCCCCGCCCTCACCGCCAGATGCCCGCCCTTGCGGTCCGCCGGCGTGCGGCGAGTGACCTCCATCAGAAACGGCGCCCCGCTCGCCGCAAAATGCGCGAGCAAACCGGGCTCCAGCACCGCGCCCAGATTATCCGAATTGGAAACGAAAGCGTACTTCACTCCGTCGGCGAGCAAGCGGTCCAGCCAGCCGCTGCCGACCAGCGCCGGGTAAAGGTCCCCGTGCCCCGGCGGACACCACTCCAGAGAGGGATTCGCCGGCCACTCCACCGGCGCCAGCGTCGCCTCGTCGATCTTCGGCACCTGATTCTGCATCAACTCCACCTCCGCAGCCTCCGCCAAACCATGCCCCGCATACTTCTCCAGATAGGTCAGCGTATCCCCGCTCGTGCTGAAGCTGTTCATCAACAGCAGCCGCACCTTCGCGCCGCTTCCCTCGCGCAGCGAAACGACCTGCCGCACGATCAGATCGAGGAAATTCACCCCCGGCCGCACCTCCAGCACGCTCTTCACCTTCTGCAAGCCCATGCTCGTCCCCAGCCCGCCGTTCAACTTCACCACCACCGTCCGCGCCAGCAATTCGGGGTCGAACCCCTCCCCCCCCGGCTCGAAAACCGCCAGCTCCTCCGCCGGGCGGATCTCCCCTTCGGAAATCAATCCCGTCTCCTCCCGGCACAGCGCTTCGTAATTATGACGGAAGGCCCGGATCGCCGCTTCCATCACGCCCTCGGCCCGCATCTTGATCTCGAACGGCACAAAATCTCCTCGCTTCATCGTCGTCTCGGGTTCACCTGTTCTTCCCGGCCGCCTGACGGCCCCTGCATTCGCCTCATCGCGTCACACACAAGCGGCGTTCTACGCAAGGAAAATATTTTCTATCAGTGGCACGCATTTTGCTTTGAAACTTGCTGAGATCGGCTTTCTTTCCGGCGACCCCGCAAAGGGGAATGTTCACCCGCCATGGCCGACGCCTCGCTCCATCAATCGCTGAGCCAGCAGCAATCGCTGGCCCCGCAGATGCGGCGCAGCCTGGAAATCCTTCAGGCCAATTCACTGGAACTCCAGCAACTCGTCCAGCAGGCCCTGGAAGTCAACCCCGTGCTGGAGGACATCACCGAGTCCATCTCGCTCGATGCCGAAAGCCCCGATCCCGAGGAAGCCGATTCTCTCGACCACCTCAACGAAACCGACGACGACTGGCGCGACCTCCAGATTCTCGAACGGCGCAACAACACCCACAGCGCCGACGACGAGGAGCGCCGCGAGCACCTCTACAACTCCATCGTCGCTCCCGAAACGCTCCAGCAGCACCTCTCCAACCAGCTCGACTTCTCCCTCGTCGATCCCGACGTGCGCTCCGCCGTGCGCCACCTGATCGGCAACCTCGACTCCCGCGGTTTCCTCGACCTGCCCGCCCGCGAACTCGCCGTGCGCATGGACATCCCGCAGAAGACCATGGAGCAAGCCGTGAAGCTGCTCCAATCCTTCGACCCCGCCGGCATCGGCGCGAGCGGCATCCAGGAATCCCTCCTCCTCCAGCTCGAGCGCAAGGGCGAAGCCGGCAGTCTCGAATACCGCATCGTCCGCGACCACCTCGAGGACCTCGCCCGCAAGCGCTACCCGCAGATCGCCCGCTCCCTCGGCAGCACCGTCGAGCGCGTCGCCGAAGCCGCCGAACGCATCGGCCGCCTCACCCCCAACCCCGGCGGCGACTTCGACCCCACCGGCAATCCCTACATCCAGCCCGACGTCATCATCGAAAAAACCGACGAAGGCTGGCGCGCCCGCCTGACCAACGAATACCTGCCCAAGCTCAAGATCAGCGATTTCTACAAGGACATGCTGGGCAGGACGGCCAGCGACCGGAAGACCCGCCACTTCCTCCGCGAACAAATCCGCGAGGGCCGCACCCTCATCCGTTCCCTCTCGCTGCGGCAGGAAACCATCCTCTCCATCGCCGAAAAACTCATCGAGCACCAGCCGCTCTTCCTCGAAAAAGGCCCGCGCCACCTGCGCCCGCTGACGATGAACGAGATCGCCGACCAGATCGGCCTGCACGCCACCACCATCTCCCGCGCCGTCGCCGGCAAATACATCCTCACCCCGCACGGCCTCATGGAAATGCGCGCCTTCTTCGCCGCCGGCTACCAGACCGCCGACGGCACCGAAGTCTCCAACGCCGGCGTCCGCGAAGCCATCCAGGCCCTCGTCGCCAGGGAAGACCCCGCCAAACCGATGTCCGACGACGCCCTGGCAAAGCAGCTCAAAGTCCAGGGCATTCCCGTCGCGCGCCGCACCGTCGCCAAGTACCGCGAGCAGCTCGGCATCCTGCCCTCGCACCTGCGGAAATCGTTTACGGGGTAAAGCGTCCGCTCATCGGATGTCGTTCGCCGAGACATGCCTGCTTAGGCATCGGCATTTTCCCATGGCTCTTTCCGGCATTCGATCATCAGCACCCTCCATCAATCATGAACCGCGCAGCGGCCATATTTCTCAATGGCACCTCAAGCTCCGGCAAAACCACGCTCGCAACGGCATTCCAGCAGGCGATGGATGAGCCGACACTGTACGTTTCGAACGACAAGTTCATTTTCATGGCGCCGGATCACATCCTGAAAGACAACGAGATGCGGCCAAAGGTTTTGCTTCCGTTGCTCTCCGCATTCCACCGGTCGCTGCCGATCATCGCCGGCTGCGGATTCCCGATGATCATCGATCATGTGATCGAACGAAAAGACTGGATGGATGAAATCGCCGAAGCACTGTGCGGATTCGATGTGTACTTCGTGAAAGTCGATTGCCCGCTTGAAGAACTCGAAAGAAGAGAAAAAACGAGAGGAGACCGTCAGATCGGATTCGCCAGAATGCAGCTTGGTCTGGTGCACAATTTTTGTGACTACGACGCCACAGTGGACACATATAGACATACGGTTGATCAAAACGCGGAACAACTTAAGCGCCTGCTTTATTCCAACGAAAAACCAACAGCACTCGAACGCTACCGGGCAAGAATGAATGCCCAGAAAAGGGGATGAGCTGTTAGGTTTTCCCTCTTTCTACCACCGCAGCATCGACCCAAAACGTGGCGCATGCCCCTGGCTTGCGGCAGGTGCGGCGATCCTCCGGATTGCCCGGCTGGAATTCAGTGGCTCGTTCCCAGACATCCGATCCGGCCTATTATCCTCTGCCTATTTCCATAGAGAATTTCGCACGATAGCATCAATCCTCCCTCCCCGAAAAACGCCGCAGCGACTTCTTCAACGACCGCTTCCGCTTGTCCGCGACGGAGCGTTGCTTGGATCCACGCGAACGCTGGCGGTTCCGCCGCCGAGCCTTTTCCACCGCATGCATCCGCCCGGCCGCCTCGTTGCGGCGGATGCCTTCGACCGTATCGCAAAGCTCCACCCGCGCCTGATAACGGTTCGCCTCCCGCGAACGGCTGGCCTGACATTTCACCTCGATGCCGCTCGGCAGGTGCTTCAGATAAACGCAGGAAGACGTCTTGTTGATCTTCTGCCCCCCGGCTCCGGAACCGAGGATGAATTTCTCCACCAGATCCTCCTCCACGATACCCAGAGCGGCCATCCGTTCCACGAGCGCGGCCTGCTTTTCCGGGCTGACCATGCCCGAACGTCCAACCGAACCGCCCCACCGCCAAGCGGAATCGGCCCGCCGGACAAACTACCACAACTCCCGTAGCCACGCCGCGCTCACACCGGCAAGCGACGGTTCGATGCGATCTGGCTCTTCCTTTGCTAGCGACTCCGCCGGATGCGTGGTCGTCACCGCCACCGCCTTCATCCCCGCCGCCTTTGCCGCGCGGATGCCGACATGCGCATCCTCGATCACCACGCAATTCCGCGGCGCGACGTCCAGTTTCGCCGCGGCCTT
Organism: Haloferula sp.; assembly: GCA_037190465.1. Classification (GTDB taxonomy): domain Bacteria; phylum Verrucomicrobiota; class Verrucomicrobiia; order Verrucomicrobiales; family Akkermansiaceae; genus Haloferula. Next base: position 240,508 of record JBBCJF010000013.1, on the reverse strand, counting down.
GAGAAAGACTTCCGGGTCCGGCTTGCCCCGCGAAACATCCTCGGACGCGGCGATGTCCCGGAAAAACCCGCCCAGCCCCGTGATCTCCAGCACGCACTCCACATTCTCCCGCGGCGTCGAAGTGCCGATGGCGCATGGGACGCCGTGCTGCCGCAAATCCTCCAGTAACGCCGCGACCCCCGGCAACGGCTCGATGCCCTCCGCCCGGAGGATTTCCCGGTAAAGCGACTCCTTGCGGTCCCCCAGCGTCCGGATCCGCTCCCCGTCCCCCTCATCCGCCCAGCCCAGAAACGGCAAAATGCTCTCATTTCTCTGGCCGAAAGTGGACACGAACGTCTCGCGCGTCAGCATCTCGCCCAGCTCCTCCGCCAGCGCGAACCACGAACGCTCGTGCGCTTCGTGGGAATCGATCACCACGCCGTCGAAATCGAAAATCACCGCCGCCAGAGCCATGCGCGGAGCATGCGCCGCAGCCGCGCGATGCCAACCGCCAATTCCTCCATCGCCGCTACCGCCACTCGTCCGCCCGCCGGGCAAGCGATTTCTCCACCGCGGGATCGGGCGCGGCGCCGCCATAGCGCACCGCGTAGTGATACCCCTCGATCTCACGCACGAAATCGGGCACACCCTCCATCCCCGCAAGATGGCGGCGCAACGTCATCCCCCGGGCCAGCGGATGCCCGCGGCGGCGACATGCCCGGCGGAAGGCGGCTAGATAGCTCCCGCTGCCATGGCCTCCTCCCTCCCCATCCATCGCCCCTGCCGCCCGCCGCCTCGCCCGCCAGAAAAACACCGCCGCCACCGGCACCAGGAAAATGCCTGCGATTGACAAAGCCAACCGGGGATTCTCCACCCTGCCCGGCTCCGGCACGGCCTCCTCAAACCCATCCACACTCTCCGCCGACGGAAGCCCTTCACCCGGCGGCGCCGTCTCGGCGAACTCGCGCTCCAGCGCACCCGGCGGCGTCGGATCGAAAACCACCCAGCCCACGCCATTCACCAACACCTCCGCCCAGGCATGGGCTTCCCGCGCCCGGAAGACGAACATATTACTATCTTCATAGTAAATCCCTCCCGACCACCCGTACACCACCCGCGCCGGCACGCCGAGCGAGCGCGCCATCAGCGCCCCGGCCGTCGCGAACAGCTCGCAATGGCCGCGTTTCTCGTGAAACAGAAAATTCTCCAGCGGATCGAGATCCGCCGTATTCTCGATCCGCAGCGAATACTCGAAATCCCTCTGCAAGCGCTCGCGCAGGCGGAACAGGCGCTGCACCAGAATCCCCTCCCCGGCCGCCGCGCGCGCATACGCGCCCAGCCGGTCGCCCAGAGCACCGGATGGCCGGGCGAGCAGGCCGGAAAAATCCGCCGTCCCCGTCGACGCACCGGCCGGCAGATCGTCGAGCGTCAGCGGCCGCGACGCCACGCGATACTCGTAGCCGGCATCCCCCCCCGGCGACGGCAGCAAGTGCAGGCCCCCACCCACCCGGACCAGCTCCGGCAACTCCGCCGCCATGATCCCCTGCAAACCGGCCAAAGGCTGGCGCGGCGCCAACTCGGCAGAATGGAAAATCCGGCAAATCACCGCCGGCCCCGGCCCATCCTCCAGCCGCAGCCAGCCATCCGGCCCCGCCCTCAGCACCTGCGCTTCCCGCGGCGGAGCCGACCACACGCCCGCCTCATAACCCTCCAGCGCAAATGCATGCACATACAGCCTCCGCCCCACCAACCCCGGGGCCGCCGCTTCATCCTCCGGGCGCAGGAACACCTCGGGACGGTTGCCCGGCTTGAAATCCGCCCGCCGGGGCAGCGGGCGCGAAGTCCTTTCATCCCACAACCAGTTCCCTCCCCGCGCAACACCAGCGGGCTCCTCCCCTGCCGCCGCCGCACCGGGCCGCAGCCATTCCTCCACCACTCCGGCCATCCCTTCCAGCCGCCGCGGAGCCACACTGAAAAACGCCAGCAGCACGCACTCCACCGCCAGCAGCGCCGCACCCACCGCCGCATAGTCCGCCCACTCCGGCAACCGCCGCGCCCGCGCCAATCCTTCGTCCGGCCGCTCCCGCCGCCCCCACACCCCGAACCCCGCGACGAACATCAGCACCGCCAAGCACAACCTCGCCACCCCCGGCACAGCCGCCGGATGTCCCCTCAACAAAACGTACCCCCCCGCCAGCGAAGCCAGCAGCACCAGCGTGCGGAACCCATGCTTCATCGCCCTCCCCTCCCCGATTCGTAGCGCCTCACATCCACCGCCACATGCCGCCGCGGCAGGCGGACGGACGGCACCCAGGAATCCGGCGGCATGTCGGAAATCAACACCACCCCGAGTCCCTCGTCCACCCCCTCCAGCACCGCGCGCAACTCGTGCAACTCCGTGCCCGCCGCCCTCACCGCTTTGGCCAGCGTCTCCATGCAAGCCGCCAGATGCCGGCGGGTCCCGGCCGGCCGCATCGTCCAGCCATCGAAATCCGCCGTAAAACGCGCCGGAGCCCCCGCCGCCTGGAAATGCCGCAGCGCCCCCGCCGCCAGCGACAGCGCCCGCTCGAAACGATCCGGCCGGATCAACTCCCGGTTCGTGCCAAAGGAATGAAACACCACCAGCACCTCCACCGGATGAAATCCCGGAGGATCGAACTCCCGCACCACCAGCCCCCCGCCCCGAGCCCGCGAACGCACGCTTGCCGGCCAGCTCACCGCCCGCGGCGGATCTCCGGCACGGTACGGTCGCATCCCCCTGGGCTCGCCGTGCGTTTCCCCCGCCGCCAGCGCCCGTTGCGGCGCCTCATCGAGCCGGCTCCCCTGCACCAGCAACTCCACCGGCACCAGCGGACGCGGCGCGGCCAGCCATCGGTGAGGCACCCGCCGCTCGCTCTCCGCGCGGAAAAGCGACAGCGGAAAGCCCGACTCCATCTTCACCGCAAGCTCCTCCCACTCCCCCCGCCGCTCCGGGGCCAGACGCCACTCCGCCTCCACCGCCGACCCCGCCGCCACCCACAGCGCGTGCCGCTCCGCCGCCGCTCCACCGGCGGAAAACGAAATCCCCACCCCGAAGGCATCCAGCATCCGCCGAGGATTCTCCACCACCAGCAGCCAGCGCGCCGGCTCCCCCACCCGCCCGGCATGCGCCCCCTCCACCGCCACCCGGAGCCTCCTCAGATTCCGCCGGGCCGCGAGCCAACCCAGCCCGGCCAGACCCAGCCCGGCCAGACCCATCGCCGCCAGCACACCGTCCACCCGCCAAAACCCGGCCATCAACATCGCCAGCGCCCCGCCCAAAAGCAGACCGCCGCGCGCTTGCAGCCGGACAGACACGCGATCCATCCCCGAGAAAATCACCAATCTGCCGGATGCCAACCCCCAATCGCCCTCCACAAACCACCCCCGCGCCTTCCCTTGTCGTTTCCCGGACAGAAGATCGAAGATCGGAAATCACTTTTTCCGCTCAAAAAGCCCGAATTGCAAAAATCATGGACGATCCTGTCACCAAATGAAACATGTAAATAATGTCACTTAAAAGAAATTTACAAGACTTAAAATGACGCGATCTACCAATTTCCACTTCTCTGATAAATATCGAATCCCGTCATCCGAGCTGTGCAAAAATATGCAAGCTTGACGCTTTCCCTCCTTGTGGATTTCCTCGGTACGGAATGGCATTCTGTACGCCTGCCCATGGGCGTTTTGCCACAACCCGGGAACCCAAGAAATCGTGAAACCCATATCTGACCTCTATCCTCATCGTATCAGGTCGTCCGACGTCTCCGGAAGGCGATGCCATCCGTGCCTGCTCCCCGATACCGGGCAAAGCCGGCGCACCCCGCCTCCCGGCTGATACGACCTCATCAATGGCGCGAAACCCGCGGAACGGGCGCCGAAATCCAATGCCTCGCGGCTCCGAGCCTGCGAATCCACACGGACCCGGCGCCCGAATCCGGATTCGCTCTCTCCGCGTCTCGATCCTTTCCCGTCAAAGGATCGAAAGATCCCGCGACCTCGGACAAACCGGCGATACCAAACCCAATCCCCAATCCCCCGCTTTAATCTGAACCCAATCCAAACCCAATCGAACGATGAAAACCCGACTGCTTCCCATCGCGTTCGCCGCGATATTCGGCACATCCGCCAGCCAGGCGGAGCTGCTGATCGACGAACCGTTTCTTTATGGATCCGGACCCGCCAACGGGGTGCCCGTCTCCGATGATGCCATCGGCCTGACCGGCTCCTGGGTGGTCGGCGGACATTCAGGCGGCACCAATCCGAACGTGAATTTCCTGTTCAACAGCCTTGAATTCGAAAACCACTTCTTCCCCGACGGGGGCGCTCTCGAACTCAGGAACGCCGGAGGCGGAAACTGGGGTCCGCTCGGCGCAGCGATCTCCCTCAACCCGTCGCTGAACCTCGGCGGTCATTCCGTTCTCTGGACCTCCGCGATCATCCGCGTCTCCTCGCCCGACGCCAATTACTTCCCCGACTGGCGGGTGGAATATCGCCTGAACACCGCCGCGAGCAGTCCGCTGGAAAACAGCGCCCTGCGCATCATGGGAAGGAATGAGAATTCCGTGTCCACTGCGCCGAGTTCCATCACCCGCAGCCGGGCGGCCGTCGGAGCCGACCACATCGTCGCAAGCGAGCCTCCGCCGCCCGACCTGGGCACGATCGAAACGGGCGCCAACTACCTCTTCGTCACCCGCTCCACCGTGGACACCGGAACGGAGGCGATCACCGGAATCACGCTCTACGTCTTCAACGAGGCCGCCTACGGAAGCTATCTGGTGGCCGCCAGCGCTCCGGCGGCCGATGCCGAGGCGCTCCTCGCAACTCACGCCATTCTCGTCCTCACCGACGACAACGTCAGCGGCGGCACCAACACCCTCGCCAACAAGACCGTCCTCCAATTCTCCATCACCGGCGGCCCCGTCGGTGCCTTCGACACGATCCGCCTGGGCACCGAACTCGCCGATGTGGTGAATCTGGACAACGAACCCACCTTTGAACTCGCCCTCGACTCCGCGACGATCGGCTTCACCGGCGCCACCATCGTCATCGCCGACGTGGAAACCGCCGTGGTGGACGATTCCGATCCGGAAGCCTTCTTTGTCGAGGTCAATGGCGATATCGTGGTCGATTTCCAGCTCGCCAAAGCCGATGGCAAAACCACCATCACCATCCCGATCGCCGACATCCAGCCGAACGCCACCTATGCCATCTTCCTGGAAATCCCGCGGACGGACGGCGAGTTCGGCTACTTCCAGCCCTTCCTCACCTCCTACCGCATTCCGCTCGACCTTCCCGGCCCTCCGGGCTCCGCGGGCAGGTGGGGCATCCGGGAATACGCCAATCCCATTCCGCATCCGGATGAGCCCAACCCAAATCCCATCGCCAACTCCATCGCCACCGCCTCGCAGCTCATCGTCGAAGCCGGGAACGATCACTATGTCGAGGACGGCGACGTCCCGGTCCTGAATCACTCCGATCCCGACACCAACAACCCCGCCACCAAAGGGAATTTCAACAACGACTTCCCCGTCCTTTCCAACACCCCCGGAAACGACGACTGGGTGGTGGTCGGCAAGACCCGGCTCTCCATCCCCGCTGCGGGCGTTTACACCTTTGCGGTTCACAGCGACGACGGCTTCGGCCTGCGCATCAGCGGCGGCGCCGGCGGGCGTTTCGTCTCCGTTCATGGCAGCGGCTCCATCGATCCGGGCGATAACCAATCCATCCTCCTGGATGGCAGCACCGGCGACTCGAACACCCGCGGAGTTTACGAATTCGACGGAGCGGGCACCTACGATGTCACCTACATCGGCTGGGACGGCGGCGGTGGCGGCTATCACGAACTCGCCTGGGCCCCCGGCAGCTTCCCTGCGACCCGCGACACCAATACCTGGACACTGGTCGGCTCCCCCACGGACCCCGCGGTCACCGCCATCCCCTTCCTTCCGCGTTTCGTCACCAGCATCCCCGGCCCTCCGGCCACCGAGGGGAACTTCTCGATCCGCACCTACCTCCAGGCCACCGGCACCGGCAACATCAACGATGTGAGCAACTTCGTGCTGAACACCACCCGCCAGCCCGGCGATCCCGACGGCCTCACCCACGACGCCTACCGCCCCACCCTCAATGCCCACGATCCTCAGGATGGCGGCGGCGGCGGCGCCGTCACCCCGGATGAACCCTTCCCGGGCAACACCGCGGGAGCGGACGACAACGTGATCACCGTCGCCAAGGGCCGCATCACCATCCCCGCCACCCGGACCTACACCTTCTGGGTCCAGAGCGACGATGGCTTCATGCTGCGGATCAAAGGCGCCAACGGCACCCCCAACCCCTCCTTTCAGCGGGTCACCCAGGGCTCGAACGCCGGCACCGGCACCTTCCAGATGTCCAACCCCCACGAAATGTACTTCGATGCCGGTACCGGCAACGCCGACACCCGCGGCATCATCGAACTCCAGGCGGGCGCCTACGACATCGACTTCCTCCACTGGGAAGGAAGCGCCGGCTTTTACTACGAACTGACCGCCGCGGAAGGCTCATGGCCGCACGGCAGCGGCACCCCGCCCGAAGGCTGGCAGCTCGTCGGCTACAAGGCACCGGTGGACCAGCTTGAATTCCCCGGCATCGCCGAGCCCGGCTGGACGGTGGAAAGCTCCCTGCCCAACCGCCCCGAAGATGCCGCCCTGGGCTTCAGCATCGCGGGAGCCGAAGCCCGTATCAATGCCACGCTGGCCCTCGATCCCCGGCCGGCCGGCGCCGTGACCACATGGGACTATCTTGACTTCATCGACCCGCAGAACGGCTCGCAAGGCAGCTTCCCGAACAGCAACCCGTGGCCGCTCAATACTCCGGCCGATGACGACAACTACGCCATGCGCGCCACCGGCACTCTCGTCATCACCGATCCCGGCTTCTACCATCTCGGCTTCCAGGGCGACGACGGCGGCTACATGCAGATCGACGGCCCGCTCGAAGGCGGCGCCCCCGTGGCCTGGTCCCACATCGCGGCCCAGAACCACCCCGAATCCGCCATCGTCATAGGCAATACCGTGCCCGGCCTCAACAACCGCCTGCAACTGCAACTCGGCACCGGCAACAGCCGGACCATCGGCGTCATCGAGTTGCCCGCCGGGACCTACACCGTCAAAACCCTCGTCTACGAAGGCGGCGGCGGATCTTGGTGGGAAGTCGTCGGCGCGAAAGCCTCGCCAAGCGCCAGCATCGTCTATCCTCTGCTCCGCAAAGGCAGCGGCGGCATCGTCCACTACCCCAGCGGCATCCAGTTGATCGCCCGGCCCGAGGTCACCCCGCCGGATGACGGCGATTTCCGGATCACCGATCCCACCTTTACCGTCGGCGAAGGCGGAGTGGTGGGGTCCGTCAGCTTCAACTTCGGCTCTCAGGACGGCGCGACCTACACCGTCGAAGCCTCGACCGATCTGGTCGATTGGATCTTGCTTGACGCCGATGTGGCGGCCACCGGCGAAAGCACCGCCGTCAACATCGACCTGAGCGAATTCGAGGAACTGTACGGAGAAACCAAGGTCTTCTTCCGCGTCCGCCTCAACGAATAAGGGATGGCCCCTTCCCCTGCCGCCGCCGGGCTCTCCGGCGGCGGCTTTTCGTTGCAGGGCTTGCCGCTGCCTGCATCCCCGCCCTTGCCACCCGCCTCGCGTCCTCTACGTTCCGCCTTCCCATGTCCGTCCGCACGCGCTTCGCCCCATCGCCCACCGGGTACCTCCACGTCGGAGGGGCCCGCACCGCCCTCTTCAGCTGGCTCTTCGCCCGCAAACACGGCGGCAGCTTCGTCCTGCGCGTGGAGGACACCGACGAAGCCCGCAATACCCCCGAAGCCCGCGACGCCATCTTCTCCGGCTTGAAGTGGCTCGGCCTCGACTGGGACGAGGGCGAGGGCAAAAGCGGCGATTACGGCCCCTACAATCAGAGCGAGCGCCGCGCGAACTACGACCCCTGGTTCGAAGTCCTGCGCGAAAAAAATCGCGTCTACGAACATGATGGTGCCTGGCGTTTCCGCTTCGAGCGCAAGCCCGTGACCATGCACGATCTCGTCTGCGGCGAAGTCACCATCGACTACCGCGACGAATCGAACACCCCCGACATGGTCATCCGCCGCTCCGACGGCTCCTACGTCTTCCACTTCGTCAACGTCGTCGATGACCTCGACATGCGGATCACCCATGCCATCCGTGCCGAGGACCACCTCATGAACACGCCGAAGCACCTCCAGCTCTTCGAGGCCCTCGGCGCGCCGGCCCCGCAGTACGCCCACATCCCCCTCATCCTCAACCCCGACGGCTCGAAAATGTCCAAGCGCGACGTGGGCGCGGCCCTGGGGGACTATTCGCGCCAGGGTTTCCTCCCTTCGGCTGTCGTCAACTTCCTCGCCCTGCTCGGCTGGTCGCCGAAGAGCGACGAGGAAATCTTCACCCTCGATGAACTCGTTGCCCGCTTCTCCCTCGAAGCCGTCAACCGCTCCCCTTCCCGCTTCGACGCCGAAAAATGCGCCTGGGTCAACCAGCAGCACCTCCTCAAACTCGACTCCGCCGCCTTCGCCGAAGCCGCCAAACCCTTCGCCCAGGCCGCTGGCCTGCCCGTCGATGGCGATTATCCCGCCGCCGCCGCCCTCGTGCGGGAAAAAGTCCGCCTCCTCTCCGAAGTCCCCGCCGCCATCCACTTCCTCCTCGCCGACAGCTTCGACCTCGACCCCGAAGCCGTCGAAAAGGTCCGCGCCAACCCCGCCGCGAAAGACCTTCTCTCCGCGCTGGCCGACGACTTCGGAAAGCTCGCCGACTGGTCCGCCGAAGCCGCCAAACACCAGATCGGCGAAACCGCCAAAGCCGCCGGCGCTAAACCCGGCCAGCTCATGTTTCCCGTCCGCGTCGCCCTCAGCGGCAAATCTGGCGGCCCCGACCTCGGCGACATCCTCGCCCTCCTCGGCCGCGACCGCTGCGTCGCCCGGCTGCGCGCCTCCACCGGGAAAATCGGCTGATCGATCTGATCGATGAGCTCCTGGGACCGCCTGTCCCATCGGTGGGGGGCGCGACGGAGAGCCCCGCCCAGGAGCGCCGAGCCCCAGTTCGGCACGAACCGCCAACAATCCCCGCTGCCCATGCGAGCCCACAAGGCCAAGCCGGGCCGTCCCCATACTTCTGGCGGAGCCGGGGCTCCGCGCTCCCGGATTTCCCCTCTTCCCTCCCGCCGCTTCCGCCTTACACTCCCGGCCACATGCCCCGCTGCGTTCCACTGCTGCTCACTCTCCTCCTGCCCCTCTCCGGCCAGGAAGAAAGCAACACTTCCTCTCCCCCGCCCGACGACGGTGTGCGCGTGACCGTCCTCGGCTACCACGACTTCTCCGAAACCGAGCGTGAAACCGAGATGCGCATCCGCACCTCCAAATTCCGCGCCCAGATGCAGGCCCTCAAGGACCTCGACCTCTCCGTCATCCCCATGGCCGATTTCCAAGCCTGGAAACGCGGCGAAAAAGACATCGCCGACAAGAGCATCGTCATCACCATCGACGATGGCTGGAAGGCTGTTTACACCGACGCCTTTCCCATCCTGAAAGAGTTCGGCTACCCCTTCACCCTGTTCCTCTATAAAAACTACGTCGATGGCGGCGGCAAGGCCCTCACCACCGCCATGATCAAGGAAATGATGGAACACGGCGCCACCATCGGCAGCCACTCCGTCAGCCACCCCCTGCCCGGCGCCGTCAAAACCCACCGCCGCAAGGGTTCCGACGCCTACGACAAATTCCTCCGCAACGAACTCGGCGAATCCAAGCGCTTCCTCGAAGCCGCCTTCGGCGAACGCGTCACCGCCTACGCCTACCCCGGCGGCTTCCACACCGAGGAAATGTTCCCCCTCGCCGCGGAACTCGGCTACGAACACCTCTTCACCGTCCTCCCCGGCAAAATCCGCCGCTCCAACGACGACCGCACCCTGCCGCGCTACATCATCCTCGGCACCCACGACCGCATCTTCGACCTCGCCACCACCTTCACCGAACCCGTCGTCTCCGCCTCCGGCGCCGCCATTCCCGAGGCCGCCCTCGCCCGCCAGACCACCCCCGTCCCCGTTCAACCCGAACCCGGCGCGGTCGTCGCCGACCGCATGCCCTTGCTCACCGCCGACCTCTCCGGCGTCGCCGATCTCGACCCCAAAACCCTCAGCATGAAAGTCGGCGGCTTCGGCGAAGTCCCCGCTGTCTTCGACGAAGCAAACAAATCCTTCTCCTGGAAAATCAACCGCCGCCTCCGCAGCCCCACCTGCCAGGTCTCCATCACCTGGCGGGACACCGCCGGCAAGCCTCCTGAAACCCCGCTCCGCTGGACCTTCCGCATCGACACCGAAGCCGCCTACACCCCCGCGGATTGAAATTCCAAATCCCAAGTTCCCAAAAAAGGCAAGCCGCGCCTCGGCGCCCCAAGCCCCGAACCACCCACATCGAGCCCCGCATCCGAATGCCTTTTCCACGGATCACTGATCACTGATCACTGATCACTCAGCACTGTCCCCGATCACCGACCGCCATGTTCCAATCTCTCTCCGACTCTCTCGACAAAACCTTCCGCAACCTCCGCGGCCTCGGAAAAATCTCCGAGAAAAACATCACCGACGCCCTGCGCGACATCCGCCTCGCCCTGCTCGAAGCCGATGTCGAATTCAGCGTCGCCAAGGACTTCATCGCCCGCATCAAGGACCAGGCGATGGGCGTCGAGGTGATGAAATCCATCAAGCCCGGCGAGCAGATCGTCAAAATCTTCCACGACGAACTCGCCGCCCTGCTCGGCGGCGACCAGCAGCCGCTCGACCTCAATCCCCCCGCCCGCATCCTCATCTGCGGCCTCAACGGCGCGGGCAAGACCACCACCTCCGGCAAGCTCGCCCTCCGCCTCAAGAAAGATGGCCGCCGTCCCCTGCTCGTCGCCTGCGACCTCTACCGCCCCGCCGCCATTGATCAGCTCGCCACCCTCGCCAGACAGATCGACGTTCCCGTCTACACCCCCGGCCCCTCCGAAACCGACGTCGTCAAGGTCGCCGGCGAGGCCCTCAAATGGGCCGAAACGCAGAGCGGCACCGTCCTCATCTTCGACACCGCCGGCCGCCAGGAAATCGACGAACGCCTCATCGAGGAACTCAAACGCCTCCATTCCTTCCTCCAGCCCCGCGAAACCCTCCTCGTCGCCGATGCCGCAACCGGCCAGCAGGCCGTCTCCGTCGCCCGGCACTTCGACGAAGCCGTCGGCATCACCGGCATCATCCTCACCAAGCTCGATGGCGACGCCCGCGGCGGTGCGGCTCTCTCCATGCGCGCCGTCACCGGCAAGCCGATCAAATTCGCCGGCGAGGGCGAAAAGCTCGACCAGCTTTTCGAGTTCCACCCCGACCGCATGGCCGACCGCATCCTCGGCATGGGCGACATCGTCGGCATGGTCGAGCAGGTCGCCGCCAAGATCGACGAAAAGGACGCCATGAAGTCGATCCAGCGCCTCTCCGAAGGCAAGTTCGACTTCTACGATTTCCTGGACCAGATGAAGATGATCCAGAAGCTCGGCGACCTCAAGGGCCTCATGGGCCTCATGCCCGGCTTCAACAAGCTCAAGAAACAGATTCCCGACGCCGCCTTCGACCCCAAGCGCCTCAAGCGCACCGAAGCCATCGTCCTCTCCATGACCCCCGACGAACGCCGCCGCCCGGAAATCATCAAAGCCTCCCGCCGCGAACGCATCGCCAAGGGCGCGGGCGTCAAACTCATGGAAGTGAACCAGCTCCTCAAACAATTCGGTGAAATGCGCAAAATGATGCGCTCCCCGAACAAGATGAACAAAATGATGCGCCAGATGGGCGGCATGCCGGGCATGAGCGGCGGCGGTCTCCCCGGCATGGGCGGCCTCGGTGACATCATGAAGGGAATGAAAGGAAAGTTTCCATTTTGATGAAGCAAGGAGTGGAAAACGTACCCCGCGTCTCATGATTCTCTCCAGCCTGATATTGGATCATCCAAAAGATACGCAATCCGATCCGCACCATACCAGCCGCCAACAAACTCCTTTCTTATTCCGATCGATCGGACCTTTTTTGAAAGCGGTTTGCGTTGAATCGTAGAAAATCACTCGACTTGAAGGGACAACGAAAAGCGCGAAACGATCGAAACCATTGAAATCCAATTCTTTTTCGCGAATTTCCGCCGCTTTCGTTGTTCTTATCAATTCCAGAAAGGGCTACGACTTTCACAAAATGCTCCAATTCCGTTGTTGAACTGAAAGTTGATGCTCAGATGAACCGGCACACGTTCGTCACTCGAATCAGCAAGACCGGCATCCTACGCGGCGTGATCGTGCCGTCGCAAATCGTAAAGGCGCTCGGCGGCGCGACTCGCATCCCGGTAATCGCTCACTATGCCGGCAAAACCATCCGCAGCACCCTGGTACCTGCGGGTGGCGGAAAGCGCCGGCTCGTCTTGCAGATGAGCGCGCTCCGTCCGGCTGGACTCGATGCCAGCAACCTGATCGAAATATCGCTCGAACCTGCGACGGAATCGCACAAGCAACCGCTTCCGGCAGATCTCGCTCGCGCGTTGCAGTTTCGTCCAGCCGCCGCTGCTGAATTCGATCGCTCCGCACCTTCCTCACGGCGGATGATCGTCGAGCGGCTTGAACAAGCGCGCACGCCGGAGACACGGGAACTGCGCATTGAACTCATCGTCGAGCGCCTCGCGGAAATGGCTGCGGAACGGGCGAAAAAGAGCTCTTGCCCCCCAAATGCCTGACATCCATCAAGGATCGATTCTTGAATTTTGAATCTGTTAGGGGCGACGCTTGGTGGATAAGGCCGATTTTGGGGAGTTATGGCGCCGGACCGCTCTCCCGGCGGTCCGGCGGGGGCGTGCCGCATGGAACATCCGACAGCCGGACACCTTGCCTTCTTTTCCTTCCGGCAAAGTCGTCCCTGCCTTACGGCTCTCAAACCAAGCGCCATTCGGGCGTGAATCTATCCCTTTGCCTCGTGCCAGGCTTTCAAGGCTGCCGTTTCGCGATCCGGGGCAAGCCCCGTCCTGAGCTTGGCCCGGCGCTCCGCCGGCAGTGTCTGAAACCACGCGAGGGTGTCGGCCGCCGTGACGGCGAGCGGCCGGAACGTCAACCCCGCGGCAAGGGCACGGTCATTGCGAATTCTGGCAAAGCCCGCCGTTTCGCCCTGCCCCGGCACCCAGCCGGGGAGATCGCTCCAGGGCCGGATGCCCTGCGACTTCAGGAAATCGCTCCCAACGAAAACAAACTTCGCCGGCGCGGTGCCACTGGCGCGGACTCCGTGAAGGAAAGCGGAAACCGTAAGATCGTAATCCGGACCCGTCGCGTTGAAAGCGCCAAAGGCCCGCTGCTCGGCGAGCCGGATCGTCCACTCGCATAAATCCCGGACGTCAATGAACTGAACCGGATCGTCCGCCGGCGGCGCAAGCACCTCGCCGCCTTTGGCGACGCGAACGGGCCAATAAGTGAAGCGATCCGTTTCATCTCCCGGTCCCACGATCAGAGGAGGGCGGACGATGGTGGCGATTCCCGGAAACCACTTCTCCGCTTCGACCTCACAGGCGGCCTTCAGCGGCCCGTAGAGCGCCATATTCTCCTGCAGAGTCGCATGCGTCTCCAGCATGACGTCAGGCCCCGCGTATTTTGCGAGCGGCGCGTCCTCGGTCATCCCCGGTCGATCCGTGGCGGCATAGGCGGAAATCGACGAAATATAAATGTAGTGCTTCACCCTTCCCGCCAGCACACGACCGACGTCCCGCACCCAGAATGGCGCGCTGGTGGGATTGTCGATGCAGACGTCCCACTCCCGATTCGCGAGCGAGGCCAGTTCGCCTTTTTCCCGGTCCCCGATCAGTTCCTCCACTTCACCCGGCCAGTCGATCGGGCGCCGCCCGCGATTGAAAAGGGTAAGCCGATGCCCTCGGGATAACGCATACCGCACCTGATGCGGGCCGATGAAACCCGTGCCGCCGAGAACAAGAATCCGCAGCGAACGCGATGCCGGCTCCACCGCCATTGCCGAGGCCGAAAACGCGGCGCCGAGTTTGATCCAGTGGCGGCGTGTCATCGTTGCAAGGTAAGCTTTCCCGCCAACGGAACAATCCGGAAATGTTTTGGCCCTCTCCTCCAGCGGAGGGAAATTCAAAGCGGCTTGCCGCAGGTGAAATCATCCCATCGGAGGGGTCGCCGTCAAAGAGGGCGGTCCTCGAATTTTAAATCTGTTAGATTCCCCTCGCGCGCGAACCCTACCCTATCCTCACCCGCCCGAACCGGGGCGGCAAAAACACGCATCCCCCGGGATGCCATTCTCATTTCCGTTTCCCTTCCCCGTCGTCTATTCGGGTCGGCGATGCTCTTGAATGTCACAACGGGCTCAGACGGGCACGCGCATGCCCTCGGCTTCGGCGAGCGCTTTCTGGTTCGCGTCGAAGGTCAGGAAGACCGGCGAACCGAAATGCAGCGCGGTGGCGACATGAACGATGTCGGGGAGGCGGTGCCCGGCCTGCGCGGTGTATTTCGAGCTGAGCTCCTCCGCGATGCGATGGACATCCGGCCAATCCGCCGCGCTGACCCGCAGCACGCCTTGGGAAAGGTCGCTCTGCAAGTCGCGCAGCATCCGCGCGGCCTCCGCCGGCGGGTAGCCCTTGGTACGGTCGAGCGAAAAGAGCCGCGTCTGGAAACGGACGGACTGGCGGAACTCCAGCAGCAGGAAGCTGGAGACGGGAAGCGGCTCCCCGAAATCCTGCATCCAGCGGATCGCCTTCGGCGAATGGACCTGTCGCCGGTAGAGCGAGCAGAGAAACGAGGTGTCGGGATAGCAGGTCATCCTTCCTCGCCTTCAAGCTCCGCTTCGCGCATGGCGCGAACTTCCTCCTCGCTGAAAATCCGGTCACCCCAAGTCTCCTTGAGACGGGCCATGAAGTCCGGCATCCTGATTTTCCTCGCCTCCGCCGTCACCGGCTTGAGCACGGCGACCGGCCGGCCGCGGCGCTCGATGCGGATTTCCTCGCCCTCGCCCAACCAGGCTTCGAGCTTCGCGAAATCGTTGCGCAAGTCCCGCACGGTCGCCGTTTTCATGTGGACAAAATACGTCCACATGCCGAAAACGCAAGCCAAAGCCGGCTCCGGCACATTCCACGATCCACAACCGATCAACGGAGTCCTACCCCTGCGCCGCCTCCCGCCGCCCGGCCACGATCATGCGCGCTCGGTCGAGCGCTTCGTCGATGTTGGCGCAGAAATTGTTCAGCCCGATCTCATCGACCAGTCCGCTCCTGAACAGCACCTTCATCGGCTGCGGCTGGATGGCGGTGATAAGCACCTGCACGTTGTCGCGGCGCAGCTTCTCCAGCGCCACTTCGAGCGAATGCAGCGCGCTGGCGTCGATCGCCGGCACGTGCCGCATGCGGAACACCACCACTTCCGGCTTGCCCGCATAGGTGCGCAGCGCGCCCTCCAGCTTTTCCACGGCGGCGAAAAACAGCGGACCTTCCAACCGGAACAGCACCACGCCCTCCGGCACCTCCTTGCCGCGCAGGGAAAGCGAACCGTCGTATTCCGTATCGTTCTCCGGCGTCAGCAGTTTCACGCGCGAAATGCCTTCCATGCGTTTGACGAACAGAATCACCGCGATCACCAGCCCCACCGCCACGCCGATGGTAAGATCGAAAATCACCGTCAACGCGAAGGTCGCCACCAGCGTGGAAAAGTCCGAACGCGGCCCGTGCCACATTTCCTTGAAGGTGTCCCACTCCGCCATCCGCAGCGCCACGCCCATCAGCACCGCCGCCAGCCCGGCCATCGGGATGTGCTTCGCCAGCGGCGCGGCCGCCAGCACGAAGCCCAGCAATACCAGCGCGTGAATCACCCCCGCCAGCGGCGAGCGCGCCCCGCTGCGGATGTTCGCCGCCGTACGCGCGATGGCCCCCGTTGCGGCGAATCCTCCGAACAACGGCGCCGCCAGATTGGCGATGCCCTGCCCGATCAGCTCCGAGTTCGAATCGTGCCGCGTGTCCGTCATCCCGTCCGCGACGGTCGCCGACAGCAGGCTCTCGATCGCCCCCAACGCTGCGATGGTGAAGGCCGGCGTCATCAGCGTGCGCAGCGCCTCCAGACTGATCTTGGGCAATTGGAACCCGGGCCACTCCGACGGTAGCCCGCCGAACTTGGTCCCGATCGTCTCCACCGGCAGATGCAGCAACAGCGCCAGCAAGGTGGTCGCCAGCACCGCCACGATGGCCGCGGGCGCCTTGCGCGTCACCTTGGGAAACAGCATCACGATCAGCAGGCCCGCCACACCGACCAGCGCGCTCTGCCACTGGAACTGCGACGCATGGCGAAACAACTCCAGCACCAGCTCCGGCGCTTCGCCGGGCCGCTTGAATGACATGCCCAGGAAGTCCGGCAACTGCCCGAGGAAAATGATCACCGCGATGCCGCTCGTGAACCCCGCCACCACCGGATATGGGATGTAGCGCAGCAGCCCGCCCAGCCGGAACGCGCCCGCCAGCACCAGCAGCAGCCCCGCCAGCATGGTCGCCAGCGCCAGCCCCGCATAGCCGTGCACCGCCACGATCGCCGCCAGCACGGGGATGAAAGCCCCGGTCGGCCCGCCGATCTGGAAGCGCGAACCGCCGAAAAGACTGATGATCAGCCCGGCGATGATCGCCGTCCACAACCCCTGCGCCGGCGAACATCCCGATGCGATGCCGAACCCGATCGCCAGCGGCAGGGCAATGACGCCCACGGTCAATCCCGCTCCAGCGTCGGCCAATAGGTCTCCCCTGTTGTAGCCGGAGAACACTCGCAAAAGAACAGGCCGGTAAAAGCCCCGCATGGCGGCGCGACTATGGGGAATCCTTGGCGTCTTGCACCTGAAATTCCGCACAAAGCCGGTGAATCCAGGGAAGCTCCCATCGGCGAACGCGCAAAATGCCCATTTCTTCCCCGCTCACTCCCCGTGGGGAAAGGCGCTCCGTTCGCTTCACTTTTCCCTTGCCAAGCCGCCCCCGGCTCCTAGTTTCGCCGCCCCATGCCACGTGTCTCAGGAAAAGCAAAGACCCGGAAGGCTGTTGCCAAGCGATTCAAGGTGACAGGAACCGGCAAGGTTCTGCGCCGGAAGCAGGGCGCCCGGCACTTGCTCCAATGCAAGAACCGCAAGCGCAAACGCGGCCTTACGAGCGCCGCCCTCGTCTCCGATGCCGACATCAAGAACGTAAAGGAGAACCTGCCCTTCGCCTAAGCGACAAACCGCGCCCCCGTCCGCGCCTCGGACGGCCTCCATCGCAGCCAGGCCCGCAAGGGCACCACCGGACGAGCGAGACTGCGGGAGGAAAGATCAACCAACGGCCCGTCCGACCCGAAACCACACCATGCCACGCGCCACCAACAGCCCGGCCTCACGTGCCCGCCGCAAGCGCGTCCTCCAGCGTGCCAAAGGCTTCCGCGGATTCCGCTCGAAGCTCTACCGCTACGCCAAGGACGCCGTGCGGAAGGCGATGACCTACGAATACCGCGACCGCAAGAAGCGCAAAGGACAATTCCGCGCCCTGTGGATCCAGCGCATCAATGCCGCCGTCCGTGCCGAGAACCTGACCTACGCCCGCTTCATCGAGGGCCTCAAGGCCGCCGGGATCGAAGCCGACCGCAAGATTCTCGCCGACCTCGCCGTCAAGGACGCCGCCGCCTTCTCCGCGATCGTCGCCCAGGCCAAGGCCGCTCTCGAACAAAAGACCGCCTGAACCAAGAAAGCGCCACCCGCTTTCCCAGAATCCTCAAACGCCGCCCGGCTCCAAGCCCGGCGGCGTTTTTCTTTCCGGTTTTCTGACAAATGGCGCGACAGGTCGTCGCACTCGAATCAACGCCGCGTCGACACTCGCAGCCGCGCGGGGCGCCATTGTTCCAAATGGACAGCCCGCGCGGAATACAAATCCCTTCTCCTAACAGCATGGATCGCACCTTCCGCAGCCCTGCTTGCCGCTTCTTTCTCTCAAAAAAATTATCTAAAAATCAATTACTTCCGAAAATGTTCAAAAATTTATTGCTTTATTCGAAAAAAATTCCTAAAACCTTTACCGAACGGACGCCCCAATATTTAATTTTTCTTGAATACTTCGCAAATTCCCCTAGAAGCAGCGTCACTTTCACCCAGAGAAGGCATGAGTTCCGACCTCCCACTTCTGAATCTCCATCGCGGGTTGACGATCGGTTATAAACAACCGCTGGCTTCCCTGCCCGAGGAAATTCACCTTGCGGCGGGCACCCACTTTCTTCTCGCCCGGAACGGTCGCGGCAAGACCACCCTGCTCCGTACCGTCGCCAGAGCGCTTAAAGCCCTTTCCGGCTCCTTCGAAACCTGCGGCCGGATGCAATACGTCCCCGAGGACCTTCGCTTTGATCCCGAAATCAACCCGGCCTCCATTTTCCGGGCTCTTTTGCGCCGCCGTACCAAGGAAGCTCTCGACCTCGCCGCCGAGGCCGAGCTCGACGTCAAGAAGCCTTACGGCAAGCTCTCCACCGGCAACCGCCGCAAGACCGCCCTCATCGTCGCGGAATACTCCGCCGATCCCACCGGCGGCAACATTCTCCTGCTCGACGAGCCTTTCAGCGGTCTCGACGCCCACGTTCGCGCCATCTTCGAAGCCCGCTGGCAGGCCGATACCGGCCGCATCCTGCGCCTGGTGAGCTGCCACCCGGATTACGACAGCATGCCGATGACCAGCGCCCTCCTCATCCACAGCGGCGCCATTCGCCACACCACCGGCACCGGCCAGACCTGGAGCGACCTCAAAGCGGAATTGAACTAATGCCCAGTGATCGGTGATCACCCAGCACTTCCTCTTCTCTAAGTTCCGGCCTTCGACCTTCAGACTCAATCCCTTTCCGAAATGCTCTTCCGCCTCACACTCGCCACCATCTTCCAGAGGAAATCCTGGATTGTCGGCCTGTTCATGGTTGTAGCCCTGCCTTTCATCCTCCCCCAACTCTCCAGCGGCACGGAGAATCCCACGCTGCTCAAGCCCGCCATCGCCCAAGCCGCCTGGGCCATGGCCTGGCTTTCGGCCATCTTTTGGGGCTTCTTCACCGCCGCCCGCCAGGGAGAATCCAACGCCAACAGCGGCCTCGGCGAGTACTTCCTGACCACCGGTCTCTCCGCCACCCGCCAGATGCTGCAAATGTGGCTCGCCGTCTTCTGCTTCGTCGCCCCGCTCGGCCTCGCCGCCGCCGCCGTAAGCATCTTCGCCGCCAGCCCCTCACTGCCCGACGAGCGCTCCATGTGGTTGACCACCAATCTGCAATACGCCGTTCTCTTCATCCTCAGCATTGCTCCGTTGCTGGCCCTCGCCCTCTCCGTCGCCTCCCGTTTCGGCGGCATCACCGGCTTCGCCACCTCCGCCTTCCTCGCCGTTTATGGACTCTACGGCGTCGGCTACATGAAGATGCTCCTCCAGCTTGAGGAAAACCGCATCCTCCAATGGCTCTGGACCGCCTCTCCGCACTACCATTTCGCCGACCCCACCGAGCGCCTCCGCTACAAACTCGGCGCCATCGCTTCCAACGGGGGATTTTCCGAGGGATTCCCTCTCCTTCTCGCCTACTTCACCGGCATCTTCCTCGTCTATCTCGCCCTCTCCCGCCTCCTCTTCCGCACCCGCGCAACCGCTTGAATCTTCGCTGCGCTCCGCGCCTGAACGCCCTCTCCGCTCATACCCCTCCCCCCCCAAACCCAAATGCCTTCCGATCACTCGGCACTTCAAGCCCCCTACGTCATCACGTAGTAGCTGATCTTTAAAAATTCTTCATTATCCACTTCGATCCCGCAAGTCGCCATGCAGATCGCCACCGTCATCACCACCTCCGTCCTCGCAGCCTGCGGCGTCGGCTTGTGGACCTATGCCGGCTCCGCCCTCGCGGAAAACAAAGCGCTCGACTACACGCCGAACCCTCTCGGCATCAAGATGAGCCCCTATGGCCAGGTCATCGCCATGGCCATCCAGGCGCCCATCGACAACGATTGGCACGCCAGCCGGGGCCAACAACATCATGACCACGATCACGACTGCGCAACCGAAGGTTGCAGCCACGACCATCATGTCGCGCATGCTCACGACGACCATGACTGCGGTCACGAAGGCTGCTCCCACGGACACGACCACGACGATCACGATTGCGGTCATGAGGGATGCTCCCATGATCACCACCACCACGCTTCACACGACGACCACGCCTGCACGCACGAAGGTTGTACTCACGACCATGCGGAAGAACAGCCCCGGTCCTCGTCCAAGCGTCCTCTCATGGCTCGCCTGAACGCAGCCGTCTCCGAGCGCACCAACCCCCGCCCGCCTTCTGCGGCCCACTCCTTCTATCTCCGCCGCGAGACCGAGAAGCGCCTTCACTTCGGCTGGTCTCTCGACCCCTCCAACTACGCTAACTACCACGCCTACCACCTCTTCCTCAGCGAATCTTCCCTCGGCACCCGCGAAGCCCTCCGCGAAGGTTGGATCGAGCATGGACTCAAAGTCGCCCGCTTCACCATCGACTACTGCCTGCGCGAAGACCACGACCCGCGCCCCTCCCTCACCGCCGCCGTCGCCGCTTCGAATGCCCTGGAACTGATGTTCTATCAAAAGGACACCCGTCCTATCGCTGAATTCCGGCAAATGCTCGCCACCCTCGACCACGCCCTGGCGAAACACGCCGAACTCTCCAATGCCTGGGTCGGGTCCGGTGCCTGGGCCAACCTCTCCCCCATGCGCCAACAGGAAGTCGCCGACCGCTTCGCTTTCCTCACCAAAATGCGCGAAGCCAACGCCGAAGCCATCAAAATCCTCGCGGAGCGCGGAGCGCGGAGCGCGGAATTCCCCCCCTCCAAGTCCGAATCTCAAGCCACAGCCCGAATCTCCATTTCTCCGCCGGCCACCGGTCACTGATCGCCCGGCACCGCTCATTCCGCGTTCCGAGTTCCCACTTCATTCCATGTTCACCGCCGTCCACGAACCGCCACCGATCCCGGGCCAGCAGGCCGCGGCGGTGCCCGTGCGTTTTGCGCCCGGCATGGATGGCGCCACCCTCCTCGGTATCATCTTCCGCGTCTGCAAGGAACTCCGCGTCTCCGACATTCAGATGCGCGCTAACCGCCCGGTGTACATTCACACCAACAAGGGCATGGAGAAGCTCGATCATCTCGGCATCCTCACCCCGATCCACATGGAGTGGATTCTTGCCGAGCTCATCCGCAACCGCGAAAGCGCCTCCCACGGCTTTGGCGAGGACGCCAACATCGAGTCCCGTGTCGGCGACAAGCTCCAGCACGCCATCCGCGACTTCTCCGAGCGCAAAGTCGCCGATTTCTCCTGCGACGGCATCCCCATGGGAGTGAACGGCGAAAGATCCGGCCGCCTCCGCATCCAGGGCCACCTCTCCTCCTCCGGCCTTGGCGTCACCTGCCGTATTCTCAATGACTTCATCCCCGAGCTGGAATCCCTCGGCATCGACCCCGACACCACCACCATTCTCCGTCAGGCGGTCCAGAAGCGCGCCGGCCTCTGCCTCGTCACCGGCCCCACCGGTTCCGGCAAATCCACCACCCTCGCCTCTCTCATTGACTGGCTGCGCCGCCACCACCCGAAACACATCGTCACCGTCGAGGATCCCATCGAGTACCAATATCCCGACGACATGGACGACCCCGTCTACCCCGGGCACCGCATACCCTCCCCCTCCATCGTCACCCAGCAGGAAGTCGGCCGCGACGTCCACTCCTACCGCCAGGGCCTCAAGGACGTGCTGCGCAAGGCTCCCCACGTCATCCTCCTCGGCGAAATCCGCGACCGCGAGGCCATGGAAACCTGCATGGAAGCCGCTCAAACCGGCCACCTCGTCCTCTCCACCCTCCACACCACCGGCGCCGTCAAGACCATCGGCCGCATCCTCGAACTCTACCCGAAGGAGAACCACGCCTCCGTCCTCTCCCGCCTTTCCGAAATTCTCATCTTCATCCACTCCCAGGGCCTTCTCAACGGCGTCCAGCGCCGCGTCCTCACCTACGAATTTCTCCAGAACAGCGACGACGCCGTCTCCTCCGCTATCGCCAACTACGACGGCGGCGCCCGCTCCCTCGAAGACGTCATCCGCCGCGCCGGCAACGTCGAGTGGGACGCCAACCTCAAGCGCCTGCTCCGCCAAGGCCTTATCACCCCCGAAACCTTTGCCAACGCCCGCATGAACAGAGAGGACGAAATCCTCTGAAAAGGGCCAGGTGATCCGTGAAACAACCTTCTCCATCCGACCCCTTCCCCAAACCGAACCGTTCCTCTCCACTCACCCACCACCCTGCCATCCCGAACCAAACTGCCTTTCCACTGATCACTGATCCACCGATCACTGATCACTCAAAAATCTCAAGGTTCTCCGCCCCGTCTTTCGGACAAAGATCGGGACCACGGAAACCTCCCTGAGAACACAAAACAACACACACCCAACATGAAACTGAACACCCGCAACACGAAGAAGGCCAAGGGCATGACCCTGCTCGAGCTGACCGTCGTCATCCTCGTCCTTCTTTCCCTCATCTCGATCCTCTTCATCGGCGCCCGCGCCTGGAAGAGAGGTTCGGACCGCGCCGGCTGCATCCTGAACATCCGCAACGTTCAGCAGGCCATTCGCTCCTATGGCAACATGCAGGCTCTCAACCCGGAAGATGCCATTCCTGATTCCGGTACGCGAGAGTCTGTGCTTGTTGGCGCCGGCCTGTTCATGGAAAACGCTCCGGCTTGCCCGGGCGGCGGAACCTACTCCGGGCTTGATGGCACCACGATCCCCGCGGTGGGTGATGTCATCCTCGTGTGCGACTACGCTGATGGCGGTCCCAGCCACGAGCCAAGCAATACGGACGACTGGTAAGTAGCGATCTCGTGAATTCTTGAAACCGGCTCTCCTCCCCGAGCTTGCCCAAGGAATCACGCCCAGGTTCTGGCCCCCCGCCGCAAGGCGGGGGGCCTCCCTTCCTGGTTCCAACATCCATCCGCATTTCCCTTGGTCGCCCATCTCCATCCTG
Organism: Haloferula sp.; assembly: GCA_037190465.1. Lineage (GTDB taxonomy): Bacteria > Verrucomicrobiota > Verrucomicrobiia > Verrucomicrobiales > Akkermansiaceae > Haloferula. Next base: position 217,396 of record JBBCJF010000013.1, on the reverse strand, counting down.
CGGGGCTCAACCCGTTCAACCGCTTCCGTCAGGCTACCCGGATTCTGCGCGGCACCACCCGCGCGTCCAACAAGGCTTGGTACCAAAGCGCGCTCGAACTCGACTTCCAGCTCCACCTCCGCACCGACGGCATCCATTTCGATGCGTGGTACTATGACTCCCGTTCCCATTCATGGAGCGTCGCCCCTGCCTGGGACGAAACTTTCCTGAGCGAACCGGAAAAAGCCGTCGCCTTGGCCAAGGAGGCCATCTCTCGCACCCACCAGGCGAAATCCTCCGGCGTCGGTGTGATCCTTCACCTTGCCGACGAGTTCGCCACCGCGGAACTCAAGCCGGAACTCGACAACCCCGGAGCACTGAACGACCTGCGCCAGCAAGTCGAAACCGGGCCCGACAAGGTGCTCGCCGACACCTCCCTTTCCGCCGACGAATACGCGTGGCGGCTGCTTCCCTATCCCGCAGCCGGCAGCGAAACCATCGCCACCGCCATCACTCTCAGCCGTCGCTATGCGCCTCTGCTCGATGCTTTTCGCAGGGCCGGCGAAGAAGCGAATTCCCCCGTCGTCACCCGCGCCGTCAGCGCTCCTCTCATCGCTCTGCTTTCGCTCCCTGGATTCCAAGGAGAGCACACGCATCCTGCGGAAGAGTCGCCCGAAGCGCCGCATGCTCCAACCGCCACTCCTGCGGATTCCCCGAAAACCGCCTCCCCCCTGTTGGCTGTTCTTCCCTATCCCCGCTTTACCGTCCTCGCCTTCTTCAACGAACACGGCGATCTGCTCCTGTTGCGCACCCTGCAGCACCGCGGCCAGCGCGGCCCGGCGAACCTGCGCCATACCATCGCCACCACCGCCGCTGCGCTGGAGATGGCGGAGCCGCAGGTTTTCGTCCTTCCCGTCCAACCGGAAATCGATCCTCGCTTTCTTGCCGATGTCTCCGCCCTCGGTTCTCCCGCCCTGGCTCCCGCCGCACCGGCGGACGGACCTTCGCTGGAATGCCGCATGGCCGTCGCCGTCGCCGCCTCCCCACCGGAGACTCCGCTGGCACGCTCCCACACCTTCGTCATCCTCCGCGAAGAAGGCTGGGCCGCCCAGGATTTCCTTCCCGTGCCGAAGGAACAGGCGGAGATCTATCCCACTGCCGGCGAAATGCGCCTGCTGCGCTCCGCCCGCTATGCGCGCCTCGGCCTCGCCGCAGTCGCCTCCCTCGCGCTCGTTTGGATCGGTTTGCAACTCATCGGTATGGTACGCCAGCCTGAATGGGCCTTCAAATTGGAAGACAGCAAAGCTCTCGCCGGCCGCATGGCGATGATGAATGCCCAAAAGGCCAAAAGCGAACACTGGGATAACCTGCTTCATGACCGCTCGAAAGCTTGGGCGAACATGGAACTGCTCGCCCGCCTCTTCCCCGCCGGCGGCAACGTGATGGCAAAGAGTTTCCAGCACAGCGCCAAAACGGAAACCGCTCAGGCAAAGACCCGCGCCGGCTTCGTCAAGGAATGGAAAATCTCCGGCCTCGCCCGTGATGAAGCATTGGAGCGGCTCGCCAACCTCAACACCCGCGAAGGCATCGATGCCGTCTTCGAGGAAGTGCACCGCGTCACCGGCAACACCGCCTTCCAGACCAATCTCTCCAGTCGTAGCATCGTCGTGAACATTCGTACCTTGGAAAACAACCAGTTCAAGCCACTGACCGTGATCGATGAATTCAGCGACGGCGACGAAACCACCTATCCCTACACCTTCGATCTCACCATCACCCAGCGTTTCGAATCCGCCGACCCCATGGCCGTCCTGGCCGCAAAGGCGCCGTAGCCGGCTTCGCCACGAGTCTTAAAGTCTAACATCCGAAGTCTGAAAGTCCTCACCACCCGAAACCTCTTCCCACTACGATCACTCTCCCGGTTCCAGCCTTCGACTTTTAGACCTTCAGGCCTTTGTCCCGACATGTATTACAAACAGTCCATCATCCTCTTCGGCTTCGCGCTCCCCGCTATCGTCTGCGCGGCGGTGGTCGGCGTCGCGTTTTCGCTGAAGAACAAGGCCGCCGCTTCTTTCGAAGCGAAGCGCTCGCAATTCAAGAGCTACGAAATGAACGTCGTCACGGCGCAGAACCTGGAGAGGGATGTGAGCACCAAGCGCGCGCACACCGAACGCTGGATGACCATGCTGGAAAAGGAAACCGCCAGCGAACTCAGCGCCCAGCTCCGCCAGATCGCCGAGATCGTGCCTTCGAAGGAATTCCAGCTTACCGCCCAGGAACGCTCGAATTCCAAGGCCGGCTTCGGCTCCGCCTCGGCGCAGAATTCCACCCAATTCCGGATGTCCTTCCGCGGCACCTTTCGCTCCCTGCAGCGCGCCTTCCTCGAACTCGAAACCCGCATGCCCCAACTCCAGCTCGACGACCTCAAGATCGATCCCGGCACCAACTCGCCCAACTCCCTCAACGTCTCCGTCTCCTACACAGCATGGGAGCGCTAGCGCTCCCGTCTTAAAGCCTGAAAGGTCCAAAGTCTCAAAGTCCTCTCTATGCCCCGCATCTGAAAGTCTCATGGCCGAACATCCAACAGTCCCAGCCGCTCCCTCAGCTCCGACCTTCAGACTTTCGACGCTAAGACCTTGAAACCCATCGGAACGACGGAAAACAGCTTTAGCTCATGAAACATTTCCTGCCAGCCATCACCCTCGTCCTCGCTCCCTTCGCCGCGACCGCGCAATCGGCGGATGGCTTGGGCGGAGTTCCGCTGCCGCAGGAAAGCACGCCAGCCCCGGCAGCGGAGGCAACACCCGCCGCCGCACCGAAAGCGGAGAAAGCGACCGCCGGGGAAACCTCCGTCGCCATCATGCCCTCCCGCTATGCCGGGTTGGACACCCCGGCTCATGTCGAGACGATGCTCGCCCGGCTCTCCATCCAGAGCCGCAAGACCGACCCCTTCGGCCGTTTTCAGGACCCGGAACTCCGCCCGCCGCCGCGTGCAATCACCCAATCCACTCCCACCCGCCGGGTCGCCGCCTCGGAACCGCCCGCTCCCTTCGCCGACGTGATCGCGGCACTCCAGATCACCACCATCCGCCCGGCGCATCAGATGTTCCTCTGCGAAAACCGCTCCTTCCGCAAAGGCGACATCCTCTCACTCGACCTGCCGAACGGCAAACGGGTGCGGGCGCAGGTTCTTCTCGTGCGCGGTGGCAGCATCGAATTCTACAATCCCGACACCAAGGAGCGCGCCACCTTCAAGCTCAACGCCCTGCCGCCCGGCATGGTCCGCGGCAACGACGGTCGTGCCCTGCCCCCCGGTGTCCAAAACGAAGATTCCAACGCCCCGCTGAAAATTCAACTCAGCACACCCCTGTCCGGTGGACTGCCGGGTAACCGATAGGCGGGTGATCCGTGAAACAGTTCTCTCCATTCGAACCGCCCACACTTCCTTCAAACGCCCATTCTCGTTCACCTTGGATCGGAATGCCTTTCCCACGGATCACCTGGCACTCCTTCCATCATAACCCTGCACCTTCCCAAACTTTTAAGCTTCCTAATTTTTCAAAATTTCCTTAACATCCCCGCGATTCGTCCCGACCCAAACTCCAACCAGCCAACACACACCGACAGAAATCCCCCGTTTCAGCCCCCCGCCGTAGAACCTGACCTTCTTACCGGCATGAAAACCACCCTTGCATTCGCCGCGCTCCTGGCGCTCTCCGTCCCACACGCCCGCGGCCAGAGGGTCGCGGATCTTCCCGCAGACCCGCCAGCTCCCGCCGGCGAAACCGCCGTCCCCGATCTCCCGCCGCCGCCGCCGCCCGCCGCCGCGCAGGATGGCCTCGCCCCTCCCGATCCGACTCCCGCGCCCCCCGAGCCCGTGGACGTCGCGCCGGTCGATCCCGTCCAGCCTCCCGTTCAGGGGGATCTGGAACCCGTGGATCCGCCTGCCGTCCGGGAACAAGAAATCCAAGCCTCCGACGAAGGTTACATCATCAAGGAGGCGCCACTGAACGACATTTTTCAGTTCCTCGCCAAGGAAGCCGGTCGCCAGTATTTCCATAATTCAAAGATCGCCACGCCGGAATACCAAGTCACCGGACACCTCAACGATGGCAACCCGCTCCAGCAGATGGAGGAGCTGGCCTTCATGTACGGTCTGCAGCTTTACACCAAGGGTAACACCGTTTACGCCCTCACCCAGGCTCAACTCAGCCAGCTCCCGGGCGCGGAGTTCCACTACCAGCTCAAATACCTCCGCCCCACCGACATCGAGCAGCTCAAGACTGTGATCACCCCGGTGCTCAGCCCGGGCAGCGGGATCATGAGCTTCGAACCGAAGACGAATACCATCATCATCATCGACACCGCTCATCGCATTGAGAAAGCCCGCGACTTGCTCCATAAAATCGACCGGGCGAAGGGCCAGATCGTCGTCGAAACCAAGATCCTGCGTGTGAACAGCAGTGCCGCCCAGCGCAAGGGCGTGAGCTGGTCGCGCTCGCTGGGAGAGCAAGGCACCCCGCTCGAGGTCGCTCGTAGCCTGAACAGCGTCTTCGGTCTCGATTCCCTCTTCGAAAGCACCGGCGGCACCACCGGCACTTCGCTCGCCACGGGGGAAAGCACCATCGCCAGCAACCTCGTGCTCTCCCCTGTGCAGATGAATGGCGTGCTGCGCGCCTTGGCGGAAGGCGGCTTCACCAGCCAGATCTCCAATCCCACCCTGATCACCGAGGACAACGAGCAGGCCACCATCGCCATCATCGACCGCATCCCGATCATCACCTCCACCACCGCCATCGGCACCACCGCCGGCACCCAGACAGAGGAAGTTCGCTACAAAATCGACACCGCCGACAAAGCGATCACCGAAGACCCCGAAAACCACCGCGAGATCGGCATTTCGATGGTCGTCACCCCGACCCTGCAGCCGGAGGATGGCACCATCCGCATGCGCATGCGCCCGCGCTCCGCTCAGATCGCCGAGCAGATCCGCTCCGCAACCAGCGACAACGTCTATCCCCGCGTCACCGAGTCGATGATTGAATCCATCGCCCGCGTGCCGGACGGCCACTCGCTGGTCGTCGGAGGCTTCTATGGCCAGATAGACCGCAAGGGCAGTGACAAAGTGCCGCTGCTCGGCGACGTGCCGCTGCTGAACTTCTTCTTCAAGAGCAATGAAACCGTGAAGGAGAATTCCAGCTTGGTCTTCATCGTCACCCCGACCTCCTACGATCCGCGCAGCCGCTCGCAGAACGCCTTCCATACGAGCCGGATCAGCAGCAACGTCCAGCTTCCCCGCGACCACGACTGGGTCGACCCGGACTGCAATCCCGGCCCTGCACACGAACCGAACTTCCGCCGGGCTCTGCGCGGCGCGCACGTCCAGCAGGCGCCCTACTACCCGAGGACGCCCCGGCAAGGAGCCGCTCCTGCCTCCGCTCCATCCGGCTCCGCCAAGGACAAGCCACGCTTCAGCCGCGCGAAACGCTAAGAAAAAGTGCCGGGGGATCGGCAATCAGTGATCGGTGAAACAGCCCTCTCCATTCGAACCCGTTTCCCTATCTCAACCACTCCGAATCGAACCGCCTTTCCACTGATCACCGATCACTTGGCACTTTCCCCTGCCTTTCCCATGTCCGCCGCCCAGGCCGTCCGAGAATCCAAGCACGCCCCTACAACCTACGATCACGGGCTTGTAACGATTCTGTACAATTGCATGCAACGGACCGTGGACGCCATGTCCACCGCCGGAATCGCCACTCACGATGAACTTGTCCGCGTCCGGACGATCTACGAGCAGTCCTATCTCAAAGGAGAAATGAAGGACCTCATCGAGATCCTGGCGAAGGTACAGGGAACGGAGGAGGAATACATGGGCGTCGAAGTTTCGCGGATCGCCCATGCCGTTGCGGGGGTGATCCACCCTTCCCCGCCGATCGTCCCCTTCGCCGGCAAGCTCATTGCTCCCTCGGCCTTCTACGAATCCTTCGACCAGCTTCACAATCTCGCCCGCCACCTGCTTTCACCCGTGATCTATGCCGAGGACACCGACTGCGTCGGCACCGGAGCCCTCAATCCCATCGCCGCCCAGATCATGGCCGACGAAATCCTGGCCACTGTCAGCCGCCGCTTCGGCATCAAGCCCTTCGTCACCGCGGTGCGCATCGACTACGAAAGCTGGACGTTCCTGAACCGGAAGCACTTTGGGCTCTGAAGCAGTGGAAAATGAAAAATGCTAAGTGACAGGAAATCAGAACCCGAATCGCTCTCTCATCAACCACCGCCCGTCGATTTCCTCCCTCACACTTTGCACTTGGTCCTTCACAACCGGCACTTTTCCCCATGATCGACTACGACGGCATGTCCTTCAACGAACTGATCAGCGGGCAGATCATGCGCACGCTGGCCGGTCACGATCCGCAGTACACCGGTCTTTCCCACGACCAGGTGCCGAGCCGGGTCACGCGCACCTGCTTCATGGCCGCGCTGGCGCAGATCAACGGACTGCCCTTCTTTCCTAAAGTCGCCGAATTCACCGACGGCTCGCTTCATTCCTCGTGCGACCCCACCGTGATGACCCGCGGGCTCTTCACCCCGCTGTGCGTCACCGGTGACAAGCTCATCGTCGCCGTCGCCAATCCCTGGAGTCCGCTGCCCGACGAGTACCTCGCTCCGCGTTTCCCCGACCTGGAAATCGTCAAGATCGTCACCCTGTCTTCGGAAATCAGCCGCGCGATCGAGTCCGTGGCCACCAACTCGGGCCCGAGCCAGTCCGAACTGGAGGCGATCGACGTCGAGGACATGGACAACGACATCCGCGACTTCGACGTCACCACCGACTATACCGAGCCGATGGCCCAGCTCGTGGCCACCATCATGGCGGATGCGGTGAAAGTGCGCGCCTCCGACATCCACTTCAAGGTCGAGAAGGAGGTCTTTTATTACAGCTTCCGGGTGGACGGCGACCTCGGCAACAAGATCGAGATCCCGATGAAACTCAAGGACCGCCTCGACGCGTTCCTGCTCAACCTGATGAAGCTCCCCACCGAGATCCGCAACACCGCGCCGGGCATCTCGGGCCGCTTCACCATCTCCTATTTCCACCGCCCCATCGACATCCGCTACGAGCGTCACCGCACCTACCGCGGATATCACGTGACCATGCGCTTGCTCGACAAGGGTCACATCAACGTAACCCTCGGCAGGGGCACCCTGAACTTCGACGAGGAAACGATGTTCGAACTGCACAAGGTGATGAAGGTTCCCGCCGGGATCATTGTCATGAGCGGTCCGACCGGCTCCGGCAAATCGACCACCCTCAACGCCATCCTGCGCGAACTGAACCGGCCGGAGGTCAACATCCTGACGCTCGAAAACCCGGTCGAGGATGAGGTCCCCGGCATCACCCACTGCGACCTGAAAAGCGCGAAGGAGTTCAAGCCGATGATCAGCTCCTTCATGCGGAGCGATCCGGACATCATCCTGATGGGCGAGGTGCGCGACACCGAGTCCGCCGAACTTGCCATCGAGGCCGCGGTGACCGGCCACAAGGTGCTGACCACCATCCATACCCCCCGCGCTTCCCAGATCATCGAGCGCTTCGAGCAGCTCGGCATCGAGCGCTGGAAAATCGCCCAGACTCTCAAAGCCGCCTGCGCGCAGCGCCTGATCAAGCTGCTCTGCCCCTACTGCAAGGAAACCCTGCCCGGCATCTCCGAGCGCGACCGCCGGACCTTCTGCCTCGACGACTCTTGGGCCACCCAACCCGTGTTCAAGGCCAACAAGGACGGCTGCACCGAGTGCCGCAACTCCGGCTACAGCGGCCGTACCGCGATCCTGGAGATCATCCCCATCACGCCGAAAGTCTCCGACATGCTCTCCAAGGGCGAAATCTCACCCTACGATCTCGAAATGAAAATCCAGGAGGAAGGCAAGCTGCCGAACCTCCGACGCGGCGGCCTGCGCCTGCTGCGCGAAGGGAAAACCGACCTGGACGCCATCTCCAAGGTCATCGACATGACATACGATGAGTAGCGCCGCCACTGCCGCCAAACCCGCCGCACCGGCCCCGGGCAAGCCCGCGGCCAAGCAGATCTCCTTTTCCTTCCTGAATTCCGGGAAGCCGAAGGAATTTAAGAAAAAGCAGCTCATCCAGCTCTTCCGCGGCGTAGGCTCCATGCTGCGCGCCCAGATCAACACCTCCGACGCGCTGAAGTACTATGCCCAGGGCCTGCCTGACAAACCGATGGTCGAGGCGCTCGACAAAATCCGCGAAGACATCAATGCGGGCATGAGCATCCACGAAGCTTTCCGCCGCACCGGCCGCTTCAGCGACATGGTTGTCGGCCTCATCCAGGCGGGCAGCGACGCCGGCCAGCTTCACGAAGCCTTCCGCTCGCTCGCCGAGCGCTTCACCAGTGAACTCTACTTCACCAAGGCCATCCGCAAGGCGACCCTGATGCCCGCGGTGGTGATTTCCATACTGACCGGCGCCTTCATCATGTCGCAGGTGAAAATCGTTCCTCAAGTCGAGGACATGCTCAATGGCGTGAACGCCAAGCCGGACGGCCTGACGGCAATTTCCTTCAGCGTGGCCCATACCACCCAGAAAATCTGGCCGGTGGTCGTACTGACCATCATCGGCCTCGCCATCACGATCTGGCGCTCCGACAAGGTTCGCAATCTGCTCCTCGGCCTCGGCATGTCGAAGTGGCGGCTGCTGCGGATGCTGGTGATGAGCCTGCGCCAGATGACTTTCCTCGCCACGATCAAACTGCTGCATTCCAACGGCATCAACCTTGCCAAGTCGATCCGCGTCTCGGCGAACAGCGTGAAGCGTACGCCCTTCTACAACGAGCTGCGGGAAGCCGCCGACAAATACGAAAACTCGGGCGTGCCGCTCTCCACCGCCTTCGCCAAGTACACCTCCGTCGATTCCCAGGTGGTCCACATGCTTTCCATCGGCGAAAAATCCGCCTCGCTCGACAACCAGCTCGAAATGCTCTGCGGCATGTACGAGGAGGATGCGCAGAACCACATGTCCGCCTTCACCTCCACAGTAGGTTTCCTCGTCATGTTGATCGCCGTGCTGCTGATCGCCGCCGTCTTCATCGGCACCTTCCTGCCGATCTTCCTCATGGGACCGAAGATGATGAACAGCGGGATTTGAAACTCCAAATCTTAACCCTCAAATTCCAATGACCGCATACCGCCCCATCCCGGCTCCTGCGCCTTTGGAATTTGGAATTTGAACCTTGGAATTTGACGCTCATGCAACTCACCCGACTCGACCGCTGGCTGCGCGAGAAGTTCGTGCATGAAACCCATGTGTACACCCTTCGGCTTCCGGAGGAAATTCCGGCCGGAGTGCTGGTCGAGGAGCTGCCGAACATACCGGGGCGGAAATTCAAGCATCGCTTCATCGCCCGCAAGGCGGCGACCGTCGAGGCGCTGATCGCCGCCCTGAAGGAAAACAACCAGATGTTCACCACCCGCATCGTGGACCGGCAGGCCTGGTATGTGCCGATCGTCGCCCCGAAGGACAAATCCGTCACTTGGTGGCTTATCTGGCTGGTCGTGACCGCCGGCGCCGGCCTGTGCTTCTCCCGTCTCGGCCGCATGCTCTGGGCCAACGACGAATTCCGCCAAAACCTCTTCGAAGCATTCGATATTCTCAAAGGATAGGCTCCGCTGCGCTTCGCGTCAAAAGGTCATCGGGTCGAAAGTCTGAAAGCCCTTCCCGTCCACACCGCTCCCCATCACCTCAACCGCTCTTAAGTTCGGACCTTCAGACTTTTAGACTTCCCGAAATAGCCAAGAGTTCTTAATCTTCAACCACGCTAATGAAAACGATCCCGACCGCCCGGCTGTATCGGAAGGGTTTCACACTTGTCGAACTGGCCCTCGTGATCGGCGTGATGATCGCACTGATCGGGGTGGGCATGTACTCGACCAGCACCCTGAAAGCATGGCGGCTCGGCCGGGATGCTTCCGAAAAGCTGCGCGCCGCCTATGCCGCCCAGCGCAATTATCTGGCGGACAATCCAACGACGCAGGTGAATTCGCTGACCCACGCGCTGCTGGTGCCTTACCTGCCGAACAATCTTACCTCCATGCCGCGGGCTACGTCCCTCACCGGAGCCACCCTCCACATCCGCGTGAATGTCTCGCCACCTTACATGACCACCAATTCCAGTGGCACCTCGGGCACCCGCTACGACCCTTCCGGCACCACCACCGATTCCCTGTGGGACGTAGGGCAATAGCAGCCTCTCTTTCTACAAGAAGTGAAAACCGCTTCCATCCTCCTTGCCTGCCTGCTGGCTCTCGCTGGCGGGCATGTGCGCTCTCAGGATGAAGAAATTTTCCCGGATAACGACGGCTTCCGGCATTTCGGTGATTTCCTGATCCGCTCGCGCCTCAAAATCACCGGCGACCGCGTGACCCGGGTGCCGATCAAGCCCTTGAGGCTGAGCGTTTCGACCGATGGCGTGAGTATTCGCATCTCGACCGGGGCGGCGGGTGAATCGTGGTCCACCTTCGCCATCTATTGCAGCGACGGCGTGGGCCAGGTTTCCCCCGGAGGACCTCTGGAAATCGTTCCCGGCGTCCAGGCGATCAGCGACAACGGCGGTACGCACCGCCATCTGCGGCTGACCCGCGAAACGCTGACCCTTACCGTTTTTCCCGGCATGTCGGACCAGACCGTCGTGACCCACGCGACCGCAGCTCCTGCCGAGTCATAATTTCCATGCGCCCTCTGCCCACCAACCATCCCGCACCGCCGCCAGGTCCGAGACCGCCGGCCGTGGTCGAACCCCGCACGCTGGAATTGGGACCCTTGAACCCATCGGCGAACCGCAGGGCCGCCTGCCCGATCCAGAGAGCCTATCCCTGGCTGCTCGCCGCCAGCACCGGACTCGCCGCGGTCTTTTGCGCGATGTACCTCACCAAGCCGGTGATCGTGCCAGGCCAGGCCGCCGCCGCACCGGTGGAAACCGCCGCCCTCTCTCCTGTTCCCTCTCTTGCCGCCGCTCCACGCCCCCAGCCGCCGCTGCTTCCCGCCGCGGAGGACATGCCCGGAGACGCACCGGCCAGACCCCAGCCCGCCGACCCCCGCAGGCTCGCCTCCGCCGGTGGCAACACTTCCACTTCCTTCGAAGAAACGAATCTCCGTGTGCAACACGTGCTCGGTGCCCAGGGGCCGAACGGCGAAAACCTCGGTAAGATCCTGCTCGATGTTCCAGTGCTCTACCAAAGCCGCACCCTGCGCTGGACCCACGAGGACATCGCCGAAGCCCGCGAGCTGCTGGCCGCGATCGGCGACTATCAGGAACGCTCCCGCGCCCTGCGGGAGGAAGCGGGCATTCTGCTCGCCGCCTGGAACAATCTTGTGGACGGCTCCATCCCCGCATCCGTCCTGCGCGCCGACAGCCCGTCCCTGCCCTCCAACCAATCCAGCCGGAAACAGGCATCCGAAGACCTCGACACCACCCGTGCCATCGAGGTGAAAAGAAGTGCCGAGTGATCGGTGAAACAGCCCTCTTCCTTCGAACCGCCGAGTTTCCTTCAAACTGCCTTTCCACCGATCACGGATCACCCGGCACTTCATCACTCCCATGAAACTCCTCTCAACCGCCCCGTTCTTCCTCTGCTTCGCCCTCGCCGCGCGGGGTCAGGACATCGCGCCGAAAGACGAGGAGCGGGAATCGGTTTTCTCCATCATCGACGAGGCCGAGGAGGAAGATACCGACCCGTCCGTCACCATGGACATCAGCGCGAATTCCGGGCTCATGAACCCGGCCGGAGCGCCTCTGCTCGTCACCGGCAAGCCGCCGGAAAACGCAGAATTCCTGCAGCCGCTCGAAGAGCCGGAATCGGCCATTCCCGAACCGGAGGGAGTCATCGTGCGGGTGGAGCCGGGCATCGCGGACGCGCCGCCTTTCGAGGCGTCCGGAGTCAGACTGCTGGCGCCCTTCCCCGCCAAACCGCTTTTTCCCCCGCCCGCCGGCTGGCAACTGGAGCGCCCCGAAAGCGTGCCGCCCTTCATCCGCGAAGTGGCTCTCGACAATGGCACCCGCATTTCCCTGACCATCCGTCCCCATCTGCTCGTTCCCCAAGCGGAGGGCGACCAGGCGATCGCGGTCTCCGAGCCGGGCTATGAAGCCGGGCTTCAATATGCCCAGGCCCGCACCGTCGGAGCGATCCTCGCCGATTCGATCGAGCGGCTCGATGAGGACGCCGTCCGGCTCGGCGAGGCGATCGAGAGCCTCCAGCAACTTCTTTCCTCCCTGCCGCATCCCGAAGATTCCTCCACCGACTCCAACACTCCCGAACCATGAATTCAGCGCTCGTCCCCGTCGCCTGCGGCAGCGCCCTCGCCCTGATGGCAGGGGCGGCCGCCTCTCATTGGGTGTCCGTCCGCCAGACCGCCGCCCTCGTCCACGTCTTTCGTTCCGCACCATCCGCGCCGGAGCGCGCCACCCTCCCGCCAGAGGATGAAAGCATACGCGAAGCGAAAAGCCTGCTCGCCGCCGCGAAGACATCGCCATCCGCAGCCGACAGTCCCTCCTCCCCGACGGATGCCCGTTTCGAGCAGCTGCTCTTCTCCATCGAAGGGCTGGTCACGCTCAACCAGGAACTGCGCAGCCAGTTGGAGGAAACCAATCGCGACCTGGTGGCCCTCCAATTTCAGGTTGATACCCATTCCGAATCCTTCCGTCCTCTCAATGTTGTCGAAGAGACCCCGATGATGATGATCGACGACGGCCCCGGCGTGCTTCCCCCGCGACAGACGCCGTGATCTCCTGGCGGAGTGGCGACGTCCGTGCCGTGCCGCCACTCCATGGTCGCTGGAGCGAAGCCCGCCTTGTCTCCGCGCTCTCCGGCCCGTAGGATCTCCGCGATGTCCGTGAGATCCCACCGCACCAGCGGCTCCGTCGCGATGGACGACTACCTCGAACAGATCCTCCATCTGATCGACGGCAAAGGCTATGCCCGCGCGGTGGACATTTCGAAAAACCTCGGCATCTCGCAGGCCAGCGTGACGAACATGCTGCGACGTCTGGACGCGGAAGGCCTGGTGAAACACGAGAAATACCGCGGCACCGTGCTGACCGAGGAAGGACACCGCATCGCCCGGGCGATCATCGATCGCCACGAGACGCTGACCCGTTTCCTCCGTCTCTTCGGCATCGACGAAGAAACCATCTACCGCGACGTCGAAGGCATGGAGCACCACGTCTCCCGCCCCACCCTCGCCGTGATCCGCGCGATCGCCGACGCGCTGGAGGCGAACCCCGCCATGCTCGCGGAGGTCAAAGCGAAAACCGCGGGGGCCAGCGCGGAACGCGGAACGCGAAACGCGGAATAACAAACTCGCCATTCCGAGCTCCCTACTCTTCCACTTCCCTCGCACGGGGCGGATCTTCTTCCGCGGGCAGGGCTTTGGGCGGCTCCTCCTCGACCGGACGGGCCTTGGGCGCGGGGAGTTCGGGCAATTCGTCCTCTTCCACGGGCAGGGCGCGCATCGGTCTGACCAGCACGGCCTTGGGCGCTTCGGGCCCGGGAATCGGCTGGGCCGGCGGAGGCGCAGGCGCAGGCGGAGGAAGCTGCGGTTTCACGACGACCGCTTCGCCGGCCGGCGGCGGTTCGCGACGCATCTTGATTTCCACGCGGCGGTTCGGCGCCTGTTCGTCGATGTCGCCCTGGGGAACGATCGGCTGGCCCTTGCCGAATCCGCGGGTGACGATCTTGCGACCATCCAGCCGCAGCACTCCGGTAAGATACTCGCGGACGGAAGCGGCCCGGCGGCGGGAGAGGTCGAGATTGAATTCGTCGCCGCCATGGAGATCGGTATGCCCCTCGATCCAGCAGTAAAGATTCGGATTCTTCTCGATGAGCAGGGCGAGTTTCATCAGGCCCACGCGGGCGCTCTCGCGCAGTTCGTCGCTGTTGTATTCGAAGAGCAGATCGCTCGGCAGCATCGTCTTCTTGCCGACAAGCACATCGGCGGGCAGACCGATCATGTCGTCGAGGGTAATGACGCCGTCGAGGGCGCCGACCTCGACCTGGCCGCCGGCACCCCTCTTGATAATTTCCTCGGTGAATTTGTCGAGAGGATCGTCTCCGGTCACGATCGAGCCGGGATCGACGATGACCTGGCCCTCGGCCGCCAGCGGCAGAGGCTCGTCCGTGCGGCCGATCTCGGACGCGGCAGAGTCGAAATCGAAGCCTTCCGTGGGATCGATCTGGATGGCGGATGGCTCGCCCTCCACGGCGGGATTTTTGAGGCTGATGGCGAACTCCGCATGATCGAGCAGCGGCGTGATGTCGATCTCCTGCTCGGGCATCCGGGCGAGAAGGTCGATTTCCTCTAGCAGCGAAGCCGCGTCCGGCGGAGCCTCCTCCGGCTCCGTCGGGATGGCGGGCGCGTAATCGGGCGGCAGCACTTCGACCTGTTCGAGATTGATGGGCCCGGTCCGGAGTTCCTCCGCCTCCTGGAAGCCGAGGGCGATCTTGATGTGACCAAGCGCGAAAAAGGCCGCGACGTGGAGGATCACGGCGACGAGGAAGGCAACACCGGCCCACCAGCCGAGATTGTCCGGGCCGGGCAGGCGGGATGCCGTCGATTCGCGCATCTCGCGCCAACTGGAAACGTCGTCCACGGCGGCATTATACGCGATGGCAGGGCCGTGACAATCGCCCGCTTGACGACCCCCGCCCCGGCTGGCATCCTCCATGCTGACCTTTCAATCCGCCATGCCCGCCAAAAAAGCAGCCAAGAAAGCCGCAAGCACGGCCCCCGCGAAGAAAGCCGCGAAAGAGGCGGCATCCCCGGCCAAGAAGGCGCCCGCCAAAAAAGCGGCGAAAAAAACCGCCGGCGGAGCATCCGCCGAGCCCGCCGCTCCGGTGGACACCGAGGTGGCCGCCTATCTGAACTACCGCAATCGCCTGGCGAAAGGCGAACACGGCGATCAACTCGGCGATTGGCTGGCGGCGGAGAAATCCCAAGACGCCTGAATGTCGCACGTAGCCCCGGCTGCAGCCGGGCGAAGTACGGGAAATGGAACTTCTCGGTCTATCCGATCCGGCTGAAGCCTTGACCCACGTGAACCGGGATTTCAGCGTCCGCCTTGCCGGCCGCCCGATGCGTCGTCTAGCTTGTCGCGCATGACCATCGAAACCATCGGCAGCTACCGCGCCCGCTGGGGCGAAGGCCCCTTGTGGTGGAAGGACGCTCTCCTCTACGTGGATATCGAAGACCACCGCGTGATCCGCTTCGACCCCGCCACGGGGACGGAGCAAATCTGGGACGTCGGCGAACGCGTCGGCACGGTGGTGCCCCGCGAAGCGGGCGGACTGGTGATCGCAGGGGACAGCGGTTTCCATTTCCTCGACGAAGAAAGCGGTAAACTCACCGCACTGGGCGACCCCGAGCCGGACAAGCCAGATAACCGCTTCAACGACGGCAAATGTTCGCCCGACGGCCGTTTCTTCGCCGGAACGATCAGCCTGGTGAAAAAGACCGGCGACGCCCGGCTCTACCGCCTCGATCCCGACCTCTCGATCCACGAGGTTTTCGGCCCGGTCACGAATTCGAACGGCATCGTCTGGAGCGCCGACGGCCGCACGGTCTACTACATCGACACACCGCAAAAAGAGGTGCTCGCCTTCGACTACCAAGCGGGGCACCTGAACAACCTGCGCGGCGTGATCTCCACGGCTCACATTGACGCTTCGCCGGACGGCATGACCATCGATTCGGATGGCAACCTGTGGATCGCCTTCTGCCACGGCGCCTGCGTGGCCTGCTTCAGCCCGGAGTCGGGCAAGGAACTGCGGCGGATCGACCTGCCCTGCCTGGAAACCACGGCCTGCGCCTTCGGCGGGCCGGATCTGGCGGATCTCTACGTGACGACCGGCATTCACAAAAGCGCCGAGGAAGCGGACGCCGGCCGGCTTTTCGTCATCCGCGGCCTCGGCGTGAAGGGGCTTCCGGCGAACGCTTTCGCGGGTTAAATCGGCATAGGCCATGCCTTCGAAACGCCCAGCCAAAGACAACGGAATCGCTCCGCTGCTGTCGTGGCTGCGGGATTGCCTCGCTGAAGACCGCTCGGGCAAGGGCGTGGCGAACCTCTTCTCATCCTCGGTGAAAGCCCGGCGCTTCCTCGAAGGGGAAGACCGCACGACCGGCGTGCCGACCTGGCTGGTCGATCTGCCGCCGGGTCAGGCACGGGAACTGGCGGAAAAGGCCGGCCTCTACCGCCGGGAATGCGGCTTTTTCCTCGGCGCGCCCTTTCTGGCAGGACGCATCGCCGGCCGTGAAATCGCCGCGCCGGTACTGTTGTTCCCGGTCGAGGACGACGGCCCGCAGGGAGGGACCTTCGGCATCGACGCCGCCAACTGGCGCTTCAATCCGGCCCTCGCCGCCCTGATCGAAGCGCCCGAGGGTTGGGAAACCGTGTGGTCGCCGAAAATCGACGCCCTCCTGGAAGCCGGCGGCGCGATGCAGGCCGCGGCCGAAGCGGTGGCGGCGGCTTTTCCCGGCCTCGCCGCTCCGCCGTTTCTCCACGGTTCGCCGCTTGCAAGGCCCGCGGAACTCAAGGAAGCGGCGAAAGGAGCGCCGCGCCTGATTCCCGCCGCCGCGCTGCTGCTGGCCGAGCGCTCTGCGAATGTCCGCGGCGTGCTCGACGAGATCAGCCGCATCGTCGCCATGGGCGTCGGTGCCGCATCTCCCCTGCCCGCGCTCTTCGGGCGGGAGGGCCGCACGAAGGCGGGCGGAGAAAAATGCCGCGTCGAACAAGTGCCTGCGCTTCTTTCCGAAGCGCAGGAAGCTTTGGTGAAAGCCGCGGCGGCCGGAGCCGTCACCATCTGCCACGGCCCGCCCGGCACCGGCAAAACCTTCACCCTGGCCGCCGCCGCGGTCGAGCATGCCGCCCGCGGCGGATCCGTGCTGGTGGTCTGCCGCAGCGCCAAGGCGGCCGACGTGATGGAGCGGAGCATCGTCCGCCTCGCCGGCGACGACTCGCTGACGCTGCGGACCGGCAGTCGCGCGGCGGTGCGGAAACTCCGCAACCGGCTCGACTTGCTCAACTCCGGTGCGGACCGTACTTCGGGCGATCCGCACCATCCGCGGCGCCGGAGGGAACTGGAACGGGTGCTGCGCTCGCTCGACCGCGTGACAAGGGATTTCGCCCGCCGGCTCGCGGCGGCGGAGCGCAAGGGCAAATGGTTCGATACCGCGGGAGGAGGAGAATGGTGGCACGGCCTGCGCCGCCGGCTCGATCTGACATGGCCGGGCAAGCCGCCCCTGCTGATGACGGCGGCGGGCCGCCTGGCCGATCTCCAGCGCGAACGGATCGCCGCGGCGGAAGCAAGCCTGCTTTCCGCACGGCGGCACCGGCTTGAAGTATGGTTGCAACGGCAGGAGGTGCGCGAAACGCTGCGGCGCTACCGCAAGGCGCTGGGCAGCCGGACCAGCGGCGCCTGGGAAAAGGAAATCGCTTCGATCCACCCGGAATTCCTCGCCTCGCTCTTTCCGGTGTGGATCGTCGAATCGGACGATCTCCATCGCGTGCTGCCGCTGACGGAAGGCATGTTCGATCTGGCGATGATCGACGAGGCAAGCCAGTGCGATCCCGCATCGGCCATCCCCGCCCTGTTCCGCGGCAGGCGGGCGCTGATCGCCGGCGATCCGCAGCAGCTCCGCCATGTCTCCTTCCTCCCGGAAAACCGGCTCGCCGCACTGGCCGCACGGCACGGCATCTGCGCGAATACGCTTGAGCGTTTCCACTACCGGCGGAAATCCCTGATCGACGTGGCGCTGGACGCCGGCGGCGCGGTGCATTTCCTCTCCGAGCACTTCCGCTCGCGGCCGGAACTCATCGCCTTCAGCAACGAGCGCTTCTACTCCCGCCGCCTGCGCCTGATGCGCGAACTGCCGGAGCCCGGCGAAATCCGGCCCGCCGCCTCGATCAAAGCGGTCGCGGGAAAACGCGACGCCGCCGGCGTGAACCACCCCGAACTGGAGGAAGCCGCGCGTTTTCTCGGCAAATGGCTGGAGGAAACGGCGGCATCCGGCGTGAAGCGGAGCATCGGCTTCCTGTCGCCGTTCCGCGCCCAGGTCGATGCCTTCGAGCCGGTGCTCGCGAAATGCCTCGGCCGCGAAGCGCTCGGACGGCTGATCCACGAGCACGATCTGATCGTGGCCACGGCGCATGGCTTCCAAGGCGACGAACGCGATACGATGCTGCTTTCCCTGGCATTGACCGGAGACTGCCCGGCGGGCGCCCGGCGTTTCCTCGAACGCGAGGATGTCTTTAACGTCTCGATCACCCGCGCACGCGACGAAGTGGTCGTGTTCCATTCGCTCGGGCAGCATCGCCGGCCGGGTTCGTCGCTGCTGGACGCCTGGCTGGGCTCGCTGGAAAAAGAACGGCGGCGGAAAACGGACGCCAGCCTGTGCCGCTGGATCGGCGAAGTGGCGGAAGCTCTCTCGGCGCACGGCCTGCGCTGCGAGACGGGACTTTCGGCCGGCGGCATCCCGCTCGATCTGCTGGTTCATGGCCCGCGCGGCGGACATCTGGCGCTCGATCTGGTCGGCCAGCGCGGGCGGGCGGGAGAAAGCGTGTCGCTGCGCGAACAACTGCTGCTCCAGCGCACCGGCCTCCGGCTGCTGCCGCTCGGCATTCATGAATGGCGCAACGACCGGGAGCGCTGCATGCAGTCAATCCTCGGATGCTTGCAGGGCATGTGACCGGGAGTACGGAGCCACCATCCCCTCTTTGGGTGATTCGCCGATTCGCTGAAACGATCCGGCGGAATGTGTGGTAACGATACCCACCGTGACACGCTTCCTGCCGCTTTTCTTGATCGTTTCGCCGGTCGCCTCGCGGGCCGGGACGGCGGTGTCGTATGCCTTCGATGTCCGGCCGATCCTCTCCGACAAGTGCTTCGCCTGCCACGGGCCGGATGCAGGCAAGCGCGAAGCCGGGCTGCGTCTCGACACCGCGGAGGGAGCCTTCGCACCGCTGAAAGATTCGGCGGGCAGCGCGATCGTGCCCGGCGATCCCGAAACCTCCGCCGCATGGAAGCGCATCGTTTCCGACGACCCTGAGATCACGATGCCGCCGCCCTCATCGCACCTGACGCTGAACGGAGAGGAAAAGGAAGTCCTCCGCCGCTGGATCGAGCAGGGCGCGAAATACGAGCCGCACTGGGCCTTTCAACCGCTGCCGGACACGGTGCCCATCCCGGAAACGAAAGACTCGGAATGGCCGCAAAACGACATCGACCGCTTCATCCTCGCCCGGTTGGAAACGGAGGGACTCTCCCCTTCCCCGCCCGCCGATCCCCTCCGCTGGCTGCGCCGGGCGACGCTCGATCTCACCGGCCTGCCGCCGTCCTTGGAAGAAATCGCGGCCTTCGAAAAAACCGCGCGTGACGATTTCGCTTCTGCGAAAACCGCCGCGGTGGAACGCCTGCTCGCCAGCCCGCGCTTCGGCGAGCACTTCGCGGTGCCCTGGCTCGACGCCGCCCGCTATGCCGATTCCTACGGCTACCAATCCGACCAGCTCACCGCCTTCTGGCCGTGGCGGGATTGGGTGATCCGCTCGCTCAACTCCAATCTGCCCATCGACGATTTCATCACCTGGCAGATCGCCGGCGACCTGCTGCCGGATGCGACCCGCGAACAGAAACTGGCCACCGCCTTCAACCGCCTGCACCGGCTGACCAACGAAGGCGGATCGGTGGCGGAGGAATTCCTCGTCGAGAACATGGCCGACCGCGTCCACACCTTCGGGTCCGTTTTCCTCGCGCTTACCTTGGAATGCAGCCGCTGCCACGATCACAAGTACGACCCGATCCCGATGCGGGACTACTACGCGCTGGGCGCTTTTTTCAACTCGATCCCCGAGCGCGGTTTCTACAGCAGCGGCGCTATCCAGCCCTCCCCCGGTCTTCTGCTTCCGAGCGCAGATCAGGAAACCAAACTCCACGAAGCCGAACGGGCAATCGATGCAGCCCTGGCCGCGGTGGAGTTCCGCCGTTCCTCGTCCGATGCGGACTTCGATGCCTGGCTCGCCTCCGCACCCGCCGCGGCTCCGCTCGAAGGACTCGTTTCCCACCTCACCTTCGACGGCGAGGGCCCCGCATCGAAGCTCGAAGACCTGGCCGGCGCTCCCGAAGCCTCCGGCAACGGCCTGCCGCGGGTGCCCGGAAAATCCGGTGCCGCGATCAGGCTCGACGGCGACACCGGCATCTCCCTGCCGGGACGACTCGAAGCCGACCGCTGTGACCCGTGGACGGTCGATCTCGTCATCCGCGACGTGGCGGTGAATCCCGAACCCGTGGTCCTGATCCACCGCAGTTTCGGCACCGATGTCGGCTTCAACGGCATCGAGTTGCTGCTGGCGTGCGGCCATGTCGAGGCACGAATCGTCCGCGACTGGCCGGGCAACGCCATCGGCATCCGCTCGCTCCAGGCCGTCCCGCAAAATCAATGGGCGCGCATCTCCTTCACCTACGATGGTTCCAGTAGCCCGGAAGGCCTTCGGCTCTATCTCGATGGACAGCCGCTGGAAACCGAAACCACGGCGGACGCCATCTGGAAATCCATCGCCACCCGCGGCCACGGAGACGGTACCGCGGCCATCGGTCAGCGCTTCCGCGACCGCGGTTTCCGCGGCGGCGAAGTGGACGAGCTGAGAATCTTCTCCCGCGCGCTGGCTCCGCTCGAAGTCGCAGCGCTGCACGATCCCGCGGCATGGACCGCCGCCCTCGCCGGTCTCGTGTCGAACCAAAGCGGGTTGAAAGAAGCCTGGCTCGCCTCCACCGACCCCGCCCATCGCGAGGCGCTCGCATCCCTGAGAACGGCGCGGGCGGCCATGATCGCCGCGGAAGAGTCGATGTTCGAGATCCCGGTGATGCGCGAGACAGAGCGGCCCCGCCCCGCCCACGTGCTGGATCGCGGCGCCTACGATTCGCCTCGCACCAAGGACAACGAAATCGGCCGCGGGACTTTCACCGACATTCTCATCCCCTTTCCCGAAGAGGAGCCGAGGGACCGCCTCGGCCTGGCCCGCTGGCTGACCGATCCGCGGCATCCGCTGACCGCCCGCGTCTTCGTCAATCGCATCTGGGCGAATTTCTTCGGCGAAGGCATCGTTGAAACCTCCGACAATTTCGGGCTGCAAGGCTCGCTGCCGAGCCATCCCGAACTGCTCGACTGGCTCGCCCGGGATTTCGTCGCGAACGGCTGGGATCTTAAACGGCTGTGCCGGAAGATCGCCCTCGGCTCCACCTACGGTCAGGATAGTAGAGTGAGAGGCGATGCCACGGAGAAGGACTCGGCCGACCGGCTGCTCGCCCGCGGCCCTTCGCGCCGCCTCTCCGCCGAGCAGATCCGCGATCTGGCGCTGGTCTCCTCCGGCCTGCTCCGGCATCGCGACGGCGGTCCGCCGGTCTCGCCCTACCAGCCGGGCGGCGATTTGTGGCGCGAGTCGAACTCGATGTCTCCCGCCTACCGCCAGTCGGTAGGCGTCGATCTTCATCGCCGTTCGCTTTATTCGGTGTGGAAGCGCACCTCGCCGCTGCCGAACATGCTGGCCTTCGACAGTCCCACCCGCGAGGTCTGCACGATCCGCCGGCCCCAGACCAACACGCCCTTGCAGGCGTTGGTGCTGCTTAACGACATCCAATTCGTCGAAGCCGCGCAGGCTCTCGCGGCAAAGGTGAGCCAGCTGCCGGAAGGCGAACGGCTTGCCGCCGCCTTCGCCGCCTGCACCTCGCGGCCGCCGACGGCGAGGGAAGCGGAGATCCTCGCCGAACTTCACGCCGGGCAGCTCGCGCTTTTCAAATCCAGGCCCGGGGAGGCGGAGAAATACCTTTTACAAAACCCTGGAACCGATCCCGCCGAAGCCGCCGCGCTCGCTGTGACGTGCCAGGCGATTCTCAACCTCGACGCCTCCATCTGGAACCGCTGACCGTTATGTTTTCTTCCACCCGGCACTCCGCGTTCGCGTCTCTCACCCGCCGTCACTTCTTCAAAACCGGCGCCACCGGCATCGGCGGCGCAGCCTTGGCGTCCCTGCTCGGAGACCGGGCCTTCGCCTCGACTCCGCCGGGCTTCGCGCCGAGGGCGAAGCGCATCATCTACCTCTTCCAATCCGGCGGCCCGGCGCAGCAGGATCTCTTCGACCACAAGCCGCTGCTGGTCGAAAAGAACGGCGAGCCCTTGCCCGATCACGTCCGCGGCGGCCAGCGGCTGACTGGGATGTCGGCTCAACAAGCGTCGATCCCCTTGGCAGGCAGCCATTTCAAGTTCGCGCAACACGGCCAGTCCGGCGCGTGGGTTTCCGAACTGCTGCCGCACACCGCGGCCATCGCCGACAAGCTGTGTTTCGTGAAATCGATGTTCACCGACGCGATCAACCACGATCCGGCGATCACCTTCTTCCAGACCGGCTCGCAGATCGCCGGGCGGCCTTCGATGGGAGCGTGGATGTCCTACGGCCTCGGCTCCGACAACGCGAACCTGCCAGGCTTCATCGTGCTCGTCTCCGCCGGCCAGGGCGACCAGCCGCTCTACGCCAGGCTGTGGGGCAACGGCTTCCTCGATTCGAAATACCAGGGCGTCCAGTTCCGCTCGGGCAAGGATCCCGTGCTCTATCTTTCCAACCCCGACGGCATCTGCCGCTCCGGCCGCCGGGCGATGCTCGACAAGCTCTCCGCCCTGAACCGCGCGCAATTCGAAAGTGAACTCGACCCCGAGATCGAATCCCGCATCGCCCAATATGAAATGGCTTTCCGCATGCAGACCAGCGTGCCGGATGCGACCGATCTCTCCGGCGAACCGGATTCGGTATTCCAACTCTACGGCGAAGATAGCAGGAAGCCGGGGACCTTCGCCGCGAATTGCCTGCTCGCCCGCCGTCTCGCGGAACGCGGCGTGCGCTTCATCCAGCTCTACCACCAGGGCTGGGATCAGCACGACAACCTGCCGTCGGCGATCCGCGGCCAGTGTCTCGAAACCGACCGGGCTTCCGCCGCGCTGGTCCGCGATCTCGAACAGCGCGGCCTGCTCGAAGACACGCTGGTGATCTGGGGCGGGGAATTCGGCCGGACCTCCTACTCACAGGGCAGGCTGACCAGGGACAACTACGGCCGCGACCATCATCCCCGCTGTTTCACCATCTGGATGGCGGGCGGCGGAGTTCGGCCGGGGATTTCATACGGGCACACCGACGCCTACGGCTACAACATCGCCGACGCCGACGGGAATCCGATCCACGCCGACAAGCACGTCTACGCGCCCGGTGCGGTCCACGTGCACGATCTCCAGGCGACCATCCTGCACCTGATGGGCATCGACCACACGGCGCTGACGTACCTGCACCAGGGCAGGCGATTCCGCCTCACCGATGTCCATGGTCACATGGTGAAAGAGGTCCTGGCATAAAGTTTCCGGGAAGTGCTCCGGTGGAGTGAGCATTTTCCTGCCCCCCCGAATCCTTTCCCGGCCCGAACGGAAAATCGTCCAAATTCCGGATTCTCCGTTCTTTGCTTCCCGCCATTCAACGCCTAGTGTTCCGCGCATGATCGTTCGCAGCCTCATCGCCCTTCTCGCCGCCGCGTCCCTCGCCCAGGGTCAGGAGGTGAAAGTCCGTTTCCTCGCCGAGCGCGCTCCCAAGGAACTTGGCCAGGTCCTGCTCTCCACCGGCGAAAAACGCTCGCCCGCCTTCGACCTGCCGCACAACCACCTTTCCGACCCCGTAGAAATATCCGCCCGCAAATTCGAGCTGCGCGCCGTGAACCCCGATGTGGTTCTGGCTTCCATCATCCTGCCGGAGAGCGGCACCTCCTTCATCGCCCTGCTCGTCCCTGCGCAGCAGGGCGGCTACAAGCCGGTGGTGCTGCGCTCGGACGATCCCAACTTCCGGCCCGGCGATGTCTACTTCTACAACCACGCCGACAAAACCGTGCTCGGCTATGTCGGCACCGCGAAATTCATCCTAGAACCCTCCAAAGGCCAGGTGCTCCGCCCCGCCGGCGCCAGAGAGGAAAAATTCTACGACGTCGGCTTCGGCGTGCGCGAAAAAGAAGGTGACCGGGCTCTCAGCACCACCCGCTGGCCCGTGGACAACCGCCAGCGTTCTTATGTCTTTTTCTTCACCAATCCCGTGACCAAGCGCCTTGATTTCCGCGCCGTGGACGAATTCGTCCCGCCGCCGGCAAACCCGTAAACCAACGCCGGTCCCACTGGCCTGACCCGGCGGCGGCCGCCTCACTCGCTCGCCTTGTCCTCGATCTTTTCACCCGCCCGCTGGAGAAAACGTCCGGTCGCCTCGGCGGCCTTGCGCAGACCTTCCTCGGTCTTTTCCCCGGCGGTGCGCACGGCTTCCTCCGTCTTCTCTCCCGCGACCTGAAGGCCCTGACCGGTCTTTTGCAGCGCATGGTCGAGGTGCTCGCCAGGCGTCTGGGGCATGGGCTCCTCCTCGTCCACCTCGATTTCCGGCGGCTCCTCGGCAACCACAGCCTTCGGCGCGGTTTCCTCCTCCGCGGTATGGCCGGACGGCGGATTCACCTCCTCCTGCTTGCTGCAGGATGCGAAAAGAAACACGGAAAGCAGAATGGCGGCGGCTTTCTTCATGCCGTCACTATGCCCTGCCCCGTTCCGATCTCCAGCACAAAGCTGGGCGAACGAATTCCGCTCAATAGACATCGCGCAGATAGCGCTTATCCTTCTTGAGCTGGTTGACGAACGCCGCGGCGTCCTCCGTGGAAAGCCCGCCGTGCTCCTCCGCGATGCGATGCAGCGCGGCATCGACATCCTTCGCCATCCGCGAAGCATCGCCGCAGACATAGAAGGCGGCCCCGTCCTGGAGCCATTTCCACAACTCCGCCCCGTGCTGGAGCATCAGGTTCTGGACATAGACTTTCTCCTTCTGGTCGCGCGACCACGCAAGATCGAGGCGCTGGAGCGTGCCCTCCCGCTGGAACGTCAAAAACTCCTCCTCGTAGAGAAAATCGGTGGACCGATGCGGATTACCGAAAAAAAGCCAGTTCGCACCCTTCGCGCCGGTCGCCTTGCGCTCTTCGAGAAAGGCCCGGAAGGGAGCGATGCCGGTTCCGGGACCGACCATGATGACCGGCGTGTCGCCGCTCTCCGGCAGGCGGAAAGCTTTGTTGGTGTGAACGAAAACCCCCGGTTTGAGCCCCGCCACGCGGTCGGCGAGGAAAGTCGAACAAATCCCCCCGCGCTTCCGGCCGTGGCTTTCGTAGCGGACGATGCCGATACACAGATGCACCTCGCCGGGATGGGTCTTCGGGCTGGAGGCGATCGAGTAGAGGCGCGGCTGGAGCTTCTTCAGCACCGCGACGAAATCCTCCGCATCCGTGAAATCGGCCGGATGATCGACGACCAGATCGATGAGATCGCGCCCCCAGCAAAAGTCGTCCCACGCCTTCTTGTCGTCCGCTTGAACCAGCGAGCGCAGGAAGGGCGAACCGCTGCGCGCCTGCCATTTCTGGATCAGCGACTTATTGAGCGTGCCGATGTCATAGGCGGAAATCAGCGCCTCACGCAGCGGAGCCTCGCCGCCATCGGGCAGCGGGACCTCCACATCCGTCTTGAAGGGCAGGTTGACGAGAATCTCGTCCACGACCGGCTCCGGATTCCGCGGATAGACGCCGAGCGCGTCGCCGACCTCGTAATCGAGCCCCGAACCTTCCAGCGAGAACTCGATGTGGTGCGTGGCCTTCTCTCCCGGACCGTTGAGATTGACGTTCCGGAGAATGGCGGAGGGGAAGGGATTCTTCTTCGAATAACCCTCCTCGACCTGCTCCAGCGCCGCCGCGCCATTCGAGGACGGACGACCGGCCGGCGCAAGCAGCGCCAGCAGCCCTTCGGACCATTCCTTGAAGGGCCCGTCGTAATCTACGTCACTGTCGATCCGGCGGAAAAGGCGCGTGGCGCCGAGCTGTTCGAAACGGGTGTCGAAATCGATCCCGCACTTGCAGAAATCCGGATAATTCGTGTCGCCGAGCGCAAGGACGGAGAAATTCACGCCCTCCAGACGAGGCGCGGCATCGGTATGAATCCAGTTGTAGAGATCGGCGGCATTGTCCGGCGGCTCGCCGTCGCCGTAGGTCGAGGTGATGACCAGCAGGTTTTTCTCTTGCGGCAGCTTCGCCCGGTCATAGGCGGCCATGTCGTGAACCTCGACCTCGAAATTCCCTTTCTTGAGGGTTTTCATCAGTTTCCTGGCCAGGCCCTCGGCATTGCCGGTCTGGGACCCCCAAAGCACCGTCACCGGGACGGCGGGACCCGAAGCGGCCGGCGCGGTGGCGGCGCCGGCGGCGAGAAGATTGGAAAGGAATTGGCCGAGCCAGGCGCGCTGCTCGGAGGAAAACGGAGCATCTTCGGGGATCTGAATGAAAGAGGACATTGGTAGCGGAAGGCCCCCCGGGGCCCGGGGGGCGGAAGATGGGCTCGCCGCCCCCTCGGTTCAAGCGTGTTTCATGCCACCCCAGGACCCGCCCCATGAGGAAGGAACATACGGAATGACGAATTCCCTCATGGCAGCCGAAAGGTAGCGGAGCGGCCGCATCGTTCCGCGATCCGGCTGAAAAGTCTGAAAATCTCGGGATCGAAGGCGTGAAAATCCGCCGGCAAAAAACTCGGCGCTACCTTGCACCCCGACCCCGCTCCCGCTCGCCTTGTTCCCGGGAACGCTCTTCCTGCTGGCGACGGGCCTGTTCTTCCTGTTGGCGACGCATCTGCTCCTGTTGCTCCCGAGCGCGCTCCTCCTGCTGGCGGCGGGCCTCCTCTTCTTGCTGACGACGGGCCTGTTCTTCCTGTTGGCGGCGCATCTGCTCCTGTTGCTCGCGGGCGCGCTCTTCCTGTTGACGGCGGGCTTCCTCCTCTTGCTGACGACGCGCTTGCTCTTCCTGCTGGCGACGCATCTGTTCCTGCTGCTCCCGAGCGCGCTCCTCCTGCTGGCGGCGGGCCTCCTCTTCTTGCTGACGACGCGCTTGCTCTTCCTGTTGGCGGCGCATCTGCTCCTGTTGCTCGCGGGCGCGCTCTTCCTGCTGGCGGCGGGCCTCCTCTTCATGCTGACGACGCGCTTGCTCTTCCTGTTGGCGGCGCATATGCTCCTGTTGCTCGCAGGCGCGCTCTTCCTGTTGACGACGTGCTTCCTCCTGCTGGCGACGGGCCTGTTCTTCCTGCTGGCGGCGGGCCTGCTCCTGTTGTTCACGGGCACGCTCTTCCTGCTGCCGCGGCATCTGCTCCTGTTGCTGGCGTGTTCTCTCCTCCTCCTGACGGCCACGCCGCGCTTCCTCCTGTTGGCGGGCCGCTTCGTCGCGCTGCCTCCGGGCATCCTCCATCCGGCCGCGGCGGGCATTTTCCTCGGCCTCCCGGCGGTTCCGTTCCCCCGCCGCCCGAGTCTGCCGCTCCTGCTCGCGGCGGGTTTGATCCTGCATGTCCTGTGGGCGGCCGGCATCCCTCTCCACATTCTCCCGCCCGGGACGCGGCGCATCATTCCCCTCGCGGGCTTCTTCTCCGCGCCGACGTATGGCCTCTCCCCGATCGCGTCCCGGCTGCTGCGGCGTATCGCGTCCGGCCCGATCCGGCGGCGTTCCCGGGCGTCCCTGATCACTTTGCCGTTCCTGCGCCTGTCGCAGCCGCTCGGCGGCAGCGCGCTGACGTTCGAGCGCTTCCTCCCGCCGTGCCGCGGCATCGGCGGCGGGTTGCCTTCCATTCTCTGGCATCGGGCGGGCCCGGCCGGGCATCCGTTCAGGATTTTCCCGCCCGGCAAGCTCCCGGCGGCGATTCTCCAGCCAATTTTCCCTCCGCGTCGCGAGTTCCCTCTGCGCTTCCTCGCTGCGGCGGCGGTTGGCTTCGAGCAGCCGGTTTCTCTCGGCGGTTGCGGCATCTCCCCGCTCGCGGGACCAGGCGGTGGCCTCTTCCCTCTGGCGCCCGCGGGCCTCGCGGAAACGATTCGTCCACTCCGGCTTGATGCCGCTCTCCGCACGCACCACCCGGACATCCTGCCAGCGGCCCGCCACACGACCGGGCTTCAATTCCGGATTCCAGCGGGCATTGAGATTCGGCGCGAAAACGCTGAGGCGGTCGCCTCTCACCACGGCTCCCCGGCGGTTCGCATCACGGCGGGCCGCCGCCCGGTCGAGTTCGAGGCGATAGACCGGCCAGGGCTTGCCGACGGTCTTGCGCAGAGCGTCGTAACGCGGACCGCCGCAAACGATACGGTCCCGGTGGACATGGATATTGGTGATATTGGTCGTGCGGCCGTGGCACCAGACATTGCGTGAAACCGGCAAATAGTGCCGCCACGGCGGATCGGCCATGTGGCGACTCTCGACAAAGCAGAAATGCGCCGAGCTGATGCCGAAATCCACCTCCACCGTGACGCCCCAGCCGCGTCCGCGGAAACTCATGGTCTCCGGCGGCAGCGGCGCCCATCCGACATAGCCGCCGCCCTCCCGCCAGGTCACCCAAGCCGGAGCCCATTCGTCGCCGGGCACCCACACCCAGCCCCGGCCGTGCAGGAAAACCCAACGGCCGTAGTGGAAACACGCCCAGCCGAAAGGCTCGTCCGATACCCAGGTCCAGCCGAGATCCGTGCAAGCCCAGCGCCCGCGACTGTAGGGCCGCCACGAGGCGTCCTGCACCACCACCGCCGGCTGGAATACATAGCCGTAGTCCGGCGTCTCGAACCACGAACCATGCGGGGCCAGCCCCTCGTAAAACGTATCGTAATCCGCGACCGGATCCTGAAATGCGGGCACCGGCTCTTCGGGCTCCCAGTCCGCCAGCGCCTCGCGGCCGGCCACTTCCAGCTCGCGCTCGCTGAGCATCATCTCGCGGCTGGCAAGATCGGTCTCGCGCCGGACGAGATCGTTTTCCCGCCCGGCCAGCTCCTCTTCCCTCTCGGCAAGCCCGGCGTCGCGGTCTTCCGCCCGCGCTTCCCGCCGGGCCAGCTCCGCCTCCCGCTCGGCGCGCAGAGCCTCCTTCTCCGCCTCCAGCGCGGCGCGCTCTTCGGCCAGCAGCGCCCGTTCTTCGGCGGCCCCGTCATCCGCGGAGCCCGTCGCGGCCGGTCCGCTTTCCCGGTCGCAGGAGGCAAGGAAAAGGCACAAAGACAACCAGGAGACGAATGGAGTTTTCATGGGAAATCCGTGGATTCGGGAGCTTCGACGCTGTTGCGGAGAAATCTATTCAGGATCACTCCTCGCCCCGCACCCCGAGCGTCGCAAGCTCGTAGTCGATCCGCGCCGGACCGCCCCTGCCCCCTGGCACCTCTCGCCGCGTCACTTTCGTTCCGAGAAGTTCCTCCATCATCCGGAGCTCCAAGTTCACCGCCGACGGATACACCGCGAAAACCGGCAGCAGTGGATGATGATACTCCTCAACGCGGAAGCCCCGCTGCGGATCGTAATGACAGCGTCCGAAGCAGCCCTCCTTTTCCCGCAAACCGGCCAAAAGAGTCGCCTTTTCGACCAGCGACTTCGCCTTGGCCAGCCGCGGGCGCCATTTCTCGTAAAGCTGGCCGAAATACTGGAGCAGCAGCCGCTCCGGCGCCGTCTCGCCGAACAAATGCCGCGCCGCCTCCAGCAATTCCAGCGACAGCGACACCCCGGCCTGGGGAAAAAGCGCGTCCGCCTTCGGCGCCAGCCGGTACATGACCTCCGGCCTCCCGACCTCTTTGCGCGGCAGCCGCCAGCGCTCCAGATATCCCAGCTTCAGCAGCGCCTCGCACTGGTCCTTCATCCCCATGTAGCTGGTTTCCAGCCGGCGGCTCAACTCGCTGACAGGCAGGCCTCCCGACACCTTCAGCTCCTCCACGACCTTCACCCAGGACTCTTTCACCAGATCGCGGAAGCCGGGCGGAAACATGGCCGCAAATTCACCGTCACCCGCCCGCCGATCAACGCAAAACCTCACTTTCGTCACCGGATGCATGAATCTCAAAATTCCCTGCTCCCAAAGATGCGAAATCGGCTTGCGAAAAGCCGAAACTGTCATTTTATTCTCGAATATCGGCATTTGAGTGTCGATTTCTTGAATCCATGCACGACCTCCGCCACGTCAGCGGCCTCTTCGACATGCGCGCCGACTTCGTCGACGCGCAGCCCTACGGCTCCGGCCATATCAACGACACCTACTGCGCGTGGTATGACCAGGCCGGCCTGCGCCTCCGCTACATTCACCAACGGATCAACCACTCCATCTTCAAAAATCCCGCCGCCCTGATGGAAAACATCGAGCGCGTGACCTCTCACGCCCTCGCCCGCCTGCTTGATCAAAGCCATCCCGAAGCCCGCCGCCGCACCCTCACCGTCATTCCCGCCTCCGACGGCAAACCCTGCGCCATCGATCGCGACGGCAATTTCTGGCGCACCTACCCCTTCATCGAGCGCGCCCGCGGCTATGACGAAATCCGCACCAACCTCCAGGCCGAGCAGGCCTCCAAAGCCTTCGGCGAATTCCAGAAACTCGCCGCCGACCTGGGCGGCAAGCGCCTCCACGAAACCATTCCCGACTTCCACCATACTCCCAAGCGGCTCCAGGCGCTGCAGGACGCCATCGACGCCGACATCGCCGGCCGCGCCCGCGCCTGCCGGGCCGAGATCGACTTCGCCCTCGCCCGCGCCGCCGACTGCCGGAAAGTCACCGACCTCATCGCAGCCGGTGTCATCCCCGAGCGGGTCACCCACAACGACACCAAGCTCAACAACGTCCTGCTAGACGACGTGACCTCCGAAGGCGTCTGCGTGATCGACCTCGACACCACCATGCCCGGCTCCGTCCTCTACGACTTCGGCGACATGGTCCGCACCGCCGCCCCCACCACCCGCGAGGACGAAGTGGACCTTTCCCTCGTCGGCATCCGTCTTGACCGCTTCGACGCGCTGGTCCGCGGCTACCTCGACAGCGCCGGCTCCTTCCTCAATCGCGCCGAGATCGACCATCTGGCCTTCTCCGGCAAGCTCCTCACCCTCGAATGCGGCATCCGCTTCCTCACCGACTACCTGCAGGGCGACGTCTACTTCAAAACCAAACGTCCCGGCCACAACATCGACCGCTGCCGCTCGCAATTCGCCATGGTCCGGGCGATCGAAGAAAACCTCGATCGCATGGAAGAAATCGTGCAAGCCGCCGCCGGCAGCGACAAAATCGTCGCCGCCGCCTGAAGATCGGCCAATCAGTCCTCACTGATCAGCGATCACTGATCACCCGGCACCCTCTATGAAACTCCTCGTCACCGGAGGCTCCGGCTTCATCGGCTCCCACATCGTCGAACACTACCAGGGTAGAGCGGAGGAAATCCGCGTGCTCGACAACCTCCGCACCGGCTACCGCAAAAACCTCGACGGCCTGGACTGCACCTTCATCGAAGGCTCCATCACCGACCGCGACCTCGTCGCGCAAGCCGTCGCGGGCGTGGACTACGTTTTCCATCTCGCCGCGCTGGTCAGCGTCCCCGAGTCGATGGCCAAGCCGGCCGAGTGCGTCGACATCAATGTCCACGGCCTGCTCAACGTCCTCGAAGCCTCCGCCGCCGCGGGCGTGAAGAAACTCGTCTTCGCCTCCTCCGCCGCCATCTATGGTGACAACCCCGCGGTGCCGAAGCTCGAAACCATGCTCCCCGAGCCGAAGAGCCCCTACGCCATCACCAAGCTCGACGGCGAATACTACCTCGATCTCTTCCTCCGCGAGCGCGGCCTCGAAACCGCCGCGATCCGCTTCTTCAACGTCTTCGGCCCGCGCCAGGATCCGAAGGGCGCCTACGCCGCCGCCGTGCCGATCTTCATCGAAAAAGCGCTCAAGGGCGAGGACATCACCGTCTACGGCGACGGCGAACAGACCCGCGATTTCATCTACGTGAGAGATATCGTCGGCGCCCTCGCTTTCGCCGCCGAAACCCCGGGCGTCACCGGCGTCTTCAATGCCGGCTACGGCGGCCAGATGACCATCAACGACCTCGCCTCGAAAATCCTCGCCGCCGCCGGCTCGTCCTCGAACATCCTCCACGGCCCCGAGCGCCCCGGCGACGTGAAACACTCCCGCGCCAGCGCCGACAAACTGCGCGACGCCGGCTGGCAACCGCGACACACCCTCGACGAAGCCCTAGTCACAACGCTGGGATTCTTCCGATAGCCTGCGATCCCGTGGCATATGGCCCCGGCTTCAGCCGGACGCGAATGACCGGCGATTCATACCAATCGCCGACCACCATTTGAATGTTCGATCACGGAAAAACCTTCTGCACATTCCGTGATTGGAAATGGCATTGGTAACGCTCAAAAGCCAAGGGGCGTTGATACCGCTGCTTTTCTTCGCCTTGCCGACGAAGCCGCTCCCCTTCCATCCTCCCATGCATGCTTCCCCGAAAAATCCGATGGATGAACCTCGTCGCACTGACACTTCTCGGAACAGCCTTCGTGACATTCGGCGCTTTCCATTTTCTCGCCTTCGAGTTCCACGAAGAAGGAGAAGGATGGATGGGCTGGCAAGTCTGGCCCGACTTTTTCGAAATTCTCATGGATCCCGACTTCAGCGATACTCGGAACATGATCGTTGCGACAACATTCCTCACCCACGGGCTCATGGCAGTCGCTTCTCCCTTCCTTATCCTGCCTCTGCGCGCTTCGCGCTGGCTCTGGTGGGTGGCCGTTCTTTCATCCGGGATCGCCATGTGCGGCTTGGGTGGCATCATTCTCCTGGATCTCGACCCGGAAAGCGTAATCCCCGGTCCCGGCTTCTACTGCATCCTCGCCAGCCTCGCGCTGAATTTCCTCGGCCTCCTCTTCATTTGCCGCGAGACTCCTACAATCTCCCCGCCGCCTTGATGTCCAGATAGCGGTTCGCCAAAGCCACCGCAAACTCCTGCGCCGGCACATCCAGCGTCAGCACCCCGTGGCTCCGCAAGTTGGCGAGCACCTCCGCCCGCTCCGCGTCGTAAGCCTCCGCCGCCGCGAAGCGCAGCGCGTCGGAAAACGATTGGATCGCCCCGGTCCGGGCCTGCTCCACCGACTTCTCCCGCAGACTCGCCAGCATCACCAGATGCCGGACACGCAGACTGCGCAGCGCCGGCACCAGCTCCGACGCATCCTCGCCGCGCAGATTCGTCATCACCACCACCAGCGCTCTCCGCCGCTGCCGGGTGAGCAGCCTTTCCGCCGCCTCGGCGAAATCGCTGGGCTCCGGCGTCGTCTGGTAATCGAATAAATGATTCAACAACGCCGACATCGAATGAATTCCCTTCACCGGCGGCATCCAGCGGTTCGTGCCCCCGAAGGACTGCATCCCCACCTGATCCCCCTGCTTCAGCGCGATATAGGAAAGCAGCAGCATCGCGTTCAGACAATGGTCAAACTGTGGCAGCTCGCCATCCATCGCCCTCATCCTCCGCCCCGTGTCTGTTAGAAAAACGATCGTCTGGTTTCTCTGCTCCTGATATTCCCGGCTGATCAACGTCAGCCGCCGAGATGTCGCCTTCCAGTCAATCTGTGAAAACGGATCTCCCTCCCGGTACTCCCGCAACTGATGGAAATCCCTGCTACTACCCGCATAGGACTTCCTCACGATTCCCATCTGATCCTGCCGTGCCTGCATCGACAGCAGCGCGAAACGCAGCACCGGCTCGTAATCCGGATATACCCTCACTTCCTCCTCCCCGCCGGCCAGCGACTTCCGCTGCCAGAAGCCGAGCAACGACCGCCGCCGCAAATGCACCCGCCCGAATCCCGCCACCCCGCGCTCCATGATCCGCACCCCGTAATCCACCCGCGCTTTTCCCCCCGCGGGAATCGTTCCCAGCCACGGCATCTCTGGTGCTTCCGCCGTCGCCGGAATGCCGTCGAAAAGCTCGAACTCCGCCGCAAAGCGTCCCGGATTGCGGATCTCCAGTCGCACCTCTCCCCTCTCCCCCACCGCGAACCTCCCCGGCAACCGCCGCATCACCTCCACCCGCCGCAAAAAAAAGAGCCCCACCCCATCCGCCACGAGCGCCGCCAACCCCGCCGCCCCCGCAATCCACCACGCCGGCACCAGCCCGCGCCAGAACACCGCCGCCAGCCCTAACAAGGCCCACACCGCCGCCAATGCCAGTCCCCTGCCCGTCGGACTCATCACTTCCAATCTCTTAACTCTCAATCATCTACTGCCTCGGCGCCGGTACGGATTCGACAATCGACCTCAATACCTCGTCCACCGGCTGCCCGCCGATGGCCACTTCCGGCGCAAGCTGCACGCGGTGCCGCAGCACCGGCAGCGCCGCCGCCTTGACGTCGTCCGGAATCACGAACGAGCGTCCGTGCATCACCGCGATTGCCTTCGCGATGCGCACCAGCGAAATCGCCCCGCGCGTCCCCGCGCCGAGCGACACCGTCTTCGCCTCACGCGTAGCCTGCACCAGCGCCACCGCGTAATCCACCACCTCCCGCACCACCTGGATCCCCGCCGTCGCCCGTTGCGCGGCGATCACATCGGCCGGCGAGCACACCGCCCGAATGCCGTCCACCGGCGAATCCCCCGGCGCCTCCGCCGCCGAGCGCGAAACGATTTCCGCCTCCGCGTCCCGATCCGGGTAGTCGATCAGAATCTTCATCACGAAGCGGTCCAACTGCGCCTCCGGCAGAGGATACGTCCCCTCGTGCTCCACCGGATTCTGCGTCGCCAGCGTCATGAAGGGCGGATCGAGCGCGATCGTCTCGCCGTCGATCGTCACCTGCCGCTCCTGCATCACCTCCAGCAGCGCCGCCTGCGTCTTCGCCGGCGCACGGTTGATCTCATCCGCCAGCAGCAGATGGCAGAATACCGGCCCCCGCCGGAGCTGGAACGTCTGGCTCTTCATGTCGAAAAGCCGGAACCCCGTCACATCCGACGGCATCAGATCCGGCGTGAACTGGATGCGCCCGAAGGTCCCGCCGAAAGCCCGCGCCAGCGCGAGCACAAGCTGCGTTTTCCCCAGCCCCGGCTTCCCTTCGAGCAGCAAATGCCCGCCCGCCAGCATCCCGGCGAGCACCTGGCTCACCACCTCGCGCTGCCCCAGCAGCGCACTCTCCACCTGCTCGCGCAATCGCGCGACCAGCGAAAAAGCCTCCGGCGGCGGAGCGGTGACGGGCGGGTGGATTGGTATCGGTTCGTCGGTCATGGCAGTGACAAGTGCAGGGTTTGGAGATCGGATAAAAGCCGGGTGAACGTCGCGGGATCGGAGGGCCTCTCGTGAATCATCGCCCGCTCGGCGCGCTCGCGGGTGATTCCCGCCCGCACCGCCATCCATTCGAAAAGATCACCGTCGCGATGCCCCGCAGCGGACGCCTGGGCCTGCGCCCGCTCCAGCAACGACTCTCGCAGCGGACGCAACAATCCCGCCGCCTTGTCGAGCCGCCAGTGGAAGCCGCCCAGCGCCTCCAGATGATGCTCATAGGCGCGCGCCTCCGGCGCTTCGTTTTCCCCGGCCCGCGGGCCGAAGCGCGGCATGTTCTTCCACAGCCAGAAAACCGTCACCGCCGCCAGCCCCAACAGCGCCGTCCAGCCGTGCTTCCACAGCATCGACCAGAAAGATAGCGTGGCATTGCGGATGAAAACGACGCTTCCCTCGTACGGCGAATGCTCCGCCAGCGCGACCAACAACGCCGCATGCTCGTGCTCGTCGATGTAGCGGTTGCGGAAAGGCCGGGCATCCGTCAGCACCGTCAACAATCCCTCCCCAAGCGAAGTTCCCCCGAAAACCCTCGGCCGCCCTCCATCGACGCGCAACTCATGCCCGGACTCCGCGAAAACCTCGTAGCGCTCCTCCCCGAACCTTACCCGCGCCGCATCCAATTTCTTCCCCTCCCTCTTGCGGACCTCGACGCCGCATTCGTCCAGCCACTCCGCCAGCGGTTCCGGCACCGACTCTTTGAATGTCGGAAAATCGTATCTCGCCCAATCGTCGTGCCACGACTCCGACCTCTCCACCAGCAGCACCAGATGTCCGCCCTCCTCCACCCATTCGCGAAGTTGCTCCACCAGCGCCTTCACATTCACCACCGGCGAAGGCAGCACCAGCATCGACACCTCATCGCCCGGCCTGCGCCACCCCGGCAGGCTCTCCACCTCGTAGCCGTAATGCTCCAGAATCCGCCCCGCCGCCAGATACGCATCCACCCGCGCCTTCCCCCGATACCCGATCTCCCGCTCGGTGGTGGAATGATTGCACCCCGCGAACAAAAACGCGCATGCGATGGACAAAAAGATAACGAAACGGCAATTCCTGAAACCCAACGTTCTCTCCGCGACCTCCGCGCCTCCGTGTCTCGTTATCTCCCTCATCCCTCCCTCCTTCCCGCAAAAGGCCACGTCGAGCACAGCGCCTCCATCTCTGGATCGGCGGGTGTCAGCCGGGCGTACGCCAGCCGCATCCACGCATCCGTCAGGCCGCTGAAATACCCGGCATGAACCTCCGCCCCGGCCCGCACCCGGCGCAGGCAATCGCTCTCCGTATCCGACTCCGCGATCTCCACATTCCCCGCGGCGATCAGCTTCGAAATCGTCCCCCGGTAGAGCAGGCTCATCGCCTCCTGCCGCCGCCCCACGCGCCAAAGCTCCAGCGCCGTGCCCGGAATGTCGCCGGGCATCGACTCCGGCGCGACATCCAGCCCCATCACCACC
Organism: Haloferula sp.; assembly: GCA_037190465.1. Lineage (GTDB taxonomy): Bacteria > Verrucomicrobiota > Verrucomicrobiia > Verrucomicrobiales > Akkermansiaceae > Haloferula. The sequence goes on along the minus strand of JBBCJF010000013.1, from coordinate 180,735 downwards.
CGCGGCACGGCGACCGGCGACCGTCCTTTCTTCACGCCGCCCTCGCGGAAAACGTACCGGAAGCGCCACACCAGCCAGCAGAGGAAACCCACCGCCGCGGCCACCACCGTCCAGAAAAGAACCATCCCCAGCGTCATCAGAAAGCGCAGGAAAGCCTCGGTCCACGTCGGCGGATTCCAGGACCGCGGTGTCCGCACCTTCACCTTGTGGACCTCGAAATCTTTGTGCTCCTTCACCCGCGCCGCCACCCGCGCCGGGTCATCCTCGTCCACCTCTTCAATCCTCTCCACCTCCACCGCCTCCTGCGCCCCCGCCGGCGCCGGACCCGCCGCCGGCATCAGCAAAATCCCCGCGACCAACGCGCCCGCCAATCCCTTCAAACGGTTCGCCAGCCGCCGGAACGCCAGTTCCACATCCCAACCCTCGATCCACGTACGATGGTTCACGTAGATCCCGAAGCCCGCGCCCGTCGCGAATACATCCGTCAGCGACATCCCCAGCAACAGCGACAAGGCCGCCAGCCAGCCGAAGGACGGCGGAACCTCCGCCCAATGCCCGCCCCACCAATTGCGGACCGCCTCCTGCCAATGCTCGCCCTGACCCTGCGGCAGAAACAGCGCCGCCGTCATCAACACCGACAACGCCAGCCAGAAAACCAGCGCCGCTCGCCACAGCGCCACCATGATCACCGTCGCATCCCCGCGCCTCAGCAACAGCCGCACCCGCTGGCCATATTCCGCGCCGCGCAGCCCCTCCAGATCCTCCACCGCCATCGTCAGGGGCCGCCACGGTGATAAGCGCGCCCACACCATCCGGAAAAAGAAGCGTCTCACCGCCGCCCGCGGCAATTCCCGCAACACCTCGCGCCATTCCGGCCTGTCGCCGAAAAGCCGCCGGCTCAGATGGAACAGCACCAGCCGCGACGACACCGGCGTCCACCACCACAACACCACCGCCAGCCACAACGGATGCCCGCGCAACAAAAACGCCAGCGGCAGCAACAGCGGCAACATCCCCAGCCACCAGATGCCCATCAGGCGCCCGAAATCCCGCCGCGCCAGCGCCAGCCCGAGATCCACCGCCTCCCAATCGCTGCGCGGGCGCAGCTCCGCCGTCACCGCCTCAAGCCGCATTCCCCCTCCTTCCCATTCCCATAAAGTACGCCACATGCAGTACCCAGCCGGCGATGCCCACCGCGTACTTCACATTCGCCTCGACATCCCGCGCCGACCAGAACCCCTCCACGACCGCCGCCAGGAAAGTCATTCCCGCCGCCCCGTAGAGCAGCGGCAGCGCCCGCTTCGCCGACTCCGCGATCGCCCCCCCGCGCGACAACCGCCCCGGCTTCAGCACCCCCAGCCCCAGCCGCATCCCCGCCATCCCCGCCACCACCATCCCCAGCAACTCGTATGACGAATGCCCGGCAACGAAACTCCAGAACGACTCCGCATCGCACGCATGCGTACAATATCCCGCCGCCGCCCCGATATAAACGCCATTGAAGATCAGGAAAAACATCGTCCCCAGCGTCGCCAGCACTCCGCCCGCGAAGATCTGGAAATCAATCCCGATATTGTTCGCGATATAGTGGGCGAACATCATGAAATTCGACCCGAACTCCTCCCGCAGGTGACTGATCTGCTGTTCTTTCCCCCCATACATCGCCTCCATCGATGCCATCCCCTGCGGCCCGAGCACCGCCTGCGCCCACTCCATGTCGCGCCCCACCGACAACATCATCCCGAAGAACGGCAGCCAGAACAACGCGCTGCACAGCCAGAAAAGCCGCCACTCCGCCCGCACCTGCCGCGGGAAATCCACCGCCGCGAAACGCAACACCGCCTCCCACCCGCGCCGCCGGCTGCGGTAGAGCAGCTTGTAGCCGCGGATCACCAGCGAGTTCAGCCGCTCGATCAGATTCCCCCCGTACATCCGATGCCGCGCCAGTGCCAGATCCGCGCACGCCTCGCGGAAGCGCCTTGGCAATTTCTCCACGCCCGCGCCCGGCTTGCCTGCCTCCACGCCGCCGATCAGCCGGTCCAGCTCCGTCCACTCCGCCGCGCGGCGTTCCTCGAAAGATCCCGGGCTCATCGCTTCTCCTGCAACCAATGCGCGATCGCCATCAGGCGGATCACCCCCGCTCTCCCCTGCGCGCCGCTCAATTCCCCGGCATGATCGGCGATCTCCGCCCGCCGGCCCTCCGACCACAATCCCGCCCGCTCGCGGAAGGCCACCACCGCCCGCACTTCGTCCGGCCGCAACAGCACCGCCGGGCGCACCGGCTCCATCGGCGGCGGCGCGGGCATCCCAGGCTCGGGCAGCACCTTGTCGTAAATCACCACCGTCCCCGCCGCCAGGTCGCCCAGCCGCTGGAAACGCCGCGTCGAAACGCACACCGCCAGCCCGAACGCCAGTGTCGGAATCCCGCCGATACCGCCGCCCAGATACGGCATCCCATCCGCGAACCGCAGGAAATTCCTCACCACCGACTGCCCGAACGTGATCGGCGCCCCCGACGTTTGCACCACCCGCAGCCCCAATAACTTCTTCCCCGGTGTCGCCCCCCATTTCCCCGCCTCGAAAAACACCGGATACCACCACCACATGAAAAACGAAACCAAGGTGGCCATTCCCATCGTCATCTGCCAGCCGACCGCGAAACCCGCCAGTGAGAACATGATCCACACGAAGCTCATCACCGCGATCAGAATCGCCGTGTCCACCAGCACCGCCCCGCCCCGCAACAGCGGCCCCGCGATGCGCAGCCGCACCTCCACCCCCTCGGCCAATTCGATGGATTGGAGCGTATCGAGCCGTTGAGCGGAGGCTTCCATGAGATCGTCCCGCCCACGCTAAACATCCGGGCGAAGAGCGTAAAGCACGGGCTCTCCCCCCTGCTCAGAAGAACGCGCGCCGATTCCTTGCGTCCGCGCCGCATCCGGGCGACCCTGCGCGCCCCGTCATGAAAGCCGCGCTGCTCGACGCCATCCGCTCCGAACTCAAGTCCCGCTTCGACCGTCTGTCGAAATCAGCCTTGGAGACCCGCGCCGCCGCCACCGATCCCGACAGCAAGGCGGAGAGCAAATACGATACCCGCAGCCTCGAAGCCTCCTACCTCGCCGCCGGTCAGACAAAGCAGGTGCGGGAACTGGCCGAAGCGATCCTCCAGTTCGAACAGTTGGAGTTGCCCGATTTCGACATGAGTGACGAAATCGCCTTCGGAGCGCTGGTCGAGGTGGAACTGAATGGAGAAACCCAGTGTTTCCTCCTCGTCCCCGCCGCCGGCGGCATGACGGTCAGCCACGAAGGCCGGGAAATCACCCTGCTCACCCCGGAGAGCCCTCTCCATGGAAAACTGCTTGGATTGCGGGTCGGCGACACCCTGGAAAACCCCTCGCTGATGGTGACGGAGCTCGGGTAAGGGAACCCATGCCTCACCAGGGCCATACCGTATTCCAGATACTGGCCCTGGCGCAGCGCAGGATCTCATCCTCATCGGACAACCGCTTCAGCAAACGGGCATCCTGAAACGGCCCCGCCGCCCTCGATACGGCGCGCAACTCCACCGGCAGTCCGGTGAGCCGCAGCAAGGTCCAGAACCCGACCAGCGCCGCCCCCCCCGCCACAGCCCATCCCGCCGGCACACGCTTCGTGAGGAGAGCGAACACCATCACCATCATCACCAGCACCGGCAACACGCGCATCAGCCAGACCCCCTTCCGCCGCGCCTTCGCGACGGTCATACCGTCCTTTTCGAGCAACTCCAGGCCCGCTTCGCGCAGCGCATTGCCCAGAGCCGCCGCATCGCTGGCGGTCCCGCCCCGGGCCGCCGGAAGCTCCAGCGTCGCCCGCAATTCGTTCACCGTCACCCCGCAGTCGCGGCGCAGACCGCCGGCGCGGACATTCACCCAGCCAAGCTGCCTGCCGACGCAGGCAATGACCATCGGAATCAGAGAAACGAGAATGACCAAGCCGAACACTTGCGACAGATCAGCGTTTCGGCGGCGGCGTGGCAACCCATGCTTTCGGATCGTCCGGCCATGGGTGCTTCGGATAGCGGCCCGCCAGCTCCTTCTTCATCTGCGCGTATCCGCCGGCCCAGAATCCCGCCAGATCGCGCGTCATCTGCCACGGCCGCTGATTCGGCGCGAGGATGTGCACCAGCACCGGCACCCGCCCGCCGGCGATGACCGGCGTCTGCCACACCCCGAAAAGATCGCGCACCCGCAGGGCGATCCACGGATCCTTGCCGGGCTCATACGTCACCTTCGGATGCTGCCCGTTCGGCAGATGAATCCTCTCCGGCGCATATGCATCCAGCGCCGCACGCTGCGCATCGCTCAACCAGTCGCGCAGCACTGGCCACACCTCGGCCTCCTTGATCTCCTTGTAACTCACCGCCCCGTGGCAGACCTGCGCCACCGCAGCCGCCCGGTCATCCTCTCCCCATCCCGGCATGCCCAGATCCGGCATCGCCTTGCCGAGAAAATCGAGCCGCGCGCACCATTGCTCCACCGCCGCATCCCATTTTTTCAGGATCAGCTCCCCCGACAACACCCGCGCCGCGAGAATCTCCGCCGCGGCATCGGGATTCACGCCATGATCGCTCTCCCTCGACTCCAGCACCAGATCGCGGAACCGTGTCTCGCGCCGTGCCACGACCCTTCTACGGGATTCATCGTAGGCCGCGCCGTCCGTCTCGGTGAAATCCTCCGGAAAAAGCTCCCTCAACCACGCCGGATCGATCGCCGTCGCGCGGCGGAGCTGCACGATCACCTCGCGCCCCTCCACCTCCGTAATCTCCGCCGCGACGAAAGCCGGGGCGCCCTTCGCCGCGCTTTCCTCATCCAGCTTGCCGCGCCTCTTCCCGACCACCCGGCAGGCCAGCGTCCCCTGCCCGAAGCGCACCCCGAGCCGGTCGCTGAAGGATGCGAGCATCGCCCGCCCCACCGCCTCGCGCCGCGCGGCGAAATCCACCTCCTCCCACGGCCACCCGCGCTGCACCGCCAGTTTCTGCAAGCGCTCGAACCCCTGCGCCACCTCCCGCGCCCCGCGCCCATGAATGCCCAGCGGCGCGCAACGCCTCGCATCGAACTGCATCGCCGCCGCGGAATCAAAAGCCCGCCACTCCGCCTCGAAATCGCTCCCATCCCCGGCGAAAACGAAATCTTTCCGCCCGATCCCGCCCTTCTTCGACGAAAAAATCCCCTCCCCCTGCACCGCCGCGGCGATGAAAACCATCTCCGCCACGCAACCCTGCTCCACGCCCGCCAGCATCAGCCGGGCATAGCGCGGCTCCAGCGGCAGCGAGGCCATCGCCCGGCCTTCGTCCGTGATCTCCCCGGCCGCATCCGTCGCACCGAGATCGTGCAGCAGCGACTCCGCCCGCAGCAGGCTCTCCTCCAGCGGCGCGTCCAGCCAGCGGAAACCCCGCACATCGGCAATCCCTGCCGCCTTCAACAACAACACCGTCTCCGCCAGATCCACCCGCCGCACCTCCGGCGCATCGAATCCCTCGCGCCGCGCATGCTCCGCCTCGCTCCACAAGCGGAAACAACGACCCGGCCCCGTGCGCCCCGCCCGCCCCGCCCGCTGCTCCGCGGAAGCCCGGGAAATCCTCCGGATCAGCAACGTATCGATCCCCCTTCGCGGATCGAAACTCGCGACCCGCGCCAGCCCCGCGTCGATCACCGTCCGCACCCCTTCGATGGTCAGCGAAGTCTCCGCCACATTCGTGGAAACGATGATCTTCGGCCGGCTCCCCGGTGTCACCGCCGCCTCCTGCGCCGCCGGGGACAAACCGCCGTGCAGCGGAAAAATATCCCGCCCGCGGGTGAAGGAAACATTCTCCATCGCCTCCACCGTCCGCCGGATTTCATGCATGCCGGGCAGGAAGCACAGCACATCTCCCGGCTCCGGCCGCTCCAGCGCCTCGCGGCAGACCGCGACGATCCTCTCCCATACCGGTGTCTCCACCGGCGGCCCGCCGCGGCGTTCGTTCGGCTTCGGCCTTTCCGGCCGGTAATGGACTTCGATGGGAAAGGTCCGCCCGCCCGCTTCGAGCATCTTCGCCGGCGCGAGATAATCCGCCAGCCCCTGAGTTTCGAGCGTCGCCGACATCACCACCAGCCGCAGATCGGGGCGGACGCCTTCCTGCAAATCGAGACAACGGCCCAGCGCCACATCCACCGCCAGCCGCCGCTCGTGGAATTCGTCGAAAATCACCGCTCCCACGCCGGGAAGCTCAGGCTCCTCCTGCATCCAGCGCTGGAAAACCCCGTCGGTCATATAAATCAGCCGCGTCTCCCGCCCATAGCGCGTATCGAAACGCACCGCGTAACCGACCTCCCCGCCCAGCGAAGCGCCCCGCAGCTTCGCCACCCACCCTGCCAGCAACCGCGCCGCCATCCGGCGTGGCTCGACGACCAGCACCCGTCCCTCTATTCCTGCATCCAGCATCATCCCCGGCACCGCCGTGGACTTGCCCGATCCGGTGGGAGCTTTCAGCAGCACGCGGTCACACTCCCCGCGGGAAACGGCCACTTTCAGATCGGCTTCGATTTCATGTACCGGCAATCGCACGCCCCGGCGATAGCCGCGGCGGCACGCCTGGGAAACGCGAAAAGCAAAGGGGAACACGCGAGGGGACGCGTGTGCTCCCCCCGAAAGATCCCCCGGAACCCCTCCGTTTATTCCCATTGCACGCCGCAGCCTGCGGCCCTACGCTACCACCATGCATCCGATTCTCGCCTTTGGCCCCCTTGGTCCGCAGGAAATGGTCGTCATTTTCGTGATCATCCTCCTTCTCTTCGGGGCGAAGAAAATTCCGGAACTCGCCCGTGGCCTCGGCAAGAGCATGGGTGAATTCAAGAAAGCCCGTGAAGACTTCGAGCGGGAGATCGCCCGTTCAGAGGACGATGTCCGCGCAAAGGAAACCTCCAAACAAAAGGGAGCTTTCGAGCGCAAGACCGCCCACGCTGAAGACGAAGCGCGCATCAAGGAAGCCGCCGGCAAAGAACCCGTCGACAAGGTCTGAGCCCATGAAATTCCGCCCCCTGCTTTCCCACATCGCCCCGGGTCTTCTCGGGGCGCTTTTTTTGAGCCTCTCCGGGTGCGACAAAAAAGGCGGCCCCGACTGGGAAGGCCATGCCTCCGCTCCAGCCAAGGAAACGCCGCCCCCGGCCAAAACCGAACCGCCGCCGCAAGCCGCCCCAGCCGCCCAGGAAACTACCCCCGCCGCGCCGGAAACCGAGACCGTTTCCGCCCTGCCGGATGGCGTCCGCTTCGTCGTCTACAACGTCCAGAACTGGCTGACCATGGACCGCTACGTCGATGGCCGCAGCCAGAAAGGCTCTCCCAAACCGGAAAAGGAACGCAGCGCGGCCATCTCCCTCATGCGCTCGCAGGAACCCGACGTCATCGGCCTTTGCGAAATCGGCAGCGATGCGGATGTCGCCGAAATCCAGACCATGCTCGAAGCCGTGGGACATCCCATGCCCCATTCCCACATCAACGGCGGCGGCGACACCGTCCGCCGGCTCGCCCTGCTCTCCCGCCACCCGATCGTCTCCACCAAGACGCGCGACAACCTCGACTACCGCCTCAACGGGAAGGAATACGCCATGCAGCGCGGCATCCTCGACGCCACCGTGGACAGCCCCGCCGGCACACTGCGCTTCCTCGGCGTCCACCTGAAATCCAAGCGCGAAACCGACGAAGGCGATCAGGAGCAAATGCGCCGCAACGAAGCCCACCTGCTCCGCCGCGAAATCGACGTCATCCTGCGCGACGATCCGCAAGCCCCTCTGGTCGTCTACGGCGATATGAACGACTATCGCCAGAGCCCCACCCTGCGCACCATCCACGGCTCCGGCAACAACAACCCCCGCTCGCTGATCATGGTAGCCCTCAAGGACTCCCGCGGCGAATACTGGACGCACCACTGGACGTACCAGGACGTTTACTCCCGCCTCGACTACGTCCTGCTCGGCCGCTCCCTGAGGGACAAGATCTCCTGGGACGACAGCCGCATCATCGACACCCCCGAATGGCGCGAGGCCAGCGACCACCGGCCTTTGCTCATCGTCTTCAACCGCTGACCGGGTTTGCCGATCGGGATGCCCGTCATGAGAATTTCCGTAAGGAATCGATCGCTCCTTGGCACGTTGGCGATCGTGTCGATGGCGGGGTACTTCGGCCTCTATGCCTACTATCGTTTTCTCTCTCCGGAGTCCGTTCTTGAATATGTCGGCGCATATCACCATGAGGAGAATCATTTCACATTCAGCGGACATGCCCGCTCCTTGGGTGGGACATCCATCGGAGAGAGCTTTTGCGGCGAAAGTTTCGTGACGCGGCTATCGGAGTGGAGCGGTCGCGATATTTCGGAGCCGGTGAATCGGATTTTCGCTCCCGCGGCCAGGCTTGACCGCCTGCTTACCGGCAGGTTCATACGATTCCCGGGTTCACCGGCGCAGCCCGTCTTCCCCATCCAGCGGACGCCCTGTCCGCCGGCGGAAATCGACTTCGAGGGATTCGTTCATCGCCCCTGAAAGAACGATTCGCGCGAACCCTGCCGCAGCATGGCAGAGGAACGACCTCATCGGGGCCGGGCCGGACCCGCTCCGGCGGAACGGGACAGCCGTTCCGGTCTTCAGCTTTATCCACGCCATTCCGATCACCCATCAAATTCCACCATCACTGCCGAACACGGCGGCAGTGGCGGCAGTTCCAATCCCCCGTCCGCCATCGCGGCGAGGTCCGCCTCGAACGCCCACGTTCCCTCCAGTCGCTCCGCGCCCGAAATCCTCTCCCGGCCTTCCCATCCCAACCACGACATCGCATGCCTGGGGATGACCATCCTCACCCTCTCCATCGCGGCCTCACCGTGGAAATTCACCGCCACCAGGAACACCTGCCCCGATGAAGCATCCCGGCGCAGATACGTATAGAGCCAGTGCCCGCTGACGCTCTCTCCCTCCAGCCGCCCGAATGCCGGATTCCCGTGATTCGCCGGATTCAGCGCATAAAACTCGCCCCGCGTGAAAGCCGGCTCCCCCAACACCCTCAGCAGCCGCCCGTACCAGTCCCGCAAATCCTTCTGCTCCGCCGACAGACCGCCGCCATCAAAGCGCTCCCCGTTCACCCACTTCGCGAACTCCGGCATCGACCAGTAATCGAAAATCGATGTCCGCCCGTCGTCCCCACTGAAGCCCTCCGCGCCGATCGCCGGCTCCCCCACCTCCTGCCCGTGATACACCATCAGCGGCCCCCGCCCCATCCCGAATAAAGCCGCGCACACCGGCCGCCCCACCTTCATTCCCAGTCCGGCCCACTCCTGCGGGCTCGCCAGGCGCACCTCGTCATGATTCTCCCCATACCGCAGCGAACGATGAAACCGCGGCCCCGTATGCTCCAGCGCATCCAGATCGTTCGCCCACTTGAAGCCCCCCGCGAAATCGTCGTAAAGCCCCATGCACAAATCGTAGGCCGGATCGTCATACACCGCGTCGAAACCCGCCTCCAGCAACGCGTCGATCACATTGCCCTCCGTCAGCCTCGCCGGATCGTTGTCGTAGGCTTCGCCGAAAAAATACACCTCCTCATTCCGCCCTCTCGCCCGCCGGACCGCCCAGCGCCAGAACTCCGCCGGCACCAGATGCGCCATGTCGGCCCGGAATCCCGCCACGCCGAAACCCTGCCACCAGGCGAGAATCGCATCCATCTTCCGCCACGTGTCCGGCACCTCCTCCGGCGGCGCATCCGGTCCCGGCAGATGCGACGTATCCCGCCCGCGGGTGAAATCGTGGCCATAGTTCAGTTTCACCGTCTCGTACCAGTCCCACATCCCCGGCGCGAACGTCACCGCATTGTTCCCCGTCACCCGCGCATGCTCCTTCTCCGGCCCGAAAATCTCGCCCGATGTCGGCAGCACCAGCCCCGGCCCGCCCGCCGCCTGCCCCGGCTGCACATAGAAAAAATGATTGTCCCGCCGGAAAAAAACCGAGCGGTCGTCGGCGCGGCCGAAATCCAGCTCCGGCCGCACATCGGACGCATAGGTCCGCGCCACATGATTCGGCACGAAGTCGATCAGCGCCTTCAGCCCCGCCGCTTCGCAACGCGCCAGCAGCTCCCGGAATTCCTCCAGCCGCCGCCCAGGATCGACCGCATAATCCGGGCACACATCGAAATAATCGCGGATCGCATAAGGACTGCCTGCCTTGCCCTTCAGCAGCTCCGGCGGATCGGCCGGGCGCCCCGGGTAAGCCGTGCCGCTCATCTGCTCGTGGATCCCCGTCAGCCATAGATGCGTGAAACCCATCCCAGCCAATTCCCGCAGGGCCGCCTCACTGAAATCCGCGAATTTCCCGCAGCCGTTCTCCTCCATCGAACCATGTCGCCGGCGCGTGCCGTTGCAGTTGCCGAACAGGCGCGGGAGGGCCTGATAAATCACCGGACGTTCCACAGCAGGCATCGCGCCCCGATCCCACCATAAGAATACCGGCGGAACAATCCCGGGAGCGCGGAGCTCCGGCTCCACAGAAGGGCGGGAGGGATCGCCAACTTTCATTGCAGTCCAAGCCGTGGTGGGAGGCCGCTTTGACCCACTCTGCAAAGCCGGGGCTTCGCGTTCCCGGAAAGACCATTCGCCGCACACTCCACACTCGACCTCCGCCCTTTCTCTCCCTTTTCTCACCCCCGATGGCCGCCGCAACCCAAGCCCGCCCGGCGGGCAAAAAAATCCTGCTCATGGGCACCTGCCTGTGCGATGCCTTCTACGACGACGTGGCCCGGGCGACCGTCGAAGTGCTGGAGCACCTGGAAGTCGAAGTCATCTTTCCGGAAGACCAGACCTGCTGCGGCCAGCCTGCCTTCAACTCCGGCGACTGGGCCGCCTCGCGCAAGGTCGCCCGCCACACCGCCGAAGTTTTCGCGGGCGACCTGCCCGTCATCGTGCCGAGCGGCTCCTGCGCGGCGATGAATTTCCACGGCAATATTCTCCAGTTCGAGGAATGCCCGGACCCGGCCATCGACTCCCTCGCCCGCCGGACCTGGGAAGTCTGCGATTTCATCGTCAACGGCCTCGGCATCCGCAACTGGAAGGGTTCCTTCGACCGGCCGACCCGCCTCGCCTTCCACCGCTCCTGCCACAGCCGCGGCACGGACACCGGCGAAGCGATCGCCACGCTGCTCTCCTCCATCGGCAACGCGGAAATCGTCCCCTTCGGCCAGGGCGAGCAATGCTGCGGCTTCGGCGGCACCTTCTCGGTCACCTTCCCCCACATCTCCGGCCGCATGGGCTCGCTGAAGCTCGACCACATCCTCGACGCCCGCCCCGACCTGCTCGTCAGCGGCGACATGTCCTGCCTGATGCACCTCACCGGCCTCGCCCGTGTCCAGGGCCGGCCCATCGAGCACAAGCACGCCATCCAGGTGCTGCGCGACACGCTTTGATGCCTTGACATCAAAATAACTTCGGCCGATCTTTATTTCATGAGAACTACCCTCACGCTCGACGACGACATCGCCGCCGCGCTCAAGGACCGGGCAAAGAAACTGGGACTGCCTTTCAAACAGGTCGTCAACCGGACCCTGCGCAGCGGTTTGGGCGAAGCCGTTCCTGCCGTCTCCCCCCGCGTGGAGGTGGAACCTTTCGACATGGGGCCGTGCCTGCTGGGTCCGGATGTGAATTTCAATCGCCTGGCCGACGAAATCGATGACGAGCGGATCATCGCGAACATGCGGCTCGCCCAAGCGAAATGATCCTGCCGGACATCAACCTTCTGGTCTTCGCGCTGGACCGGCATTCTCCCCATCACCTCCCGGCAAAGAGATGGTGGAACGCTTGTCTGACCGGCACGGCGCAGATCGGCATCCCTTGGCCGGTGATTCTCGGCGTGGTGAGGATTCTCGGACATCCCCGGGTTTACGCCAAACCCACGCGCCCGGAAGAGGTTCTGGACCAAGTGGGTAAATGGTTGTCGCTTCCTCACATTCATCTGCTCGATCCATCGACAGCCCATCTTGCCATCCTGCGGAATCTCCTGCGAATCACCGGGGTGACGGGCAATTTATCCAGCGACGCCCACCTCGCCGCCATCGCCATCGAAAGAGGCTTCACCGTCCACTCGAACGACAACGACTTCGCCCGCTTTCCCGGCCTGTCGTGGACCAACCCGCTCGCCCCATGATCGCCCACCAGCTCATCGACCTCTACGCCCGCGAGATCTCGGACGAAAAGCAGACCTCGGTCATCACCGGCTCCGCCGCCGGCACCGACAAGCGCTACACGGTGCTCTTCAAGGACTACGCAAACCCCGATGCCCTGCGCCGCCTCGCCGGGCGCATCAAGGACCATACGCTCCATCACCTCGATCGCTACCTGGAGCAGGCCGAAGCCTCGCTGCAACGCAACGGCGCCCAAGTCCACTTCGCCGACACCGCCGACGACGCCAAACAGACCATCCTCTCCATCCTGCGGGAGCGAGGCATCTCGAAGCTCACCAAATCGAAATCGATGGCGGCGGAGGAAATCCACCTCAACCCCTTCCTCATCGATAACGGCATCGAGTGCCTCGAATCCGATCTCGGCGAATTCATCATCCAGCTCGACGACGATGTTCCCTCCCACATCGTCCGCCCGATCATCCACAAAAACCGCCGCGAAATCGCCCGCACCTTCCAGCGGGAAGGCATCGCCGCCGACTACAACGACGACCCGGAAACCATCACCCGCCGCGCCCGCGTCTTCCTCCGCGAAAAATACATGCAGGCCGAAGCCGTCATCACCGGCGGCAACTTCATCTCGGCGGAAAGCGGCCGCGTGGTCCTCGTCACCAACGAAGGCAACTCGCGCTTCGGCATGGCCCCCTCGCGGGTCCACATCGCGCTGGTCGGCATCGAGAAAATCGTGCCGACCGACCGCGACCTCGCAGTTTTCCTCAACCTGTTAGGACGCTCCGCCACCGGCCAGCAGCTCACTGTCTACACCGAATTCATCTGCGGCCCCAGGGACGAAAACCAGCCCTCCGGCCCGGAGGAAATGCACGTCGTCCTCCTCAACAACGGCCGCACCGATGTCCTTGCCTCGAACTGCCGCGAGATCCTGCGCTGCATCCGCTGCTCCGCCTGCCAGAACGTCTGCCCCGTCTACCGCCAGGCCTCCGGCCACGCCTACCGCGCCACCTACGGCGGGCCGATCGGCGCGGTGCTCTCGCCGCTGCTTTTCGGCGATCAATTCCCCGATCTCGCCGACCTGCCGAAGGCCTCCTCGCTCTGCGGCGCCTGCAACGAAGTCTGCCCGGTCGACATTCCCATCCCCGACCTGCTGCTCCGCCTGCGCGACAAGGCGAAGCGCGAGAAAATCCACTCACCCGGCGCGCCGCCGATGAGCCCCTTCGCCACCCTCGCCACCTCCCCGGCCCTGTGGCGCACCGCGATGACCATGAGCAAGGCGATGAACCACCTGCCCATCCAGGTCGCGCCCGTGAAGCCGCTCCAGGAATGGCTCGGCCAGCGCACCCTGCCCGAATGGCGCGGCGGGGACTTCCGCAAGTGGCTGAAAAAGCGGTCGGAAAAGCCGGCGCCGGCGGGCTGATGGAACACACATCCCGCACGCCCCGTTCCGCGGGAATGCGGACCGGCTCGGAGCGGGCTCATGCAACACAGGCACCCGCACCGGCGGGGATCACGACGCGGGAAACGCTCCGGTTTTGAAACGCTCGTGCTGGCGGATGAAGACCATGATGTTATCCCATGACGAGCCATTGCGCACGGCTCCATGGCGCACGCCCTTTTCCGACCACTCCACCGCCTTCTCGCGGTTGCGGCGGGCGAACCAGATTTCGCCCATGGTGTCGAGATAGGCTGCCTGGTTCGGACGGAGTTCCAGCGCCTTTTCGAGATGCGCTTCCGCGTCATCCAGGCGGCGGTTGGCGCGCGAGGCGGTCCAGGCGGCCGTGTTGCGGAGATTGTCTCCCTCGGGGAAACGCGAGATGAGTTTTTCCAGCTGCGCCCAGCTTTCGCCGAACCACTTGTCATGCTGCGCCTTGAGCCCCCGTTCGCGGAGCGTGGGGTAGAAGTAATCCGCCAGCGATCCGTCCGTGGCGGCCTGCTGGTGGATGCGGGCCAGGGTCTCGAGAGCGTCCTCCCGGTCGCGGTCGAGCGTGACGAAAGCGCGCGCCATGTCGGCATTCATCCGCTGGCGGGAAAAAACGGGAAAGCTGTAGAGAAACATGGATTGGTTGGAGCCGGATATGGCGGACTGAAGCGCGTCCGCCTCCGACAAGGCCGCCGCCAGCTTCCAGTCGCCGGTCTCCCGGGCATGCGTGAGCAATGGCCCGGATGCCCTGAAACTGTCGGCGAAAGCCTCCGGCGCGGTCGCCTCCACCGCCGCACGCAGCCACCAGCGTCCGGCCCGTTCGAAATCCCCGGCAAGGGCGAAGGCGTTTGCGCATCCGGTCTGCAAGACCGGATCCGCCAGACACAGATACTCCGCCTTCCTTTCCTGGGCGGCCGCTTCCTGCTCTTTCCCCGCCCGCCGCAGGCAGGCGGCGGCATGGGCGCGAAACTCCGGCTTTTCCGGCGATTGGCGGGCCCACCCAAGCCACAGATCCGCCGCCTCGCGCCAACGGCCCAGCGACGTGAGACCCATCACGTAATCGGGAGTCGCATACGGGTTGCCGCTCTTGCGGGCGTCGGCGATCCGCTGGAAACGGCCGACCGCTTCCACATAATGCTCCAAAGCGCCGGCATCCATGCCCGCGATCATGAGATACAAGAGGTGCCGCTCCTGATCTGCTTCGTTCATCGCCTCGACCGCCGGCCAGGCTTTCCCGAAAAACGCCTCCACCCGGCCGTCGCGATCCGGCAGATGGCCCCTGAGCACGGCCATCCACTCGAAACGCTGTGCAAGGGAAAGTTCCGGCTGCAGGAGCCCCAGCCATTCCCAGAAATCCGAGATCACGGGCGCGCGGCCGAAAAATCCGCTGACCAGGTGGTGCCAGAGCGTCTCGTCCTCCTTGGCATAGGCGGGCAGCGCCTCGAGAACCGCACCCGCCACTCCGTTGCGGGACTGGGGCCGCATCAGGCGCGAAGAAAGGGCGATGAACTGGTCCGTATTACTCTCCGCCATCTCCTTCAGCCCGGGGAGAAAAGCTTTTCTCAACTCTTCGTTCAGCCCGCGATCCCCCATGAAACCTCCCATCAGGAGAAGTTCGTTGGTCTCTTCCATCTCATCGTCCTGCTCGTGAATCAGCACCTGGAAGCGCTTGGCCACCCAGGCCGCATAGTCGGGCTGTGCGGGGTCCAGGCCGACGGCGGCGAGCGCTTCGTCGATACGCTCGGCGCTTTCGTGATGGACGAAAGCGTTCATCGGGAAACGCGTGGCGAGCAGATTGTCGGCATGTTCGACATCGGCGGTCAGATAAAGCAAAGCCAGCCCCATCCGCTGGTCCTCCTCGTCCCCGGCTTCGGCCAGGCGGCGGAATTTCCGCACATCCCCGGGCCGCGTTTCCCCGCCCTTCCAGCGCCGGGCCGCGAATTCGCGGTAATCGCCAAGCCCGGGAGTCACCAGCATCTCCTCGGGAACGGGCGCAACCCTCAACCATGGCAAAGGATCGCCCTCCAGCAGCCGGAGCTGGGCGGCGGTCACCTCCAGGCCCGCGGCCTCGGCGGCGGCGGCGGCTTCGCCGATCCGGCCCGCGGCGGCGAGCAGCATATAGCGCCGGACCTGCAGCTCGCCTTTCGCGTCGGCGGGGATTTTCGCCAGCTCCTTGTCGAGCGTGCCGGCGATGCGATGGATCGCCGCCGCCGCCATCCATTCGGCCGGCCCGGGTTTGGCCATCTCCAGATAGGAAAGCGCTCCCTTGATATCCTGCGGCTCGGCGGCGAGCGCTTCGCGCGCGGCATCGAGCGCCACGCCTTCCAGTTCTCCTTCGATCAGATTGAGCGTGGCGCGGTCCCGCTCCATCTCGTGGATCTTCAACAGCTGCCGCCAGGCCCGCAGATGCCTGAGCCGCTCGACCACCTGGCGGCGGATCTGCGGGCTGCCCTCGTCGTAGCGCACCACCAGCTCGACGATCTCCGGCGAACTGTCCGGCAGGATGCCCAGCTCGATCTTCCTCAGCAGATCCTTCGCCCTCATCGCGATCTCGGGGTCCTCCGAAGTGACCGCCCGGCGCAGCTCCGGCAGCGCCTTCTCCCCCATCTCCCACAAATCCCGCGTGGACTCCACCCGCACCCGGTAGGACTCGTCGGCCAGCCTCGCGACCAGGGCGGACGCCGCTTCGGCCTGCGACGGATCGAGCGGCGCGGCGCACAACCCGGAAAAGACCAGAGCGGCGGGCGCGATCCAGCGCGGCGACGGCATCCTCATGGCTTCCAGAGTCCCGCCTTTAGCCCGGAAATCAACCCAGATTCTCCGCCGCTCCCGCGGAAAAACGGACATTGCGCCGGGCGATCCCGCATGCTGTCTTGCTTTGCACTGGATGCCCTCCGCCAGATTGCCTGAAAAGAAGATCGATTTGACCAGTAAACCTCGCCTCATGAGCAAAACCGCCATCGCAAGCCTGATCCTGGCGCTCCTTTCCGGCCTGACGGGCCACGCGCAATCGCCTCAGGAACCTAAACGCCTCGAAGTCCTCTTCCTCGGCGACGACCGCGGCCACAAACCGATCGAACGCTACCGCGTGCTCAAGCAGGTGGTCTCCCCGCGCGGCATCAATCTCACCTTTGTCGAAGACCTCGACCAGATCACCCGCGAAAACCTCGACCGCTACGACGCCCTGATCGTCTACGCCAATCACGAGAGCGACAAGGTGCCCGAAGCGATCATCCCCTGGGTCCGCGATGGCGGCGGGCTCGTCGCCCTGCACAGCGCCTGCGGCAACTTCCACCCCTCCAAGGAATGGTTCGACCTCGTCGGCGGCCGTTTCGAAAGCCACGAGGGCCACGTCTTCAGCCCCCGCACCGTCGATCCCGATCATCCGATCACCAAAAACCTGCCCAAACTCGAAGCCTGGGACGAAACCTACGTCCACAAGGACCTCACCGACGACCGCCACCTGCTCCAGGTCCGCGACCCCATCCACAAGGAGGAAACCGAACCCGAGGACTGGACCTGGACCCGCAACGAAGGCAAGGGCCGCGTCTTCTACACCGCCAGCGGCCACGACATGCGGACCTGGAAAGAGCCCGCCTATCAGGAACTCGTCTTCAACGGCATCGTCTGGGCCATCGGCGACGAGCGCTCCAAGGAATTCCTCGCCATGAAGCTCCCCCCGCTGGAGCTGGAAACTCCCCGCCTCAGAGATCGCGCCCATCCGGACCTCCCGATGATGGAACTGCAAAAACCCCTCTCGCCCCAGGACAGCGCCGCCCACGCCCAGGTCCCCGTAGGCACCCGCCTTGAACTCTTCGCCAGCGAGCCGATGGTCATCAACCCCATCGCCATCGACTGGGACGAGCGCGGCCGCGCCTGGGTCGTCGAAAGCTTTGGCTACCCCAATGACGTGCCCGCCGAACCCGGCAAGGGAGCCGACAAAATCAAGATCCTCGAAGACACCGACGGCGACGGCAAAGCCGACAAAGTCACCGTCTTCGCCGACGGCCTGCGCCACTGCACCACCATCGTCTTCACCAAGGGCGGCATCCTCGCCACCGACGGCCCCGACATCGTCTTCCTCGGCGACGAAAACGGCGACGGCAAGGCCGACAGCCGCCGCGTCCTCGCCACCGGTCTGAAAATCTGGGACACCCACGCCTCCACCTCCCACTTCCACTACGGCCTCGACAACTGGATCTACGCCGTCGTCGGCTACAGCGGTGTGGACATGCAGCTCCACGGGCAGAAACACGAATTCGGCCAGTCCGTCTTCCGCTTCCGCCCCGATCTCTCGAAACTCGAACACCTCCAGCGCACCACCAACAACACCTGGGGCATCGGCATCACCGAGGAAGGCGACATCGTCGGCTCCACCGCCAACAACAACCCCTCGTGGATCCTCTCCATCCCCGCCTCCGCCTACGCCGGCAGCGGCATCGAGCAACCTCCCACACCGCGCATTGATGCCTCCACCGAGATCTACCCCAACACCCTCGACATCACCCAGGTCGACCAGATCGACCGCTTCACCGCCGCCGCCGGTCACATGTTCTACACCGACGACGTGCTCGCCGGCACCTTCGCCCCGGACCACACCTTCATCTGCGAACCCACCGGCCACCTCGTCGCCCTCGGCGCCGTCGCGCCCAGCGGCTCGCTGAAACGCACCCACCTGCGGGGCAACAACATCTACGCCAGTTCCGATGCCTGGTCCGCCCCCGTCGTCGCCCGCACCGGCCCCGACGGCTCCGTCTGGATCGCCGACTGGTACAACCCCATCGTCCAGCACAACGTCGTCTTCCGCTTCTGGAACCCGGCCCGCGGCTACGACCACCCGCACAGCCCCTTCCACACCGGCGACAAGGGTCCCGGCAAGGGCAATGCCTACGTCACCCCGCTGCGCGACAGCAAACACGGCCGCATCTGGCGCATCGTGCCGGAAGATGGCTCCATCCGGAAAGAGATCGCGCTCGATCCGTCCAAACCCCCGACCCTGCTGGCCGGCCTCTCCTCCCCCTCGCAGCACATCCGGCTCCATGCCCAGCGCCTGCTCGTCGAGCGCGGCAAGACCGACGCCGTGCCCCACCTGCGCAAGCTTATCGAAGAAAACCCCACTCCGGAAGGCGGCGGCAAACCCCTCGCTGCGCTTCACGCCATCTGGACCATCGAAGGCCTCGGCGTGAAACCCGGCTCCCCTTCCGAGGAAGCCCTCGTCGCCGCCCTGCGCTCCGGCGGCGATCCCCTGATCCGCCGCCACGCCATGCTCGCGCTCGGCGCGGAGCACCCGGCCGTCATCGGCCACCTGCCGGAACTCCTCGCCAAAACCACGGAGCCGCGCGAACGCCTTTTCGTCCTCACCACCGCTGCGCATACCGTCCCCAACGACCTCGTCGCCCGCGCTCTCTGGGAATCCCTGGGCAAAGCCGGTGACCTCGACGACACCCTGCGCGAAGCCGCCCGCCTCGCCATGCGCCGCCAGGGTTCCACCCTGCTCGCCGCCGTCCTCCCCAACCTGCAGGGCGACCTTCCCGGCGACTGGCACGGCACGGAGATCCTCGATGTCGCCGCCCGCGTCGCCGCCGGGCCGAACCGTCCTGCCCTGGCCGCCCTGATCGACCAGATCCCGGAAAATCTCCGCGGCCGTTTCGAGGAAATCCTCGCCGCAGGCGGCGGCAGCGCGCCTTCCGAAACTCCCCTGCCCGAGCACCTCGTCGAAGGCCGCAACGCCTACATGAAAGCCTGCATCGAGTGCCACCAGGCCGACGGCAAAGGCGTCCCCGACACCTTCCCGCCCCTCGTGGACTCCGAATGGGTCAAGGGCAACCCCCGCACCCTGCTGCGCATCCTGCTCGGCGGCGTCGCCGGCCCCATCGAAGTCAAGGGCGTCGAATGGAACAGCGTCATGCCAGGCCACAGCCACGTCGACGACGAGGAAATCGCCGCCATCGCCAGCTTCATCCGCTATGCCTTCGGCGGCCTCAAGGAAAAGCCCTTCCCGCCCAAGGAAGTCGAAGCGATCCGGCCCGAGATCGAAGCCCGCAAATACGTCCCCTGGAGCGCCGGAGAACTGCGCAGGCTGGAAAGAAGATAAGAGTTCCGCCCGATAAGCGGCAGCCCCCGGGAGAGTCTTCCTGCCGGGGGCGAACCGCTTCGCCTCACATCGCCCGCCCCGCGCCGGACCGTCATTCCCGACATTCCGGCGCGGGGCGGGTCTTTTCCCCCCTTCGCTCTTGCCTCCCGCCCCCCGGCATCCTCTCACTTCCCCCGTGACCCCGGAAGCGCAACTCCAGATCCTCACCGCAGGCGCCGCCAAGATCCTTTCCGAAAAGGAACTCCTCGAAAAACTCCGCCTCGGCCGCCCGCTGCGCGTCAAATTCGGCCTCGATCCCACTTCGCCCGACATCCACCTCGGCCACACCGTTGTCTTCGAAAAGCTCCGCCAGTTCCAGGAACTCGGGCACCAGGCCGTCATCATCATCGGTGACTTCACCGCCACCATCGGCGACCCCTCCGGCCGCTCCGCCACCCGCCCGCCGCTCACCCGCGAGGAAGTCCTCGCCAACGCCACCACCTACACCGACCAGCTCTTCAAGATCATCGACCGCGACAAAACCGAACTTCGCTTCAATGGCGACTGGTTCCGCAAAATGACCTTCGAGGACGTGCTGCGCCTCAACGCCCGCGTCACCATGCAGCAGATGCTCCAGCGCGAGGACTTCAAAAGCCGCATCGACAAGGGCCAGGAAGTCCGCCTGCACGAAATCCAGTACCCCATCGTCCAGGGCTGGGATTCCGTCGAAGTCCGCGCCGATGTCGAACTCGGCGGCACCGACCAGCTTTTCAACCTCCTCGTCGGCCGCGATCTCCAGAAAGAGGAGGGCCTGCCCCAGCAGGTCGTCATCACCATGCCCCTGCTCGAAGGGCTCGACGGCGTGAAAAAGATGTCCAAATCCTACGGCAACTACGTCGGCGTCAGCGACCCGCCGCAGGACATGTTCGGCAAGCTCATGAGCGTCTCCGACGAACTCATGGCCCGCTACTACACGCTTCTGCTCGGCGAAACCCTCGACCCCTCCCTCCACCCGATGGAGGCCAAAAAGTCCCTCGCCGAAAAAATCACCGCCCGCTACCACGGCGGGGAAGAGGGCAGGGAAGCCCGCTCCACCTGGGACGCCCGCTTTTCCCAGCGCGACATCGGCGCCGGCGCCGCGGAGCTCCCGCTCGCGGATCTTCCCGCGGACCTCACCGTCCTCGCCCTCGCCGCCCATGCTTTCAAGACCGCCTTCGATCTCGAAAAATCCAACGGCGAACTCCGCAAGCAATTCATCACCTCCGGCTCCGTCCAACTCAACGGCGAAAAACTCACCGACCCGAACGCCCCCGTCTCCCCCAAGGCCGGCGACATCCTGAAACTCTCCAAAAAACACGCCGTCCGCTTCACCACCTGATCCGAACGGCCCGCGGGCCGGTTCCGCGAAAGGAGCGGGTCGGGCTTCACGGCCCATCCTCCCCGCCGCCCTGGCGGTCTGCGGCGCGGGAGCATGGCTCGTCCCGAAATCCCCCCGGTCCCGCCCCGGGTGAACCGCGTTCGCTCGTCCGGCGAAATTTTCCGTGCAGCGGCCGCCGCTTTCCCGCTAGAACCCGTGCAAAGCGAACGTTTTCCTCATTCCTATGCCTCGCATTGTCATCACCGTCCCCGGCCGCACCCCGCAGCCCTACCGTTTCCAGCTCGACCGCCAGAGCGTCAGCCTCGGCCGCGGCAGCGAAAATGACATCGTCGTGGACTGCCCGTCGGTATCCGTCCGCCACGCGGTGATGGAGCGCATCGAGGGCGGCTACCGGCTGCGCGACCAGGGCTCGACCAACGGCATCAAGCTCGACGGCGAGATCATGGAAACCATCCGCCTGCGCCACGGCCTCTCGGTGCGCGTCGGCGACGTGGCCTTCGACTTCACCCTCAGCGACGACGAGCGCGAAGCTCTCGCCCGCGAGAAACCCCAGGACGAATCCCCGATCGTCAGGGAGGAGGCTTCCGCCGCTCCGCCGCTCCGCCGCCCCGCCGTCCCGCCCCGTCCGGTGGCCGTCGCCCAGCCGCCGAGCACCGCGGCGAGCTTCTTCATGACGCTGCTTTTCCTGCTCCTCGCGGCCTTCGCCTTCTTCGTCGGCCTGTCCATCCGCTATGCGAAGGACAACAACAATCACTCGCTGATCAAGGCGATGCAGGGCGTCCCGCCGCCCTCCGCGGAAACCCCTGCCGACGACGCCGCGGACGCGGAGGAATGATTCCGGCGGAGAATGGGACGCTTCCCGCGATCCCGCCAGCTGCGGCTGATCCCTCACGCTCCCGGAATCCGTTTGGCCCTCTGCCCATTACCCACATCTCGCCGGGCACGGCGCCTCCGGCTTTCGCTCCAACGGGGCGGAATAAAATAGCCCGGGCAAGCGTAGCGCCGCCCCGGGTGTGAGCCGATGGATCGCCGCCCTGGATGAGCGGGATGGGGCCGGTGGCAACGGGACATGTCCGTGCTTCGCATTCCATCGCGCCCTTTTCAACTCGCCTCTCGCCCGTTACCCAACCCGGGGCGGCGCTACGCTTGCCCCGGGCTATTGCATGTCGCGCCGTTGGCGCTGATGGATGCGTCCGGGGCGCCGTCTCCGCCACGCCGCGATTCCGTGAAATCACTAATCCGGCCAGGCTCCAAACCGAACCCGCGCCTTCGGAAATGCCTCGACCATCTCACGAAAAATGACATTTTTCGTGAGCCGGATTTCCCGATCGCGCAGGCCGTTCGAATCCATCGGTTTTACCCAATGACTACGCCAATCGAGGAAGAGGATGCCCGTGCCATGGTTCGTCTCGTGGCGGAAGTGGCGGCCCTCCAGACCGATCACACCGCCGCCAAGCGATACCTCATGAACGGCATGAGGGAAATGATCGGGGCGGATAGCTGGGTGTGGGCGCTGGGCTACCTCCATCCCGACAGGCCGCCGGTGTATGCCTCTTACCTGCACGAGGGCTTCGACGAGCTGCGCTTCGCCCTTTATCTCCAGGCGGTCGAGCATCCCGATATGAAGATTCTGATGGGGCCCTTCACCCGGGAACTCATGACACATCCCTCCCAGTTGACCCGGACGCGCCAGCAAATGGAACCTGCGGGGGCGGACGTTTCCGCGGCGGCCGCCCAATCGTTCTGGCTGGCGGCGGACATCGCTCCCATCATCCTTTCCGCCCGGCGGCTCAATGGGGAATGCGTCAGCATCATCGCCCTTTATCGACGGACCGCCGATCCGCCATTCGACGAGCGCGAACGGAAGATCGCCCACATCCTTCTGAGCGAGGTTCCATGGCTGCATGCGGCGGGGTGGCCGGAGGATTTCGGCGTGAAAACCCCCATGCTGTCGCGCACGCGCCGGCTGATCCTCAATCTCATGCTGGAAGGACTCAGCCGGAAGATGGTCGCGAAACAGCTCGGGCTCTCGATCCATACCGTGTCCGACTACGTGAAAGACATCTACCGCAACTTCGGCGTCCAGTCTCACGCCGAACTGATGCGGCGTTTCACCAAGGGCGACAGTGGCAATCCCTGATCCGGGATTTTCCCCTCAAGCACTCCCTCGCGGGCAGTCCTCCCCCCTGATATGGGGGGGCGTTTTCCATTGACCGATATCGGATCTGGCGTCCAGCATCGCCGGATCGTACCCGCACGCGCTATTCCCGCCCGTTCGACGAAGTCCCTCCAAAACCAATAGCCTCCAATCGACTATGAAACCAGCCCGCCCACTCCTCGCTGCCGGGCGCGCTTCTCCGTCTGTGGGGTGGCGTCCGCCACCGGGCCGGGTGGTGGGATTGGGGGAGCTGCTCTTGTCGCCAGCTCCCGGGGAGAAGACTTTTTGGCTGCTTTCCGTGGACTGCGATCCATAAGAAATCCACCCAACAATCGATCACCATATGAAAAATAAAAATATTATGTGGCTTCATGAGTCATATCCTTTCTTCTTTGGCGCCGCCGCGGCTCATGCGGTGGAGGTGCCGCAAGCGGAGATCGCGCGGGTGAGGGTGGGGATGCCCTCCGGCGGGGAAAACTGACAAACCTTCATGCCATGAACCTTCTTTCCATCTTTCCGCCCCGCGACGGGACATTTTCCTTTTTCCGACGCAGTCCGGACCGTCCTCTTCCTCTCCAGTCGCTTTCCTGTTCTGCCGATCCAAGACCCGGCGGACGAGCCCATCCCCTTGAGCGCTCTCCATCTCGCCGCTTGCCCGGCTTTGGCAATATGATTGCCCGCCTGCGCGGTCTGATTGTCCTCGCCTGGCTGTCGTTATACCTTTCTTGTCCGGCTTTGGACATCACGGGCCAATGGCACGTTACGGGGTACGCTTTCCCAACCGAAGCGAGCAACTCCTCCGCTTCCGTCGAGTCCTTCAGCACCACCGCCACTCTGACCCAAACCCACTCCGGGTATTCGCTCAGATTCACCGGCGACAGCCATTCGACCGATCTCACCGTCCAGGACGACCTCCTTTTTTTCGCAGATGCCGTGGAACATGAGGACTACACCCAGTACATAAGAAGCGCGTTCAAGGTGGTGGACGAGGATACCATCGTTTTCACCGATGCATGGGTTCGGCCTTTGGCAACCGACTTCGCCGGAGCGGTGATGACGCGAAACCCGCTGCCGGCGGTGGTGCCCGCGGATTGGACCGGTACTTATTATTGGACCGATGGCCTGAGATTCAGGATGGATTGGCGCCAGCCGGGCGTGGGGTTCAGCACCCCCGCGAATCAAGCCTATACGATCGCCGCCCAAGGCGGAAACAACTACACCTTGGACACGGGCAGCGAAAATTTGCCCTTCACCGTCTCCGGAGGGCGCCTGAGTTTCATCGAATCCGACACCATCTCGAACGTGGTTTTTTCCAATTCCGGAGTGGAGCTTACGAACAGGCGGAAAGCTGACCGCGTGTACATGCTCCAATTGGGCGGCGGAAGGATACTTCTCGTGAACGGCGGCTCGCAGGTTGTGAGCGTCAAGTGGCTCTTGGATCAAGAAGACGAAGAAGATGGCCCGGTCGTGTACTGGGGAGATGTGACCGCGAGCATTCTCACCAAACAGGGCCTGCAAGACGAAATCCCCGCTTCCGAATACGAGGCTCTCGTCGCTTTCTATCATGCAACCGGAGGTCCCGACTGGGCCGACAAGACCGGATGGCTGGATCCCAAGGCGAGTCCTTGGTATGGAGTAACGGTATCCGGCGTCGAATTTGACGGAAATGGTAAAATCACAAAAAAAGGATACGTCAGTTCCTTGCGACTTTTCTCCAACCAGTTGAGCGGGAGTATCCCGGCATCTCTCGGCAACCTGAGCAATTTGAGGGAGCTGTCACTCCACTCCAATCGGCTGAGCGGGAGTATCCCGGCATTCCTCGGCAGCCTGAGCAATTTGGAGGAGCTTCTTCTCGACGGCAATCAACTCAGCGGAAGCATTCCATCTTCCTTGGGAAACCTGGACAATTTGTGGTTGTTGGATCTCTACGGCAATCTGCTCACCGGGGAAATTCCTTCGTCCCTCGGAAACTTGAGCAATTTGAAGGTGCTGATTCTCTCTGACAATCTGCTCGAGGGAAGCATTCCTTCTTCGCTCGGGAATCTCGGAAATTTGGAGGAGCTTCTTCTCGACGGCAATCAACTCAGCGGAAGCATCCCTTCTTCCCTTGGAAACCTGGACAATTTGTGGGATCTGTCTCTCGATGACAACCGACTCAGCGGGGAAATTCCGCCTGCTTTTATCGCTCTTCTCAGATCTCCCGGTTCCATCAGCCTCAATTTCTTCACCTTGGATGAGGCCCTGAGAGAAGCGCTCGCCGGCATCCCATCGGAGAGGTGGAGCCCTCAGAAGCCCCTCTCGATCGAGATCGAATCTTTCGGCTTCGGATTCGAGAAGGACGAGGAAGATGGTTCGGTCCGCTGGGAGCGAAATCATCTCGCCCCCTTCGGGACAGCTTCCCTGCAGATCATCAACCGGGAAGAAAAAGTGGCACCGGCGATCGTGACCGTGCGTAGCAACGCCGAATGGCTGAAGGTTCAATGGTTCGACGGCGACGCCCCTCCCCCCTCGAATACCGCCAGCGCGGAACTTGACAAGCCCGGCACCGACGGAGATCGGGCGGTGTTTCTCTTTTCCGTCGACGTGTCTTCTCCCGGGCTTGGGCACGGCAGGCACCATGCGACGGTCACGATTTTCCACGGCGGCGGCGAGACAAGCGTCCCGGTGGTCTATACCTATGGACAGGTTGTTTCGTTCCGGGTATCCGACAAGGCCACGGGTTTGCCGATTCCCGGAGCAGAGATCAAACTTTTGGGACCGGACGCACTGCACATCGATCCGGAAGATGTGGTTGGTGCTCCGGTCACCGATGAAGAGGGGAGGCTCGCCTTCCTCGTGTGGCAGCAGGGAAATTACCGCTATCATGTCACCGCGGAGGGATACGAAGAGGGCGAATTCGCCGGCTTCCTGGGCACCGCGAGCGGAACATGGACCCATCCGAGTCTGAAAAGAATCGGTGACGACGATCCTCCGGACGATCCGCTTGAGCGCTTCCTCGCCTTCACTGCGGGTGCGGGCTTGATCGGAGACGATGCCGGTCCGACGGCGACTCCCCACCACGACGGCGTGCCGAATCTTCTGAAGTATTCCTTCAACCTGAATCCGGCCGGGCCGGACACCCGGCGGCTGGAAGCCGGAACAGGTATCGCGGGCTTGCCGGCGGTGACACTGGAAGAAGCTCAAGGCGGTGAAGAAACCCCGCCCGTACTACGGATCGAATACCTCCGCCGCCGGAACAGCGGTCTGATTTACATCGCGGAGTTCTCCGCCACCCTTTCCGCCAACGGCGAGGGCTCGTGGTCTCCAGCCACCGCTACTCCCGCAGTCGTTCCGATTGACGCCGAATGGGAACGAGTGGTTGTTCGGGACGAGATTCCGGTGACAGGCCCAGTTCCGAGACGCTTCGCCCGGGTGAGGGTGGAGCTGCCGGAACCATAGACCGAACCGGTGAAGCATGGCGGATTTCCCGCGCCCCCATTCCGTTCCCTTCAGCAACGGCATCCTGCGGGATCGTACCCGGGGCGGCGCTTGTGTGTGTTTAGCACTGGAACCCGCGCACGGGAGGGGGCGGAACAGAGAATAGCTTGACGAAGTTCGCCGGAAGCGTCCCGGAAGGACATCGGAAGGTAACCGGTGGCCGTTTTCAGGAATGAAGCGGCATGCGCAGGCCCAGGGTGGTGGAGACGATGCCGAGCAATATGGGAATCGTCGAAGCGGCATCGGTGGCGACGATGTTGGCGAAGTGGAAGAAGGCGTTGTGCTGCGGCGTCGGGAAAAGCAGGCTCGGCACGGTCATGAACAGCACGGCCAGCAGAATCGGGCAGGCGGCGGCGATGATGTAGCCTGCCTTGCGCTTGTCGTACTTGCCGGCGAGGAGCAGGCGGGGAGCGATGACAAAGGTTTCGTGGAGAAACGTTTTCGCGCAGGCCAGCGTGCGGTCACGGATTTCGCTGGTGTGAGCACGGGTGTCTCCGGAGGCTGGGATGGGGGCGTCGCCGGCCGTTTCCGGGGTCAGTTCGGAATCGGGTTGGGACAGCATGGGCGGAGCGGTACACGTGATCGCGTAGGTTGACAATTTTAAAAGCAATAAATTTTGAACAAGTTGGCCTTTTAGATGTCAATCCGCTCTTTCCGAGCGATCAGTGATTGAAAATGAATTCCTTGGAGTTCATCAGCGCCCAGAAGATGTCCGCCAGAATCTCCCGTTTCTCCTTGTCGTCCTTGGCTTCGGCGACGGCGGAGGAGAGTTTTTCCATTTCGGCGCCGGTAGGTTCGCGGGTGAGGGTTTTGAGGTAGAGGTGGCGGACGACTTCCTCCGGCGATTTGCCCTGATCGAGCAGGGAAGGGACGACCTTACCCTGCTGGATGCGGTTGTGGGTGGCGTCGCCGTTGAGGAGGTGGAGGGCCTGGGAGAGATTCGGTTCCATCTTCACTTCGCAGGAGCAGACGGTGGCGCGGGTGGCGCGGCCGAAGGTGGTGAGGAAGTAGTTGGAGGTGTTGCCGTCGGCGATCTGCACGGCGCGGGAGCCGAGGGGCAGGCCCTTGAATTTGTTCGGTGTCTGCGTGACCTGGGAGATGCAGTCGAGCAGGACTTCGGCGCGGACGCGGCGGATGAGGGAGCGGGAGAAGTTCCGTTCGTCGGTTTCGTTGGTCTCGTTGGCGGTGGTGGAGAGCTGGTAGGTGCGGGAGGTGCAAATATCGCGCACGAGTTTGCGGATGTCGTAGTCGTATTCGACGAATTTGGCGGCGAGGGCGTCGAGCAGTTCGGGGTTGGAGGGCGGGTTGGAGATGCGCACGTCGTCCACGGGATCGGTGATGCCCACGCCGAAGAAGTGAGCCCAGACGATGTTCGCCACGTTGCGGGCGAACCAGGGATTCTCGGGGGAGGTCAGCCATTCGGCGACGGCTTCACGGCGGGTCCTGCGGCCGAAGTTCTCGGGGGTGTCGGTGCCGAGGAAGCGGGGTTTGGCGTTTTGTTTGGTGACGGGGTGCTGCACGTCGCCGCCGCCGTCGAAGACGATGCGTTCGCGGGGGTCCTCGGCGTTTTTCCTCCGGACCTGGGCGAAGAAGGAGGCGAAGCCGTAATAGTCGTCCATGGTCCAGCGGTCGAAGGGGTGGTTGTGGCACTGGGCGCACTGGAGGCGTGTGCCCATGAAGACCTGGGCGACGTTTTCGGTGACTTTCAGGGTATCCTGCTCGATCTGATAGAAGTTCGTCGGCGGGTTGGAGAAGGTGCCGCCTTCCGCGGCGAGGAGTTCGCGGACGATGTCGTTGAAGGGGACGTTGTTGGCGAGGCGGTCGCGCAGCCATTCGTAGTAGCCGAGGGCGGCCTTGTAGGAGACCTGCTGGCCGCCGTTGTTGAAGGTGCGGATCTGAAGGAGTTCGGCCCATTTCATCACCCACATCTCGGCGAACTCCTTGCGGCCGAGCAGTTCGTCCACGATGGCGGCGCGTTTGCCGGGCGAGGGGTCGGCGAGGAATTTCTCGCGCTCGGAGAGTTCGGGCAGGCGGCCGATGGTGTCGAGGAAGACGCGACGCAGGAAGATTTCGTCACCGGCCACTTCGGAGGGGATGAGGCGGAGTTTGTGGAGTTTTTCGTGGACGTGTTTGTCGATGTAGTTGAACTCGGGAAGCTCGGGGCGGGCGTATTCGAGATCCTTCGGGATGACGATGGCCTGGGCGACTTCGGTGAAGGTCATGAAGCGGGCGAGCAGGAAGGCTTCGCCGCGGTGCTTGGAGACGGCGACGCCGCTCTGTGCGTCGATTTCGACGGAGTTGTCGTTGGAGGTGGAAAAGGTGGAGAGGGCGGTGACGTCGCGGTCGGTGCCGTCGGAGTAGGTGGCGAGGACGGTGAAGGGGACGTGGAGGCCGGGGCCCTTGAGGACGAGTTCGGGCGGCTCGATGCGGATGCCGGTGGGGTGGGCAGGCTGATCCCTGTCGTACTCGGCGCCGGAGCGGATCCATTCGTGGAGGGTG
This sequence comes from Haloferula sp., assembly GCA_037190465.1. Classification (GTDB taxonomy): domain Bacteria; phylum Verrucomicrobiota; class Verrucomicrobiia; order Verrucomicrobiales; family Akkermansiaceae; genus Haloferula. The sequence continues at coordinate 151,550 of JBBCJF010000013.1, read as the reverse complement.
CGGTAGGGAGAGCTGTCCTTGTCGATGAGTTTGCCGCCGGTGTGAGGGACGGCGCCGGTGGCTTTGGTGAGGAGCAGGGATTCTTCCGGCAGGGCGAGGTTGATGCGGCGGCCGGGAGCTTCGCGGGTGAGGCGGAAGTGGTCGCCCTCGGTGTCGAAGCCGTAGAGGGTGAGATGGAAGCCGTCCTTGCCGCGGGCGGATCCGTGGCAGGAGCCGGTATTGCAGTTGGCGGAGGTGAGCACCGGCATGACGTCGAGCTGGAAAGAGACGGGGCGGGGCGTTGCGGCGTTTTTGACGGTGACGGGGAGTTCGGCGCTGAGGCCGCGGTATTCGACGGTCAGGGTGGTGGCGCCGTCCTTGAGGGGTTTGAGGGTCCCGCCGGCGATTCTGGCGATGGACGGATCGGCAAGGGTGAGCTTCGCCTGGCGGGTGACGTCGTGGGTTGCGGCGTCTCCGAAACGGGCAATGACGACCGGCTTGTGGAAGTCGGCGGCGGTTTCGAGGGTGACCGCCTTGGGGAAGACTTCGATGGAGGCGATGTGAGGGTCGGGCGGGGCGTCCCAGCGGGGCAGGGCGGTTTTCGGGCGCGGGGCGAGTTCGATGTCATTGGGCCAGGGGGCGCCTTGCGCGAGCCAGGTTTCGAGGGCGGCGATTTCCTCCGGCTTCAGGGGGCCGCCTTTCGGAGGCATGATTTCGTCGTCGTCTTCGTCGAGTTTGACGCGGAGGAGGAGTTCGGATTTGGAGGGATCTTCTTCATGGAAGGCGGAACCGGAGCCGCCGCCGGCGATGAAATGGGCGCGGGTGGTCAGCAGCAGGTCGCCCTTGGTTTCGCCCGGGTGGTGGCAGGAGAGGCATTTCGTCTCCAGCACCTCGCGGGCGGCTTCGAAGGAAGAGGACGCGAGGCAGGGGCCGGCGAGAAGCAGGAGCAGGAAAGGCTTCAGGGAAGCGGCGGGCATTCCCGGACTACGACGCGGATTCGCCTTTTCTCGCAGGGAAAGGCGCTGCCGGGGCGGTGCAACCGTTTATGGCGCACAAGGCATTGTGCGATGGTTTGCACATGCCCGCCAATATTCAGCTCGACGAAGAGTTGATCGCCGAAGCGCAGCCGATCCTGATTTCAAGCGCTTTTCGCGCTTCATTCCTATCACGCTGTCGAGTCCTTGAAAGGGGACTTCGGATGGCAAGAATATCCCCGCTCCGGCAGGCCGGAGCGGGGCTTTTCCCATCGTGTGTGTGAAAGGAAATCAGACGGAACGCCGGCGGCGGAGCAGCAGGCAGGCACCGAGCAGGCCGAGCAGCGAGGTGGCGGGCTCGGGGATGAGGTTGATGTTCCCCTGATAGCCGGGGAGGTGGACTTCGGCGCGGGTGTCGAGGTTTTTCGCGAAGATGGAGCCGTCGATGTTGCCGGTGGTGGTGACGCTGGCATGCGGCGCGAGAACCTGGCCCATGATGTTGCGGGAGCCGAAGTCGATGGTCTCGGCTTCGTAGAAATTCCAGATCAGGTGCGATCTCCAGTATTCGCCGGTGAAGAGGCCGACGAGATTGCCATTGGTCCAGTCGATGGAGACGCCGCCGACATTGATGACGATCTCGGTGGCCGTGCCAGGGGTGATCTGGAGTTGCTGCACCGAGGAGTTGTCGAAGATGAGGGCGCCATCGAGGTCGAAGACCGCCAGCCCGGAAGCGTCCGGCGAGGCCTGGAAGTCAAGCGGACCGGGTTGCCCGGAGGGGATGGAGGCGGTGCTGTTGGCCTCGAAGCTCTCGAGGACCGAGCTGGCGGCGGTAAGCTCGAAAAAGATCGCGGAGTAGTCCACGCCGGGATTCGGGACGAGGGAGCCGCCGCCGTTGTAGTTGACGGAGCGGTTGAGCGTGCCGCCGAGTTCAAGGCTGCCGGCGTTGAGCTGGATCGGATTGCCGCCGCCGATATCACCGCCGACGCGGAGGGTCAGATCGGAGGAAGGAACCAGATTCTGCAGTTTGATCGCGAAGTTCGCGCTGTTCTGGCCGGTGAGATTTCCGCCGACGAGGGTGCGGCCTTCGATCTCAGAGGTGGTGGTCAGATTGCCGGAGACGATGACCGAGTAATCCCGGAGGGGCTCCAGGCTTTGGGCGAACGCAGGGTGAATCAGTCCAAGCAGGGGGGAAAGGACCGAAGCGACCCATGCGCCCACCCCGTGCGGGGGGATGAGTGAACGCATGACGCCGGTAGTTTGCACCATCCCGCCGATCCGGCAACTACGTGATGATGCGGGTATCTACGCTGGTGGAAATGCGCAGATGCGGTGGAACCGCGAGGGATTATCACCTCAATCCATTCACAATCAATACTTCCTGGAATTTGATCTGGATCCTTATTTATTAAGAATAATATAATATTGATAGTAATGGATGATCCTTATCGACCGAGCACGTTCCAGGCGTTGATGCCGCCGGCAATGTTTACGGCACGAAGAAAACCGGCTTCGATCATCATTTTCACCGCCCGGGACGAACGGCCGCCGGAGCGGCAGTGGACGAAAATTTCGCGGTCGCGAGGGAGGGTGTCGAGTTGTCCGGGCAAGTCGCCCAAGGGGATCAGGCAGGCACCGGGGATGACGCCTTCGGCTTCTTCTTCGGGCTGGCGGACGTCGATGATGAGGAGATCTTCCCCGGCGCCGATGCGGCGGGCGAGTTCTTCGACGGAGATGGAGGGGATGGAGTCATCGGGCATGGCGCAGGCGGAGTTGGCGGTGGTTTCGGGGTTCGAGACGGAGTGGATGGAAGGGGTGGCTCCGCACAGGCGGCAGGCGGGATCGGGGCGGAGGCGCAGGGCGCGGAAGGCGCTTTGCAGGGCGTCGTAGCAGAGGAGCTTGCCGAGCGGCGGTTCGCCGATATCGAGCAGGAGCTTGATGGCTTCCATCGCCTGCAGGGAGCCGACGATGCCCGGCAGCACGCCGAGCACGCCGGCTTCGGCGCAGCTTGGCGCGGCGCCGGGGGGCGGCAGGCCGGGGAGCATGCAGCGGTAGCAGGGCCCGCCGAGATGGGGGGCGAAGACGGTGACCTGGCCCTCGAAACGGAAGATTGAGCCGTAGACGCAGGGTTTTTTCGCGAAGAAGCAGGCGTCGTTGGAGAGGAAGCGGGTGGGGAAGTTGTCGCAGCCATCGAGGACGAGGTCGTAGCGGGAAACGAGTCCGGCGGCGTTTTCGGGGGAGAAGCGGACGGGATGGAGATCGAGGACGATGTGCGGGTTGATTTCGTGCAGACGGGCGGCGGCGCTTTCGAGCTTGGGTTTGCCGATCCAGGATTCGCCGTGGAGGATCTGGCGTTGGAGGTTCGAGCGATCGACGGTATCAGGATCGATCAGGCCGATGCGGCCGACGCCGGCGGCGGCAAGGTAGAGCGCGGCGGGGGAACCGAGGCCGCCGGTACCGATGCAGAGCACGGAGGAGGCTTTCAGACGGCGTTGGCCCTCGATCCCCACGCCGGGAATGGAGAGGTGGCGGGCGTAGCGCTGGAGTTCGAGGTCGGAGAGGCCGGGCGGCTCGGACATGGGGGAAGGGGAAGATGGCAAGTGCCAAGTGCCAAGTGCCAAGTGATCGGCGGCCGGGAAGCGTTTTCATGTTTTTCGTTTCCGTCCCTTGACCGGAACGGCATGCCGGGGGATGGGAAAGGGCATGGCTGAGGTGCTTTCGACGTTTTCGCTTCGTCCGGGGGATGTGGCGCCCTCCTTTTCGCTGCCGGATGCCGACGGGAAGGTCCATTCGCTGGATGGGTTCCGGGGCGGATCGGGATTGCTGGTGGCGTTCGTCTGCAATCACTGCCCCTTTGTCGTTCATCTCGCCGCGGCGCTGGGGGATTTCGCGCGGGAGATCGCGGCGGACCGAGTGGCGACGGTGGCGATTTCCTCGAACGACATCGAAAAATACCCCGCCGACGCGCCGGAGAAGATGAAGGTGTTCGCGGAGGAGTGGAGGTGGGAATTTCCGTATTTGTACGATGCGACGCAGGAGGCGGCGAAGGCTTACGGTGCGGCTTGCACGCCGGATTTCTTCCTCTTCGACCACGAGCTGAGGCTTTATTATGCGGGGCAGTTCGACGCTTCCCGGCCGAGGAACGGCAGCGTGCCGACGGGCGAAGATCTGCGGGCGGCGGTGAAGGGAATGCTCGCCGGGGAGGAGCCGCCGGCACGGCCGTACCCGAGCAGCGGTTGCAACATTAAGTGGAAATCTGGCAACGAACCGCCGTATTTCCGCTGAAACCTTTCGCTTTTTGCCATTGTCGAGGCGAAGGCGAGTCGATTAGGACTCGCCCGACATGGCGTGTTCCTTCCTTTTCAACCCTGCGGCTCTCGGCTCGATTCAATTGGCCAGAATCGATTGGGCGATCATCATCGGCTCCATTCTGATCTGTTTCGTCCCAGCCTTGTTCTACGGGAAAAAGTCGGGGAAAAACACATCGGAATTCTTCGCTTCCGGCCGGTCGGTGCCGTGGTGGCTGGCGGGTTTGTCGATGGTTGCGACCACCTTTTCCTCCGACACGCCGAACTGGGTGACCGAACAGGTGCGACGGTTCGGTGTCGCCGGCAACTGGCAGTGGTGGGCCTTCGCGCTGACCGGGCTTGCCACCGTGTTTTTCTTCGCGCGGCTGTGGCGTCGCTCCGGGGTGATGACGGACCTTGAATTCTACGAAATCCGCTATTCGGGCAAGGCGGCGTCGCTGGTGCGTGGTTTCCGGGCCATTTATCTCGGTCTGTTTTTCAACTGTTTCATCATGGGGATGGTGACGCTGGCGGCCTGCAAGATCGCCAACATTCTTTTCGGGATGCCCTATTGGCAGACGATCGTGATCTGCGGCGTGCTGAACGTCGTTTTCGCCGCGCACTCCGGGCTGTGGGGGGTGCTCATCATCGACATGATCCAGTTCTTCATCAAGATGATCGCCGTGGTCGCCGCGGCGTATTTCGCGCTGAAGGAAGTGGCCAGGCGCACGGGTGTCGGCGAGAGCGCCGGCGCGGGGATGCGCAAGCTGATGGAGATGCTCGGCGACAAGCAGGTGAAGCAGGTGGGCGGAGAGCCGGTGATGAATGTCAGCGACGGCACCGGCCAGCCGATCCTCGATTTCATGCCGAATTTCGGCATGTGGGATCTCGCGCTGATGATTTTCATCGTGCCGATCGCCATCGGCTGGTGGGCGAACTGGTATCCCGGCGCGGAACCGGGCGGCGGCAGCTACATCGCCCAGCGGATGCTCGCGTCGAAGTCCGAGAAGGATTCCCTGGGCGGCACGCTTTTCTTCAATCTCGCCCACTATGTGCTGCGCCCCTGGCCGTGGATCATCACGGCGCTGTGCTCGATCATCGTCTATCCGGACCTCGCCTCGATCCAGAGCGCCTTCCCGAACGCCGATCCCAACATGATCGGCCACGACAGCGCTTTCCCGGCCATGCTGATGTTCCTGCCCGTGGGTTTCATGGGGTTGATGGTCGGCGGTCTGATCGCGGCGAACTCCTCGACCATCCTGACGCACCTCAACTGGGGCGCATCCTATCTGGTTCACGATTTCTACCGCCGCTTCATCCACAGGACCGCGAGCGAGAAGCACTATGTCGCGGCCGGCCGGGTCTGCACCCTGCTCCTCTACATCGTGGCCGCGTGGCTGAGCACGATTCTCACCTCGGCGCAGGAGGCTTTCGAGGTGCTCATCTCGATCGGTGCGGGCACCGGCCTGCTCTACATGCTGCGCTGGTTCTGGTGGCGCATCACCGCCTGGTGCGAGGTGGTGGCGATGATCAGTTCCTTCCTCGTTTCGGTCACGTTCTTCATCATGAAGAAGAACGGCCTGGTGGTGCCGTTCGCAGAGACGGTGATCATTTCGGTGGCGTTCACGACGCTGTGCTGGCTGCTCACGGCTTTCTTCGGCCCGCGGACCGACAAGAAGACGCTGGTGGAGTTCTTCAAGAAGGTGCAACCCGCCGGTCCCGGCTGGGACGCCATCCGCCGCGAGGCGGGTGTGCCGGAGAGCACGGTGAAGGAATCCGGCGACCACATGGGGCTGGCCACGGTCGGCTGGATTTCAGGATGCGCCGTGGTCTGGTCCTCGCTCTTCGCCATCGGCAAGTTCCTGTATGGGGATTTCACGATGGCGTGGATTCTCACTGCGGTTTTTGTGGTAAGCGGCGTCATTCTGCTCCAGGCCATCCGCAGGCTCTGGACATGACCCGCGGCGGAGGTATAGGGTCTCCGCCGGGTGATGCAGCCCGCGGAGACCATGGACGCATTGATTCATCATCTGGAACGCAAGCAGGAGCTTTCGCCGAGGGAAATCACGGTGGCGGCGGAATTGCTGCTCGATCCCGCCGCGCCGGACGCGAAGAAGGCGGCGCTGCTGGAGAATCTTGCCAGGAAAGGCGAGACGCCCGCGGAGATCGCGGGTTTTGTCGAAATTTTCCTCGAACACGCGGTCGATCCCCATGTCGGCCTGCTCGATCTGGAGGGGCCGACGATCGACGTTTGCGGCACGGGGGGAGACCGCCTGAATCTCTTCAACGTCTCGACCACGGCGATGTTCGTGGTAGCGGCGACCGGAGCGGTGGTGCTCAAGCACGGCAACCGCGGCATCACGTCGAAGAGCGGCGGGGCGGATGTGCTGGAGGCGCTGGGCATCCGCATCGACCTGCCGGCGGAGCGTTTCCGGGATTGTCTGGAGGCGGCGGGGGTGGGGTTTCTTTTCGCGCCGTCATATCATCCCGCGTTCAAGGCCGTGGCGGCGGTCCGCAGGCAGCTTGCGGAGAAGGGAGTGCGCACGATTTTCAATTTGATCGGCCCGCTGATGAATCCGGCGAAGCCGCAGTGCCAGCTTGTCGGGGTCTTCGACCGCGAGATGTGTCCGGCTTTCGCGGAAATCCTCCAGCGGCTCGGCCGGGAAAGCGCCTGGGCGGTCCATGGGACCACGGGCGACGGGCGCTTTGTCGACGAGGTGAGCTTGATGGGCTCCACCCGGATCTGCAAAGCGGGACTCTATCAGGATCTCGTCGACGAGGAAGTGCGGCCGCGGGATTTCGGCATGAAACATGCCGAGGTGGAGGATTTGCAGGGCGGCGACGCGGAGACGAACGCGGCGATCCTGGAGGCGATCCTCAGCGGCAAGGAGACGGGACCGAAACGGGACATGGTGCTGATGAACGCGGGAGCGGCCATCGCCTGCTGCGGCCTGGCCGACGACATCGGCGACGGGATCGAGATTTCCCGCAATCTGATCGACGACGGCAGCGCGCTGGAACGCCTGCGGGCTTTCCAGGCTGCGGCTTCGTAGCCGCGTGCCTGTTTTGTCCCGGAAAGGCAGCGCGCAAGGGATCTTTCCCAAGGTGCCGGCGGGGTGCGACGCGATCGGGGATTGAGGATTTCGATGTTCGGAAAGTCTACCTCCGCGATCCCGCCGACTTCAGCAAATCGAACGATGTGCCGCAGTACATGCAGCGGAAGCGATGGGTGAAAAGCACACCCAGCACCGCCGTGTTCCCATAATTCAAAGGCTTCCAACGGCGCGCCGCGGGATGGGCCACCGCCCGCGAATCAAGCAGGGGCGTGCCCTTGCACAACGGGCAGCGCACCTTCCTGCGGCGCAGGAAGGCGACGAACCATGTCGCGAGACAAAGCACGAGCATCCCCAGGACCGGCCGCAGCATCGCCTCGCTCGGCCGGCTGGCGAACACCCCCAGGATCGACAAAAACGCCACCACGCAGAGATAATGCAACACTGTGAAAAACACGGCGATATGATAAGGCCGGCGGTGCGGCAGGGACCTGTATTTCGAATCGCGGACGGGTGACATCGTATCTAGGGGGAACGCCGGAACTCTGCGCACCCTCCTGCATCCCGGCAAGCCTCCACGGCGCATGTGGGGCGGCAAAGGCGGCTGTCCGGGCATTCGACCCTCGACTCCGCCGGGCCGGGCCGGTTTCCTCCGCCCCCCGAATGAAACGCGTGATCATCCACACCGACGGCGCCTGCAAGGGCAACCCCGGCCCCGGCGGCTACGGCATCGTCATGATCTGCGGCAGGCACCGGCTGGAGCTTTCCAAAGGCTTCTCCCGCACCACCAACAACCGGATGGAACTGCTCGCCGTCATCGCCGCCTTCGAAGCCCTCAAGGAACCCTGCGAAATCACGCTGCTGTCGGACTCGAAATACGTCATCGACGCGATGACCAAAAACTGGCTGGGCCTTTGGAAGGCCAAAGGCTGGCGCACCGCTTCCAACGGTCCGGTGAAGAACAAGGATCTCTGGCTGCGCCTTTCCGCCGCCGCCGGGGATCACAAAATCTCCTGGAAATGGCTGCGGGGCCACGCCGGCCACAAGGAAAACGAACGCTGCGACCGCCTCGCCGTTGCCGCCGCCGCGAAATCCCCCCTGCCGGAGGACGAGGGCTTCGAGGAAGAGGAACACCCCCTCGTCTGAAAACCCGAAAAGTGCCGACGGCGCATCAGCTCCTCAAACGCGGCAAACATCCCCACCCGGCCGTTTTTTCGAAAGACACGGACTTCTCCCTCCGTTGCAGTCCCGATTATCCATTTCAAACCCATGAAGCGCCGCCATTTCCTCAACGCCTCGGCTTTCGCCGGCGCCTGGTCCCTGCTTTCGCCCCGCGCCCTCGCCCAGGGGGCGAACGGCGATATCCGAGTCGCCGTGATCGGCCTCAACGGCCGGGGCATGAACCACGTCGATGAAATGCTCAAAGCGAAGGGCGCACGGCTCGTCGCGCTCTGCGACTGCGACTCGAAGGCGCTCGCCCGGGCGAGGGAGCGGGCGGAAAAAGGCGGAGCGAACATCGCAACCTACGAGGACTACCGTACTTTGTGCGCCTCGCCGGAAATCGACGCCGTCTGCATCGCCACGCCGAACCACACCCACGCTCTCATCGCCGTGACCGCCGCGGCCCACGGCAAGCATGTCTACGTCGAAAAACCCGTCTCCCACAACGTCTGGGAAGGCCGCATCCTCGCGGGCGCGCAGGCGAAATACGGCGTGACGATCCACCACGGCTTCCAGCGCCGCTCCGAAACCTCCTGGGCCGAAGCCTTCGCCTGGCTGGGTGAGGGCCACCTCGGCAAGCTCGTCCTCGCCCGCGGCTTCTGCTACAAGCCCCGCCCCTCCATCGGCAAGGCGGACGGGCCGCAAAAGCCGCCATCGGAAGTCGATTACGACCTCTGGTGCGGGCCGCGCGAGACCGAACCCGTCCGCCGCCGGAATTTCCACTACGACTGGCACTGGCAATCGCCCTACGGCAACGGCGACCTCGGCAACCAGGGTCCGCACCAGCTCGACGTCTGCCGCTGGGCGCTCGGCGACCCGGCCGCGCTCCCGCCATCCGTCATCGCCTGCGGCGGGCGCTTCGCCCACGACGACGACGGCGATGTAGCGAACACTCAGGTCGTGCTGCTCGGCTACGAACCCGTGCCGATCCTTTTCGAAGTCCGCGGCCTGCCGAAGAAGGATGTCGATTACAAGGCGGGCATGGACGACTACAAGGGCCAGCAGGTCGGCAACATCATCGAATACGAAGGCGGCTCGCTCGCGGGCGGCCACGGCGCGGGCTGCGCCGTCTTCGACAAGGAAGGCAAAAAGGTGAAGGAGTTCAAGGGCGGGAGATCCCACTTCCAGACCTGGGTCGATGCCATCCACGCCGGCAGGCAGGACCCGGTCCACTCCGCCGAGAGCGGCCACCTTTCCTCCGCCCTCGCCCACATCGGCAACATCTCCTGGGAACTCGGCAAAGCGGCGACCGCGGACGAAGCGGAGGAAGCCTTCGCCCGGCCCGACGCCGCGGATGCCATCGCCCGCATGGCCGATCACCTCGCGGCGAACGGCGTGGATCCCGAAAAGCACAAAATCCAACTCGGCATCCCGCTCTCCCTACATGGCGAGACTTTCACCGGCCCCGGCGCAGATCGCGCGAACGCCTTGCTCAAGGGCAGCTACCGCAAGGGCTTCGAGCTTCCCGTGTAGTCCGTTCTGGTCAGTTACTCCTGATGATCGGACTGCTCCGGAACGAGCACCATGTCAGGAACGCCGCCGGACAGTAGCGTCCTGCCATCCTTGGCGAGCTTCAGGTGCTTCCTGCTGTTCTCGTTCCAATGGATGATGAGTTCGTCGCGCTCCGGCGTGGTATAGCGCCAATGGATGAAATACCCGTCCGGCTTGAAAAGATGGATCTTGTCCGGTTCCGCGACGCTCTGCCAACGGGTTCCCTTTAGCTGGGTCCTGAGATCGGTGATCGGGCCGGAGATTCCCGAAAGCACCCGCTCCTTCTCCGCCTCGATCTGCGCGACCAGGGCGTTGTCGCCTGGCTTCGGCTTGATTTGGGCCAGCGCCATCAGATAACGGGAATTCGCGTCCTTCCGCTTCCGGTCGATACCGGCATCCACCCTTTCCACGGCCTTCACGAACGTCCGGTGGACGCCCTGAAGCTTTCGCGGAAAAAGCGCCGGCGGTAGTGGCGTGATTCCACCATTGTCTACCAGCCGGGTTTCCTTGGTGATCGCCGCCAGGAGTTCCTGATCGCCTTTTGCAGTCGCCTCCTCGTCAGCGCGCTTGAGCGCGACCAGATAGGAATCGCGCGGCCCCCGAATTGCCGCTTCCCGTTCTTCGGCCAACTTCTCCACCTCCTTCTTGTGAGCTTCTGTCAGAGGGGCCAGCTCCGGAGCCAACTCGCCGGCAAACAGCACGGGAATCGACAGGACAAGAACAAGCATCTGCTTCATGCTGAAAGGCTTCCCAATGACAAGCGCCGATTCAAGGGAAATCTCTCCTTCCCCTCCGCCTTCCAGGAATGGACATGACCGCCGGGTTCCCTATCCTGAGCGGGAAGATGAGCCCTGCCCTCCGGCTGACCGCATGCCTTCTGGCGCTGCCGCCGCTCGCGGCGTCGCCACATCTCGACTTCGCCCGCGGCGTGCTGGAGGAACAGCGCGAAAACGCGGCGGCGGCGGTCGCGGCATTCGAAAAAGCTCTGTCCGCCGATCCCGGCGCGCTGCCCTTGGTGCAAAGGGTCGCGACCCACCGTCTGGAGGCAAAGGATCTTGAGGGAGCCTCCACACTTTTCCGCGAACTCGCCACCGCCCACCCGGAACGCGTCGAGGTGCAGGTGGCCTATGCCGATTTCCTGCGGAACTATGCTCCGAACGACGACTTCGCGGCGAAGCTGGCCTGCGAAGCCCTCGAAACGGCAGCGGAAAAAGCGCCGGAGAATATCTCCATCCATCAGCGCCTCTTCCGCCTCTATGAACAGCGTGGCATGCGGGAGCGCTCGCTGGCCATCTTCGAATCGCTGGCGGACGATCCTTCTCCGAATGCAAGCCGGGCGCTTGCCGCGGCATCGATGGCCCGTACCCTCTTCCCGCAGGACGACGAAGCAACGCGAGCCCGGATCGACGTCCTCTTCCGAACCGCCGTGGAAACCTCGCCGGCGAACCGCGCTCTCGCCCGGGCCGCCAGCGAGCATTTCCGCAACACCGGCCGCCTTCCCGAAGCGATCGAAATGCTCTCCCTTCACACGGACGCCGCACCCTCGTCTCTCGAACTGCGCGTGCGCCTCGGCATCCTGCTGCTGGCGGCAAAACGCGACCCGGAGGGCGAAAAGACCCTTCTCGACGTGCTCGGAGTCGACGCTCGCCAGGGACTCGCCCACCAGACGCTCGCCAAATTCTACCGTCGCCGGGAGCAGCCGGAAAAAGCGCGCCCCCACGCGGCGGAAGCTCTGAAACTGCGCGGCGGCGATCCCTCCGAATTCCTCGAACTCGCCGCCGAATTCCTCGACGCGGACCTTCCCCGCGACGCAAGGCTGCTGCTGGAAAAAGCCGTCTTTTACCACCCGGAGGACGCCTCCCTGGCCGCAAAGCTCTCCATCGCGGCCCGCCGCGACCCGGAGAGCCAGGAAACCGCCTCTCGCCTCTTCCGCGAAGCCGAACAGATGTCCGGCGACGACGGTCCGGCCGCCGCACCTGACTTCCTCGTCGAGTCCGCCGAATCGCTGCTGGAATCCGGCCAGCAACCCGCCGCCGAAGACCGCCTGCGCCGGGCGATCCGCGCCTTCCCTGCCGACCGGAAGAAGGAAACCGCCGCCGCCCTGCGCCGCCTCGCCGGCCTGTGGGAAAAGGACAACCGCAATGCCGAAGCGGCCCGCGCTCTGCTGCAACGTGCGCAAGCCCTTGATCCTGCGCCGTGAAGGTCGCTATCTCGAGGCTTGCCCTCGCCCGGATGCCGGGCTAAAGCACCGCGCCCCACCCGCCAGCCGTATGAAAGAAACCGTCCCGTTTTTGAGCTTGGCCGCCGGCCTGCTCGCCTTGGTGCTCGCCAGTTGCGCGACCAAGCCCGCCTACACCCTCGGCCCCGATGGCAAGCCAGTCGATTCCCAGGGCAAGCCGGTCAATCCCTTCGAGCCCGGCACCTACGATCACTTCAAGGCGGAACCGGACTACCCCAAAACCATGCGGGTCTGGAAAAACGACCAGCTTCTCCCGCAGACGAACGCGGAGAACTCCCGCCTCGTCATCTCCCTGCCGCTGCAGCGCGCCTTCCTCATGAAAGGCGCCGACGTGGTGCTGGACTACCCCGTCTCGACCGGCCGCCGCTCGCACCCGACCCCGCCCGGCAGCTACCAAATTTTGGAAAAAGAGCGGAACAAATCATCGAACGCTTACGGCAAAATCTACAACGCCGAGGGCAAGGTGGTGAATTCCGACGCCGACGCCCGCAAGGACACGATTCCCGAAGGCGGCCGCTTCGTCGGCGCGCCGATGCCTTACTGGATGCGCCTGACCTGGGATGGCGTGGGCCACCACATCGGTAACATCCCGCGCTCCCGCACCGCCGTTTCCCATGCCTGCATCCGCGGCCCGGGTTCCGTGATGCCGATCGTCTTCAACAAGGTGAAAAAGGGCACGCCGGTCTCGGTGGAACCGTAAACCCGACGCCGAAGAGGAGCGTTCGTAGAGGCGCGGCTGGGATCTATTCCAGTTCCATCTTCCCTTCTCGCGTTCCTCCGGGGCGCCATGCAGGCAGGGCTGTTCTCCGTGGTTTGCACCACCGGCGACACTCCCTTGCCTCTGGACGGGGCGCCGCACACATGAAACGGCTCCGCCGCTCCCCCGCATCCAAGGCAGCTCGCTGCCCGGGTGGAACGGCACAGCCGTTCTCTCTGCTTCCATGGCAGTCTTTCATCTCTAACCAAAATTATTTAATATTTTAAAAATATAAGTCTTCTTTGAGCTTATTTCCCATTGTTTTTTTGAACTCGCCATGGATCGGGCGGTCTGACATCGACGATGACCCCCATCGGAGTAGAGGCCGGACAAGAGCAGCCACAGGCCGCGAACGGCGTGGAAACAGGCTTTTGCGGCATTTTTCGCAACCGTACCTGGAAATGGCTGGCGCTGCTCGTTTTCGGCGGTGTGCTGCCATTCGGCATCTGGCTGATCGGCACGGCGATGACTTGGGTCACCCCGCCGAGCTACCAGAGCTTCGCTCTGGTGCGGGTGGCGCCCGGCTCGCTGCCTGCGGAAGAAGTGGCGGCGGGTATGCGCTCCGGGGCGGTGATGAAGGAAGCCGCCCGCCTGCTGGCAGTCGATACCGGCAACCACCCGATGTCCGAATACCTTCTGTCCACCTCGCTCTCGGTCGAGCCGAAGGCGGGACCGGATATGCTCCGCCTCGAAGCCCGCAGTGACAACGCCGGTGGCGCTCAGCTGATGGTGGCGGCGGTGATGGAAGCCTACGCGCTGGTCCACCCCGGATCCCCCGCGAATTGCGTCTACATCGAGCCTACGGAAAAGACACCTGACCGCGTATCCGACGAAGTCCGGATGGCGCTGGGCCTCGGCGGTCTCGCCGGCTTGGGTCTGCTCCTCGCCATCCCGCTCCTTGAGGGCGTCGAGCGGGCAATGCCCCTGCGCCGCGTGAGCGGGTCGGAAGGTCTGAAGGCCTGATATGGAGTGCGGCGGTTCCCGCCGGGATTCGGGCATATCAGATGCCCGGATATTTTTTCCGCTCTTCACATCCCCATCCAAAGCGAAAGCGCCACGGAACGGCGTCCCAAAAATCACCGTGACTGCTCCAGCATCCGCAGCAGCGGAAGCTCGGCGCGGCGGCGGATGTCTTCGGGAAGCTCGACCCGCGGCTCCAGCTTTTCCAGGCACGCGTGGAGTTTCTCCAGCGTGTTCATCTTCATGTAGCGACAATCGGCGCAGGCACAGCGGTCGGTGGGGCCGGGGATGAGATTCTTGTCGGGACATTCCCGGCGCAGGCGGTGGAGCATGCCGCTCTCGGTGACGACGATGATGTCCCTGACCGGCGCGTTTTTGCAGAAGGCGATCATCTTTTCCGTCGAGCAGACCTCATCGGCAAGAAGGCGCACGGCCTGGGTGCATTCCGGATGGGCGACCACCAGCGCGTCCGGATACTCGGCCTTGATCCGGTTGATCGAGTCGCGGGTGAACTCGACGTGAACGTAGCAGGAACCCTGCCACAGATCCATCTTGCGACCGGTCTGCTCCATCACCCATGCGCCGAGATTCGCGTCGGGAACGAACAGGATCGGACGATCCGGCGGGGCTTTTTCGACGATGCGCACCGCGTTGCCAGACGTGCAGATCACGTCGCAGAGCGATTTCACATGGGCGGAGCAGTTGATGTAGGCGATGACATAGTAATTCCGGTCCGCGTGCTCCTTGAGAAAGGCTTCCAACTCCGGGCCGGGGCAGGATTGCTCCAGCGAGCAGCCGGCATCCTTGTCGGGCAGCACAACGATTTTCGAGGGATTCACGATCTTGGCCGTCTCCGCCATGAAGTGAACGCCGCAGAAGGCGATCACGTCGGCATCCGTCTCCTTCGCATGGTAGGCGAGGCCGAGCGAGTCGCCCACATAGTCGGCCAGATCCTGGATGTCGCCGGTCTGGTAATTGTGGGCCAGGATGACGGCGTTGCGTTCCCTTTTCAGGTCGAGGATCGCTTCCTTGAGATCGAGCGCGGCGGTGGGCATGCGGCGACGATGGACCGGAAAACCCGCGGGCTCAACCATGGATCGCCGGGGGCGTTTCCGCAAATCCCCCGCGCATCATTGCGATTCCCTCCGGCGTCATCCTTGCTAGTTCTTGGCCGCCATGATTTCCGACGCACTCGTCTCCCACCTCCGCGGCACGCTCTCCGAAATCGAATCCGCCGGCCTCTACAAGCGCGAACGGCTGATCGACTCGACGCAGAATTCCACCGTCCGCCTCAAGGACGGCCGCGAGGTCATCAACATGTGCGCGAACAACTATCTCGGTCTCGCCGATCACCCGGAGGTCACCGCCGCCGCGAAGGCCGCGCTCGACCGCTGGGGATTCGGCATGGCCAGCGTGCGCTTCATCTGCGGCACCCAGACGCTCCACAAGCGGCTTGAGGAGAAAATCAGCCAATTCCTCGGCACCGAGGACACCATCCTCTACCCGAGCTGCTTCGACGCGAACGGCGGCCTCTTCGAAGTCCTGCTCGGCTCCGAGGATGCGGTGATCTCCGACTCGCTCAACCACGCCTCGATCATCGACGGCGTGCGCCTCTGCAAAGCCAAACGCTTCCGCTACGCCAACAACGACATGGCCGACCTGGAAGCGAAGCTGCAGGAGGCCGACGCCGCCGGCGCACGCTTCAAGCTCGTCACCACGGACGGGGTTTTTTCGATGGATGGCATCATCGCGCAACTCGACCGCGTCCACGAGCTCGCCGCGAAATACGGCGCACTGGTCCATTTCGACGACTGCCACGCCACCGGCTTCCTCGGCGCGCGCGGCCGCGGCACGCACGAGCATTGCGGGCTCTTCGGGAAGATCGACCTGACCACCGGCACGCTCGGCAAGGCGCTGGGCGGGGCCTCCGGAGGCTATACTTCGGGGAAAAAGGAAATCATCGACCTGCTGCGCCAGCGCTCGCGGCCTTATCTTTTCTCCAACACCATCGCGCCGCCCATCGTCGCCGCCTCGCTCAAGGTCTTCGAAATGCTTGAAGCCTCGACCGAACTCGCCGGCCGGGTGAAGGCCAACACGGAGTATTTCCGCAACGCGATGGCCGGTACCGGCTTCACCATCGCGGGGAAGGACCACCCGATCTCCCCGGTCATGCTCGGCGACGCCGCGCTGTCGCAGCGCTTCGCCGACAAACTGCTGGAGCACGGCGTCTATGTCATCGGGTTCTTCTACCCGGTCGTCCCGCAAGGCGCCGCACGCATCCGCACCCAGATCAGCGCGGCGCACACCCGGGAGCAGCTCGACCGGGGCATCGAAGCCTTCGTGAAGACTGGCAAGGAACTCGGCGTGATCTGAGATGCGCTACATGATGCGGTTCACCAGCGCTTCGCCCGCGAGGTAGCGGCGGAAGTTGTCCAGGAAATGCCGGATGAGCACCTCCGTCTCGCCGGCCTGACCGCCGGCGGTGTGCGGGGTGATGTGGCAGTTGGAAAAGCCCCACAGCGGATGCCCGTCGGGCAGCGGTTCGGGATCGGTCACATCCAGCCATGCTGCTCCGAGGTGTCCCGAAGCCAGAGCTTCCGCAAGAGCCTCCTGATCCACCGTAGTACCGCGGCCGATGTTGTAGAAAATCGCGCCGGGCTTCATCTGCGCGAAGCGCTCCGCATCGAACCAGTGCTGCGAAGCCGCGTTGTCGGGCAGGATGTCGATGACATGATCGGCTGTCGATAGACTCTCCGCTGCCCGCTCCGGCGGCAATACCGGGACTTTCTCGTCGCCACGGGGCGAACGCCGCATCGCCGAGATCGACATGCGGAAAGGAGCCAGCAAGTCGATCAGCCGTTCCGCGATCGAGCCGTAGCCGGCAATGAACAGCGACTGCCCCTGGAGCAGGTGGCTGTCGCGGCGCAGGCTCTGCCACTCCTCCGTGCCGTTAGCACAGCGCGACCTCAGCCCCCGCGGAAGCTGCCGTGCGTTCGCGAGCATGAAGGCGAGCGCGTGCTCGGCACAGGCATCATCGTACACCCGGGAACTGTTGGTCACCGGAATCCCCCGCTCCTTCATCGCGGCGCGGAATTCCGCCGTATCGTAGCGGGTGAATCCCGCCGTGCTGACCTGGAGCCACTTCAGATTCTCCGAACCCAATACCGCATCGACCCGAGGCTGGCCGAGCACGATGTCCGCCTCCGCCATCAGCGGATCGACCGGCGTCTCAGCGAGCACCGAGGCCCCGCCTGCGGAGGGCAGCAGCAGTTCGTGCGGGGAAATTCCCTTCCTCAGCGAATCGAGCAGTTCCGGAGAGGCGTTCAGGTCGGTGAAGATTTTCATGATGAAGCAGACAGCATCGGGGTCTCTTCCGCCGCAAGCTTTTATCCCCCTGGCGCATGCGCCGCCTTTTAAAACGGCTCGTCCGCGGAACTCCAGGATGGACCCACATTCCACTCCTCCACCAGATTCCGCGGGAAATCGTCGAGAAACCGCGAGGGCCGCTGGATGATATCCCCGCTGTAACTCTTCGGATTGATCAGCGGATAGCTGAGGTAAAGTTCGTCCTTCGCCCTCGTGATCGCCACGTAGAAAAGCCGCCGCTCTTCCTCCAACTGCTCGTCGTCGTCCGCTTCGAGGATGCGCCCGTTCGGAAACTGGCCGTCGGTCAGCCAGATGACGAAAACGGCCTTCCACTCCAGCCCCTTCGCTTGGTGGATCGAGGACAGCGTGACCTTTTCCGTGTCGAGGTCCGCCTTATCCCCACTCGGCTCGCCGTCCGCGGAACTCAGCAGCGAAAGCTGGGAAAGGAAATCCAGCACGTCATCGCCCCCCCCGGCATAGGCCATAAGCTGCTCGATATCACTACGACGATTATCGTAGTTGTCGTAGCTGGCGCGGAGATGATCGTCGTACATCCCCTCCAACACACTGTAGATCATCTCCGCCGGGCGGGCGAATTCGCCGCGCGGCGTGAGTTCGTCGAGGATGAATCCGAATTGCTCCCAATGCTTCGCGGCTTTCTTCGGCGGCTTCAATCCGCCCAGCACCTCGCTCCATGCGGGAACTTCCTCCCGCGCCGCCCAGCCGCCCGCCAGCCAATCCCGCCACAGCTTGTCCGCCCCGGCCGCGCCGATACCCGGCATCAGCAGAGCGATACGCTTGAAGCTCGTTTCGTCCCGCCGGTTCGTGACGAAACGCAAAAACGCGGCGATATCCTTGATGTGCGCCTGCTCGAAAAAACGCAGGCCGCTGGTGATCGCGAAAGGAATCCCGCGCGCGGTCAGCTCCATCTGGATTTCCAGCGACTGGAAATGGGCGCGGTAAAGCACGGCCATTTCCTCCAGCGGGATGCCCTCGTCGCGAAGCTCCAGCATCCGTTGGGCGACGAATGCGGCCTGGATCGCCGGGTCTTCCAGCGGGACCAGCGCGGGCTTCACGCCAAGCTGCGGGCGGGCGGAGCGCAGGTCCTTGTCGAAGCGCGCGCGGTTGGCGCGGATCGCGGCATTGGAGAGGTCGAGAATTTCCGGCACGCTGCGGTAGTTCGTCTCGATCTTGTGGACACGGCAACCGGCGTGTCGCTCGGGAAAGGACAGGATGTTCCCCATGTCCGCGCCGCGCCACGAGTAGATCGACTGCGCGTCATCGCCCACCGCCATCACGCTCGCGCCGCCGCCGGCGAGCAGGTCGATCAGTTCGCTCTGCACCGCGTTCGTGTCCTGATACTCGTCCACCAGGATGTGGCGGAAACGCTTGCGATAAAGGGCAAGCAGCTCCTCGTCCCGCTTGAGCAATTTCAGCGTGAGCGTGAGCAAGTCGTCGAAATCCATCGAGTTCGTATCCTGCTTGCGCTTGGCATAGCCGTCGCGCACCTGGTGGATCTCATCACGCCATTCCTCAAAGTACGGGTAGCGGTGCCGGATGACGCCATCGAGCGATTCGCCGGTATTTTCCACCAGGCTGAACATTGTCCCGAGCACATCGGCCTTGGGAAAGCGGCGGCGTTTCGTATCGATGTCGAGCGAGGCGACGACACCGTTGAGCAGCGATTTCCGGTCGTCGGTGTCGAGGATGGAAAAGGACCTGGTGAAGCCCAGCGCCTCGGCATGGCGGCGCAGGATGCGGTTGCCGATCGAGTGAAAGGTGCCGCTCCACAGCACCGAGATATCGTGCGGGACGAGGTGGCGGACGCGCTCGGTCATTTCCCGCGCCGCCTTGTTCGTGAAGGTCAGCAGCAGGATGTTCCGCGCTTCCACCCCCTGATCGAGCAGCCAGGCCACACGGTAGGTCAGCGTGCGGGTTTTGCCCGATCCCGCCCCGGCGATGACCAGCGCCGCGCCGGGCGGCGAGGTGACGGCGGCGAACTGCTCGTCATTCAGTTCCGCCCGGTAGTCGATGCCGGAGGAAGGACCGGCCGTGCGCCGGTGCAGCGTGTACTCGCGCGCCATGCGCCGAGCTTCGCGGATTCGACGGCGGGATCAAGGGTGGGGTGAGGATTCAGGACCAAGATGGGATGGGATGCTTGGACACTCCGGCTTCAAGCGCTCCGGTATTTCAATCCTATCCATCATTCCTCCAGGTCCAAAAAACTTGGGTTCGCATGGCGGACGGGAAAGGTAATTGCATGCCCTGATGAAGGAGCCCTGGTCCGTCCCCTCTTTGCGTCCCGGAAAAGCAAAGAGGCCCGACCGAGGCCCCCTTGGAAAAACCCAAAAAACCAAGGATTGCTCGATCGGGCCACCTGCCGGAAGCGAACTCCCTGACAAGGTCTCTGGAAGCGTCAACGGGGAGGTTCGCTCGCCGCGCGTCTTCACCCATATAAACGTCGCCGGAGCGGGTTCTGTTTCCATTTTTTTGTTTTTTTCTTCCCAGAGAAATTTTTCGTCTCTCGCCCCCCGGCGGACACACTTTGCGCCCCTCTCCCCTGACCCGTCATTTGACAGCATGCGCTTGTCCCCTATTTTCGCGGAACCTCGATGGGCCACAGCACTTCCGACTTCGACCCCGTCTTCCTCTCGCATGCGCCCGGCTACTGGCCGGCGGAGACGATGACCGATTGGCACGATGCCACCTGGCAGCTCAAGAACCGTGTCTCGTCGCTCTCCGCGCTCGAGGCCCGGCTGAAACTGACCGACGAGGAACGCGCCGGAGTGCTCTTGGCGGGCAACAAGCTCGCCATGTCGATCACGCCCCATTTCTTCAACCTGATCGACCCGGAAGACCCCGCCTGCCCGATCCGCCGCCAGGTCATCCCGCGCATCGAGGAAGGCTGGGACGCCCCGGAGGAAATGGCCGACCCCTGCGGCGAAGACAGTCACATGCCCGTGCCCGGGCTGGTCCACCGCTACCCGGACCGCGTGCTCTTCCTCGTCACCGACCGCTGCGCCTCCTACTGCCGCTACTGCACCCGCTCGCGGGTCGTCTCCGGCGTCGGCGAGCAGCACCTCGAAACGCAATGGGAAGCCGCCTTCCATTACCTGGAAACCCACCCCGAAGTGCGCGACGTGCTGCTTTCCGGCGGCGACCCGCTGCTCTTCTCCGATGCGAAGCTGGAAAAAATCCTCAGCCGCCTGCGGGCGATCCCGCACATCCAGTTCCTCCGCATCGGCTCGCGGATTCCGATCTTCCTGCCCCAGCGGATCACACCGGAACTCTGCGCCATGCTGCGGAAGTACCACCCGCTTTTCATCTCCGTTCACACCAACCACCCCCGTGAACTCACGCTTGAAGTCCGCGAGGCGCTCGGCCGCCTCGCCGACGCCGGCATCCCCCTCGGCAACCAGAGCGTGCTCCTGCGCGGCGTGAACGACTCCGTGGAAATCCAGAAAGCGCTCGTCCACAAACTCCTGATGTGCCGCGTGCGACCCTACTACCTCTATCAGTGCGACCTCATCCGCGGTTCCTCGCATCTCCGCACCTCCGTCTCGAAGGGTCTCGAAATCATCGAGGGCCTGCGCGGACACACCACCGGCTACGCCATTCCCCAGTTCGTCATCGACGGCCCCGGCGGCGGCGGGAAAATCCCGCTCAACCCGAATTACATCGTCCACCGCGACCGCGAAAAAACCGTGCTGCGCAACTACGAGGGCGAGATTTTCGAATACCCCGAGCCGACGGCGATTCCCTCCTGGGAGATGGAGCGGTTGAAGGAGCGGTCGGCATGCTGCTCCTGAACCGGAGACAAACCCTTCCCATTGTGCCCAGCGCCGCCGGAACGGCGGCTCGCCTGCGATTCTGTCACACTCCGCGGTTGCGAAAGGGAGCTTCCGGGGTTCCGGTATCCTCACCCGTATGAAAAGACGCTTCATTCTCTCCGCCATCCTCTGCCTCCTGCCCGTCGGCCTCTTCGCCGACGACGAGGCCGGATTCGTCTCACTCTTCGATGGCAAGTCACTCGACGGCTGGAAGGTTGCCGAAAACGAGAAATCCTTCTTCGTGAAAGACGGCGCCATCGTCGCCAAGGGCGAACGCGCCCATGCCTTCTACACCGGCAAGGTCAACGACGCGAAGTTCGACAACTTCGAACTTCGCATGGAAGTCATGACCGAGCCGAACTCCAACGGCGGCATCTTCATCCACTCCGAATGGCAGGACGATGGCTGGCCGGGGAAAGGCTACGAAGTGCAGGTCAACAACACCCAGGGCGACTGGCGCAAATCCGGCGGCCTCTACGCCGTCGTGGACAACCGGGAACCCTTCAAGGACAACGAATGGATGCAGTATGTAATCCGCGTCGAAAAAGGCCGCATCATCATCAGCGTGAACGGCAAGGAACTCGTCGATCACACCCCGGAGGCCGACAAGAGCAAACTCCAGAAGGGCGGCGGCGCCATCGCCCTGCAAGCCCACGACCCCGGCAGCACGATCCACTACAAGAACATCCGCATCAAAGTGCTGGACTGACCCGGACGGCCCGGCGCGAAAAGCGGGCGCACGCTCCATGCCCACGCTCCTCCTCTGCGGCCACGGCTACCTCGGCCGGGCGGTCTCCCGCGACTTCCTCGCCGCCGGCTGGGACGTCACCGCCCTTTCGCGGAGCGGCGACGGCGGCGGAGATGCCCGGCGCCTACCCGGCACCCTCACCGAAATCTCCCGCGACCTCTCCTCCCCCGCTGATATCGCCGCGCTGGAGCTGCGGCCAGATCTCATCGTCCACTGCGCCTCCTCCGGCCGCGGCGGCCCCGATGCCTACCGCGCCATTTTCCTGAACGGCTGCCGCCACCTGCTCGACACCTTTCCCGGCGTTCCGCTCCTCTTCACCTCCAGCACCTCGGTCTACGCCCAGACCGACGGCTCCGAAGTCACCGAAGAAAGCCCCGCCGAACCGGAGCGGGAGACCGGAAAAATCCTCCGCGAGACCGAAGATCTTGTCCTCGCGCATGGCGGCATCGTCACCCGCCTCTCCGGCATCTACGGCCCGCAACGCAGCGTCATCCTCGAAAAATTCCTCTCCGGCCAGGCCCTCCTCGAAGAAGACGGCCGCCGCTATCTCAACCAGATCCACCGCGACGACGCCGCCGCCGCGATCCTCCACCTCTCCACCATTCCGCGCTCCGCGTTCCGCGTTCCGCGTTTGTACAACCTTTCCGACTCCCGCCCCCTGACTCAGCTCGAATGTCACGAGGGCCTTGCCGCGATCTTCCAACTCCCCCTTCCTCCCTCCGGCCCCCGCGATCCGCACCGCAAACGCGGTTGGACCCACAAGCGCGTCTCCAGCGCGAAACTCCGCGCCACCCGCTGGGAGCCACGTTTCCCCTGCTTCCTCGATGCCGCCGCATCCATTGCCCCGACCCTCCCGAAACCCGCCTGAAACCAGCGCCGCTTGGCGTTTGTCACTCTACCGACGCCATCTCCAACCACGGATTTAGGCGCTGCCGCGAGTTGGCGGTTTGACAAAACCGTGTAATCGTGCAACACGAAAACACACTAACCATCATGAATGTCACCCTCAAGCTCCCCGACGACCTCGTTCGCGAGGCCCGGCACTGCGCCGTGAATGAAGGCCAATCTCTTTCCGCCTGGCTGGCCTCGCTCGTCCGCCGCGAACTCGCCGCGCCTCCCGTCGGGCCGGAAAAACCGAAATCCCTGATCGAGGCCATGAGAGTTCCCGGCATGCCCGACTCATTCTACGACAAAGAATTCCCCCTGGAGGACCGCAGGACATGGGCGGCCCGCGAATTCACCTTTGAACCCGGCGAAGACTGATGCCTCGCTTCCTGCTCGACACCGTGACGCTTTCCGAGCTGCGGCGGGAGAAAAAGGTCCATCCCAGCGTCCGGGACTGGCAGACGGGCATCGGCGATGTCTGGCTCAGCGTCATCACCCTCAATGAAATCCGCTACGGCATGAGGAAAGTGGGGCGCAAGGATCCGGCCTTCGCCGCCCGCCTCGCCGCATGGTATGCCACCCTCATCGCCCAGCCGCAACGCTTCCGCATTCTGGACGTGAACCGCACCATCGCCGAGCAGGCCGCCGACTTTCGCACCGACCACGACACCTCCTTTCCCGATTCCCTCATCGCCGCCACCGCCAAAATCCACAACCTCACCCTCGCCACCCGCAACACCGCCGACTTCGCGGCCACCGGCATCCAACTCGTCAACCCGTGGGAATATCCGGCATGAGTGCATCTTGCCAAACCCATTCATTTCGTGTATTCCTTGCCTCCCTTCCGTAGTCAAAAGTCCGGGAGGCAGCGGCGATTGGTATGAGTCTGGCGGAAACTCTCTTCCGGAAAACCGGCTCCGCCTGCTCATCCTTCAAAGCCCCCGGAACTCCGCCGCCAGCTTCTTCGCCGTCGCCACCGTGTTGCGGTGGATCTTCGCCGTGAATTCCGCCTGACGGTTGTATCCGCCGCCGTAGAGCACCGCCACCGGCACGCGGTTGCGGACAAAGGCGCGCAGCAGCACCTCGTCGCGGCGCTGCAGATCCCTCACCGAAAGGTGCATCTGCCCGAAACGGTCGTTGCGGTGATTGTCCGCCCCCGCCACCCAGATCACCAGGTCCGGCGCGAAGGCATCCAGCGCGTTCGCCAGCGTGCTGAAAAGCTGCTTGAGGTACATCTCCCCCTCCACGTAGCGCACCGTCTCCACGTCCATCGAGCCGTTCACCTTTTGCGTCGGGTAGTTCTTCCCGACGTGGATCGAATAGGTGAACACCCGCGGATCGCCCTGCAAAAGAGCCGCCGTGCCGTTGCCCTGATGGGCATCGGTATCCACCACCATGATGCGGATGCCCGGCTGCTTCGCCTGCAGATCCCGAATCGCCACCGCGACGTCGTTGAATACGCAGTAACCCTCCCCATGCCCGCGGAAGGCGTGATGCGTGCCACCCGCCAGACACACCGAAACCCCCTCCGCCAGCGCCGCGTGGCAGGTCAGGCGGGTCGCCTCCACCTCCGTCGCGCTGCGGGTGTAGAGTTGCGGGGTGGCCGGCAGCCCGAGCTGGATCTGTTCCTTGCGGTCCAGCGTCCCGGAATAAATCCGGCCGATGTACACATCATCGTGCACCGCCTTGAGCAAATGCGGCTCGACCGCCTTCACCTCGACGATCTCCTCCGGCCGCAGCACCCCGCCATCCAGCAGCATGTCCCGGGCCACGCGGAATTTCTCCATCGGGAAGGGATGCCCGGCGGGAAGCTGGAGTTCGAGATCCTGCGAATAGAAGCAACGCATGCGCGGGGCCACGCAACCACACCCGCTCCCCCCGGTCAATGCGTCCGGCCCCATTTCAACGGCCCTCACCGGCAGGCGCGGGGCCGCCGTGTTCCGGAGGCGGCGCCATGGTTCCGTCCTTCCCTGGAGATTCGAGCGTGATCGCCGCAACCATCGGCGCGGGCGCTATGCCCGCGCTGGAAAGAACGATCTTTTCGACGGGCACATCCGGCTTCTTCAAATCGCGCCAGAGGTAGCGGATCTGCCCGTGGTCGGTGAGCCCGGTGCGCGCGGAGCCGGGAACATCGACCGGCACCAGATGATCGGCAATGTCGATGCCGTTGACGAAGACCAGCTCTTCCGCCGTTCCATCCTGATACCGCACCGTGACGGTCATGACCGGCTCCAGCCCGTTGAAAGCCGGGAACCCCCAGCCGGCGACGGCTCCGAGCAGGTGCAGACGGCCGACGGCGAGATTGACGGGGATTTCCACCGACTCCGGCATGGTGCGGCTCACGGCCCGCGCTTCCATGCCGCCGCGGAGCACGATCACGTTCCTGCCTCCGGGAGCGGTGGCCGGATCCTGGAGCAGGAACGGGACGCCCTGTTCTTCGACGAGACCGTAGCGCTTCAGGCCGACGCGATCGCCCGCGACATCGCGTGCGAGATAGACACCGCGGCTTCCATCGGCCGTGGCGGCCCGGCCGAAGGGAAGCGTGTGGAAGCGCTGCTCGCCGGACCGGAGGTAGGCGATGAGATCGCGCAGGGCTTCCGCACCGAGCGCTTCGAGCCCCTCCGGCATCAGGGACTTTCCGGTGTCCACCCGGGAGACGATCCCATCGCGCGGCACCTCGATTTCGCCGGCCACATTTCTGACGAAAACGCTGCCGGCCGTTTCGCGGCTGATGAAGCCGGTCTCCGTTCGGCCGTCTTTCGTCGTCAGATGCCAGGTGCGGTAGCTCGGTTCCACCTCGCGGTTCGGATCGACGATGTGGGTAAGCAAGGTTTCCACACCATGCACGCCCATGCCTTCGAGCACCGGGCCGATCGACACACCTTCTCCCCGGAAGACGTGGCAGACCGCGCAGGCGGCGTAGAGTTCCCTTCCCTTCGCCGGATCTCCCGGCGCGCTTACTGCGGGCAGCAGCCGGTTGATCAGCTCGCTCTTCGCTTCGGCTTCTCCGCGGAAACGGACGACGGTCGGCGCGGCATGCTCCCGCACCGACGCGTTCGGATGCTCCGCCAGCCGGTTCAGCGCCTGCGGTCCGACGATGGCGGGAGAGACGATTTCTCCGGCAAGGGCATCCGCCAGAGCGATGGCGGATTCCGGCCGGGCCAGCAGGGCTTCGAGCAGGGCGGACTTGTCCGCCGGCTGCAACGAGGGCAGCAGGTCGATCGCCAGCCGGACGGCGTCGCCGGAGGAATTGGCGCGCAGGCTTTGCAGGATGGAGGTGCGGGCTTCATCCGACCGGATCGCGGCATCCTTCAAGCGTTCCGCAAGCTCTCCGGGGAAGGCCGGCAGTTTCGCCAGCGGGGACAAGACCGCGGCATCCCCGCCGGACCGCCGGAGGATGTCCGGCACGCGCGCGGCGAGGCGCTTTTCAAGATCGCCGCCGCTCCAGTGGCGCGCGGCGAGCGGCAGGGCGGCGGCGGCGATCCGGGCATCGGCGCTCGCGGAAAGTTTCTCCAGCACCGCTTCGAGAGCGGCCCCGCCGGGAAGCTCCTGCTCGTGCAGCGAGAGCAATGAAGCGGCCGCGATCTCCGGATGGTCCGCCTTGTCGAGCGCCTGAAGCATGGGGACCAGCTGGTCCGGATCTCCTGCGCTCGATTCGAAAAGGAGCCCGATCAAAGAGGCCTGCTTCGCGGGCTCCGGTGCTGCCATGGCGGCAGCGAGCGTTTCTCCCGGAGCGTTTTTCGCCAGGCGGGCGACCGCTGCTCGCGTCCATCGCTCGGTGGCGCCGGCCTGGAGGGTCACCAAGGTTCCGGCAAGGAGACGGGCATCCGCCGGCAACGCGGCGAGAAGCTGGAGGCGCACACGCGGATCGCCTTCCCGGGAGAGATGCGCGGACACGGCCCGCACCAGATCCGGCGTGGCGAGCTTCGGGTGGGCGGCGAGCACCCGTGCGGCCGTGACGCGGACCGCAGCGTCCTCGTGCTCCAGCGCCGCGATCAGCTCGGCGGGCGCGAGCGCTTCCGCGGCGGCACGAACCCATAGTGCATGGATCTTCGCGAAGCCTTCGCCAACCTTTTCCAGCATCACCGCCGCGGCTTTCACATCGCCCTCTTCGATCAGGCGCTGGGCACGGAAGCGCACCTCGCGATTCGGGTGGGACAACGCGGCGACGCGGCCCGCGAGAGTGGTCAGATCGGCCGCGGGCAGCGGCTTCGCCCCGCGGTGCCGGTAGCGATGGATGCGACCGAAGTAGTGGTCGCGGTCCGGCCGGGCGGCCTGGTTGTTCCACAAGTGGATCGGGCCGCGGGGATCGTTGTGCAGGATCGCCTGGTTGTAGAAATCGATCGCGTAGAGCTGGCCGTCCGGCCCGATCCGCGTGTCGATGGGCCGTGACCAGAAATCGCGCGTCGCGGAGAATTCCTCCTCGCGCGTCTTTTCCGAGGTAAAGGTGACGCCGGCAGGGGAGAGTTTCTCGTGATGTACGATGTGAACCGTAGGTTCCGCGGTGAAGTAGCCGAGAGTCCACTCGCCGGGCCAAGAACCTCCCTCATAGATCGCGGTCCCGCAGGCGGCGGTGAAGGAGCCGATCACGTCGTTCGGCTGGCTTTCGACGATTTCATCCCACGACATCAGCGGCTTCACCGGCTGCATGTGGATCAGCACATTCCACGACGGCTCGCGGCCCATGCCGGCTTCCGCCATGATGCGGTCGGAGACCGGCACGTGCATCAGCAGGTCGCCGGAGGTCGGCTGGGTGAAGAACAGTTCGCCATCCGAAGTCATCTCGAAGCCCCAGCAGTTTCCGTTCTTTGCGCTGACCATCTCGATCGCCGTACCGTCCGGGCGGAAGCGCACGATGCCGGAGCCGATGGCGCCGAAGTCGGTGCGCCCGTCGCCGGAAGTGACCCTGGGAGAGCCGGAATAACCGTGGGTCGCGTAGATCCAGCCGTCGAGCCCCCAGCGCAGGTTGTTGAGCACGGCGTGGGTATCGTGAGTGCCGAGACCGCGATAGAGCGTCTCGCGCCGGTCCGCCCTGCCGTCGCCGTCGGTGTCGCGGAGCCATAAAATTTCCGGCGGCTGCGCCACGATCACGCCGCCGCGGTAGAAACAGAAGCTCGTGGCAAGGTCGAGGTCGTCCGCAAAGACATGCTTGCGATCCATCACGCCGTCGCCATCCGTGTCTTCGAGCCGCGAGATCCGGTCGAGTCCCGGGCGGTTTACCGCAGGCGGTTTCGGCAGATCGTCCTCGCGCTGCCAGACGGAGTACATCGACTCCGGCCCGCCGCCTTTCCGGCCTTCGGGGTATTCCAGGCTCTCGACCACCCACAGGCGGCCCGCCGCATCCCAGTCGATGTTGAGCGGTTTGGAAATGAGAGGTTCAGCGGCCACGAGTTCGGCCGTGAAATCGGGGTGGACTTGCAGGGATTCCAGCGATGCCCGGGGCGGCAGGGGACCGCCGGGCGGATAGGTCAGCGTGTCCGCCGCGATGTCCGGCGAGAGGGCGGCCGGATCATCGAGCCTGACCGCCCAGGCGAGCGAACGCGCCAGCAGAGCCCGGATGGCCGGGTGGCGCAGGGTTTCCGGATTCTTCCCGGGGACGAAAAAGACCACCCGCCCCTTGCCGCGGACCTCCGTCCAGATCATCGGCGAGACGCCGTACACATATGGCTGCGGGTCGGTGCCTTTGAGGTGCTTGCGGTTCGGCGTCCAGGTGGTGGCCAGCACCCCGGCGTCATCCGGCACGCGCAGGTCGTGGAACATCTCGTCCTCCACGTCGAAGTTGGAGACGCCCTGACCGATATCATGCGTGCGGCCGGCCGGGGTGAAGAAAAGCGGCACCCGGCCTTCCCAGCGCATCACCTCACCATCCACCCAGCCCGAGGCGGGAATAGCATCGTGAACCAGAACCACGCCGCCGCCCGCTGCGGCGTAGGCGTCGACGAGCCGCTGGATTTCATCGTTCCAAGGCTTCCCCTCCGTCAGCAATACCGCCGCGGCTTGGGCGAAATCTTCCCTGCCTGGAAAACCGGCGTGGCTTGGCAGGCCGGAAACAAGCTCCTCCGGCGATTGAATGTAGATCTTCGCGGTCGAGCCGTCCGTCGGCGCAAGGAACGCCAGGACGGCTGCCAAGCTCGCGAGTCTCCGGAGAGTCCGGGTGGCGGGATGAATCCGTGCGGGCATCGGCTCCGTATTACGCCGGCAGGGCGGCTTGTATAGCGATGGAGCCGGATCGATAGCCGGATGTGGATTTCAAGTATGCGAAGCCTCCCGGATGCTACGAATCTCGGAAGGGCGCCACCCGATCCAGGCCTTGAAGGTGTTCGAGAAGGCGAAAGGATTCGAATAGCCGACCTGCCGGGCGATGGATTCGATTTTCTCCCCGGTGGTCGAGAGGAGGTGGCGGGCATGCTGCATGCGGAGGAAGGTGACCTGCTGCATCGGCGTCCGGCCGAGTTCCCGGCGGCATAGCTTGCGGAGGTGTTCCTTGCTCAGAAAGGCGCGGGCGGCCAGTTCGTCGAGGGTCCACGGGTGTCCCAGCGAATGGTGGACGATTTCCCACAATCTCCAGAGCCGCGGATCGGAGCGGTGCGGCTGGGCGAAGCGCAGGACGTATGAGTGGATCAGCTCGGTCCACAGGTGCATCATGGCGGGCGATCCGGCGGACGAGCTTTCCGCGTGCAGGCCCTCGATGGCGTGGCGAAGCGGCTCGGGATCGTAGCTTCCCAGCACCGGCGAGCGCTGGGCGACGAGCGGCAGCGTGTCGTGCGATTCGAGATAGCGGACGCAGCACATCCGCCACGGTTCCGCGCCGGCGGCTTTCATGCCATTGGTCACGAAAGGCGGCAGCAGGCAGGCTTCGCCCGCGGTCACCGGCTTCCACCGGCCGTCCGCCAGCACCTGGCCGCGACCGCCGAAACAGGCGAGCATGAAGGTGCCGGATTGGTCGCGGCGCATCATCCGGAACGGCTCGGCGGCTTCCAGGATCTCCACATGGGCGATGTGGTGCTGGGCAAGGAGCGGACAGACCGGCTGGCCGCGGAGCCACGGCCGGTCATCGCTCGAGTCGCACCGCACGACATGGGTGCGCTCCGCCCCCGCGTCTCCCTCTTCCATCATCGGGAGAAGAGTTCTCATGGCGGCAGGACCGCTTCAATGCCTGCGTGTGGATTTCCGATAGGTGGCATAAGCCGCCCTCCCATGAAAAAAACGCCCGGAGAAACCTCCGGGCGCTTTTCGAAAACAACTGTCCGCCGGGCGGATCAGCGGGAGTAAAGCTCGACGATGAGCTGCTCGTTGACGAGCGGGTCGATGTCGGCGCGGTCGGGCACGCGGGCGATGGTGCCTTCGAGGCTTTCGCGCTCCAGCGTGAGCCAATCCTTGAGCGGGACCGACTGGGTCAGATCCATCATGCGCAGGACGAGCTGCTGGGAAGAGGGCTTGCCGCCGATCTTGATCTTGTCACCAGGCTTCACCTGATAGCTCGACACGTCGACCACGCGGCCGTTCACGAGCACGTGGCCGTGGTTGACGAGCTGGCGCGCGGCCTGGCGGGTGTTGCCGAAGCCGAGGCGGTAGCAGACGTTGTCGAGGCGGAGTTCGAGGAACTGGAGGAGCAGTTCGCCGGTCACGCCACGACGGCGGGCGGCTTCCTCGTAGTACTTGCGGAACTGCCTTTCGAGCACGCCGTACTGGAAGCGCAGCTTCTGCTTTTCGCCGAGGGCGACGGAGTAGTCGCTCTTCTTTTTGCGGCCGGCGCGCAGGCCGTGCTGGCCCGGCGGGAAATTGCGGCGTTCGAGGGCTTTCGAGGAGCCGAAGAGCGAGACGCCGAAGCGGCGGCTGATCTTGGCGCGGGGTCCGGTGTAACGAGCCATGAGTCTTGAGATCTGGGATTAAACGCGGCGGGCCTTCTTCGGACGGCAGCCGTTGTGCGGGATGGGAGTGACGTCCTTGATCGCAAGTAGCTCGATGCCGAGTGCCTGCACGGCGCGGACGGCGGACTCGCGGCCGGAGCCGGGGCCCTTCACGCGGACTTCGGCTTCCTTGAGGCCGTGGCCCATCGCCTGGCGGCAGGCATCCTGCGAGACGACCTGGGCGGCATAGGCGGTACTCTTGCGGGAGCCCTTGAAGCCCATCTTGCCGGCGCTCGACCAGCCGATGGTGTTGCCGTTCGAGTCGGTGACGCTGACGATGGTGTTGTTGAAGGTGGCCGTCACGTGGACAATGCCCTTCGTGACGTTCTTGGAGCCCTTGGCCTTGTGGACCTTGATCTGGGTTTCCTCGGCGCCGGCGATCTCGGCGAAAATGTCGCGCTTCTTGTCGTCCTTCTTCGGAGCGACTTCCTCGGCGGCGGGAGCCGGCGTCTCGACCGGCGCCGGGGCGATTTCCGGCTCGGTGGTGGTGGTTTCTTCGTCAGCCATTTGTCAAAAAGGGATGGGGTTGGGGTCGCGGCTTACTTCTTGACGCCGACGGTCTTGCGCTTGCCCTTGCGGGTGCGGGAGTTGGTGCGGGTGCGCTGGCCGCGGACCGGCAGGCCACGCTTGTGACGGATGCCGCGGTAGCAGTTAATGGAGGTGAGGCGCTTGAGCTGGGCCTGCTTTTCGCGGCGCAGGTCGCCTTCGATGATGATGCCCTGGCTCTGGATCACGGTGGCGATCTTCACGAGCTGGTCCTCGGTGAGCTGACCGGTGCGGATGTCCGGATCGATGCCGGATTGCTCGAGAATACGGGAGGCGGTGGTCGCGCCGATGCCGTACATGTACCGCAGCGACGCTTCGATGCGCTTCTCGTTGGGAATTTCGATGCCGAAAATACGTGCCATGTGATGCTTTGGTGAGCGGGAAATCCGCTTGGAATGAGGGGAAACACGTCTCCTCCGTCGCGAAGCGGGCGGGCTGTTTAGCAGACGCCCCCCTGCTGGCAAGCGGGAAATCTCGATTTTCCGCGCTTTTCCGGAATGGTGGCAGCCGCCCCCGGAAACGGCCCTTCCCGCAGCGGAAAAGTCGCGCCGTCCCGCCGGAGAACAAGGCCGGCCGCGGACCTCCATGGAAGCCTCCCGACGGAATGACGCGGTCATTCTGCTGCGGCGCTTCATTTTTTCGCCCATGAATCGCGCAGGGCGACGGTGCGGTTGAATACCGGTCTTTCCCCTGGAATGTGATCCCGGCGGTCGGCGACGAAGTAGCCGAGACGCTCGAACTGGCAGGCCCACTCCGGCTCCACTCCGGCCAGCGACGGCTCGACCCAGGCGCGGACGGTTTTCAGGGAATCGGGATTGAGAACGCTGACGAAACCGCCCTCGGCCGCATCCGGGTCTTCCGCGGTGAAAAGACGGTCGTAAAGGCGCACCTCGGCCTCGACTCCGCGCTCCGCGCTCACCCAATGGATCGCGGCGCGGCACTGGACGCCTTCCGGAGCGTCGCTGCCCTTGGTGCCGGGAAGGTATTCGCAGCGGATCTCCGTCACGCGGCCGTCAGCGTCCTTTCCCCAGCCGGTGCATTTCACGATGTAGCCGCCGCGCAGGCGGACATGGCGGTCCGGGCCGAGTCGGTAGAATTTCTTCGGCGGGTCCTCCATGAAGTCGTCGCGCTCGATCCACACCTCGCGGGTCAGGGAGACGTGGCGCGTGCCGGCGGCGGGGTCTTCGGGATTGTTGACGAGTTCGATTTCCTCGGCGGTTCTTTCCGGCCAGTTTTCGATCACCAGCTTCACCGGATCGAGCACGGCCATGCGGCGCGGGGCGGTCTTGTTGAGATGATCGCGTATCTCGAACTCCAGCAGGGCGACATCGGTGACACCCTGGTACTTGGTGATGCCGGTCTTTTCGCAAAGACGGCGGATCGCCGCAGGCGGGATGCCGCGGCGGCGGGCACCGGAAAGCGTGGGCATCCGGGGATCGTCCCAGCCGGCGACGTGGCCCTGCTTCACCAGCGTGAGCAGCTTGCGCTTGCTCATCACGGTGTAGGTGAAATTGAGCCGCGAAAACTCGATCTGCCGCGGCCGCGCGGGCACCGGGCAATGCTCGATCACCCAGTCGTAGAACGGCCGGTGAATCTCGAATTCCAGCGTGCACAGCGAGTGCGTGATGCGCTCCTTCGCATCCTCCAGCGGATGCGCGAAATCGTACATCGGATAGATGCACCAGGCGTCGCCGGTGTTGTGATGGGTCGCCTTGAGCACGCGGTAGATGACCGGGTCGCGCATGACGATGTTCGGCGAGGCCATGTCGATCCTGGCGCGCAACACCGCCGCGCCCTCCTCGAAACCGCCGGCGCGCATTTTCGCGAACAATTCCAGGTTTTCCTCCACGGAACGGTCGCGCCACGGCGAGGGCTTGCCGGGAACGGTCAGGCTTCCGCGCGTCTCCTTGATCTGCTCCGCGGTCTGTTCGTCCACGTAGGCCAGGCCGTTCTTAATGAGATGGACGGCACAGTCGTAGTAGAATTCGAAGTAATCGCTGGCGAAATAAAGATGCTCGCCCCAGTCGAAACCGAGCCACTTCACGTCTGCCTTGATGCTTTCGACGTACTCGGTTTCCTCTTTTTCAGGGTTGGTATCGTCGAAGCGCAAATGGCATCGCGCCCCGGTGGCGGCGTTTTCAAGCGCGATGCCGAAGTTCAGACAGATCGCCCGCGCATGCCCGAGATGCAGGTAGCCGTTCGGCTCCGGCGGAAAGCGCGTGATGATCGTGGCGTGTTTGCCGGTGGAGAGGTCGTTGGCGATGATCTCGCGGATGAAGTCGGTTTTAGGAGCGTCCATGGGAAAGGGGTCGGTGGCTGGTGGCCGGTGGTCAGTGGGGGGTCATCCGGCGCCTTTCGCTGGCCACCGGCCACTGATCGCTTGGTCACTTCGCGAGTTCTTCGAGCAACGCCTGATTGAGACGGATACCGGCCTCGAAATTCTCGACCGGAAAATTCTCGTCAGGTGAGTGGATCTGCGCGTCGGCAAGCGCGAGACCGAGCAGGAGCGTATCGACCCCGAGAATATCGCGGAATGCTTGGACGATGGGAATGCTGCCGCCTTCGCGGATGAGCACGGGGTCGGCATTGAAGGCGGCCTTGAGCGCGCGCTGCGCGGCCTGGCCGAAGGGACCGTTCGGATCGGCATGGTAGGGCTTGCCGTCGTGTCCACCAAGATAGAGCAGCGAGACGCCGGGCGGGCAGTGCTTGTCGAAATGGGCCTGCACCTTCCGGAGAATGTCCTGAGGGTCCTGATCGGGGACGAGGCGAAAGGTGAATTTCGCGAAAGCCTCCGCGGGCAGCACGGTCTTCGAACCCTCTCCTTGGTAGCCGCCGCCGATGCCGTTGACTTCGGCGGTCGGCCGGGCCCAGGTGCGTTCGGCGGAGGTGTAACCTTCCTCGCCGAAAAGCGTTGCGGAGCCGGTGACCTTGATGAAATCCTCGTCGGAAACGCCGGGCACCTTCGCCCACATCTCGCGCTCCCAGGTTTCGAGCGGGCGGACATCGTCGTAGAAGCCCTCGATCATGACCTTGCCGTGCTCGTCGTGCAGGCTGGCGACGAGGCGGGAAATCGCCGTCGCCGGATTCGCCACCGCGCCGCCGAAAAGTCCGGAGTGCAGGTCGCGCGCCGGGCCGCGCAGGATGACTTCGCAGCAGGCGATGCCGCGCAGCCCGTATCCGAGCGTCGGCACGCCGGGCGCGACCATGCCGGTGTCGGACACGGCGATCACGTCGCATTTGAGCAGGTCGCGGTTCGCTTCGAGGAAGGGCGCGAGGCTCGGGCTGCCGATTTCCTCCTCGCCTTCGAAGAGGAAAGTCAGGTTCACCGGCAGCTCGCCTTTTTCCCTCAGCGTTTTTTCCACACCGAGGACGTGGGCAAGCATCTGGCCCTTGTTGTCGGTCGCGCCGCGGGCCCAGATTTTCCCGTCGCGGATTTCGGGCTGGAAAGGATCGCTGGTCCAGAGATTCAGCGGATCGACCGGCTGCACGTCGTAGTGTCCGTAGACGAGCACGGTCCTGCGGCCCGGCCGGTGCTCGTTTTGGGCGACGACGATGGGATGGCGGGCGGTTTCGTGGAGCTTGGCCGCGAGTCCCATGCCGGTGAGTTTCGCCACCAGCCATTCGGCGCAGTCGCGCATGTCGCCGGCATGCCGCGAATCCGTGGAGATGCTGGGAAAACGCAGGAAGGCGAAGAGATCCTCAAGCTCGGGCGTCATGCGCGCATCCAAGCCGCCCCCTCCCCCGTCCCGCAAGGCCAATTCACAGCCGGTCCGTTTCCTCCCGGATCACCCGCAGCGCGTCGTAAAGCGCGAAGACCGCGACGAAGACCGCCAGCGCACCGCAGGCACCCCACCAGATCAGGAAGCGCCACATGCTTCCCATCAGCCAGCCGTCGATGACCCACAGGCCCAGCGCAAAGATCGCCAGCAGGAGCATGGCGGATCGCCCGAGTATCTTCCGCCGCAGCGTGCGGTCATGCAGGATGCCCTTGGCCAGTCCCTTGCTCGCATTCCATCGGGATGCCGGCTTCATGGTCACGGAAAAAAGAAATCGGGGCGGCCGGATTCGAACCGACGACTTCCTGCTCCCAAAGCAGGCGCTCTACCAGGCTGAGCTACGCCCCGCGACAACGGGCCGGACGATTCCCGAGCCCGCCGCGGCATGCAAGGCGAAAGCCGCGATGCTCACTTTTCCGGCACGCCGGCCATTTGTCATGCCCGCACTTGAATCGGCCCTCTGGTTTCTCACTTCCCACTTTCCACTTCCCACTTTTCACTCCCCTCGCCCATGGACGACGATGCCTTCTTCAATGACCTCCTTGCCGCCGTGGAACAGCAACTCGCCTCTCCCCAGACCCGCTACGTCGCGAAAACCCTCGAACGTCTCACCGCGCGCGGCATCCCCGAAGACGAGGCGAAGGAAAGGATCGCCGAAGCGCTCGGCGAAGAAACCGATGCCATGTACCGTCGCCGCTCCGGCTTCGATGAAAAATCCTACCGCACCCGCCTTGACGAACTTTAACGACGATTTTCTGGCAAAATCCTGCCGGATCATGCCGTATTTCGTCCATGGATCGTCGTTCTTTCCTCACCACCCTCGCCGCCGCCTCCGTCCCCCTCTCTCTTTCCGCCCAAACGGCGGACTCTCCCCTGCCCATCAAGCTCTCCCTCAAATGCGGCATGGCCGACTTCGGCGCGGACCTTGAGGAGAAATTCCGAATCCTCAAGGAACTCGGCTACGACGGCGTGGAACTGGACTCCCCCGGCGGCCAGGACAAGGCCGAAGCCCTCGCCGCCTCCAAGACCGCCGGCCTGCCCATCCATGGCGTCGTCGATTCCATCCACTGGCAGACCCGCCTTTCCGATCCCGACGCCGCCGTCCGCGAAAAGGGCTTGCAGGGACTCCTCACCGCCATCCGCGAAAGCCGCTCCGTCGGCGGCTCCTCCGTCCTCCTCGTCCCCGGAGTCGTCGATGCCAAGACGAACCACGATCAGGCCTGGCAGCGCTCCATCGCCGAAATCCGCAAAGCCCTGCCCCTCGCCGCCGAACTCGGCATCCACATTCTCATCGAAAACGTCTGGAACCGCATGTTCTACACCGAGAACGGCGGCAACGCCCAGACCGCCGACCTTCTCGCGAAATACCTCGACGAAATCGACTCCCCCTGGGTCGGCTCCTACTTCGACATCGGCAACCACCAGCGCTTCGGCAAACCTGCCGCATGGATCCGCACCCTCGGCAAGCGCATCGTCAAACTCGACGTCAAGGACTGGGGCGTGAAAGGCGGCTTCGGCAAAATCGGCGAAGGCGACGTCGATTGGCCGGAAGTCCGCAAGGCCTTGCGCGAGATCGGATATACCGGCTGGGCCACCGCCGAAGTCCAGGGCGGCGATCAGGACCGCTGCGCTGAAATCCTCGCCAACATGCGCAAGCACCTGCTCGGTGTCTGAACTCGATCCGCATTCGCCTTCCGTGTGTTCGATACATTCCGTGGTTTCCCGTCTTCCTTCCCGCGTTTAGGAAGCGGCCCGTGAGCGATCCCTACCTCGACCGCTTCTCCGGCATCGGCCGACTCTATGGCATGTCGGCGCTGGAGCGTTTCCGCCGCGCCTGCATCGGCGTGGTGGGTATCGGCGGCGTGGGCTGCTGGGCCGCGGAATGCCTCGCCCGCTCCGGGATCGGGAATATCACTCTGATCGACGCGGACGATCTCTGCGTTACGAATACCAACCGCCAGATCCACGCGCTGGACGGCACCTATGGAAAACCGAAAGTCGGCGTGATGGCCGCGCGGTTGCGAGCCATCCAACCGGAAATCATCGTCACCGAGCGGCAGGAATTCCTCTCCGACCGCAACGCCGACGATTTCCTCGCCACGGGATTCCACGGCGTAATCGACGCCATCGACGCCGTGCGGGCAAAGTGCGTGCTGCTCGCGAAATGCCGCGAGCGCGGCATCCCCGTGATCGCCTGCGGCGGCGCGGGCGGCCGGCGTGATCCCGGTCGCATCCGTGTCGACGATCTCGCGAAAACGCGCGATGACGCCCTCCTTATGGCGGTGCGCAAGCGCCTGCGCGCCGAACACGGCTTCCCCAAAGCCCGCGCCGGCGAAAAGACGCGCAGATTCGGCATCGAAGCCGTCTTCTCCGAGGAAACTCCCCTCTACCCCACCTGCGAGGGCGGCGTGAGCCACGAACGGCCGGAAGACCTGCCGGGCGGCCTACGCTGCGACGCCGGCTACGGCACGGCCGCCCACATCACCGCCGTCTTCGGCATGATCGCGGCAGGCCGCTTGTTGGAAAAGCTCGCAGCAGAGATGTAGCGGAACGGCTGCGCCGTTCCGCAACCCGCTACAATGCCGCCAGACTCGCCGCGCCGACAGCCTGACCATGGCGCTTGGTCTTCTCGTCGGGCACGACCAGACGGATTACAAGCTCCGGGAACTCCGCGGCAAGCACCTTCTCCGCTTCCGCAATGATCACGTTCCCGCCTTCCCCGGAAGTCACACGCCCGAGAATCAGCAGATTCCTGACATCATAAAAATCCGCATAGTGAGCGATGGCATAGCCGAAACAAACGCCGATGCTTTCGTAGACCCTCCTCGCACGTTCGTCCCCTTCTTTCATCGCCTTCTGCACCTCGACAAGCTGCTCGGGGAAGGGCATCGCCCCGAAGGCGAATCCTGCCGCCTTCGCCAGACGCGCGACACCCTGTTGCGAAAAGAACTGCACGCCGCACCCCTCGTCCCCGCTCCACTCGTCGCGCGGACCGTTCTCACGATAATCCACCGGAGCGAAGGCCAGCTCGTTGAGCCAGGGACGGATCGAGCCGCTGGCATCCACATAGCCGGCCGCTTCACTGGTGCCCATCGCCACGCCGAGCACGGCGTTTTCCCCCAGCGACATCGAGCCGGCCAAAGCCGTCACCTCGCCGTCGTTGACCACTTCGAAGGGCACGCCGTTCCAGCGCTCCTTCAACTCGAAAAACATTCTGCGGATCCGGGCATCAAAATCGGCTTCGCTCACGCCGCGGAAAAGCGACGCGGCGCGAACCTCATTGCCCACATACACCCCGGCCGAACTCCCGCCGATGGCATCCACGCGCGGCAGATGAGCCGCCGCCCGCATCAGGGAATCGTGCACTCCCTCGATATGATAACCGGGATCGCTCTGGAAATATGGATCCCATACGACCTCCTCTGAGAAAACCACTTCCCCATCGATCACCGCCGCGCACTTGCGGTCCGATCCGCCGAGATCGAAGCCGATGCGACAGCCGTCGAGATGACGGCCGAGGGACATCGCCCCATCGGTCTCCGCCGGCAATTCGGAGACATCCACGGCGGAAAACGTCAGCGGTTCACCGAAAATCTTCCTGCCGATGAAATTCCAATCGAACTCCCGCGCCCCGCCCGGTCCATAGATAGCCGACAAAGCGGGCACGAGTTCCGGAGCCCCGGCAATGAGCATGCGGCTGCCGCCCTTCTGCCAGAGCAGAAATTTCACCGTCCGCTCGACATAACGTAGTGTGAGCGCGTCCCAGCCCTTTCCCGCCGGCAGTATGGACGAGCACCAGCGGAAGGCCGTGCCGTCTTCCCGCACCAGCGCGAGATCGAGCGAACGGCCGTCGGGCGTCTCCCGGGCCAGTTGGCGGTACGCGCGGTTCCATAATACGGCGGGCAAGAACCCCGGATCGAGCACCGGAACATGGGCAGGGCGGATTTCGGGCAAAACGACGGGCGCGGTCACGGAACTCATCTGCCGGACACGTTAGATCGCCGGACGGAAGGATGAAAATGTGGTTTTGCGAAGGCGGGAGGGCGAATCGCGAAGCGAAGCGTCTTCCACACCTCCCCACCAAACCCATCATCGTATCCTGATACGAAGATTTGTCTCTTGCGAAAACTCTCCCCTCTCCTAGCCTCCGCGCATGGCGCGATCCGATCCCACGGCCGAACTCCAGCAAGCCCTCCGCCGGCGCATCCTCGTCCTCGACGGCGCGATGGGCACCACCATCCGCACCTACGGCCTGTCGGAAAAGGACGCCCGCGGCCCGCGCTTCGCGGACTCGAAAAAGGACCTCCTCAACAACGGCGACATCCTCTCCATCACCCGCCCCGACGTCATTGGCGACATCCACAAGCGTTTCTATGCAGCCGGCTCCGACATCTGCGAAACGAACACCTTTTCCGCAACCTCCATCGCCCAGAGCGAATTCTTCGTCGACGACCCGCGCGAGCACGGCGGCATCAAGGACCCGGAATTTTTCCAGAAGATCATTGACAGCTCAGAACTCCGCGACCTCGCCTGGGAGCTGAATGTCGAATCCTCCCGCCTCTGCCGCAAATGGGCCGACGACATCGGCAGCGACACCGGCATCAGGCGCTACGTCGCCGGCGCCATCGGTCCCCTCACCGTCTCCCTGAGCACCTCGCCTGACGCCAACGACGCCGGCTTCCGCACCGTCACCTTCGACCAGGTAAAGGAAGACTACACCCGCCAGGTCCGCGCCCTCATCGAAGGCGGCTGCGATATCCTGATGGTAGAAACGATCTTCGACGCCCTCAACGCCAAGGCCGCCCTCGTCGCCATCCAGGAAGTCTTCGACGCCGACGGCGTGAAGCTCCCCATCATCGTCAGCGCCGCCGTCGGCCGCGGCGGCGAAACGATGATCTCCGCCCAGAAAGTCGAAGCCCTCTGGAACGCCGTCTCTCATGTCAACCCGCTCGCCATCGGCCTGAACTGCTCCCTCGGCCCCGACCTCATGAAGCCTCACCTGGAGGAGCTCGCCAAAGTCGCCGCCGCCCCTATCTCCTGCTACCCCAACGCCGGCCTCCCCAACCCCCTCGCCCCGACCGGTTTCGACCTCGAACCGTCGCACATGAACGCCTTCATGAAGGAATTCGCCCTCGACGGTCTCCTCAACCTCGCCGGCGGTTGCTGCGGCAACACCCCCGAACACATCGCCGCCATCGCCGAAGCGGTAAGAGGTGTGCAGCCGCGCGAGGTGCCGGTTTTGGAAGAATAACGAAACGCGGAGGCGCGGAGGTCGCGGAAAGAAACGCAGGGTGATAATGAGAAACCGTGAGACCGAAGGAGCAACTTAACGAATTGTCAGGTTCGATTATCGATGCCGCGATCGAAGTGCATCGCGAGTTCGGTCCCGAGCTTCTGGAGAGGGTTTACGAGACTTCGCTGGCAAAAGAATTGGCTCTGAGAGGCATTCCTTCCGTCCGGCAACTTCCCATGCCCATCATTTACAAAGGGGAGTTTCTCGATGAAGACGGTTACCGGATTAACCTGCTGGTTGACGATGCCGTCGTCGTGGAACTGAAAACCATCCCCAGCCTGCTTCCTGTTCATGAGTCCCAATTACTCACCTACGTCCGCCTGTCGGGCAAATCGCTCGGCCTCCTGATCAATTTCCACGTCCCTCTCCTGCGCCAGGGAATCAAGCGCATCGTTCACAATTTCCCGCCCTGACATTTCCCCTGCGTCTCTCTCCGCGACCTCCGCGCCTCCGCGTTTCGTTATCCTTCATCCCATGCCCACCATTCCCCGCGTCCTCCGCCTCTCCGGCTCCGAAGCGTACAACCACACGCCGGACAAAAACTTCCTCATGATCGGCGAGCGCACCAACGTCGCCGGCTCGCCGAAGTTCGCCAAACTGGTCCGCGATGGCAAACTCGACGAAGCCCTCGAAATCGCCCGCCAGCAGGTCGAAAGCGGCGCCAACGTCATCGACATCTGCTTCGACGACGGCCTCATCGACGGCAAAGCCATGATGGCCCGCTTTCTCCAGCTCATCCAGAGCGAACCGGAAATCGCCAAGGTCCCCATCATGGTCGATTCCTCGAAATGGGAAATTATCGAAGAGGGCCTGAAATACCTCCAGGGCAAAGGCATCGTAAACTCCATCTCGCTCAAGGAAGGCGAAGAAAAATTCATCCAGCAGGCCAGGCACATTCGCCGCTACGGTGCTGCGACCGTCGTCATGGCCTTCGACGAAAACGGTCAGGCCGCTACCTACGATGAAAAAATCCGCATCTGCGAACGCGCCTACCGCGTGCTCGTCGATCAGGTCGGCTTCCCGCCGGAAGACATCATCTTCGACCCGAACATCCTCACCGTCGCCACCGGCATCGAGGAGCACAACAACTACGCTCTCGACTTCATCAACGCCACCCGCTGGATCAAACAAAACCTTCCCCACGCCAAGGTCTCCGGCGGCGTCTCCAACATCTCCTTCTCCTTCCGCGGCAACAACGTCGTCCGCGAGGCCATGCACGCCGCCTTCCTCTACCATGCGACCCGCGCCGGCATGGACATGGGCATCGTCAACGCCGGCATGCTCGAAGTTTACGACGAAGTTCCGAAAGACCTCCTCGAACACGTCGAGGACGTCCTACTCAACCGCCGCCCCGACGCCACCGAGCGCATGCTCGAATTCGCCGAACGGTTCAAAGGCCAGGCCGGCAAAAAGCAGGAAGAAGACCTCTCCTGGCGCGAGGCCCCGGTCGAAAAGCGCCTCGAATACGCCCTGCTCAAAGGCATCGACAAATTCATCGACGAAGACACCGAGGAAGCCCGCCTGAAATACGGCCGCCCGCTCAAAGTCATCGAAGGGCCCCTGATGGACGGCATGGGCGTCGTCGGTGACCTTTTCGGCGAGGGGAAAATGTTCCTCCCCCAGGTCGTCAAATCTGCCCGCGTCATGAAGAAAGCCGTCGCCTGGCTAGAGCCCTTCATGGAGGTCGAGAAAGCCGGAAACCCTGAACAGAAATCGGCCGGCAAATTCCTCATCGCCACCGTCAAGGGCGACGTCCACGACATCGGCAAGAACATCGTCGGCGTCGTGCTCGCCTGCAACGGCTTCGAAGTCACCGACATGGGCGTCATGGTCCCCTGCGACAAGATCCTCGCCAAGGCGAAGGAAATCGGTGCAGACGTCATCGGCCTTTCAGGCCTCATCACTCCCTCGCTCGACGAAATGATCCACGTCGCCAAGGAAATGGAAAAGGCGGGCTTCACCGTGCCACTGCTCATCGGCGGCGCAACCACCTCCTCCACCCACACCGCGGTCAAGATCGCCCAGCACTATTCCGGTCCGGTCGTTCATGTGCTCGATGCCTCCCGCTCCGTGCCCGTCACCACCGCGCTCCTGTCCGAAAACCAGCGCGACGCCTTCATCATCGAGAACGCGGAGAAACACCGCAAAGCCCGCGAAGCCTTCACCGGTGGGCCGAAAAAAGAAACCATCTCCCTAGCCGAAGCCCGTAGTCTCGCTCGCGTCACCGACTGGTCCGCCTACACCCCGCCCGTCCCCGGATTCCTCGGCACCCGCGCGATCACCAACCCATCCCTGCGCGAACTCGCCGAATACATCGACTGGACGCCCTTCTTCCACGCCTGGGAAATCCGCGGCGTCTGGGACCGCGACGCCGGCGTGCTCAAAACGAAAAACGAGGAGGGCGCGAAGGAAGCCGCCAAACTCCACGCCGAGGCGCTCGCTCTGCTCGACCGCGTCATCGCCGAAAAACGCTTCAGCGCCCGCGGCATCCACGGCTTCTTCCCCGCCAACGCCGACGGCGACGACATCCTCGTCTGGCACGACGAATCCCGTACTTCGGAGAAATGCCGCCTCCACACCCTGCGC
Source organism: Haloferula sp. (assembly GCA_037190465.1). Lineage (GTDB taxonomy): Bacteria > Verrucomicrobiota > Verrucomicrobiia > Verrucomicrobiales > Akkermansiaceae > Haloferula. The sequence goes on along the minus strand of JBBCJF010000013.1, from coordinate 108,652 downwards.
CAGCAGGTGAAAAAAGACAGCGGCAAGCCGAACGAAGCGCTCGCCGACTACATCGCCCCGCGCGGTGCGGGCGCGGACTACCTCGGCGGCTTCGTCGTCGGCATCCACGGTGCGGACGAATGGGCGGCGGAGCTTCGCTCCGCAAACGATCCCTATACCGCCATCATGGCACAGGCGCTCGCCGACCGCTTGGCGGAAGCCTTCGCCGAACTTCTCCACCACCGCGCCCGCGTCGCCTGGGGCTACGAGCGTCCGAATGAATTCGGCCATAACGAACTCATCAAGGAACTCTATCGCGGCATCCGCCCCGCCCCCGGCTACCCCGCCCAACCGGACCATACCGAAAAGCCGATTCTCTTCGATCTACTACAGGCATCGGAGCCCACCGGCGTCGAGCTGACCGAAAGCTACGCCATGCATCCCGGCGCGGCCGTTTGCGGCCTCTACTTCAGCCACCCGGAAAGCCACTACTTCGCCATCTCCGAAATCCAGAAGGACCAGGTAGAGGACTACGCCCGCCGCAAGGACATGAGCGTCGAAGAAGTCGAAAAATGGCTCGGCCCCTGGCTGGGCTATGCCTGAGCGGCGACGATATCCCGTGCCGGCATCGGGAGGACAAGAACGTCCTCCTCAAATCCCCCGCTTCAAATCCAGATACCTCCTCACCGCCGCGATCCGGTTCTCCACCCCGAGCCGCTGGAAGACAGCCTCCAGATGCTTCTCCACCGTCCTCGGGCTGATGCTCAGAATGATCGCCGCCTCGGCGCTGGTCTTCCCCTCGGCGATCCAGTCCATGATCTCCCGCTGCCGCTTTGTCAGGATGCCGACCGCGAGATCCACCGCATCTTCCGTCCCCGACGCCGGCGCCATGAAAATCACCTCGCCGTCCAGCTTCGGGAGCGCGTGAAACTTCATCTCGCCGCCGCCAAGATCGAAGCTGATGTCCTTCCACACCGAGGTCACCGGATTCTCCCAGGCATCGGCGAGTTCCCGGTAAATCCGCCCGTTCAATTCTTCGCCGAGCTGGCGGACCGGTTCGTCCGGTGTCCACCAGCTCTCCACCAACTGCACGGCGGCATGATTGATCGGCACGACCTCGCCGTTTTTCAGAATGAAGATGGCCAGAGGCGTATCGGCTCGCGCCATGAAAACACGCTGGCGCACCTTCATCTCGACATTCGCCGACTCCATGCGGTCGAGCACTCCGCGGACCGTCAGCAGGATCGCATCGAAGCGCTCCCGCGCCTGACCGCCGAAAACACCCTTGGACAGGTAGCAATTCAGGTAGGCCATGCGGAATTCGCCCTGCACCATCACTCCGAAAATGATGTCGCTCGTGGGGATGTTCCGGAAGATTTCCCTGACGAATTTCGACTTCCGGTATTCCTCCGGTGAAACGTAGTCACTCAAGGTGAAGCTGAGATCGCCGGGATCGGAAAAATCCACCTTGGAAACGATCGGATGCGTTTCGGCCAGGCGGTTGATGTCGCCCATCCTCTCCGCCAGGCGCCGGGCGATGAGCCCGTGATTGGACACCGAACAAACCCCCGTCACCGGCGACACCCCCATCACCACGACCTCTTCCCCCCCGATCAATGGCGGGAGTTTCGCCGCCAGCAAATCCACCAGATCGTCGAAACGATGGGCACGGTAAATCGCACGGGCGAGGTCGAAGTAATCTTTGCCGAGCACGGGAGTGGCAGGGTTGAACCAGCTCCATACTACGTATTCTCCCGTAAGTATCAACCCGCATTGTTGGAACTTTGTTCCCGTGGCAATGAATCGCCGCGCTGTGGCCGGTGGCCCGGACGAATTGAAAATTTTCTTTGGGGAGGGGGCGGCCTCGTCGGTTCTTGAGACCGGCGGGGCCGTCCATTTGAATCGGTGGGCACCGATGCTGATCGCCTTCCACAAGCCTTACGGAGTTCTCAGCCAGTTCACCCCCGACCATCCGGGCCAGCGAACCTTGGCGGAATTCGGCTTTCCCGCGGATGTTTTCCCCATCGGCCGGCTCGACCTCGATTCGGAAGGCCTCCTGCTCCTCGGCAACGAACGCCGCGTCGTGGCCCCGCTGCTCGAACCGCGTCATGGCCACCCGCGGACCTACCACGTGCAGGTGGAAGGCGTCCCGGACCAAACAGCCGTCGATCGTCTGGCCGCCGGCGGCATCGACCTGAAAGGTCACCGCACCCTGCCCTGCCGGGCGAAAATTCTCGATCCCCAGCCCGATTTTCCACCGCGCGATCCTCCGGTGCGCTTTCGCAAAAGCGTGCCCGACACCTGGATCGAACTCACGCTGACCGAAGGGAAAAACCGCCAGGTCCGCCGGATGACCGCCGCCGTGGGACATCCCACCCTGCGGCTGATCCGCGTGGCGATCGGCCGCCTCCCCCTCGGTGATCTCGCCCCCGGTCAATGGCGGGAACTAGAGCCGGCCGGGAGGATCATGCTCGGTCTGCGGTGACTTCCGCATCGCGGGAACCCATCAGGAGTGCCGACCCTCCGTCCACACTCCTCACGCACGGCAATCGCCGGGACATATGTTCACCGCTTCTTTCGCAGGAAAGCCGGCACATCGAGATCCTCTCCCTCGAAAAGGCTCGGCGAAGCGCCCTCGAAACGCCCTCGCGGCCCGCCATCGAAGCTCAATTCGGCCTGCGGATTCACTTTGGCCCGCGACTTCACCGGCGGCGGCGCGGGTTCGTCGAAATCCGGGAGATCCTCCACCGCCGCGAAATCCTCCTCTTCAGGCTCGGTCTCGACCACCGGCACGAAAGCCGATTCCGGCTCCGGTTCCGCAAAGGTGAACGGCGCGTCGTCGTCATCCTCTTCGGGGTTTTCTTCCGGAGCACCCGATTCCACTTCGTGGGATGGAGGCTCGGGCTCCTCCTCCGGAGCCGATTCGGCGAAAGGAGCGAAGTCCTCCGCCTCCAACCCTATGGATTCCGCGACAGTAAACACTGCCTCCTCCTCTTCCTCGGAAAAGAAATCGGCGGCAACCGGCCGGGGTTCCGGCTCGGGTTCGGGCTCAGGTGGAGGCGTCTTCTCCTTCACCGGCGGCGCGACGAAACCGTCGCTGGGCTCCAGCAAAGCCGGCTTTTCCACCACCGGCTCGCGGCGGGCGTTGAGGCGGTCTTCCGGCAGCGCGCTGACCAGCGTGATGCTCAGCGATTCGCCCATCCCCGGGTCGACCGCCGCGCCGAAAAGCACATGCGCCTTCGCCGGCACATGCTTCGAAAGACTCTGCATCAGCAGTTCGATCTCGAACAAAGTCAGATCCGCGCCGCCGCACAGATGAACCAGCACCGTCTCCGCATCTTTCAGCAGCGCCCCCTGGTCGAGCAGCGGACTGGACAGCGCATTGCGCAGCGCCTTCGAAGCCCGGTCCTTGCCCGACGCGATGCCCGAGCCGAAAAGGCAGCGCGAACGCGTCGTGCGCAGCGCCGTCATCAGCTCGTCGAGTCCCACATGGATCAGACCCGGCCGGATCACCAGCCGGATCACCGCCTTGATGCTCTCCGAAATCATCCGGTCACCGGCGGAAAACGCTTCGTGAACGCCTTGCTTCGCCAGCACCAACTCGCCCATGCGGTTGTTGTCGAAGGTCACCAGCGCGTGGGATAGCACCGCAAGCTCGTTCAGCGCCGTGTCCGCCTGCCCGCGGCGGCGCTTGCCCTCAAAGGCGAAGGGCATGGTGGCGAAGACCACCACGAAAGCCCCCTCCTCCCGCGCGATGCGACAGACGATGGGCGCCGCGCCGGAGCCTGTGCCGCCGCCGAGGCCGACGCAGAGGAAAACGATCTTGCGCCCCTTCAAGGCGGCGCGCACTTCGTTCTCCGCTTCGAGGATCGCCTGCTGGCCGAGTTCCGGATCGCCGCCGGTGCCGAGACCCTTGGTCAAGTTGCGGCCGAGTTGGATCCGCTCTTTCGCCACGCTGCCGGACAGCGTGCGGATGTCGGTGTTCAGCGCCAGCACTTCGGCGCCGTCCATGCCGTCGAGCACCACCCGGTCGAGCATATTCGCCCCCGCACCGCCAAGGCCGACGATTTTCACGGAGGAGGACGGGATGGTATTCTGAGGATCTCGGGAAAATTCGATCATGACTGCAATAAGATAGGGTTATCGTGAAAAAAGACCGCCGAGCACGCGGCGAAAAATGCCGCGCTTCGGTTCGCGTTCGGCCTCGACGATCTGCGCGTAGCGGATCAATCCGAGAGCCGTGGTGAATTGGGGGTCCTTGAAACTCGCCTGCACGCCGCTCAATTCCGGCGGCTCGGGACGATAGATGTCCCGTTGGAAAATCGCATGCGCCAGCTCGCCGAAACCGCGCATCAGGCTGGTGCCGCCGGATAGGAAAACCCCGGTGCCGATGCGCTCCACCGAACCTTCCGGCAGGCGGCGCAGCAGCAAGCGCAGCGTTTCCTCCAGCCGCTGGCGGATGATATCGTTGAGAAGCTGTCGCTTCACCTCCGCCTCGGCGAAGCCCTTCTCGTCGGACACCTTGATCGTGCCGACCGAGCGCGCCGGATCGGCCGAGGCATCGCCTTCGCGGATCTTCAATTGCTCCGCCTTCGAAAAGGCCAGTCCGGTGACGAGGTGGATGTCGTTCGTCACGTGATCGCCGCCCACCGGGATGCAGCCGGACGCCTCGATCGCCCCGTCGAGATACAACGCGTAGTCCGTGGTGCCGCCGCCGACATCGATGACCAGAGCCCCCCGTTCACGCGCCTCCCGGTCCAGCGCGACCTGCGCCGCGGCGATCGGCGCGAAGACCACATCGTCGAGATCGAGCGGCATTTCCCGCACACAGCGCACCTGATTCTCGATCCGCGAGCGGATGCCGTGCACCACATGAAAATCCGCGTCCACCGTCTTGCCGGAAAGCCCGACGGGACTGCTCGCATGCTCGAAGCCATCCACCCCGAAACGCCGGATGATGTGGTGAAGATAGACGTGATCCTGCGGGATCGCCACGCTGCGCGCGATCTCGCGCGCCTCGCGGATATGGTCTTCGTCGATCACGCTTTCGCCATCCGGCAGGCGGAAGCTGCCGCGGTTGTTCACGCCCTGGATGTGAGCGCCGGTCACCGCCAGGAACACGCTGCCGATCTCGACATCGCTGGCATCCTCGGCCTTCACCAGCGCATCCTTCACACAGGCGCGGACCTGGGGGAAATCGTGGATTTCGCCCTTCTTCACCCCGACGGACTTCGACTGTCCGACACCGAGGATTTTGACGGAGCCATCCGACTTCACTTCGCCGACGACCATGCAGATCTTGCTGGTGCCGATTTCGAGGCCGACGTGGATTTTCGAGCGTGCCATGGCGGGATAGAGAGGGGAATCAGCGGCGGTTGAGGAGTTGCTGGAGGTCACGGTCGCGGCGACTGGGCGGGTGGTTGGGGACTCCTCCGGACGGATGGGCGGGAGCTTCTTCTCGGGGCGGATCGGCTTCCTCCTCCTGTCCGGGCACCAGGATCGCGCGGGGGACGTTGTCGTCGCGCAGGGTCACCGGAATGTTCCGCTCCGGGATCAGATTGATGCTCGCGATGGCCTGCCCTTCACGGCGGGAATGTTCGACGGAAGCGAGAAAATCGGCCACCTGTCTCGGATGATCTCCCAGCCCGAAAGTCGCCGCGATGCCGTCGCGGGAAACGACTTCCAACGCCCACGGCCGGCTCTGGCGGATCGAGTCGATCCACCCGGCGGCCTCCGGCTCGGCCTTGCACAGTTCCGCATGGAGCCGCAGCGCCCGGTCGAATTCCGGATGCGACACCGGCTCGCCGGCCCGCAGCGCTTCGCCCCCTTCGCCAAGCTCGATCACCGGCAGCGCCAGCGCCGCTTCGCGCTGCCCCGGCGGACACGGATAAGCGATGCCCGAGCGGTCCACGAGCAAGCCTTTCGCCAGGTCGCGCGGCGGCACGCCCTGGGAAATGGAGGCCACCCACACATGCGGCTCGCGGGCGACGATCCCGACGACCAATGTGTCCGGATACTTTCTCCTCACATCGGCGGATGCGATTTCCGGCAATGCCCGCAGGCGCTTCTCGATCTCCGTCGCATCACAGTCGAAAAGGCCGCCGTTGAGATCGATCCCTGCCAACCGCACGAAGCGCCGTTCATCCATCGCGCTGTTCGGCGTCACCTCGATGGCCTGCAGGCGGAATTCCTCGCTTTCGAAAATCCAGCGCTTCGCGCCGATCCACCCGCTCCACGCGACGCCCGCCACCGCGCCGAGGATCAGGCCGCCCTTGCAAAGCTGCCCGCACACGCGCAGAAAACCGAACCAGGCGATCCGCGGCGACATGACATTCGCCATCAGCATCTGCACCTGCCGGCGGCTGCGGACTTTCGATGTGCGGCGTTTGAACATGGGTTAAGGGTGATTATGGGAGATTGGGCCTGAACTCCAACCGCTGGGATAAAAAGACGTAGATGAAATAAATCGCCGGAATGATGATCAACAGATTCGACAGAGCCCCGATCACCAGCGCGATGACGCCCCAGATCAGAAACCACGGCTCGCGATTCTTTCTCCACAAGAGTGCGAGCCCGAGAAGCACCGTGCCGATCGCGGCGAGGATAGAACCCACGAAAGTCGACACCAAAGCCACTGAAATTTCGCCGGCAAGCTCGGAAGGATCGGCAGATCCGGTTTGGTTCAAATTGGAAAACGCGATGATCATGCTCACCACCGTTATCGCCACACCAACCAATGGACTGAGAAGAAGCGACACCCCCGCTACCGCAAGGGCGCGACCCTCCCTGCGGTTCCTTTCGGTGGCGGGCATTCCCGTCTCAAATTCGGGTGATTTGCAGAAATCCTCGCTCATTTCATTTCTTGCGAAGAGTCAATGATAGTTCGGCGATCTTGAGACAGAGCGTGGTGAAGTCGATGCCCGCCGCGGCGGCGGATTTCGGCAGCAAGCTGGTTTCGGTCATGCCGGGGATCGTGTTCGCTTCGAGCACGTAGGGATTTCCCGCGGCGTCGAGCAGCACATCGACGCGGGAATAAATCTCGACCCCCAGCGAGCGGTGCCCGGCCAACGCGGCCTCCTGCACGCGGCGGGTGATGGCTTCGTCAAGATCGGCCGGGCAATAGTAGTCGCTGCCCGCGCCGCCGCTCAGCCAGGGATACTTGTTCTCCATATTATAGAAGCCGTCGCGCGGCGCGATGTGGACGATCGGCAGGGCCACATCGTCGAGGATGGCAACGGTGAGTTCCTTTCCTTCTACGAACGCCTCGACCAGAATGTCGTTGCCGAATTTCGCGGCGGCTTCCATCGCGGGCAGCGCCTCGCTCTCCTTCTTCACGATCGTCACGCCCACGCTCGACCCTTCGCGCGGCGGCTTGACCACGAAAGGCACCGGAATCGACGGCAGGCGGACCCCGTCCGTAACATCGACGATTTCCGACCTCGGCGTCGGCACGTCCGCGGCGATGAATTTGTCCTTCGCCAGATTTTTGTCGAAAGCGACCCGGCTGCTCGTCACCCCCGCGCCGGTGTAGGGAATGCCGCGGTTCTCCAGAATTTCCTGAAGCTGCCCGTCTTCCCCGAAGGTTCCATGGATCAGGTTGTAAGCCAGCCCCGTACCTTCCGGCAAAACAAAGTCCGGCCCAGTGACATCCACTCCGACCGCGTTGCAACCGGCGGCCTGCAATGCCTTGAGCACGGCATTTCCCGAAGCCAGCGAAACCTCGCGCTCGGAACCGGGGCCGCCCATCAGGACGGCGATGATGAGATTCGGATCAATCATATGCTTTTCAGAATGTGTATTCATCTTCCCCGATCACCTTCACCTCGGTTTCGAGTTCGATTCCCCGCATCTCGCGCGCGGTGACCTTGATACGGTCGATCAGGCCGAGGACTTCCCCTGCCTTCGCTCCGCCGCTGTTGACGATGAAATTGCCATGCACGTCCGACACGCGCGCCCTACCCTCGCCGCTGCCCTTGAAACCGAGTTCGTCTACCAGCCGGCCCGCGGGCGTTTCGGCTGGGTTCTTGAAAATGCAGCCCGCGCTCGCCGCCACCGGCTGGCTGCTCCGGCGCTTCGCCCGCGAAGCGTCCCAGCGCTCCTGGATCGCGTCCGCCCTGTCGGGCTCGCCTCCGAAAGTGGCCTGCAATGCGAAATTCCGCCGCAGCTCCGGCACATCGCGGTAGTTCGCGGTAATCTGCGCTTTCGTCCGCGTGCGGATCTCGCCGTCTTCGTCGAGAAAAGTCACGTCCACCACCTGGTCGAAGGTCTCCGAACCCATCGCACCCGCATTCATCCGCAGCGCGCCGCCGACATTGCCGGGGATGCCCTCCATCCACTCGAAACCGCCGATCCCCGCGGCCTGCGCCACGCTTGCCAGCTTCTTTAGGCGGACGCCCGCCCCGGCGACGATCCGGCCATCGACCGCGCGGCATTCGGAAAACACGCCGCCATTCGGATGGATCACCGCGCCGCGGATGCCGCCGTCGCGCACCAGCAGATTCGAACCGCGGCCGACCACGCGCACCGCGATGCCGCGCTCGCGGCAGTAATTCACCGCCGCCGCGAAAGCCTCGAAAGAATGCGGCTCGATCCAATACTGCGCTGGCCCGCCCACCAACATCGTCGTGTGGCGGCGCATCGGCTCGTAGAGCTTCGCATCGATCTCGCCCCGCGGCGCGAGGTTCAGAATTTCCTCCAGCACCTTGAAATCCGCCGCGATCCGCGTGCCCGCTTCGTGGACATTGCCCGCGCCCAGCGTGATGAACAAATCGCCGGGTTCCAGGAAATTGCCTACCGCATGGTGCGCCGTGGCCAGATCGGGCAGGGACAGGACCTGATCGTGCCCGTGCCGCTTCGCCGCCTCGACCAGCGTTTCCCCGCTCACGCCCGGAATCGGCGGCTCGCTGGCGGGATAGATGTCCGTAACGAACACTTTGTCGGCCGCGCCGAGCACTCTGCCGAAATCCTCCGCCAGCGCCTGCGTCCGCGTGTAGCGATGCGGCTGAAAAAGCACCACCACCCGCTCCGGTTTCAGCGAACGCGCCGTCTGTAGCGTCGCCGCAATCTCGGTCGGGTGATGTCCGTAATCGTCCACGATCCGCAGGCGCGACGAGAGATACTTCGTCTCGAAGCGCCGCTTCGCCCCGGCGAAAGTATTCAGCGCCCGCGACACCAGCGTGAAATCCGCGCCCAGCCGGTCGGCCGCCGCGATCGCCGCCAGAGCGTTCAGCACATTATGGCGGCCGGGAATGCCGAGCTCCACGCCGCCCAACACTTCGCCGCTCTTTACTACGGTGAATGCCGTAGCCCCGCGCAACTCGCGCACGTCCGTGGCGGTGTAGTCCGCATCCACCCAGCCATAGCTCACCGGCTCGACAGCCCTTGATCCAATCTCGGCGGCCACCGGACATTCTTTGCAATATACCACCGGCCCCGAAGTCTGCCGCACCAGCGTGGCGAAGACTTCCTTGATCTCCTCCAGATCGCGGTAGTGGTCCAGGTGCTCGGCCTCGATGTTGAGAATGATTGCCGCCCCCGGCCGGTAAAGCGCCAGCGTGCCGTCGCTTTCGTCGCCCTCCGCCACCATCCACGCGCCGTCTTCCGACCAGCGGGCGTTCTGCCCGAGCACGGGAATCTCCGCGCCGACGTAGTGACTCGGCTCCAGTCCCGCTTCGCGCAACGCGTGCGCCGTCATCGAGGAAGTCGTCGTCTTGCCGTGCGTGCCGGCCACCACGATTCCCTTCTTCGTGTGCAGGATCGCCGCCAGACACTCGGCGCGGCGCAGCAAGGGCGTCCCCGCCTTTTCCGCCGCCGCGTAGGCGGGATTTTCCGGGCGGATCGCCGAGGAATAAACCACGATGTCCGCCTCCTTCACCGCCTCCGCCGTGTGCGGTGAGGAAAAAATCAGGCCCAATCCCTGCATTCGCTCGGTCTCCGCCGTCGTCACGCGATCCGATCCGCTCACCTGGTGGCCCATGCCCATCAGCAACAACGCCAGACCGCTCATGCCCGAGCCCGCCACACCGATCAGATGGATGCGCAGCGGCCGGGTCCGTTCGGTCAATCGTTGGCTGAATCCGTTCATTTCAGGGTCGCTTGGATCGCGTCGCACACCCGCGCCGCGGCATCGGGCGCGGCCAGCGAACGGGCCGCTTGTGCCATGCGGTCGCGGGTTTGCAAGTCGCTCATCAGCGCAGTCACGCGCTCCGCCAGTTTCTCTTCGCTCAGCGCCGCCTCCGGCTCCAGAAATGCCGCGCCCGCCTTTGCGAAGACCTCTGCATTGCGCGTCTGGTGATCGTCCGCCGCGAAGGGAAAAGGCACCAAAATCGACGGCAGGCCGAGGAAGGAAAGTTCCGTCATGCTCGACGCGCCCGAGCGGGAAAGCACCGCATCCGCCACCGCATAGGCCGCCGGCATATCGTCGCAGAAACCGAGCACCTTGTAACCCTCCCTTCCTCCAGCCTCCGCTTCGACTCGCTCCCGGTCGCCCGGCCCGGCGACATGCAGCACCTGCGTCCCCGCCGGGAATTTCGGGAAAGCCCTCGCCACCAGCGAATTCAACCTCCGCGCCCCCTGGCTGCCGCCCGTCACCAACAGCGTTGGCCGCGCCGGCTCGAGCCCGAATTTCGCCGCGGCCGCCGCGCGCGGCGGCAGGCCCCGCATCTCCCCCCGCACCGGCGTCCCCGTCAGCACCACCTCCCGTCCCGGAAAAAACGCCCGCGCCGACTCCAGCCCGATGAACACCCGGCGGCAGAATCTCGCCGTCAGCCGGTTTGCCTTGCCCGGCAGCGCGTTCGAATCGTGCACGAAGGCCGGCAGCCCCGCCTTCTTGGCCGCCCAGCAGGGAGGCAGCGACGTGAAGCCGCCCATGCCCAGCACCGCATCCGCCTTGAAATCCTTCAGCAGGTCGCCGCAGCGCCCCATCGTCCGCCACAGCTTCCAGAGGAAGGCCGGCATCTTCGGCGAAAACGTCGCCGGCTTGCCGATCGCCGGGATCGTCTCGAAGCGATACTTCCCGTACTTGCTCCGCGCCTCACGGTCGATCTCCTTCTCCGAAACCAGCAGCAACACCTCCCCGCCGCGCGCCGTCCATTCCTCCGCGACCGCCAACCCGGGAAACAAATGTCCCCCGGTGCCGCCGCACGCGATCACCAACGCTTTGCCGCTTTCGCCTTGCATATGTCCCGAAATCGGAACCACGGCAGCTGTCCCTTTCCGCCCGGTCCCGCCGGAATGTGCAACATTTCTTGATTATCAGGCAATCCTCAATCTGGGTCGTTAGAAGGATTTTCGGGACGATGGCGCAAAAAAACGGGCGCCCGCCCCGGAGGACGAACGCCCGCTTCGACCTCAAAGGAAACTCAGGGAATCTCCGCCCGGGCGCGCAGGAAGCCCTTGCCCGGCAAACCATTCGACTCCGCCAAGCGGAAGGACACATACTTGTAGCCCGCAGGCGGCTCGGCCGGCAGCGAAGCCGGAACCACCGGAACCGCCAGCGGTCCCTCCACCGCCGCATTGAAACCCACCAGATCGAAGCTGCCCTCGATGGCGTAGCTCACTCCATTGGCTGATGCCACCGGCGAGAGACCGCCGCTGAATGCCGCATCGGCGCGCACCGCCAGGGTCAGGATCAGCTCCGGCTGCGAATCGCCCGTGGTATCCGCGGCCGCAACCGCACTCACACCTCCCGAAGTCCCCGACAACGGATCGCCGCCAAAGGCGAACTCGTCGAAATTCAGAACGCCGTCCCCATCCGGATCGTCGCCCGGCCCGCTTTCCCTGCCCGGACTGCCATCCAGCCCGGCCGCCAGCGCCCAGACCGAATAGGCGTCCGACGGCTCCCAATCGCCGTCCACCGCCACACTCACGTTGTCGATCACCAGCGTGGCTTGAGAAAAACCGGCGGTGAGCAGAGGAGGAATGCGGGTGATGCGCAACGCGATCTCCTCGTTTTCGTATGCCGAAGCATCGTAGCTCAACCGGAATGCCACCGGCGTGAGATCGTTCCCTGCCCGCACGCCAGGGTCCTCGAACACCACATCGCGCCCCGCGATCTCGGCATCGTTCGTCGCGTCCCACAACGACACGCGGAGCATCGCATGGCCGTTCGTCGCCGCGTCGTTGCGGTAAACGCGGTCGAAAGTCACCGTAACGGCTTCCACCGCCCCGGCCGCGAGCCCCGGATTGTTCAAGCTCAGATTCTGCTCATAATAGCCTGCATACGATTGGAAGTGCGCTGCGATGCTCGTCAGCCCCGGCGTTTCGCCCGTGCCGGTGCCTCCGCCTTGCCCGTAGAAGCCGTTGGCACTCGTCGCGGCGCGGGAGTTCGCCCACCCATGCGGCGAGGTGCCGTTCAGCGAATTCCATCCGCTGGCGTCGAAATCGCCGTTCACCACGCCCACCGGCGCAGTCCCCGCGCTGAAGTCCACCTTCGCCACTACCGGCAGAACGAGATTCGGCGTGTTGGCGGCATTCGTCTCGATCCGCATCAAATCGCCGAAATCCCCTGTCGCGCTTCCCGGATCGAACTCGATCACCACATCGCCGCTTTCACCGGGCTCGAGGAATTCGGGCTTCGAGACCACCCTGAAACCGTTTCCTCCCTGTCCCAGAAAAATCGCATCGTAGATATCCAGCGGAGCAGAGCCCCCTTCGTTCGTCAGCGTCACCGCCATCGTCTGCGGGCCGGGATTCCCCGCCAATTCGCCGAAATCCACTCGACCGGCGGACACCGCGATCACCGGATCGGTCACATGGACCGTGATCTTCACCGTTTTCACCCCGGCGATCGCATCGTTCGATGCGATCACGAGATCGACCTCGAAGGTTCCGTTGCCAAAGGGAGTGAAACCCAACCCGATGCTGCCGCTTTCCCCCGGAGCCACCGATTCCGTGAAGCCTTCCACCGTGAAAAGATCCTCGTCGAAGCCGCCCAGCGTGACCGATGCCACCGTCAGGGTTTCGGTGCTCCCGCCATTGGAAAACGGGATGCTGAACGTCTGCGGCGCGCCGTTGTTGTCCAAGACGATGGCCGTCGCAACGACCAGCAACGGGTCGATCTCCCCGGCCGGCAGCGCCGCGGCGGCGATTTCAGCCGGGCTCAGCACGCCGTCGTAGATCTTCAGCTCGTCGATCCGGCCGTTGAAATGGTCTCCTCCGTTGCCATTCCCGCCGATCCCGAACTGGGGATTAGTTTCGTCGTTGAAGTTGCTCACCGTGGCGGTGAACACTGACACCCCGTTGATAAACGCCTCGATGGCGCCGGCATTCCACGTATAGGCCACATGCTGCCACACGTTGTTGGACGAAGCGACCGCCGACCGTTGATCCGAGACGCCGAAGGCGGTGAAAAGCACCCGGTCCACGTTCGACAATCCCACCCCCCAGCCGTTGGGCGCGCCGGTCGCGAAAATCCGCTGGTTCGAACTCGACGAAATGCTCGCGTTCACCCACGCCATCACCGTGAAAGCGCCGCTCAACCCCGGTCCCGCGAGATCGCCGATCACCGCCGGGTTGCCGATCTGGAACATCCCGCTCCCGGTCCGCACGAACTGGATCGACGTGCCGAATTTCGCCGCATCGGTCGTTGTCACCGTGATCGCTCCATAGGTGCCCGCGGCCACCGATGGCTGTCCGTACACCAGACCGTTGCTGTCGAGGGCGATCGCGGTGGGCGTTCCCGCCAGACCGTGAACGGAATCGGCGATCGTGGAGCCGTGCGTCGTTTCGTCCATGCTCCAATGCGCCGCAAGCTCCGCACGGGAGACGACTTGGGCCGCGATGAACAAAGACAGGATGTGGATACAGGTTTTCATGAAATCGGATTTCTATCGGTAGCGTGACTGCGGCTCCATTCACCGGCGGCGTCGCAACAGACCCAGCACCCCGAGCCCGCCCAGCAAAGCCGCCGAAGGTTCCGGCACCGGCAGCGCCGCGGCGACGATTTCAGCCGGGCTCAGCACGCCGTCGTAGATCTTCAGCTCGTCGATCCGGCCGTTGAAATGATCTCCTCCGTTGCCATTCCCGCCGATCCCGAACTGGGGATTGGTTTCGTCGTTGAAGTTGCTCACCGTGGTGGTGAACACCGACACCCCGTTGATGAACACCTCGATGGTGCCGGCATTCCACGTATAGGCCACATGCTGCCACACGTTGTTGGCTGAAACGACCGCCGACCGTTGATCCGAGACGCCGAAAGTGGTGAAAAGCGCCCGGTCCACGTTCGACAATCCCACCCCCCAGCCGTTGGGCGCGCCGGTCGCGAAAATTCGATGGTTCGAACTCGCCCCGACGCTCGCATTCACCCACGCCATCACCGTGAACGTGCCGGTCGGCCCCGGCTCCGCCAGATCGCCGATTTCGGCGGGATTGCCGACCTGGAACATCCCGCTTCCGCTCCGCACGAACTGAATCGACGTACCGAAATTCGCGGCATCCACCGGCGTCACCGTGATCGATCCGTAGGTCCCCGCGGGCACCGACGACTGCCCGTACACCAGGCCGCCATTGTCGAGAGCGGTCGCGGTGGGCGCTCCCACCAGGCCGTGAACGGAATCGGTGATCGTGGAACCGGGCGATGTTTCGTCCATGTTCCAATGCGCAACGAGCGCCGCATGGGAAACGCCTTGGACGGCGGCCAGCAAAGACAGGATACGGGAACAGGTTTTCATGGGATCAGGTTCTTTTTTGAGCGGAGCCGTCCGGCCTTTCCGGAAAGACTCCGCTTTGATCCCCGTACCGGAAAATGTCCCGCCCTGACAAAAAACCGCCGGAAAATTTACTTCCCCTCCTCCAACCGGATGGCATTCCCGTACGGATTGCTCACGAAAACGAGCGTTGTCCGGTCGCGCAGCACATGACGCTCGTACACATTCTCTCTTCCCGGCACGCCCACTTTCAGCACGCCGCCGGCCACTTCCCACCGGAATCCCGGGAACGCCTCCGGCTCCAGCTTGCCATTCACAAACAAATCCAACCTGCCATCCGCATGAAACTCGCGGACATAATGTCCGCCGAGATGATGATAGCTCCAGCGTCCGATGAAATCCTCCGCCGTCGCGGTCGAAACCAGCCCCTCCTCGAACTGGAGCAGCCCCAGACTCGCCACCGGGGGATTTTTCTCCGCAATCGATTCCTCCCGCGGATACATCTCCATCGTCGCGTGCAGGGTCCAGCGCCCCCTCTCGAAATCCTCCGACCTCAGATCCAAGTGGAAGACATTGTCCCGCACCAGCCGCAGGCCTCCCGTGACCCCCTCGTGGA
Source organism: Haloferula sp. (assembly GCA_037190465.1). GTDB lineage: Bacteria > Verrucomicrobiota > Verrucomicrobiia > Verrucomicrobiales > Akkermansiaceae > Haloferula. Next base: position 93,412 of record JBBCJF010000013.1, on the reverse strand, counting down.
AATCCCCCGTCACCGGCTCTCCGTCCCGCCGCAGCTCCACGTCGCGGATCACGATCGCGTCGCGTCCCTCCATCCACTTGAAAATCGCCCGGTAGTTCGATGGCTTCCAGATCAGATGCGTCACGTCGAATTCCACCTCCCGCGGCCCATGCGACGTGATCTCCCAGCGGAAGTCCCGCGCCGGCATCCGGCGGACGAATTTTTCCCGGTCCAGCGGCACCGCCCGCAGGCGCTGCTCCTCCCCTTCCTCATGGATCACCGCCTGATCCTGAAACAAGGACCGCGGCATGTCGCCCGGCAGATGCAGGGCGATCTCGCCGTCGAATACGCCCACCTCCGCCTTCGCCCCGCTGACCTCCATCGCGAACTCCGTTCCCAGATCCACCACCTTCCCTCCCGCATAGTCCACCGTGAACCCCTCCGCGCCCGGCGGCACGTAGGCCACCAGCTTGCCGCTCGCCAGATTGCCGGAGGTGGCATCCGTCACCGCGAAATCCGCCGGCCCCTCCAGCGTCACCCGCACGCCGCTCGCGTAGGTCAGCTCCACCAGCCCGGAGCGAAAAGCGACCCGCTCCGCCGACACTGCCCCCGCCGCCGGCTCCGGCGCATCGTCGTCGTCCCACTCCACACCCATCAGCCCCGTCACCTGCACACCGGAACGCTTCTCGGCCGCCTGCGGCTTCTCCGGCCCGCCCTCGCGCCCGGCGAAAAATCCCAGCCCGAACACCACACAGGCCGCCGCCGCCAGCGCCGCCGCTTTCACCGGGAAACGAACCGCCTTCGTCTCGCCCTCGATCCCCTCCAGAGCCTCGATCATCATCGACTCCTGCGCCATCACCTCCGCGTAATAGCGCAGCGCCGCCGGCTCTTTCAGCAATTCCTCCAACCGGCTCGTCTCCACCCGGCCCAATCCGCCCTCCGCGAGCAGCCGGTCCACCAATCCTCTCAACTCCGCTGTCGGCGCCTTCCTCATCCGTTCGCCAGTTTTGTCTCGATGCAATGCCGCAGCACCAGCCGCAACCGTGAAATCATCTTCTGCACCCGCGTCGGCTTCTGCCGCAGCGCCCGCGCGTGATCCGTCAACGAGCCGCCCTCCACGTATTTCAGCCGCAGCAAGCGAATCTCCTCGGGCGACAGCCGCGCCAGGCAGCTCCGCAGCGCCTTCAAGCGATCCTGCGCCTCCTCCGCCAGTGTCTCCGCCGCGCCCGCGATCTCGTGCAGGCTGTCCTCCGAAAAACTCACCGTCTTCTCCCGCTGCCGGTCGCGCCGCCAAGCCATCGCCTTGAACCACGCCACGCGGAAGGCCCACGCCTTCAGATTCGTCTCCTCCCCGCACTCCTCGCGCCGCTCCCACAGAAACAGGCATGTCTCCTGCACCACATCGTCGCAGGCCCCGTGATGCGGCAGGATCGACAGCACGTAGCCGCGCAAGGCCGGCCGCAGTCCGGCGATCTCCTTCGCCAGCGCGGCCTCATCCTGCGGCTCGCCGTGCCACTCGCTGGATTGCGGCATCATCCTTTGGACAAGTTCCGCGGCAGGGCGCTTCCTGACGAGAAATTTTCCGGCGCTCACTCTTTCGGGCGGCGCACGACGGCGATCACCTCCTCGATCCGCTCCGCGGCATACCCCTGCCCTTCGAGATAGCTCTGTAAGTCGCCCACACTCTCCGCCCCGCGCACCTGCAACAGCACCTCCATGCGCCGCTCCGGCTCCACCGCCTCCAGAATCTTTCCCCACTCCCACCAACCCCGCTTCGCCGCCCCTTGCAGCATGTCTCTCGCCAGGGCCTCCTTCTCCCCCGGCTGATAATACTCCTGATCGGCTCCAAGCACCCTCTCCGGAGCACCCAGCATCCCGGCGTTCAGGAAAAACTCCGCCCTCCGCTCCTCCGGCACCCGGCGGAGCATCTCCACGGTCCAGCCTCCCACTTCGCGCAAGCCCCGCTCCTGCTCGATCACCTGCCCGAGTTCCCACCATTCATAGTGGACACGACCGCTCAATCCTGCCTCCAGCACGTATTCGGTCGCCGCCTCGGCATCGCGCTTCGCCCATTCTTTCATGACCCCGCCCGGATAAATCGGATGCCGGCCCATCTCCCTGATTTTGCGGAGCGCATCGGCATAAGCGACGAAATCCACATCGTCTCCCAAAGATACATCGAATCCGGAGGCGGTTTCCATCGAGCTCTTTCCGACCGGCAGGCGCGACCAAAGCGCGGCGAACGCCTCGGGCCCCTCCGCGATCGCATCCGCCGACAGTTTTCTCATCAACTCATACAAGCTGTGATGCCCCATCAGATCCTGATGAAACTCCCCATTCGCCGCCAGACACTCGAACGCCCGCTCCGGGTCCTTCTCCGCCAATGCCGCGGCCAGAGCCGTCAGCGCCATTTCACGGATCACCGGATCGCCCAGCCCATCCGCCCAGTTCCGGACGCCTTCGAAATCCCTCTCCGCCCAATCGCCCAGCAGAATCCTCAATCTTGCCCTGCCCTCGTTTCCCAGACCTCCCACCCCGTGTGAGGCGATCCACTTTTCGATCGCCGGCCCCAACTCCGCCCGCGGGATTTCTCTTCCGAAACTCTTCAACCCGTCGTTGTCCCTCCCCCGCAACTCCTCCGCCCATTGCGCGGCCGATTTCCCCCTCTCATCCCTCTGCAGTGCCGCCCTCTCCCGCACCGGCACCTCCGCCGTTTCCTTTCCGCTCTCCCGATGACCGCCCCGCCCGGTCGCCCACCCCGCGACAAACGCCGCCGCCACGATCCCCAGCCAATAACCTGACCTCATACCCTTGCCTATCCACGCACCATGTCCCGGTCCAGCGGCAAACGCACCGGTCGGCGTCTCACCGCCCCGCCCGCCAATTCCCGAACACGTACCGGTGCACCGCCTTCAACCCCGGCCACAGCAGCCACTCCTTCAATACGGCGCAGCGCCCCCTCGCCCGCAACTTCGTCGTCCTCGTGATCCGCGTCTCCTCCCGGCCCAGCGCCTCCAGCACGAACTCCTCATGCATCTCCGCCACACAGGGCCGGAAATACAAATTCGTGTCCTCCATCGAAAACTTCAACCTCCACGGCGCATCCCAACAAGTGATCCGCTGGTGAACCACCCCCCGATCCGAAACACACTGACGCCGACTCCCCTCTCCTCCCGCACCCTCCGGCAACCGGCACTCCACCGGTTTCGGCACCCCCAGCCGGAACAAACACGACCGCCGCGCGTCCATCCTCGAATCGCACAACAAAGGCCAGAGATCCTCCGGGGTCCTCCGGATCACCGTCGAAGTACGGACGCGCATGGCAAGTTCCTAATCCAGCCATCTCCCACCGGCAACATCTACAAACGCAATTCACTTGCGCTTGTAAAATCCCCCTCCACATTCCCGCCATGCGCCGTCTCGCCGCCTTCATCCTTTCGCTGCTTCCGCTGCACGCCGCCGAGCTGAAAGTCGCCACGCTGCACCCGCTCCACGCCGACCTCGCCGGCCAGGTCGGCGGCGAACGCGTGGAAGTCATCGACCTCATCGGAAAAAACGGCGACCCCCACCACTTCGAGCCCGCCCCCGCCGACCTCCTGCGGGCAAAGGACGCCAAACTCTACCTCGCCTCCGGCATGGGCCTCGAAAGCTACCTCGACTCCCTGCGCGGCATCCTCGGCGGTTCCGCCGAAATCGTCGAAATCGGCAAGGACCTCCCCGCCATCGAAGGCGCCTGCGACCATGACCACCACCATGACCACGAACACGAAATCGACCCCCACTGGTGGCACTCCGTGGATCTCTTTCGCCGCGCCGCCTCCATCACCGCCGATGCCTTCGCCCAGGCCGACCCGGCGGGCGCGGAAACTTATCAAAAAAACGCCGCCGCCTACCGCGCCCGGCTCGACGAACTCGAACGCTGGACCCGCGTGCAGATCGCCCGCATCCCCCGCGATAAGCGCAAACTCGCCACCGCCCACGCCGCCTTCGGCTACTTCTGCAAGGATCACGGCTTCGAACCGATCCCCGTCCAAGGCATCAACCGCGAGCAAATGCCCGGCCCCAAGGCTCTCGCAGGTCTCGTGGAGCGTCTGAAAAAGGAGCAGGTGGGCGCGATCTTCCCCGAAAAGGAATCCAACCCGAAAATCCTCACCGCCCTCACCCGAGACAGCGGCATCAAGCTCGGCGAACCACTCATCGCCGACGGCTCCACCGCCGAATCCTACGAAGCGATGATCCGTCACAACGTCGAAGCCATCGTCGCCGGCCTGACTGACTGACCGCTGACAGTCCGCCCACTTCAAGATGATCGATTCGGGCCATGCCATAAGGAGGGTTGACGTTCCGTCAACCCGGTGTCGATGAAACATCGACACTCCTTATCCTGCCGGATGCGCGAAGCGGCCCATCAAACCGGAGTTGTGCTCTACCAGGAGATTCGGGCGGCAGGAACGCCGCCCATCCCCTTCTTCAACAACAAGAATGTCGTTGCTACGGAACGCTCAGGTCGTGGGCCCCTTCGTCACGCTTGGGTGCGCGATCTCCTGCCACGATGGCGGTAGAAGCCCACCGAACCCGTCAGCAGCAGGGCCAACGCCATCGCGCTGCCGGGTTCGGGGACGGCGGAAACATCGGCATACAAGAATTGAGAAGGTGCCAATGCTTCATCAGAAAATCGAACTTCATCAAAGAATGCATTCAAAGTATTGTCAGTAAATATGTTGTTAAACATTCCACGACCCAGTGTCCATGCATTTTCGGCAGGAATATTTCCAACATATCCACCGGATGACGCAAGAAGATCGTACCCCTGATTAATTGAATCATATGAATAAACGCTCACCGTCCCCGCGCCAGCATCACCCACAATGGACAGATGATACCATGTGTCTTCGGTAAAATCAGAAGCGTCCAATACCTTCATAGCAGACGAACTCCATCCGATGCCACCATGCGTCCTCACAGCTAAAAAGAGATCACCATCATTTAAATTCACTCCCTCGTCAGCATGATTGCCGCCAAAACGCATCAATCGGAAAGGCTGCAACGGGCCGCCCGTGGTTCCATCCAAACCCAGAAAAGTTTGATAACTCCCTAGCGCCAGAGATCCTGCAGCAGCATTGAGGCTAAGCTCAATGGTGAAATCATTTAAAACGCCAATCGCGGAGGCAGGGGCAAACAAATCACTATTGGGAGGCAAAGATGGTGGGGCGCTTGGGTACGGTCCATCGTGATCATATTTTGTCTGCACCCCCCCAGAGTTTCCAGATGCTCCGCTCGGAATCAGCCCATTGGCGGTGGCGTAGCGCACATTTACACCGTAGGAATTAGGCGCATCTTCGTAGGCGAAAAAGGGCGCCCCCGTCGTTCCGATGCTAACTGTACCGTTTTCTACGGTTCCGGGGCCTGCAGGTTGGTGTACGACAAAGCCTGTTGCATTGTCAGGATGCCGATCTTCAAAACGCCACCAGGCCAGAGTGGCTCCTTGGGATTTGACACCCGAAAGAACAAAAGCCGCTCCGAGGAAAAAGACGGCGGGCGCCGGCCGGGACAGGCGGGCGGGAAGGATGGGTTGGAGATGCTGGAAGCGGGGAATTTTGATATTCATTGGATTGCGTTGCGGTTGACTTGGGTTAACTGCTGAAAATTTGTTGGGGCGCGCGCCTTGAAACATTTGTTGGCTGGAGCATGGGGAGGGAGAAAGGGGGTGGCTGTCAGGGGTTTGTTTCTGGGATCGTTGGGGAGTCATTGGATGAAAAGAGGAAGACCAGAAGCGTCGGGAACAGGACGGTGCGTTTCCCGTTGCGGGCCTTTCCCCCACCGGAACGGTTGGGGAAGGGCCCGCCGGGAGGGGGACGGGAGAGCGGGGTGGAGGGGTTGCGTTGCCGCGGTCATGATTCGGATCGGTGGGATGAGACTTTCACCTTCCGATAGCCCCCGTCCCCGCGCTGCGTTACGGAAAAAATTCAGATTTCGACCATCCCGGAAATGAAGGCGTGCGGAGCGAAAGGAACCGCGTTTCCAATGACGCCGGAAACGGAACTCGGCCCCCTGACCGCCGCTGCTTTTCAGTCCCCGAAGAGTTCCAGCAGATGGCGGATCTCGTCGCCGGGGTTTGCATCGGCCAGCAGGGTCTGGCGGACTTCGCGCCGCAGCGTTTCGCCGAATTCACGCATGAGCCGGTGCAGGGCGGCGCGCAGGGCCTCGGGCGAAAGGGAGAGGGAGGCGGCCAGGGCCGCGCTGTCGTGATCGCGCAGGCTGCCGCCCGAGCGGAGCACCGGCTTGAGTCCGGCGAAGAGCGCTTCGCGGCCGCGCTGCCGGTATTCCTCTTCGAGGAGGGAGATGACCCGCTCCAACAGGGCAAAGGCCCACATCCGGTCGAAGGCGCGGTCGGGGCTTTCCCCCGGTGCGTGGCGCTCGGCGGCGTAACGGAGGTCGTAGCCGGACAGGTCGCCGGCAGGCTGCGGGCGGGAGTCCTCGCGCCGGCGCCATTCACCGAGGAAGCGGGAGAGGGAAGCGGCGAGGTAGCCGCGCAGGCGGCCCTTCGAGGCGTCCGCATGCCGGAAGGAATCCTGGCGCAGGAAGCGGGCGAGGAAATCGTGCAACACGTCCTCCGCATCGGAATGGTCCAGCCCCCGCCGCCGGAGGTAGCCGTAGAGCGGATAGCGGTAGATGGCGCAGATGCGGTCGAGCGCCAGCCTCGCCTCGTTTTCATCCGCGCCTTTCAGGCTATCGAGCAGGGTCCAGGCGGTGGTGGGGAATCGCAGGGGGTCGGGAGATGGAGTCATGGGAAAGATAAGCCTGGAAAACGCGGACAGACGGACTTTTTGGGCCGGCGATCCGGAAAAGCCGGGCCGCCCGCCCGCTGGCAGCGTTTTCACGGGCTCCGATCCGGGCGGTGGCTTGACCGGGAGCCTCCATGATCGAGGCGATCTCGGCGCGGGTGAGCGCCCGGTCGAAAATCCTGAAATCGTCCACGAGACCTTCGAACTCCGGGTCGGAAGGAAATTGGGATTGGCCGATATAGTTCCGGTCGGTGTGGCCGAGATCGGAGGGGCGGAGGGTCATCGCGGAATTTTCTCCGACGGGGACGCCATCGAGATAAAGGGTGCCGGTAGCACCGGAGAGCACGACGGCGACATGAGCCCACCGCCCGGGGACCAGGGGGGAGGGAGATTCGATCTGCTGCTCCGCCAGGGTGCCGGCGGTGGTGATGCTGAAGCGCATCGTGCCGGTGATGCCATTCCGGGGGGTGAGGAACATGTAGCGGTCGATGTCCGCGCCGAAATCGAAAATGCGCGACCAATTCGGGACGCCGGCGGGTTTCACCCAGACCGCGATGGTAAAGTCGTCGCAGGCGGCGACCACGTCCGCCGGCAGCCTGACCGCCTGGCGAATGCCGTTGAGGTGGATGGCGTTGTCGATCTTGCCGGGGACTAATGCCGGCTCGCCAACGAAGGCGCCGTGCCAGCCGTTGCCGGAGGAGTCCGCGGCGGAGGAAGCGCCCGCAGGTTCATCGAAATGCAGGTGCACGCGGGCGACCGGCGGCGTACCGGACGCTGCGGTGCGCCAGAGCCGGACGGCGGGGATGGCGACAAGCAAGCAGGCGGCAGCAAGCGGCAGGGATTTCCCGAAACGCCGCGCGGGCTCCGGGGACAACCGCCCGGAGGGGGAGTCGCGGATGCGGGCGAGATCGGTCTGTATTTCGTTCGCCTCGTGGTAGCGGAGATCGGGATTTTCCTGCAGGGCCTTCGCGATGACCCCGTCGATACGGGCGTCCACGGTCACCCGCCGGCTGGGCGGGCGCCACTCGCCCCGGGGAGGGCCGCCGCACAGCATTTCGTACATCGTCACGCCCAAGGCGTAGAGATCCACACGATGGTCGCCGCGGCCTCGCCTTTGTTCCGGCGCCATGTAATCCGGCGTGCCTATGGCCATGTGGCCGGTCAGCGGCCCGGCAGCGTCATCCGGCGGCCGGGCGAGCCCGAAGTCGGCCAGCTTGACCCGGCCGCCGGGGGTCACGAGCACGTTCGCGGGCTTGAGATCCCGGTGCACGACCCCTTGCCGGTGAGCGTACTGGAGCGCCTCACAAAGCTCGCACGCCACTTCCAGCGCCTGCTCCGGCGAAAGGCCGGGGCCATGGATTGCGCGGTGCAAATCGACGCCATCCACGAACTCCATCACGAAGTACGGATGGCCCTCCGCGGTGCGGCCGAAGTCATGAACGCGCACGATACCGGGATGATCGAGCTGCGCGAGCAGCTTCGCCTCGCGCCGGAAGCGCTCCGCGAATCCCGGCTCCTCCGCCAGCGGGGCTGGGAGCAACTTGACCGCCACCGGCCGTTCGAGATCCCGGTGGACAGCGCGATAGACGGCTCCCATCGCACCGCGGCCCAGAAGCGCCTCCACCCGGTAGCCCGGCAGCAGATCCTCCAGATGCGCGGGCGGCGGCGGTTCCCATCCCGCTGCCCCGCGCAGGCCCCACGCAAGCAATTCCCGCGGCTTCCAGCCGGAGCCCGCGCCGGAGTCCGGGGCCGGGCCAGGGAGAGGATTGGACGGTGCTCGCATCCCTTATGCCGGTATCCTCCGGCTTTTTCCCGTTCGCTGGCAATTTCTTTTCTGACAACTCCCGGCAGGTCGTGATCGCTGCGGCCCGCCCCCGCTCGATTGAGGTTTGCCCCCCTGCGATTTCCCTCCATTCTCGCCGCGCGATGGCCTTTCCGCCCGATCACGCGTTCGATCTCGTCCAGTCCGCCCATGAGCGCAGGCGGCTGGCCCATGCCTTCCTCATCAGCGGCCCGCGCGGCTGCGGCAAGGAGCGGCTCGCGGCGCGCATCGTGAAAATGCTGGAACCGTCGGGCAGCGGCTTCGACCTCTTCGGCGAGCCGGTGCGGGAGGAAATCCCGCCGCTCGACGAGCTCGCGGGCGAATGGGTGCGAATCGTGCGCCCCCAATCGAAGTCGCGCCGGATTGTCGTCGATACGATCCGCGAACTGGAAAAGGGCCTGCATGTCGTCTCCGGTCCTTCACGCTGGAAAGTGGGCGTCATCGCCGAAGCCGACCGGATGGTCGTCGCGGCGGAAAACGCTTTCCTCAAGACGCTCGAAGAACCGCCGCCACGCACCCTGCTGCTGCTGCTCACGGCGAATCCCGGCGGCCTGCTGCCCACGATCCTCTCGCGCTGCATCCGCCTCCCCCTGCTCGGCAAGCCGGATCTCTCGGACGGCGGCGGGGCCGATCTGGTCGCCGCGCTGGACACGATTTCCCCCGGCGGCTTCGGCTCGCCGGTCGCCGCGCTGGGCGTGAAGGCGGTCTTCGCCGGCATCCTCGAACAACGGAAGGCCGAGGCCGTCGAAGCCGCGGAAGCCGCCTTGAAGGAGGAGGAAAAAGCGCTGAAGAACGCCGTGGAAGGCGATTGGTTCAAACGGCGCGAGGAAGCGCTGAAAGCCGCCGCGGAGTCCGAGTATCTCGACGGACGGGCACGGCTTTTCGAAGTTCTCCAATCCTGGATGGCCGACGTGCTGCGCTGCAAGTCGGGCGGCGGCGGCCTGGATTTCCCCGCCAGCGAAGCGGCCACCCGGACAATCGCGGAGCGCGAACCCCTCCCGCGCCTGCTCCGCCGGATGGAAGCCATCGGCGAACTGAAATCCACCCTCGAAACCAACGCCCAGGAACAACTCGCGCTGGAAGTCGGTTTTTTGAAGGCGTTCGGATAGTCGAAGTGTCGCATGCCTCCGGCTTGCGACACTTTCCCCGCCTGACATCGCGCTCCCCGCATGGCAAACTGCCGGCGTGCTCTACGACACTTCCGCCGATGTTCTCCGCAAGGCGTTGCGGGGGCTCGACCTAGCTCCCGCAACCGTTGCCGCCCGCGCGGGATTGCCGGAAAGGGATGTCCTCGCCGCGACCCGGAGCCCCGCCCCTCCGGAACTGCTGGCAAAACTCGCGCCTGCGCTGGGACTCGATCCCGCGGCGCTGGCGGGCTTGGACCGCTACGAACCCACAGCCCCCCTGCCCTCCGGTATCACCCGCCTGGAACTCCCTTTCGAAGACGAGACGGTGAATGCCTGGCTGCTTGAAGACGGCGGCTACGGAGTGCTTTTCGACGCCGGCTTCGGCCGCGGGGATGCGTTGCGGGCTTTGGAAACCCGCGGCATCGACCGCCTCGAAGCGCTCGTCACCCACGACCATCGCGACCACACCGGCGGCCTGGAGGGGCTTCAGGCGCGTATCCACTCTCTCGCCGGACTTCCCGGCCGCGGCGAACGATTGGCCGCCGGCGATCTCATCGTCCGCGGACCTTTCCGCATCCGGGTCATCGCCCTGCCCGGACACTGCGACGGCGCGCTCGGCTATGTGCTCGATAACGCCAAGCCGCCGGTCTGCGTCACCGGCGACGCGCTTTTCGCCGGCTCCATCGGCGGCTGCCCGCCGGGTAAACCCTACCAGGACGCCCTCGCCGCACTGCACGAAAACGTGATGAGCCTGCCGGACGACACCCTCCTGCTGCCGGGCCACGGCCCTGCCACCACGGTCGGCCAGGAACGCCGGGCGAATCCTTTTCTCGGGTAGAGAACGGCGGCTCTCCGCGCCTCAATCCGCCGCCCGCTCCAGCGCTTCCCGGACCAGCCTGCGGGAATCGGCTCGGCCGGGATCGTCATCCTCTCCCGCCGCCGCGAGCATCGCTTCGAGAACCGGCCCATCCACCCCCTCGCCGCGCAGCCACATTCCGAAAGCGGCCATCAGAGCGACCTGGCGCATCGCCGGGGAAGACACCGCAACCGAATCCACCTCGAACTCCCGGACCTCACCGTCCTTGGACTGAACCCTGAAACGCCCCAACCCACCGGCATCCTCCGCGGGCTTCACTTCCAGCAACACGGTCACCGAGCGCCCCGCCGGCAGCCGTGCGGGCAATGCGGAGCGCCCGTCGCCCGGAGCCGCCAGCAAGCGGCAGGCGGCGCCCTCGGCCGGAACGAAAAACCAGCTCGCTTCCAGCGCCTGCTCCGCCGGAGCGGAAAGCGTGCAGGCGACCAGCCTAGCCTCGGGATTCCACGGGCAATCCACCGCTTCGATCTGCAAACCCTCCGCGGTCAGCGGGAAGGTATTGACCAACTCCTCGACCCGCACCGCATCCGCCGGCGGCAGTCCGTCCTTCTCCCGGAGCCAGCCGCGAACCCAGCCGTAGCTGGCATGCCCGACGACGAGCGGCAGGCGGATTTCACCCGATGCCGAAAGCCTCGGCAAAGGATGCACCCGCGGCAGCTTCGCCGGATCGGGCGCCGGCTCCTCCGCAAGCCGCCGGGACACCCGGTCGAGAAAGCCCGAAGGATCATCGCGCAGCATCGCCTCGCGGTCCGCCGGAGCCGCGGAAACGGACGCTCCGCCGCCCGCCGCGCCGGAACTCCCGGATTCCGCGCCCGGCACCGGCATCGGCAGCAGCGCGATCTCGTCGGAAATCGTCGGAGCTGTGCCCGCTTTTCCGAGCCTCCCGCCCGGGCCGGTCAGTTTCGCCGCGAGCCCGACGGCGACGATCACCGCCGCGGCCGCTCCCAGCGCGGCGATCCACGGATTTCTCCCCCGGCGGGCCGAAGCGAGCTCAATCACCTTCCCCGCCGCATCCGCCTCGCGGCCGGCGCGCCGGATGGCTTCCCGCTGGTCCGGGCGCAGACCGGCGGGCTCGTTGGAAAGCGTGGCTTGCAGGAACGAAGTCATGCTCTTCAACTCGTCCAGCACGAGACGCAGGGCCGGATCGGCCGCCACGGCGCGCTCGATGGCCGCGGCCTCCGCGGGCGGAAGTTCGCCGAGCAGGTAGGCGCTGAGCCGGGGGTCGTCGGGAGTGAGTTTCATCATGGAGAGGGTTCGAGGAGGTCGGGCGGCAGCAATTCGCGCAGCCGCCTGATGCCGGTGTGAATCAGGAATCCGACATTGCCGCTGCTCAAGCCGGTGGCTTCACAGATTTCCTGATAGCTGTATCCGTCGCGGAATTTCATCAGGATCACGGTGCGTTGGTTTTCGGAAAGGCGGTCGAGATAGCGCATCAGTTGGGCCACGCGTTCGGACCGATCGAGGGCCTGGTCGGGCGCGGGCAGGGCGCTTTCGCGCCGGCGGAGTTGCTTTTCGTCGAGGGTGGTGAGGCGGGATTCCTTGCGGAGAATGTCGAGAGCGCGATTGCGGCAGACGGTGAAAAGCCAGGTCTTCAACCCGTCCCTCACCTTCGCCACATCCTGCTGGCAGAGGCGGATAAAGGTGTCCTGGACGATATCACGGGCGCGTTCGAGATCATGGACGAAGCCGAGCGCGTAGCCGACCAACGGCGATTCGTATTCGGCGAGCGCCCGTTCGACGAACTGTTCCCGCGTTTCGACCATTTCCGGCGGGCTTTCCGCCCCTGTCATCGGGGGGGAAACGGGCGGCTCCGGAGTTTCTTGGGGAAAATTCACCGTGAAAAGGAAGTCGGGAGTCTATGGCTGATGGTTGATAATTGATTTAGAGCAACTTGAGACGCCAAAGCGTTTCAACTCCGAAGCCGCTCAAGGAAACGCCGCGTCCCGTTGATTTCCCAACCATCAATCATCGACTCCCAACCATCAACCCACTTCCCCCGGAACCCGCTTCTCCCCTCCGCCGGACGAGCCTGGGCGGGGGGCGCGTGAAAAAGCGTCCCACCGAGAAGTCGCCCTTCAATCCCACTGCCGAAAACCCTTGGCGTCGCGGGGCGGGGAACCATACTCCCGTTCAATGGATTCAAGTCATGCACGCCGCCAGTTCCCCGGTTTTCGCCACCCGGCCGCACTCCCCAAAAAGCGGCTGATCGGGTGCGGCCCCGTCGAGCCGGATCATGAGTGACTGACATTTGAAAGAGGGAGAGAGCGGGCAACGCGGTATCGTCCGACGATCCACACTGGTTTATTGTGATGCGAATCACCCGATATTCACGATTCGCCCTGCTGTCCGTGTTCGTTGCGGCAAGCGGATGCGGAAAGAAAGAAGGGCCGGGGAAGCAAGCCAGCGGCGTTCCGGCCTGGCCGGAACACCGGCTGGACAATACCGCGGACTGGGGAATCTACCGGGGAGACCAGGGTGGCACCCAATATTCATCCCTGTCGCAGATCGACACGACCAATGTCCATCTTCTGGAGGTGGCGTGGGAGTACAAGCACGGCCTTCCGGAAGGCCCGGGGATCTACAGCAACCCGATCGTCGTGGATGGCCTGCTCTATTTCACCACACCACGGGTGAATGCGGTGGCCCTGAATGCGGAAACGGGCGAGGAGGTCTGGAGATTCGACCCGGCCCCGCACAACGACGGCCGGATTTTCCGGGGCCGAAACCGCGGAGTCACCTACTGGGAAGACCGGAACGGAGAGAACCGGAGAATTTTCGTCTTCGTCCGCGACCGTGTCTATGCGGTGGATGCCGGGACGGGAGAGCTGATCGCTCCGTTTGGCCAGGCCGACGATGCCGTTTTCATCGACCTGCGCGAAAACCTTCCCGTGCCTTACGAACTGGTCGATATCGAGGTGACCACGCCGGGGAGCGTTTTCGAGGACTATCTGATCGTCACCTCCCGGGTACAGGAAGGCAACACCACCACACCCGGGGACATCCGCGCCTACAATGCCCTGACCGGGAAATTCGAATGGATCTTCAACACGATTCCCCTCCCGGGGCAGTTCGGACACGATACCTGGGAATTCGAACCGGGCATGCACTATGGCGGCGCCAATGCCTGGGGCGGCACGACCATCGACGAGAAGCGCGGCTGGGTGTTTGCCGCGACGGGATCGGCCGCCGGGGAGTTCATCTATGGCGGATCGAGAAAGGGAGACAACCTCTTCGCCAACACGATTCTGGCCCTGGATGCCCGGACGGGCGAACGGATCTGGCACTACCAGGCGATCCGTCACGATATCTGGGACTACGACATGCCCCCCGCCCCGATCCTGGCGACGATCACGACCGCGAGCGGCAAGCGGGATGTGGTGATTCAGCTCAGCAAGATGGGCCTGACCTGGGTGCTGGACCGGGATACGGGCGAGCCGGTCTTCCCGGTGGTGGATCTTCCCGTTCCGCCATCGACGGTGCCGGGAGAGCAGGCCGCCCCGACCCAGCCGTTTCCGCTTCTTCCTCCCCCGTTGAACCGGCTTCAGATGCACGAGTCGGACATCACCGACATCACCCCGGAGGCTCATGCCCATGTTCTGGAGATCTTCCGCCGGCACGAACCCGGCTTTCTCTATACGCCGGCGACGATCAGGGGCGTGATCACCATGCCGGGCCACCTGGGAGGCGCCGAGTGGCACGGCGGGTCCTTCGACCCGGCGACCAATGTGCTGTATGTGAATGTGAACGAGCTTCCGTCGATCCATTCGCTTCGCCCCCTGGACCCGGACAACCTGGCTCGGGAGATGACCGGGGTTCAGCGGGGAGCGAGAATCTACAACGCGAACTGCACGGCCTGCCACGGCCCGAACCGCGCGGGGAACCTTCCCTTGTTCCCCCCGCTGACCGAGGTGCGGTTGAGCGCCGACGAGATCCGTTCGGTGCTGACCGAAGGCCGCGGCACCATGCCTCCGTTCGCCCATCTTTCCGGGGAGGAATTGGACGATTTGATCGCCTACCTCCGGAGCGATCCCTCGGAAGGGGCCGATGCGACACCGGTTGCGCGAGATGGAGACGACGGGGAGGCCGTTCCGGTCTGGTCCGGGGGCAGCGGGCCGTGGGCCTGGTCGACCACCACGCCCCAGTACGCCAATATGGCTCCGTTCTTCGTGGATGACCGTGGTTATCCCGCGATCAAGCCGCCATGGGGAACGCTCAATGCGGTGGATATGGCGACGGGCCGCATTTTGTGGAAAGTTCCGTTGGGAGAATACCCGGAGCTGGTGGCCGAGGGCATCCGCAATACGGGCTCGTTGAACATGGGAGGCGCGGTGGCCACGGCGGGGAATCTGGTATTTATCGGCGCGACGGTGGACGAGAAGTTCCGTGCGTTCGACAAGTACACGGGCCGCATTCTGTGGGAGTACCAGCTTCCTGCGGGCGGTTATGCCACACCGAGCGTGTATAGGATCGGTGGCAAGCAGTATGTGGTGATCGCGGCGGGAGGATCGGCCAAGCCGATGACTCCTGAGGGAGATTCGATCATCGCGTTTGCCTTGCCGGATTGATCGGTAGGATTCCGTGGCTGACGCGTCCCGCTCCAGTCCATGATCGGCGCGTCCCGTGCCGACGCTGAAAGCCGCCACGATTTTCCCGGAAAGCCGGCCGATCCATGCGCCATTCTCAGCCGGTCAGCGCACGAAGAAGCTCAGATGCTCCAGTTCCAGCGCCAGATCGACGTTGTTCACCACCACATCCTCGGGCACCTCCAGCACCACCGGCGAGAAATTCAGGATGCCTTGGATGCCCGCCGCCGCGAGGCGGTTCGCGACCGATTGGGCGAACCCGGCGGGCACGCAGAGGATCGCCAGCTTCACATTCTCGGCGCGGATGATCTCCTCAAGCTCCGCTTCCCGTTTCACCGGGATGCCGATGCCGCGGCGTACAGCGGCCTCCGGATCGGAATCGAAAGCACACACGACCTCGAAGCCCTCCTTCTGGAAACCCTGGTAGCGCAGCAGCGCCGAACCGAGATTTCCCGCGCCGACCAGCACCACCGGCTGCAAGCGCTCGCGGCCGAGCAGGTCGCGAATCATCGAACCCAGTGTCTCGACCGGGTAACCGAGCCCGCGCGTGCCGAACTGGCCGAAATACGCGAGATCCTTGCGGAGCTGCGACGGCTTCACCCCGGCGGCCTTCGCCAGCGCGGAGGAACTCACCGTTTCCTGTCCGTTGTCTTTGAGACGCTGGAGGCAACGGTGGTAGATCGACAGGCGGTAGATCGCCTTTTTGGGAATATCGACCTTTTCCACGGGGCCGCGGAGGAAAGACCCGGAAAGCCCATGGGTCAAGCCCGGGGGGCTGCGCTCAGAGATCTTCCGGCTTCTGGAGCAGTTCCGCCACTCGCGACAGCAGCAATCCCGCACCGCCGCCATCGACCACGCGGTGGTCGAAGGTGACCGCCAGATCGGCTTCCGTCGCGGGCACGAAGGTCTCCACCTGCGCGCTCCAGACCGGCTTTTTCACCCCCGCGCCGAGACCGAGGATCAGCGTCTCGTTGGGCAGCGGGATGGGCGTGCCATGGGTGAGACCGAATGTGCCGAAATTCGTGACTGTGGCGATGCCGCCCTTTTGATCCTCCTCAGAAAGCCGCCGGCGGCGGGCTTTTTCGACGGTTGCCGCGTATTCGCCGGTGAGCTCGGCGAGGGATTTGCGGTCCACCTCCCGCAGCACGGGCACAACCACTCCATCCTCGACCTGCACCGCCACGCCGATGTCGAAGGCGCGGGGATGCACGATCTTGTGACCGATCAGGAAACCGGCGCTGGCGGGATCCTCGGCCAGCGCCAGGGCGAAGGCGCGCAGCACGTAAAGAGTCAGGCCCGGCTTGGGCTCCTGCCGGCGGCGGTGATCGAGCACCCGGTCGAGCCGCACCGGCAGGCTGACGGTGGCCAGCGGGCGCGTCCAGCTCCGCCGCATGGCATCGGCCACCGCCAGGCGCATCGGCGAGGCGGTGCTGCTCGGCCACGTCTGAATGTAATTGAGGAATTTTTCGAGATCGTCGACCGTCACCCGTCCTCCTGCGCCGGTACCGACGACGGCGGAAATGTCCGCTTCACGCAAACCGAGTTCGTTCATCCGTGCGCGCATCCGCGGCGAAATATAATGGGCGCCCATCGTCCCGGCGGGAACCGGCAAGCCCTTCACGCTGGGGACCACTGCGGGGGCTTCCTCATAGCTGTCGTCGTCGACTGCGAAGTGCAGGTTCTTTTCCTGCTCCGCGGGTGAGGAAGCAGCGGCCACGCGACGGTCCTCGAATGCCTCCATCGTATCCACCCCGGTCCGGGCGATTTCCTCATCGGACACATCGAGGTAGCCGAGCACCGAGCCAACCGAATAGGTCTCGCCTTCCACCGCCAGAATTTCCTTCACCGTCCCGGCGCAAAGCGTGGTCACGCCCATCGTCGCCTTGTGGGTCTCCACCTCGATCACCTCCTGATCGGCCTGCACGCTCCCTCCGGGCGCGATGTCGATGCGCAGGACGGTGGCCTCGGCGATGGATTCGCCAAGCTGAGGCATGAGAATGGGGACGGTGGGCACGGGATGATGGAATTGGAGAGAATTATCGGACTTCAATCATGGGAACAGGTTCGTCCGCTTGTTTCGCATGGTTGTGCTTCCACCACGCATGGATAATCATGATTACCACTGGAACTCCTATTAAGTAAACGGGGAGCAACGCAGGATGGATGGCCCATGCAGCGATTCTCCATCCGAGTGTCTGCTTCGAAGCGCGATTGGCCAAGACGGCATTCCTGAATTCGAGATAACACCAGCCAAGCACTCCCATGACCAATGCCACTGCATAAACCACTAGCCGGACGTTTAACGGGTTTTCACGAAGCCACCCAAAATCGATGACAAACCCGATCAATGAAAATACGGCAATCACGCGCATCAATCTGATCCACAAATTCTTCCCGAATTTGGGCTCACGATTTTCGTCGAATTGCGGTTCCGGTTGGTTCATTAGAAAGACAGAAGCTCCCTCAGCGCGATGCAGATCGACTCCGGCGTCGGGCGGTGGGCGGCCCAGAGTTTCGGGTGATACGGAACCGGCGTGTCGCGGGCGTTCAGACGGCGCGGCGGGGCGTCGAGCAGGTGGAAGCCGTCGGCGCAGACGCGGGCGAGGACCTCGGCGGTGACGCCTCCCCACGGAAACGCCTCACCCAGCGCCAGCAGGCGGCCGGTGCGGGCGACAGAGGCGAGTACAGTGTCGATGTCGAGTGGTTTGACCGAGCGCAGGTCCACCACCTCGATTTCCCAGCCGCTTTCCTCCTTCAACCGCTCGGCGGCACGGACGGCTTCGTGGACCATCGCGCTGTAAGCCACCACGGTCGCATGCTTCCCCGGCCGCGTGATGCGGGCTTGGCCGAGGGGGAGATGGTCGCCGTTGAGCCGCGGAGCCTTCAGCCAGCGGTAAAGAAACTTGTGTTCGCAGTAGATGACCGGATCGTCCAGCGCCACGGCGTCGATCAGCATGTGATAGGCGTCCGACACGGTCGCCGGCGTGACCACCACCAGCCCGGGATAGTGGGAGTAGATCGCCTCCATGCTCTGGCTGTGGAAGGGCCCGGAGCCGGGCGTACCGCCGGAGGGCAGGCGCACGGTCAACGGCACCGGCACGCCGGTGCGGTAGTAGTGGGTCGCCGCCTGGTTGACGATCTGGTTGAAGGCGATGGAGGAGAAATCCGCGAACTGCATTTCGACGATGGGCCGCATGCCCTCGATCGCCGCGCCGACCGCCAGGCCGACCATCGCGTCCTCGCTGATCGGCGAATCCAGCACCCGCCCGGGAAACGCCTCAGCGAGTCCTTTGGTCGCCTTGAACGCGCCGCCGAAAGTCCCGATGTCCTGGCCGTAGAGGAAGACCCGGGGGTCATCCCGCAGGAGTTCTTCCTGCGCTTGCAGGATCGCGTCCACATAGGTCAGGCTCATCGTTTCAAATCCCCTCTCCCATAAATTTCACCGAACAGGCTTCCCATACCTCATGCCAGGGATCAGGCGCCGGTTCCTGCTGCGCCTGGGCGACCGCGGCCTGCACTTCTTCGGCGCCTTCCCGTTTCCATTCCTCGATCTCCGCGGCGGAAGCGTAGCCGCCCTCGATCAGCTGCCGCTCACCGACTTCGATGCAATCGCGGCCGAGCAGGCCCGAGCGAAGGATGTCGGGCACGTAACTGGCATCGTCGTGCTCGCCGTGGCCGCTGAGGCGCAGCAGGCGGGCTACGACCATCTGCGGCCCCGAGCCCTCGCGGGCCAGCCGCACCGCGCGGCCGATCACGGA
This sequence comes from Haloferula sp., assembly GCA_037190465.1. Classification (GTDB taxonomy): domain Bacteria; phylum Verrucomicrobiota; class Verrucomicrobiia; order Verrucomicrobiales; family Akkermansiaceae; genus Haloferula. The sequence continues at coordinate 74,484 of JBBCJF010000013.1, read as the reverse complement.
AATGCAGGCGAGCGGGTCGGTGCCGTCCACGCCGTGGCCGCCGACGCCGTAGCCCTTGGCGCGATCGAGCAGATCTTCGCAGGCGTATTGCCGCGCGGTCGGCGTCGAGTAGGCGAACTGGTTATTCGCCACGACGACGACCAGCGGCAGCCGTTCGACCGCGGCGGCATTCAGACCTTCGTGGAAAGCCCCGGTCGAGGTCGCGCCGTCGCCCACGCAGGTCGCGCCGACACAGCCGGCCAGTTCCCCCTTCAAACGCCGCGCCAGCAGCATGCCGGACACCACGGAAAGCTGCGCGCCGAGATGGCTGATCATCGCCGGCAGGCCTTCCTTCGGCCGCCCGCGGTGGATGTTGCCGTCGCGCCCGCGCATCGGGCCGAGCACGGAACCGAGATAGGTCCGCGTGCAGTCGAGCAGCGACTCGCCGAAGGCCGTGCGGCCCGCCTGATCGCGGATCAGCGGCGCGAAGATATCCCTGCCCCACGCCAGCGAAGCGCCGAGCGAGGCGCTGACGGCTTCCTGGCCCTTGCCCAAATAGACGCCGCCGACGATTTTCCCCGCTTTGTAGAGGCTGGACAGCTTGTTCTCCAGCAGCCGCGCGCGGAGCATTGCCCGGAAGACGGTTCGGACACGGGCTTTTTCCGCATCCGCTCCGGTTTTGGTCGCTTCCTCGGTTTCCGGCACGGCCCGAGGCTAAACTGTCCTCCGGAAGCGCGGCAACCGGTTTCCTCCGGCTTGCCAAGATCCCCCGCTTCGGTCTGCAATCGGGACACGCCATGTCCGCCCGCAAGACCATTTTCGAAAAAATCTGCGCCGCCACCGCCGGCGTCGCGGAAAAAGCCGCTTATCCGGATTACGACGCAGGCGTGATGGTCTCCGCACCCAAGCTCGAAGGAGGCGACCTGGCGGAGTCATTTACCCGCAATTTCACCGCGGTGAATGGCAAAGTCATGCGCTCCGCCGCGGAACTCGCCGCCTTCCTCCAAGCTGGCGGCCATACACACGGCTATTGCGATCCGGCACTGATGGCCGAAGTGGGAAATACCCTCTCCGCTGCCGGGCTCACCGTGGAAACGGCATACGACCGGTCTCGCTACGAGGACTATCGATTCGGCGTCACCCGCGCCACGGGAGCCATCGCGGAATCCGGCAGTCTGATCCTCGACGACGCCCGCACCAGCGACCGGCTGGCCGCGCTTTCCCCCTGGGTGCACGTAGCGGTAATTCACCCGGACGAAATCCACCGCGCCATTCCCGACGCCATCGCCGCGCTCGGCCCCAGCCGCAACGTCCTGTTTGTCACCGGACCGTCAAAGACCGCCGATGTCGAGGGCATCCTGATCGAAGGCGTCCACGGCCCGGGCGAGCAGATCGCGCTGCTCCTTTGACGCAACTTCGGGCTCGCCGGGCGGTTCTCCCCGGAGAGCATGGAAGCCGCGCTGCACCTGCCGACGATCCACATGCCCGCCTCACGTCCGAATCCTTCGACCGACAGCTCCGGCGACGACGTGGACGTGGCACTGATGGCGCGCGTCGCCGCGGAGGACGAACAGGCTTTCCGCGAACTCGTCGAGCGCCACCAGAACGCCGTGGTCGGCACCGTGGCGCGCATGCTCAACGATCCGACCGAGGCGGAGGACATCGCCCAGCAGGTCTTCCTGCGCATCTGGAAGCACGCCAAACGCTGGCGGCCCGAGGCGAAATTCACCACCTACCTCTTCACCGTCACCCGCAATCTCGTCTTCAACGAGACCCGCCGCCGCTCGCGCCGCAAGGAGGTCTCCGCCGACGAGCGCGAGGAGGATTCCGGCTATCAGGCTGCCGCCGACTCCCGCCACGAGCCGCACGAGGAGGCACTGAAGTCCGAAATGCACCGGCAGATCGACCGCGCCATTTCCCTGCTGCCCGAGGCGCAGCGCACGGCGGTCATCCTGTACAGCTATGAGTCCCTGCCCTACGAAGAGATCGCCAGAGTACTGAACACTTCGGTGTCTTCGGTGAAAAGCCTGCTTTTCCGGGCAAGGACGACGCTACGGGAAAAGCTGGCGAACTATCTGGCGGAGTAGGTTTCTCGGCCTCTGGTTTCACTCGACCGGAAAAGCACTTTTCCTTCCTGCGATACGACAAACCTCTCGAAGGTCTCGCGGGGAAATCCAATTGCAGCATTTCCGATGAAGTCCGTTGGCTTCCGGTCCGAGTCATTCACAATTTCGTCGACCGGCCCTGGCATGATGGAGAGCTCGACTTTCTCACTGTCGAAGGCCGAGATTTCAAGCCCGGACTCATGCCACCATTTCTCCGTGAAGGACATACAACCACTCCGCACACTCCCATCGAACCGCTGGCCGGGCTGATTCTCGAGGCCGAGAGTTGCTAACAACGCAGTCCGTTTGGCAGGAAACAGTCCAACCGACCGGGCTTGGGCAAGCAGCAGCTCTTGGTCATTCGTCAAGCTGTTGCAGCATGAGAAGGAGCCGGCCGCCAGAATAGCGGTGAGAATACAAGCGGCTGTTTTCACGGCGGAACTGGTGGAGTGGTTGGCCCGTTTTCATTTTCCCAGAAAGGACAACAGACCACCGATGATGCTGAAGATATCGATGCTATCGCCGACCTTGCCCAAGGGACGGGAGGGCGTAGAGGTATAGGGCTCGAGCGCCCCCTGCCATTTCTCCCGCTTCGCCTTCTCCAAGGGAGCATACATGCGCTTGACCCTTTCGGCCTCGTACTGCTGATGAAGGTGCTTGCCTCCCGCGCGCCACCATTCGAGCAGGCGGCGCAGTTCGTTGCCCTCCAGCCACACGCCGTGGGCGCCGCAGCGGTCGAGGATCACGCCGCTGCGGCCGGCGAAGTTGATATGGCTCATGCGCTCGGCGCACATCGGGCATTTCAGATAGAGCTGCTCGTGGTCGTAGCCGAAATCCTCAGCGATCCGGTTGAGCTGCACCGGATCGAGCCAGACGAGCGGGTTGGTCTTCGCTTCGAGCAGGGCTTCGAGTTCGCCGGGATTGAAGAACATCCCGAAGCATTTGGTACAGCGCTCGATGCGGATCGCCGGCTCGGTGTCGAACTCGATCACGTCGAGCGGGGTGAAGCAGTGCGGGCAGGGCAGATTATCATCCGTGCCGAGGTCACGGAAGTGGATCTGGCGCAGATTGACATCCTGGCGCACGCCGCAGAAGGGGCAGAAGGTCATCGGGCCGGTCAGGCGGCCGCCGCAACTGGTGCATTTCATGGAATTACCCGGTAGCCGGTGAGCGGTAAGCGGTGGAAGGGTAAAGACGGGCTATTTCTCCACTGGCAACAACAGTTCCGCGCCGGGACCGAGCGGCAGGCCGAGGAGGAACCACGCGGCGAGCAGCAGGCTCCAGCTGATGGAGAAGGCGATGGAGTAGGGCAACATGTTGCTGATGAGGGTGCCGATCTGCATGTCGGGGACATACCTGCGGGCGAAGGCGAGGATGACGGGAAAATAGGGCAGCAGGGGCGTGATGACATTCGTGCACGAATCGCCGACGCGGTAAGCGGCCTGGGCGAGTTCGGGAGTGTAGCCGAGACTCATCATCATCGGCACGAGGACGAAGGCCATGAGACCCCACTTCGCGGAGGCGGAGCCGATGAAGAGATTCACCGTGGCGGTGAGCAGGATCACCGCGAAAAGCAGCGGCAGCGATCCGATCCCGGCCGTGCGCAGCAGGTCCGCGCCGCTGACGGCGATCATCAGTCCGAGATTCGACCACTGGAACCACGCGACGAACTGCGCGGCGAAGAAGGCGAGCACGATGTAGGAGCCCATGCCGGCCATGGTGTCGCCGAGCATGCGGGCGAGGTCCGCGCCGCTGCGCACGTTGCGGATCACCCAACCGTAGGCGAGTCCGGCGGCGGCGAAGACGAGGCAGAGCAGCGGAATGAGCGCGTCGTAGAACGGCTTCAACGGATCGGCCGCCGCGGGGTCCGGATCGCGCAGGATGGCGTTTCCCGGCACGACGAGAAAAAGGCAGCCGAGCACGACGAGGAACCCGGCCGCGAGGGCGGCGCGCAGCGCACGGCGTTCCACGGGGCTTTGTTCCTCCACGGTCTCCGCGCCGCCGCCGCGCCACGGACCGAGGCGGGGTTCGACAACCCGCTCCGTGACCCACCAGCCGGCCAAGGTGATGAGGAAGGTCGAGACGAACATGAAATAGTAGTTCGCCGTGGGTTTCACCTCGTAGGCGGGGTCGTAGAGCTTCGCCGCGGCATCGGTGAAGCCGGCGAGCAGCGGATCGAGCGAGGTGATGACAAGATTCGCGGAAAAACCGCCGGACACCCCCGCGAAGCCCGCACAGAGACCCGCGACGGGATGGCGGCCGACGCTGGCGAAAAGCACGGCTCCCATCGGGATGAGCACCACGTAGCCGGCATCGGCGGCGATGCTGCTGAGGATGCCGGCGAAAACGAGCGCGGGAGCGATCAGGCGGCGCGGCGCGATCGCGGTGAAGCTTTTCATGCACGCGGCGATGAATCCGCTGCGCTCGGCGAGGCCGATGCCCAGCATGGCGACGAGCACGATGCCGAGCGGGGGGAAGGCGGCGAAGACCTTGACCGCCTCGGTCAGCATGCGGCGGATGCCTTCGGCTTCGAGGAGATTCACGGGCGTCAGCGTCTCTCCGGTGGCGGGGTGGATTTGCGTCCAGCCGGCCCAGGCGGCGATGGCACTGGCGACGGGCACGAGCGCCGCCATGAGCATGAAGAGGATCAGCGGCTCGGGCAGGCGGTTGCCCACCCGCTCAATGCCGTTCAGGAAACGCCCCAGCCATTTGTTGGAGACCGCCGTGGATGCCATGGCGCGCATTCAGGCGGGAACGCGGCGGCGCGTCGAGCCTGGAGGAAGATCGGTCCCCGCCTGCATCACTCCTTCGCCAGCGCCTTGATCTCCGCGGCGATCTCCTCCGCGCGATCCGCCTTGCCGGCCGCGCGCAGGGCTTTTTCCAGACGGGTCAGGATTTCGATGTCCTTCGGGTGATTTTCCTGCGCTTCGACAAGAAGATCGACGGCCTGCTGAGGTTCCTTGGCCGCAAGGTGATATTCAGCGAGGCGGGTCTCCATGGGCAGAAGCACCGCGGGAGGCATCAGCATGGTAGGCCGCACCTGGCGGTCCACGCCGGCGCGGAACCAATTGTAGGCGGGGGCGATGGTGCCCGTGCTTTTCAGCGCGATCTGGCCGAGCAGTTCGGCAGCCCCGACTTCGAGGGCCTGGAACGCACGCAGGCGGAAGGACGATTCGCCGTAGGCGAGCGCCGCCTCGCGGGTCTCGGCGAAACGCTCGCCGTGCAGGGTCAGCGCCTGAGAAATCTTGCGCGCTTCCTCCAGATTCCCCGCCTCCAGCGCCTTGCGCGCTTCGAGAAGAAAGGCGAGCCCTTGATAATACCAGGTCACCAGGCTGCTCTTGCCGTAGAGTTGCTGGCTTTCCTTCGGCGGCAGGGCGGCGATGGCGGCGGCGGTGTCGCCCTGCCCGGAGCGGCGCATCAACAGACGGATGGGCAGGGTGCGCCCTTCCCAAAGCAGCAGACGGGCGCCATCGCCCGCCGCGCGCTCCGCCGGCACCTCGATGGCCGCCACGGCCTTGGCAGCGGCGAGCGCGGTCGGGTAGTCGCCCTTGGACGCCAGCGCGACGGCGCGGAAGCACTCCGCCTTGACCCAGCCCGGGCAGTCGATCGCCGTGAGCTTCAGGGTCTTCATCCACGAGGAATACAGTTCTCCTGCCTGGCTGAAAGCGTCCACCGCACGGGCATGTCCGCCGCAGCGCCATTCGTAATGCCCGAGAAGATGGCGGAATGGCGGATAGCCCGGAGCCATTTGGCAAAGCTTGCGCGCGAGTTCCAGATCGTCCCGCAGATCCGGGGCTTCCGCCCTCACCGTCAGATAAGCGTTGAGCACCAGAGGCTGGTCCGGCATCGCCTCGACCAGAGCCCGCAATTCCTTCTCGGCGCGCTCCTGGTCGGGGGTGACCGATCCGTCCTCCGCGTAGCCGGTGCGGCCAAGAACGGCGGCGAGGATCTTGAGTTGGGGATCGTTGGGAAATTTCGCCGATACCTTGCGGAAAGCGGAGGCGGAAGCGGCCGAGCCTTCATTGAAGAAAACGGTGAGCGCCCAGGCGTAGGCCTGCTCGAGTTCGGTCCCCCGTCCTTGCTCGACGAGATGGATCATCCGCCGCAGGGCCGCATCCCGCTCGTCGCGCAGGTCCGGTTCGGGGGAGATCAATGCCATCGCCACGCCCCAGTGCGCCATCAGGCACTCCGGATCGATCTGCAGCGCCGCGCAGAATTGCCGGTAGGCTTCGAAGTCCCAACCACCGTGCAGATGGGCGATGCCTTTCAGGACATGGCTCTGCGCCGCGCCGTCCACCGTGCTCACCGCGACGGCCAGCACCGGAGGAGGTTGGAACTCACCGGCCGCCGCCAGTTCCTTGACCTGCTCCGCGATCAGCCGGTCCGCGGCCGGGATTTCATCCGCCGCCGCCAGCCCGAGGGAAAGGATCAGAAGGTAAAAAGGTCTCACACGCCGACGATGTGCCGGGCTTCTCCGGCCACAAGCAAAATGACGCTCGCCCGCCCGCCCGGGGACCGTCTAGCCTTCCGCCGCATGAAACTCGGCGTCATCGGTTGCGGGAAAATGGGCAGCGCCCTGGTGGAAGGAGCGATCCGCTCCGGAGCGGTCGCCGCGGCGGATACCCGCGGCTTCGATCCGCATGCGGAGACTGCCCGCGCTTTTTCCGAAGCGACCGGCACGGGGCTGGCCGGCTCCATCGCGGAGCTCGGCGCCGATACCTGGCTGCTCTGCACCAAGCCCCAGCAGGCGGAAGCCGCCCTTGCCGCGCTGCCCGCCGGGGACTCGTTGCTGGTTTCCGTGGCCGCCGGCCTGACGACCGCCTGGCTCGAAGCCCGCGTCCCCGCCGGAGTGCGGGTGATCCGCTGCATGCCGAATACCCCGGCGCTGATCGGCAAAGGTGCCGCCGCCTTCTGCCGTGGGAAAGACGCGACCGGGGAAGATGCCGATTGCGCCCGGCGGCTACTCGGCTCCGTGGGTCTGGCGGTCGAGCTCCCGGAATCCCTGATGGACGCGGTGACCGGCCTTTCCGGCAGCGGCCCCGCTTTCGTTTATGTGATGATCGAGGCGCTGGCCGATGGTGGCGTGCGCTCCGGCCTGCCGCGCGCCGAGGCCTTGAAACTCGCCGCCCAGACCGTCTTCGGCGCCGCCGCGATGGTGCTGGAAACCGGCCTCCACCCCGGCGCGCTGAAAGACATGGTGGCTTCGCCCGGCGGCACGACCATTGCCGGGCTGGCGGAACTGGAGCGCCGCGGCATGCGCTCCGCCTTCATCGAAGCCGTGCACGCCGCCAGCCGCCGCTCGGCGGAGTTGGGGCAGGCGTGAATGGCACCGGCTCGGGAACGATTGCATGTATCCACCGTCACCGTATGGCAGTCCTTACCGGCAAAGGGGCCATTTTTTAGACAGAATCTTCTGAGCCCTGTTCCTTCTCCGGACGCTCGATTCGGCACCGTCAAGGACACGCTTCGCTCTTGGCGGCGCTTTCCGCGGCCCTACGCTTCGCGCCGATGTCCTCGCCCAAATTGTTCAGCCCCGGTCCTATCGACGTGTCGCCCGAAACCTTCGCCGCCATGTCACGGACCATGATCGGCCACCGCGGCTCCGAGTTCGAAGCGCTCTACGCCTCGCTCCAGCCCGGCCTCCAAAGCATCTTCGGCACCTCCCGCCCGGTCTTCCTCTCCACCTCCTCCGCCTGGGGCGTCATGGAGGGTGCCCTGCGCAACCTCGTCCGCAAGAAAGTCCTCTCCCTCTGCTGCGGCGCCTTCTCCGACAAATGGCTCGATGTCGCCAAAAAGCTCGGCTACGAGGCCGATTCCGTCCAGGTCGAGTGGGGCCAGGCCATCGATCCCGAAGCCGTCCGCGCCAAGCTCGCCGAAGGCGGCTTCGACACCGTCACCTTCATCCACAGCGAAACCTCCACCGGTGTGCTCAACGATCTCGCCGCCGTCGCCAAAGTGGTGAAATCCTTCCCCGACACGATGTTCGTCGTCGATACCGTCTCCTCTCTCTCCACCGTGCCCACCCCGATGGACGAGCTCGGCATCGACGTGATGCTCGCCGGCGTCCAGAAGGCCCTCGCCCTGCCGCCCGGCCTTGCCGTTTTCGCCGTGTCGGAGGCCGCCATCGAACGCTCGAAAGGCACTCCGAACCGCGGCTACTACTTCGACTTTCTCGAATTCGCCAAAAACGCCGAAAAGAACAACACCCCCTCCACTCCCGCCATCTCCATCCTCTACGGGCTCCAGTACATCCTCGGCGAAATCGAAAAAGAGGGCATCCCCGCCCGCCACGCCCGCCACGCCGCGACCAACGCCCTCGTCCACGCCTGGGGCGCCAAACACGGCTTCGAGCACTTCGCCCCGGAAGGCTTCCGCTCCACCGCGCTCACCTGCTTCAAGACTCCGGAGGGCTTCGACCTCTCCGGCTTCATCAAGAACCTGAAAACCAAACACAACTTCCTGATCAACGGCGGCTACGGCAAAATCAAGGGCCTCACGTTCCGCATCTCCAACATGGGCAACGAAACCGAAACCACCGTGCAGGAACTCATCGACGCGATGGACGACGTGCTCGGTTGAACTCCCACTCGTTCGGGCTCGTGACGCCAACCACTCGCACGCCGAGCGCCTCTGCCATCGCGGGCAGGCTGATGGAATGGCACGATGCCAAGGGATACGGCTGGGTGGAAGTCGGAGGGCGACGAATCTTCGCCCACATCAAGGAATTCGAGCCCGGGCAGCGTCGCCCCATGATGGGGGATGAATTGATCTTCACGCCTGGGATCGATAGCCAAGGGCGCCCGCAGGCGAAGACGATCCGTCTGACACGACAGACCACACGAATCGGCGCGGGAGCATGGCTATGGCTGGCGGTTTTGCTCGCGCTGCCGGTAACAGCGGGTCTCCGTCTACCTGGATTGTGGTGGCTGGCGCCCACGGTCCTGGCGACGGCATCCGTGCCGGCGTGGATGCTTTACGCAAGGGACAAGCGGAAGGCCCGGCAAGGAGAGTGGCGGATACAGGAATCCACACTGCACCTGGCCGCTCTTTGCGGCGGCTGGCCTGGAGCCTTTCTCGCGCAGCGACGCTACCGGCACAAGACGACGAAGGCATCCTTCCAAGCAATGTTCTGGACAATCGTGTTGCTTCATCAGGCGGCGGCGGTCGATGTGCTGCTGTCCCATGCCCCGAGTCGCTGGCTGATCGACGAGGTCCAAGCTTTCTTGGAAGCATGCGACGCAGAGAGAAGGGAACGATGACGCACTTTGCTAAACCCGGAGCCCGGATGAGGCGTATGGTTCGGCCGATGAAAGCGATTTCTTTACTCCTCGCCCTCGCGCTTCCCGCCATGGCCGCACCCAACCAACTCACCTCCGAAGAAAAACGGGAGGGCTTCAAGCTCCTCTTCGACGGCAAATCTCTCAAGGGCTGGCGCACCTACAAAGAGAAAAAACCCCGCGATCAATGGCAGATCGAGGACGGCGCGATCACCCTCACCTCCGGCGGCGGCGGCGACCTCATCACCGATGGCGAGTATTCCGACTTCGATTTCCGCTGCGAATGGAAGATCGCCGAACAGGGCAACTCCGGCATCATGTGGCGCTCCACCGAAGACCACCAGTATCCCTGGGTCAGCGGACCGGAATACCAGATCCTCGACTCCTTCAAGCAGGACGGTCACAAGTACACTCACGAAACCAACAAGGGCAACATCGCCGGCTCCTTCTACGACATCATCCCCGGCAAGGAGGAATGGTCCAAGCCCGTCGGCGAGTGGAACGAAACCCGCATCGTCGTGAAGGACAACAAGATCACCCTCTACCTCAACGGCCACGTCACCGCCGACGTGGACACCAGCACCGACGAATTCAAGGAACTGCTCGCCAAATCGAAGTTCAACGGCTGGGAGCACTTTAACAAGGCCCCGAAGGGCCACATCGTCTTCCAAGACCACGGCGACAAGGTCGCCTTCCGCACCATCCGCATCAAAAAATTGTAGTCCCGGATTCCCCGGATCGAATTTCCCCCGGCAGGCGGCCCGTTGCGGGTCGCCTGTTTGTTTTCCACGTAGTGGAACGGCTGCGTCGTTCCGCAGGACGATGGCAAGGAACGCCCGCTGCATCCCCCCATCCCGGAAGCTCAACTTCTCAGAAAATCCTTCAATCCCCCGAAGAAATTCCCAAGCTCCTCTTCATCCGCCTCGGCGCCCATGATGTCGCCGTAGCTGGTGTGGATCAGGTATTCGTCATCCAGCTCCGTGATGAAACTGCTCGGCTGGCATGACTGCGGCTGGCCCCATTTGGTACGAACCGTGCAGTACGTCAGCGCCAGCTTCTGCTGCGCCCGCGTGATCCCGACATACAGCAAACGGCGCTCCTCGTCCTTCGTCCCCTCCGTCACGCTGCGCTGGTGCGGCAGCACGCCCTCTTCCAAACCGACGAGGAAGACGACGGGAAACTCCAGCCCCTTCGAAGCATGCAGGGTGATGAGCGTCGCGCCGCTTTTCTTCTCGATATCGTCCTCCTCGCGGTCGGAGGCCAGCGCGCTGTCGTCGAGGAATTTCCGCAGGCTTTTCCCGCGCTGCACCGCCTTGGAAAGCTCTTCCAACACCTCGCCGATCCCTTCCCGGCGCTGCTGCTTTTCGCTCTCCGACTTGCACCCGCGTTCGAGCCACTCGACGTACTCGATCCCATCGAGAAATTCTTTCAACACATGATTGGCCGGCGCGGCCTTGGCATCGACCTTCATCTTCGCGGCGAGCACCTGGGCGGTGAAGGTCTCGATGGCATTCCGGATTTTCGTGGAAAGCTGTCCGAGGAAGCCTTCGTCACAGAGCGCCCGCCACACGCTCACGCCAGCCTCGCGGCTGTAATCCGTGGCCAGCATCGCCGTCGCCTGTCCGATGCCACGCGGCGGAGCATTCAGCACGCGCAGCAGGGGAACATCGGCTTCGGGATCGTCCAGCAAGGCGATGTAGGCGAGAACATCCTTCACCTCGCGGCGGTCGTAGAAACTCTGCGCCCCGACCATGCGGTAGGGAATCTTCCGCTCCCGCAGGGCCTCCTCCAGCTTGCGGCTCTGCTTGTTCGTGCGGAAGAGCACGGCAAAATCCTCCCATGGCCGGTTGCCGCGCGCCTTGTCGGCCAATATCTCCTCGGCGATGAAAACCGCCTCCTCCTCGTCGCCCGGCATGCCGACCAGCCGCACCGGCTCGCCGCCGACGATGGTCGACTTCAGCGATTTCTCGCGCCGCCCGCGGTTGCGGCGGATCAGGCTGTTCGCGGTGTGTAAAATGGCCTGGGTGGAGCGATAATTCTCCTCCAGCATGATGATCTTCGGATTCGGGAAAAAGCGCTCGAATTCCAGAATGTTCGCGCTTTCCGCGCCGCGGAAGCCATAGATCGACTGATCGTCGTCGCCCACCACGCAGACATGATGCGGCGGCCCCGCAAGCTGCTGGAGCAATCGCATTTGCAGCCCGTTGGTGTCCTGGAACTCATCGACCGTGACGCGCCGGTAAACGCCGCGGAAATACTCCCGGACATCGGCATGCTCCCGCAGAAGCTGTTCGGCGAGCACCAGCAGATCGTCGAAATCGACGGCATTCTGCGCCCGCAGCTCGTTCTGATAAGCGACACCGAGCGAGGCGAAAAAATCGTCCTCCAGCTCCTCCGCCGAAAGTCCGCGGTTCTTCGCCCGCGAAACCGCGGCGAGCACCGCTTCGGCCTTCACCTTCTCGTCGCTGCCGCCCATGCGGACGATGAGTTGCTTCATGATCCCCACCTGATCGCTGTGCGTGCAGATTGAGAAATTCTTCTTGTACCCGAGCTTGTGGATGCCGCCGCGCAGCAGCCGCACGCAAAGCGAATGGAAAGTGCAGACGGTCATCGCCTCCGCCTTCTTCTTCGAAACCATGCCGCCGATGCGTTCGCGCATTTCGTTGGCGGCCTTGTTCGTGAAAGTCACGGCGAGGATATTCTCGGGCGGGATGCCGCGCTCCAGCATGTTCGCCATGCGGCAGGTCACCGTGCGCGTCTTGCCCGTGCCCGCCCCGGCGAGAATCAGCACCGGCCCGTCGAGCGAAGCCACCGCCTCCCGCTGGGCCTTGTTGAGAGAATCGAAGGAAAAACCACCTGCCATGCGCGGCGCGGATGGAAGCGCGGCAGAGCGGGCTTGGCAATGCGCGGGACCGATGGCGCGGGAAAATGACATCGGTTGTGGCATTTCCGATGCGGACAGGGTTTCCTTTCTCCGTGATTCTCCGCATGGTCCTCTCCTTTCTCTGCCTCGCTTCCGCCTGCCTCGCCGCTCCCGAAGGCTGGAAACTCGTCTGGGCCGACGAATTCGACGGCAAGGAACTCGACTTCACCAAATGGGCCGTCGAGGAAAACGGCCACGGCGGCGGCAACAACGAACTGCAATACTACCTCGACCGCCCGGAAAACGTCCGCGTCGAAAACGGCCACCTCGTGCTCGAGGCGCGGAAGGAAAAAATCAACGTCGCCGGCGTGGAGAAGGACTTCACCTCCGGCCGCATCCGCACCAAGCGCCGGGCGAGCTGGCTCTATGGCCGCTTCGAGTTCCGCGCGAAACTCCCCACCGGCCGCGGCATCTGGCCAGCCATCTGGATGCTGCCGGACAAGGAAAAATACGGCGGCTGGGCCGCGAGCGGCGAGATCGACATCATGGAACTCGTCGGCCACGAGCCGGAGAAGGTCCACGGCACCCTGCACCACGGCGGCGGCTGGCCGCAAAACACCCACACCGGCGCGCCCTTCACTCTGGAAAAGGGCACCTTCGCCGACGACTTCCACCGCTTCGCCATCGAGTGGGAAAAAGGCGTCGTCCGCTGGTATGTCGATGGCGAACTTTACCAGACCCAGACGAAATGGAGCAGCAGCGGAGCCGCCTTCCCCGCGCCCTTCGACCAGCCTTTTTACCTGCTGATCAACCTCGCCGTCGGCGGCGGCTGGCCGGGACCGCCGGATGACAAGACGGCTTTCCCCCAGAAACTGCTCGTGGACTACGTGCGGGTTTACCAGCGGCCTTGAGCGCTCCTCCCGGGAGCGCGGAGCCCCAGCTCCGCAGAAGCACGGGAACGGCGCGGCGGGTTTCGCGGTTTCGAATGGTTTACGCGGAGTTTACCGGCGGTTCGTGCGGAGCCGGGGCTCCGCGCTCCCAGCCTTTCCTTGCAAGAAACCCCACCCATGTCATTCTCCCCACCGATGTCACCCATCCGCACCCTCGCCGCCCTTGCTTCACCGGTCATCCTCGCCTTCTCCGCGCAGGCCGAACCCATCGACACCGGAGCCGAGCTGCCCGCCGTGGCCGTGCCCGACCAGGACGGCAAAGCGGTGAACCTCGCCGAAACCGCCGCCAAAGGGTGGACGCTCGTCTATTTCTACCCGAAGGCCGACACCCCGGGCTGCACCAAGCAGGCCTGCTCACTGCGCGATTCCTTCGCCGAACTAACGGAAAAGGGCGTGAAAGTCTTCGGCGCGAGTCTCGACGACGCGGCGGCGCAGAAGGCCTTCCAGGAAAAATACAAACTGCCCTTCACCCTGCTCGCCGACAAGGAAGCGAAACTGGCCGGCGCCTTCGGCGTGCCCCATGCGGGGGGCTTCACCAAACGCCAGGCCTTCCTCTTCAAAGACGGCAAACTCGTCTGGCGCGATTTGTCCGCCTCCACCGACAAGCAGGCGGCCGATGTGCTCGCCTGGCTCGCTGAGCAGGATTGACCGCGGAAAAATCCGCATTCGACATTTTCCGCGCCTCCTCCAAAGGTGCCCGCCACTCTTTCACGGGACCGCATGATCTTCCGCAGCCTCTGCCGAGCCTCCGAAATCGGCTCGAATTCCTACCTTCTCGACACCGGCGAGGCCCGCATCGTTCTCGACGCCGGCATGCACCCGAAACACGAGGGCCGCGACGCCATCCCGCGCTACGAGCTGCTCGAACCGGGCTCCATCGACGCCGTGGTGATCACCCACGCCCACCTCGACCACACCGGCACCCTGCCCGTGCTGCTGCGTGACCAGCCGCAGGCCCGCGCCTTCTTCTCCCCAGCGGGCGCGGAACTGTCCAAGGCGATGCTGCACAATTCCGTCAACGTCATGCAGTCCCAGCGGCTCGAACTCGGCATCGCCGAATACCCGCTCTTCACCCATCGGCAGATCGATGAACTCGGCCCCGCCATCGAAACCCGCGCCATCGAGCGCCCCTTCGACCTCGACGACGCCGGCCACGTCCGCGCAACCTTCCATGATGCCGGCCACATCCTCGGCTCCGTCGGCGTGACGCTGAAGGTCGGGGACAAGACGATCCTCTACACCGGCGACGTCAACTTCGAAGACTCCACCCTTATCAGAGGCGCCCTCTTTCCCGAAGAACCCGTCGACGTCCTCATCATCGAAACCACCCGCGGCGACCACATCCGCCGGCCGGACTACACGCGGGAGGACGAGGAACTCGCTTTCGCCGAAAGCCTCGCCCGTGTGATCGCACGACGCGGCTCCGCGCTCATCCCCGTCTTCGCCATGGGCAAGACACAGGAAGTGATGACCATGCTCCACCGCTTCAAGAAACGCCGCCTTCTTCCGCGCAAAACCCCCGTCTACATCGGCGGCCTGAGCACCAAGATGACGGTGATCTACGACAAGTACGCCAAAGGCCGTACCCGCCGCACCGACGACGACTTCCACATTCTCGAGGACATGGACATCGAAGCCGGCGCGAAAAACCGCCGGGGCCCTCTTCCTCTGAATCCCGGCTGCATCTATGCCCTCTCCAGCGGCATGATGAGCGAGAAAACCGTCTCGAACGAATTCGCCCGCCACGGCTTCCTGGAAAACGCGAAGAACGGCCTTTTCTTCGTCGGCTACACCGACCCCGATTCTCCCGGCGGGAAAATCCGTACCGCCGAGCAGCACGCGAAGGTTGTGCTCGACCCCGCCCACCCCCCGGTGTCCCTGCACTGCGAACGCCGGGCTTTCGACTTCAGCGGCCACGCCACGCGCGAGGATCTGCTGGCCTACATCCTGAAGGTGCGGCCGAAGAAAACCTTCCTCGTCCACGGCGACCCGCGGGCCAGCGCGTGGTTCGCGGAGCAGCTCAAATCGAAGCTGCCGGAGACCGAAGCCATCGTCCCCGAGCCGGGCCGCGACTACGATCTCGGTTAAAGAGGGACGAAGGGCGGGTTGCCCATGCCCCTTCCACAAAATCATCCGACCTTGCCACGACGGGAAGCCCCGTCTTTCCTCCGTGGCGATGCGCTGGCTGGAACGAATCGAACGCCGCTTCGAGTGGCTCGCCTTTCCCGGGCTTTTCAAGTACATGATGATACTCAGCGTATTGGTGTACATCTGCCAAGTGGTTCAGCCCACCCTTGCCACCATGCTCGATTTCGACCGCACGAAAATCCTGCAGGGCCAGGTGTGGCGGATCTTTACCTTCCCGCTCGCACCATTGGGCAACTATCCCTTTACCCCCATCGGCGTGCTGCTGCTGTTCTTCGCGGTGAGAATCGGCTTCATGATCAACGATTCCCTGGAAGAAATCTGGGGCGTTACGCGGCTCACACTCTACACCCTGCTCGCTTGGGCCGGGATTGCCTTGTCGCATTTCGTCTTTCGCATCCACATGCCGATGAGCGGCGCTCTGATCTACACTTCGCTTTTCTTCGCCTTCGCCACCTGCTTCCCCCGGGTGCAGTTCATGATGTTCTTCGTCATCCCCATGGAAGTCCGCTGGCTGGGTTGGATCGGTGCGGGCCTGCTCGTCTTCGCCTGCTTCGGCACTCCGGCGATGCTCCTGCTGGTCGTTCCCGCCCTGCTTCCCTATGCGCTCTGGTTGCTGCCCGACATCGCGCGTGGCCGCAAGGTTCTCGCCGACGCCGCCGTGCGCCGCAGGAAATTCCAGGTCGCCCAGAAGGACGAACGCGAACCCTTCCACCACTGCGAAACCTGCGGCCGGACGGAACACGACTCCCCCGATCTCGAATTCCGCGTCCTCCCCGACGGCAAGGAATACTGCACCGAGCATCTGCCCTGAGCGGACTTCTGCTTTCCGGGGTTTTTCGCGTGCATTCGCCGCCCTCCGGGCTTCCCTTTCCCGCGCATGGCACTCGATTCCGCCGCGATCCGCGCCGACTTCCCGATCCTCGCCCGAACGGTGAACGGGCGGCCATTGGTCTACCTCGACAACGCCGCCACCACCCAGAAGCCTAGCCAGGTCCTCGACGCCTCCCGCCGCTACTACGAGGAAATCAACAGCAACATCCACCGCGGCACTCACCACCTCGCCCGCGCCGCCACCGAGGCCCACGAACAGGCCCGCGAACGCATCGCCCGCCGCCTCCACGCCGCCGAGCCCGCCGAAATCGTTTTCACCGCCGGCACCACCGACGGGATCAACCTCGTCGCCTCCTCCATCGGTCGCAGCGGCCTTCTTTCGCCCGGCGACGAGATCCTCATCTCCACCCTGGAGCACCACTCGAACATCGTCCCCTGGCAGATGCTCGGCGAGCGGACCGGCGCGGTACTGAAAGTCGTCCCCTGCCACGAAGACGGCACGCTCGATCAGGATGCCTGGCGCAGCCTGCTCAGCGAGCGCACGAAAATCGCCGCCTTCAATTGGATCTCCAACGCCTTCGGCACCATCAATCCCGTCCACGAAATGACCGCCGCTGCGAAAGCCGCCGGCGCGCTGGTCCTGATCGACGGAGCCCAGGCCGCGCCGCACCTGCCCATCGACGTACAAGCCCTCGACGCCGACTTCGTCGCCCTTTCCGGCCACAAGGTCTACTCCCCCACCGGCATCGGCCTCCTGTGGGGCCGCCGCGACATCCTCGACCGCCTCTCCCCCTGGCGCGGCGGCGGTGAAATGATCAAGGAGGTGACGTTCGCCAAAACCACCTACAACGAGCTTCCCTTCAAATTTGAAGCCGGTACGCCCAACATCGAGGGTGCCATCGCCCTCGCCGCCGCCTTCGACTATGTGGACGCGCTCGGTCTCGACGCCATCCGCGCCCACGAAAGTTCCCTGATCCGCCAGGCCGCCGATGCGCTCGTCGCCATCCCCGGCGTGAAACTCTACGGCCCCGCCGACCGCGCCGGCGCGCTCTCCTTCGCCGTGGAAGGCGTCCACCATTACGACCTCGGCACCCTGATCGATCAGATGGGCGTCGCCGTCCGCACCGGCCACCACTGCTGCCAGCCGCTCATGGCCCGCTTCGGCATCACCGGCACCACCCGCGCCTCCTTCGCGCTCTACAATACGGCGGAGGAAGTGGAAGTCCTCGCCGAAGCCGTCGGCAAAGCCATCGCGATGCTGCGCTGAATCTCCCTCTTGGGCGGTGGTCGCAGTCCCTATCGCTTCGACTCCAGCCGCTCCACCACCTCCCGGACCGCCCGCAGGATATACGGGTTGTTCTTCGGTGACATCTGGTTCGCCTCCGACCACCGCTCGTATCCAAGTTCGCGGAATGCCGTGTCATCCCACCTGCCGAGTTCGTGCAGCACTTCGCGGACGAACTCCCATCCGGTCAGTTCCAGATCCTTGAGCACCGGGCTGCCATCGGCATAAGTCATGGCTTGCAGGCGCGCCAGCGCCGGCGCCTCCGGGATGCCGCCCCGGCGATCGAGCCGCGCGGCCAGCGGATTCCAAAAATGCCCGGAGGCGTCATAGGCCATGGTGAACACACCGGCCGCTTCCTCCTCCCGCAAGGGCCACGAAGGCAGAGTACCCGCCGGGCCGAGCGCTCCCGCCTCCAGACCGCGCTCCGACCAACGCGCCGTGCCCTCGGTGAACCAGCGGTTTTTGAAATAAGTCACACCATACTGGATGAGATGGAAATACTCATGCGCGGGAGTCGGATTCAAGGACGCCTTCACCGATGTGGCGACGTTGAAGCACAAGCTCAGCGTTCCCTTCGGATCACCCTCTCTGTTGAAGCGCTGCAGCTCGTCATAGGCCGCCCCGTTCATCCTGAGGGTGTCTCTGTGGCGGAGATGAATGTCGAGAAACGATGCGGCCCGGAAGCGCTCCGTCTGGAACGGATCGGGAAAACCGAGAACTTCAACAAACAGGATCCGCGCCGCCACGGTCTGCGTCGCCACATCCTCGACCTGATCGGGGATACCGTTTCGATTCGTGTCGGCGGGCTCGACCGCATGCTCGCCCGAGGTGTGATAATAAACGCGGATGTTTCCCTCCCGGTGCACCTGCTGGTCGCCGGCCGCGGCGGGCGTCATGAGGAGAACGGCGGGTGCGAGAACCGGAAGACGGCGGATGAAACGTCGGAGCATGAACAAATAACGGCGCTTGGTAAGGAAAACCGCCGGGCCGGGAGAACGGACGAAGCGACGGAAGACTTTCACATACGTCCGCTGACCGCATCCGCCGGGAAACCCTCATCCTCTCCTCGCGGCTATAAAAACCGCCCCGGAACCCGTATCCACAGCCGCATGATCTTCCGCCTGATTCCCGCCGCCCTTGCCATCGTCACCATCGGCGCCGCCGAGCCCCTGCTCCTGCTCTGCGACCAGGCGGTGCCGGAAATCTCCGCCTGGGACGTTTCCGGCAAAGACCCCATCCGCCGCTGGGCCTGGGTGCCCGCGGAAGATCCAGGCATCCCCGATGATCAGAAGAAACTCTTCTCCCATCCGACCGACGCGAAACCATCGCACGACGGCCGCCACCTCATCGTCTGCGCGAGCGGCGGCGGCGTGGCGCTGATTGCCATGCCCGATCTCAAGGCGGTCTGGCACGCCAGATCCGGTGCCAATCCCCACTCCGTCGCCGCGCTGCCCGACGGTTCTCTGGTGGTCGCTTCCAGCACCGACCATCAGCTCACCCACTTCGGCCCTGACCGGCGTGAGATCGGCCGCCACCCGGTCGAGCATGCCCACGGCGCCACCTGGGATCACCGCACGAACCGCCTCCTCGCGCTCGGCAGCCTCCACCTCCACTTCTTCGAACTCCGCGAAGGAAAACTCGTTCCCCTCCCCCCTCTCCCCCTGCCCGTCCGCGAAGAAGCTCCGAACCGGCGGCTCGACGGCGGCCACGACCTCATGCCGCTGCCGGACGAGCATGCTTGGCTGATCACCGACGCCCACCACGTCTGGCGCTACGCGCCGGGTCCGCCGCCGCACTTCGAACTCTGGCGGAAGCTCGACAAAGTGAAAGCCGTCTCGCCCGGCGGCCCCGCCACGGCCCTCGTCCGCGCTACCGAATCCTGGTGGTCGGACGAAGTCCGCCTCCTCCCCGGCGATCGCGTGCTGCGCTTCCCCGGCGCCCGCATCTACAAAGCCCGCTGGTGGCGGGACGCTCCCTGACTTTCCGCGTGCAATCGGTCTCGTGAGCCCTTTCCTTGGGCGCGGGATGAGCATCGCCGACAAGCAGCAGGAAATCCTCGAAGAACTCTCCTTCTTCCCGGACTGGCAGGAGCGCTACGAATACGTCATCGGCCTCGGCCGCAAACTCCCCGCCATGCCGGAGCACCTGAAAACCGATGACAAGCTGATCAAAGGCTGCCAATCCCAGGTCTGGCTCGACGCCCGGGCGGAGGACGGCAAGGTCCGCTACCTGGCCGACTCCGATTCCGTCATCACCAAGGGCATGATCGCCCTCTTCGTCCGCGTTCTCGACGACGAAACGCCAGATGCCATCCTCTCCGCCGATCTTTCCTTCATCGATCGCACAGGCCTCAAGGAGCACCTCGCCCCCACCCGCGCCAACGCGCTGAACCTGATGGCCACCCAGATGAAACAGCGCGCGCTCGATTTCAGCGCCGCCTGACCACGCGAGCAGGCTTGCCGACGACCGGGCGAACGGCTAATTCCCCACCATGTTCGACTGGCTCGCCGACCCGAATGCCTGGGCTGCCCTTTTCACCCTGACGCTGCTCGAGATCGTCCTCGGCATCGACAACATCGTCTTCATCTCGATCCTCGTCGATCGCCTCCCCGCCTCCCAGCGCAAGAAGGCCCGCTTCATCGGTCTGAGCCTGGCGATGATCATGCGCCTGCTGCTGCTCGCTACCGCCTCTTGGATCATGGGCATGCAGGAGCCGGTTTTCCATTTCGACGTCCACCCCGCGCTCTGGCCTCTGATGCCCACCGCGGCGGAGCACCAGGGCAATGTCGGCATCTCCGTGAAGGATCTCATCCTCCTCACCGGCGGCTTCTTCCTGATCTGGAAAGCCACCAAGGAAATCCATCACAAACTCGAAGGCCACGAGGAAAGCCACGCCTCCAAGGCCGCCGCCACCATGGGCGCCGTGCTCACCCAGATCATCCTGGTCGATCTCATCTTCTCCATCGACTCCGTGATCACCGCCGTCGGCATGGCCGACCACCTCACCGTGATGTCGCTGGCCGTTATTATCTCGGTCGGCGTCATGATGGTCTCCGCCGGCTTCATCAGCGACTTCGTCTCCCGCCACCCGTCGGTCAAGATGCTCGCTCTCTCCTTCCTCATCCTCATCGGCACCGCCCTGATGGCGGAAGGCATGCACTTCCACATCCCCAAAGGCTACATTTACTTCGCCATGGCCTTCTCGCTCGGCGTGGAAATGCTCAACCTGAAAATCCGCTCGAAAACCCCGGCGGCTCACTGAACTCGGGTAGCGGAAGGCCTGCGGCATTCCCTCCGTCACGAAACGGCGGAACCGTCTCCCTACCATCCGAAGCGCGCC
The DNA here is from genome assembly GCA_037190465.1 of Haloferula sp. Classification (GTDB taxonomy): domain Bacteria; phylum Verrucomicrobiota; class Verrucomicrobiia; order Verrucomicrobiales; family Akkermansiaceae; genus Haloferula. Next base: position 53,706 of record JBBCJF010000013.1, on the reverse strand, counting down.
TTCACCGCCTCCCTCTTCAAGCGCAACTCGCGCCACTCGTTGACCAGGCGGCTCGCCTCGATCACGCCGCAGCCGGCGGGCAGCAGCACCTCCCTGCCCTGCCACCACAAGCCGCGGATGGCGACCAGCGCATGAAAACTTCCCTCCACCCACGCCCCGAACGGCGCGCCGAAGCCGCCCGGCACGCCGAGCCGGTCCCGCCAGCCGATCAGCCGCTCCATCGTGTCGCGCGTCCGCGGCAGCGGCCCCAGCGCCGGTGTGGGATGCAGGCGTCGGATCAGGGCGTCCGGGCTTTCATCGCGGAACAGCTCCACCTGGATCGGCGTGTGGAAATGGACGATCGAGCCCAGTTCCATGATTCCCCGCGGCCCGCGGCTCACATGGCCGAGATCGCCGAGCTTCGACACCAGCGCCTGCGCCACGTATTCGTGCTCGCGGATTTCCTTCTCGTCGGCTTCCAGCACCTCGCGCTCCTCCAGGCGCGCGGTGCCCGCCAGAGCCATCGTCTCAAGATGGCGTCCCGCGACGTTCAGCAGCACCTCGGGCGAAGCCCCGGCAAAACCCCGCCCGCCCTCGACGAATCCATACGCCGCAAGCGGCTCCGGGCAAGCGGCCGCCGCCGCGACGAGCGAAAACCCCGGACTCTCCGCCAATCTGCCGCGCTCCGCCACCACCGGCACCGTCTTCTCGAAAGCCCCGGCACGGATCTCCGCACTGATCTCCTGAAACACCGCGGCGAAATCTGAAGCATCCGGCGGGCTCCATTCGCAACCCGGCACGGGCATCCCCGCCAGCCTCTCCTCCAACTCCCTGCGGCCGACAATCTCCACCCGCTCCGGAATCCACCACGGTTCGGCGGCCGTGAGCCCGAAATCGTTCCGGTAAAACGCCGTCTCCTCCCCGGCAAGCTCCGCCGCACGGCGGAACGGCCCATGTCCCAACAAGGCCTGCCCATCGGGCAGATGAAGAAATGCCAGCCCGCTCACGAAACGCCTTCTCCTTTCCTTCCCATCTCCTCTGCCATCCCCGCGCAAAGTCCTTCCAACTCAGCCGCACGACGGGCCATGCGAGCCACGCGGAATCCAAACATCGCAAAGCCCGCCGCGAACAACAGCAAACCGAGCTGGGAAATGAAGATCGCCAGCGGGGTGCCCTCCACTGCCAGCATGGGACCTCCGAGTGCATATTGTTCGACGACCGAGGACACCGTAGCCCATGTCGTCAGCGCGACACCGGAAAGCATGCACCACCACGATCCCGTCCGTCCCGACTTGGCCACCGCGACAATTCCAATCCACTTGAAGACGAGCACCAGGACGTTGCCGGAAGAGAGCAATATCAATTCGACGCCTGAGAACATGCCCAATCCAAGCGGGCCGCTCCGTGCCCGTCAACGGCCGCCCAAATAATGTCCTGATTTGGCAACACCCGCCGGGAAGAGAAGCAGGAAACCGCGAAAAAACGCGAAATCTCAACAGCCCCCCAGTCCTCGTTTTCCTGCCTTTCAAGTTTCGCGTTTTTCGCGGTTAAAAACCGATCCTGAATCCAAGTTCAAATTAGGACACTACCGCCGCCCTTACGGATCGGTCCACCCGCCTTCCAGCTATGCGCCATCCGAAGCCGAAACTCGCTGGCCACGCCGCGATGCCACCCAAATGGCGGCCGACACCACCAACACAACACCGAGAAGCCACAGGTACTTCTGCCGCCAATAATACGCCCTCATCGCCTCCTCCCCAGTGGAAAGAACCGAAGAACGGGCTCCCTCCCGGTCCGTAGCGTAGGTGCGGTCGAAATCGTTCCGGACCGTCGCCAGAAAGGCATCCACTTCAGGCTCGCTGTCACCGGTCACCATCAGACTCACCAGCCCGGAGCGGGTCTCGTGCCGCACCACGATTTCCAATTCCGACCACTTATCCTGAACATCATCCGCTTCAGGCCGGTTGATTCCCCACATCGACGTCCAAGTCCGGGCGCCGGCGTCCGCAGGAAGACCCCCCACCGCGAAGTGCGCCGATTTGGTAACTCGCTCCGATGCCACCCACCTCCATCCGATCCCTCCCGATGCCGGCAAACCCATCCAGTGCATCACGAGCAGCACCAGTGAAACACAAGCGGACAATGCCGAGATGGTCCGGATGAACCTCATGCCTGTCCCTGCCATGAATTCCCCCGGGCAATCACCCCCCGAGCCGCTTCAACAACTTCCCATGAATCCCTCCGAATCCCCCGTTGCTGAGCACCGCCACCACATCCCCCGGCCTGGCCTCGCCCGCCACCGTTTCCACGATCTCGTCGACACCGTGGATGTAGCGCCCGCACCCGCCATGCTTCGCGATGTCCGCGGCGAGCTTGTCCGGATCGAGCCGGTCATTCTCGGGAATCTTGTGCAAATCGGGAATCTCCGAAACCACCGCCTGATCGGCGAGCGCCAGAGCCTCCGCGAGCTCGTTCTGGAAAATGGCCCGCCGGGTGGTGTTCGAGCGGGGTTCGAAAAGCACCCACAAGCGGCTCCCGTTGTAGCGCTGCCGCAGCGATCCCACCGCATACTTGATCGCCGTGGGATGATGCGCGAAATCGTCGATCACCTTCACCCCGCCGGCCTCCCCACGGAGTTCCTGTCGCCTGGCGACACCCTCGAAGCTCTCCAGCCCCGCGCGGATCTCCTCCGGCGAAAGCCCCGCGAAAAGAGCAGCAGCAGCAGCCATCGCGGCATTTCGCACGTTGAACTCGCCCGTCATCCGCAGCGAGTAGCGCTCCCCGCCCAGCGAGAATGAGCTACGATCTTTCTCGTAGCTCGCTTCCTCGATCCGCAATCCGCTGCTTTCGCCGAAGCCAACGCTCTGCACCGGACAGGGCGCGTTCGCCGCCACGTCGAGGCAGTTGGAATCGTCGCCGTTGACAATCGCGAGACCGCTCCTCGGCACGATGTTGAGCAGGCGGCGGAAGCTCAGTTTGATCTCTTCCAGGCTCGCATAGATGTCCGCATGGTCGAACTCGATGTTGTTCACCACCGCCACCTCCGGGAGATAGTGGAGGAATTTCGAGCGCTTGTCGAAGAAGGCCGTGTCGTACTCGTCGCCCTCCAGCACGTTGAACTCCGAGTCCGTGAAATTCGCTCCGCGTCCGAGATTTTTCGGCAGCCCGCCGATCATCCAGCCCGGATCGCGCCCGGCGGAGAGAAAAAGCCACGCCAGCATCGAACTCGTCGTCGTCTTCCCGTGCGTGCCCGCCACGATGTAGTTCCGCTTCCCGCGCAGGAAATGCTCCTTCATCACCTCCGGCAGCGATTGATAGAGCAGCCGCCGCGACAGCGCCTCCTCCGCCTCCTCATTGCCGCGGCTGATCGCGTTGCCGATCACGATCACATCAGCCCCTGCCGGCAGGTTCTCCGCCCGGTAGCCGTTGAAAATCTCGATCCCTTCCTCGCGCAGGAAATCCGACATCGGCGGATACACGTTGGCATCGGATCCCGTGACGACGAAGCCCTTGCGCTTCATCGCGACCGCCACCGCGCCCATCGCCGTCCCGCAGACGCCGGTGAAATGGAAATGCTTCTTTTCGGACATGAAAGGGGCGGGAGGCTAGGCGGCGAATCCCGCCCTGCCAATCCGGATTTCAGAGAGCGAAGGGATTGCGGACGATCACGCCGTCGTAATCCTGCCCGGGATTGAGATCCTCGCTGAGAATTTCGCCGCAACGCGCGGCCTTGGCGGCGGCAACGATGTTGGCGTCCCACAGGGAGATCCGGAACCGGTCTCTGATGGCGAGAGCCGATTGCAGGACAGCAACCGTATTCTCCTGGATGCGGAAGCGAAGCCATTTGCGGATCAGCAGCTCCGCGATATCGTGAGGCAACGCATCCGGGCGCCGCGGGTGCGTGGCCTGCACGTAAAACTCCTGCAACACCTGGACTGACAACACGAGATCGGTGCTGGCGAGGAGTTGCCGGGCGATCCCGGACTTGGCGGGCTGCTCGGGCTCCAGATCGAGCGAGTAAAGGAGCACGTTGGTATCAACGAAGCGCATGACGGTCGTGCAACTCCTCGCGGCGGAAGTGGTGGGCGGGGCTCAACCCCATGCGGCGGGCGCGGAGTTCGGCGCGAAGCTCCTCCTCCTCGCGCTGAAGCCTCTGGAATTCGGTTTCCCCGCTATCTTCGCCGACGAGCCGGGCGAGAAAGTCCCGGAACAAGGCGGAAATCGACGTGCCCCGCTCGGCCGCTTTCACCCGGGCCTTGAGATAAAGCCGGTCGTCCACACTGACCGTGACGTTTTTCATGTGAAATACAGTTTCACAGTTTCACGGCAAATCCAGCGATACTTTTCGAAAACAGAAGAAAGACCGCCTCTAAAACGTCGGGGCCGCCACCGTCGCATTCTCCCGCTCCTCCGCGCGGCGGCGCAGGATGCGGTCGGCGGTCTCCCTCACCATCTCGGTGAGCAACAGCCATAAATGACTGCCCTGCCGGTAATCCGCCGGAGCGATGTGCCTCACCCGCCCGGCATGGGTGGAAAGCTGGAAGCACTTGCGGAAACTGCGCCCGCTCGGGTCCTCCGGATTGTACACCGCGATCGCCTGGCCGCCGTTCTTGTTCATCACCGTGAAACAGGGCACATCGGTCGGCCCGTCCCCCACGTAAATCATGTTCTCGAATGGAATCGGCCGCTGCTCCGGCGGCATGTGGTCGTTCACATCCTGGGCGTAATCCAGCATCCCCTTGTTGATGCGGAAAAGAAACTGCGTCTTGGTCGTGTGCGAGATCGCCCGCTTCGGGAAACTGATGTATCCCTGAGAATCCTCGCCGAATTCGCAGCCGAAGATCGCCTTCACCTTCGAGCGCAGCCGGCTGCCGTCGAGCAGCGCCTTGAGTCCCGAGGAAATAATGTAGAACTCGATCTTCACCCCCGCCGCCTCGTGATTCTGGCCGAGGCAGGCCTCGGGCAGCAGGTCGAACATCTCGGCCACGCCCGGGAAGAAATTCAACCCCGCGCCGAGCTGCACCAGCCGCTCGTTCGTCACCCGGTCCATCTGGAGGTAATCGAGGATGCACTTCAGGTAGGCCAGCTCCCCGTCCCACTGCTCCCCGGCGACCAGATGATTGCACTTCTTCCAGAACTGCGCCGGATCGATGCCGAACTCCGGAAACAGCACGTCATCCTGCATGTACCGCGGGCTGAGCGTCTGGTCGTAGTCGAAGACCAGCGCAATGATGTTCTGCGGAGCTGCCATGGGGCGGTGGAAAGCGAACCAGCCACCACCCCGCCCCGCAAGCGGAATTGCGGGAAGTGCCCGCTGAGGGCTGTTCCACCGATCACTGACCACCGCTCCATCCGATCACCCCGGCTTGCCTCCCGCCATGCTTCCCGCTTGGATAAAGGCGTGCTCCATCTCATCGATCATCCCCTGATCCGCGCCGAACTGACCGCCCTGCGCTGCCGCCACTGCCCCGGCCCCGAATTCCGCCAGCGCGTCCGGCGGATCGCCTCGCTGATGGTTCCCGCCCTCACCGCCGGCCTGCCCACCGATGTCGTGGAATGCGAAACCCCTCTCGAAATCACCAGCGGTGTGAAACTCACCCGCGGCATCATCCTTGCCCCGGTGTTGCGGGCCGGTCTGGGATTTCTCGACGGATTCTTCGACCTGCTGCCCGACGCCGCCGTGGCCCACATCGGCCTCGCCAGAAACGAGGAAACCCTCCAGCCCGAGCCTTACTACCTGAAAACCCCGCCCGACCTCTCCGGCAGCGAAGTCATCCTGCTCGATCCCATGCTCGCCACCGGCGGCTCCGCGATCGAGGCGATCCGCCGGCTCAGGGAACTCGGCTCGGTCCATCTCCGCTTCGCCTGCCTCGTGGCAGCCCCGGAAGGCATCGCCGCCTTCGAGGCCGCCTGCCCGGACGTGCCCATTTTCACCGCCGCCGTGGATCGCGGCCTGAACGACCGCGGCTACATCCTGCCCGGCCTGGGCGACGCCGGCGACCGGCTCTTCGGCACAGCTTGATCCCCGTATCTACATAGCACCGAAGTCCTCACGCAGGTATCCGACACCATCGGATACGACAAAAATCCCCTCTTTTTCTATTTCCGGGCAGGCTCTGAAATTACTGACTTTCAAGCTAGCCTAATAAGCTGGAATTATTTAGGATAGCGTCCTGTCCCGACATGAAAACAACGTACATCGTCTTGGTGGTCGCCTCCATCGCCGCATCCTCCGCGCTTTCCTACATGGCCGGAAGGAATGCCGGACGGGGCGAAGGTAGACTGGAATCCCAGCCCGAACTCCAGCGGCTGAGCGAAAGCCTGCAGTTCGAAAAACAGCAGATCGCCGGCCTTCTCGACGCGAATCAGCGGGAGAAAGCGGAGTTCGGCCGCCTGAATGCGAAGCGCGCGGAAGGCATTGGCACAGCCCGCGAAATCGCCGACACCCTCCGCGGAACTCTCCCGCAGGAGCGGGAAAATCTCCGCGAAACGCTGATCGCCTCATTGGAGACTTCGTTTCCGGAATTTCCTGGCGACGTCGCCATTTGGACCGCATTCGTCGATCTGAGCGTCCACGACCATGACCAGCACCAGGCGCTGGTCGCGGCCCGGGACCGGATCCGCGATTACGAGGCGCGAGCCGAAGAGACCCGGAAATCCGAAACCGAGGGCCTGCCCCCGGGCATGCTGCGCGTCAAACCCATCGCGCTCTCCGAATAAACAGGCACCCGAACACAAGCTCTGAAGTAGCGGAAGCCACGGCATCAAAGCCGTGGCTTTCATGGATTGGCATGCGCTGAGAAATAGTCCGGAAGGGAGAGGGGGAGGCTTCATCTCTGACCGATCCGCGCTTTGATCCGCTCCAAGCTCCCTTGCAGTTGCTGGGCGGCATTGCCTTTAGTGATGTCCATCACGTTCATCTGGCCGAATGGCCCCTGAGTCGATGCCTGGACGTACCGAGGATTTTAACGGAATCGCCTTGCTGGACGAAAACGTAGCGCACGACCGCCTTTGGCTGAGAATGATACGGGCTTCCCACCCCCGCCAGCATGATGGTCGATTGAGTCGGCGGCAGGTCCTTCTCAAAAACCAGCGTGTTCGACGAGATCGCAGAGCAGGAGTTTGAACTCATTTGGACTTCAACCTACCAGACCATGCGTGATCATCAGCAAGTTAATACGTTAAAGGGCCGTCACATTGTTGAATTGATGAGAAGCCTTGGCTTTCTTCTGTGACGAAATGGTCCGCGAACTGACAGAAACCTCCAAATGTTGTGTATTGCTTGTCATGTCGCCAGCGTCAAATCAAGCCCCCATAATTACTTAATGCCAGTGACTTGAGATGGGAATCATCCACGAAAGGATTTGCCGACACGAGCGAACCGGCGCCCCCCCGCTGGTCGCTCGCTGCCAAACTCTATTCGAAAGGGAGCAAATATTGCTGTATGAGCTTATCCGGAGAAAGGTTGGAAGCATCAAGATTTCTTTGGACGTCTAGGACCAAGCTCTGACCTGCAAGTTGGGAGTCGCAAATCTTTGAGAGAAACACCCGCGCTTCATCGATCAAACCGGCGAGAGTTTCGTAGGTCAAAGCGTGTGATGCACCCGCCTCAGCGGCCCGCGTTGCCCGATTCTCCGGCAACACACTTACGCGAACGCACTTGTAGGAAGGGTAGTTCCGTTTGAACCACTCCACAGCGATCAACAGCTGCCCGTGGTCGGCTTTGGTGAGCGCATTTTTCTCTTTCTTCCGGCTCTTCGCCTCAATCACAAGACCGATCTCACCAGGCAATAACCAAAGCACGTCAGGGCCCTCTCCGTTCTGATCATGCCTTTCGGACGAAAAACCTAAATATCCCGCCAGTTCTTTGAGCGCCTGCTCGAACTGGTTTGAGGAAACGTTCTTGTCCAATCTCGAAATCACTTCTTCAAAAGACTTTAACAGGCCTCTCCTCATGCGATAGTTACCGACTCGCTCAGCAATCTCCACCGCTTGCTCTTTTGGCGTCGGCAGCACAAAGTATGGGGGGGCGACCTTCGGGCGCATGAGATTCCGATTGTTTGAGAATGCGTCCCTTTGCAACTGCTCCGCTTTCTCCGTATTTCCCCATTGATCAGCGATCCTTGCAGCGAGCTGCTGCATCCATCCTCGCATCTGAGAATCAACGGCCGCGCCACTGGACAAAACCTTTTCGATCTTGGAGATCGCTGGGGCAGGATAGCCATCTTGCCAAAGATTCACGGCTTTACGTTCGGCCGAGGCCAGTTCGATCCGATCCTCATCGACTGGGGGATCATCCACTAAATCCGCCAAGCTTTCTGCGTGATAACCGACCCATTCCGAATCCCGGTTGATGCTCTTGAGGATTGTATTCCCAAGATCTTGAAAGTCAGAGATTTCCTTACTGATCTCAACCCCCATTTCAAGCTGCGCTCTCGTCGCACTTGTAAGGAACCTGAAATTGGCATCCTTGGCGACCCAGCTCGAAAGATCCTGCCCACAGAGAAAAACTACACAGTGATCTCCTGAGCCCCGCGCTCCGCGACCAATTCCTTGCTCTATTCGTTGGGCCAGAAGACGCGTGATTGACACACCGCCGTGCAATGCACTCGCACGGAACAGTTCATAGCTCGAAGTTCCGCTCGGCAGGCCGCTCAAAACGAGTAAGCGACAGGAATCTCCAGGGAGATCGACGCCGTCGTAGCGGTTGGAGAAAATGGCAGGCCCATAAGTATTACCCTTCTGCAACCTTGCGATCAGATCTTCCGCAGCAGCAGATCCCTTGGCTACTTCCCCGACAGCTGCCCATGAGTCTGTTGCTTTGTCTGAAGGCACCAGCACAACGGCTCCTTGCTTGTTCTCCGCCATCCATTTTACCAGCTGCGCAACATGGGCCTGCGAAAAGTTCGACCGCATTAAATCCGGCACCAGCACCATCCTCTCGCTAATCCCTGCCAATGAGCGTGAAGAAATCGGAGTTCTTATCGCAGCCGGGGAGACATCAAACGTTCGGATCAGCTCGCTGTCATCGGCCATTGTTGCCGACATGTAAATCCTTCGCTTACAATCAGAGAAGGAGGGAAACATGTTCACGAATGGAAGAATGGGCGTAATCGTGAAGCTGTTTCGACTGAGAAAGGCGTGGCACATTTTCAAACTGTCGCGGAGCAGTGGCCATGTGAGACCGAACCTGTCCCCTCGCGACTTCAAAAACTCCGTCACCGAAACCTGCTGCTCTCGCCACGCCCAGTAGGGGATCTCCAAAACAGCGAACTCCTCACCTGCTACGATGTCATCGAAGGTTCCAAGTTTATCCGATTCCCGAAACGCGTGTCGGAAAAGGCCGGCGATCTGTTCATACGAATCGTCCTCTGAGTCCCTGTCGATCTCGATGGTGAAGGAATCCCTCAAAACTGAGAATGCGGAATGGGCATCATCAAGGATTACCGCTCCTAAAGCCTGAGGACTATTTGAACCCCTAATTCCAAACTTGCTCCTCCCATGGAACAACGCGCTGTATGTTGCGACCATTATGGCATTGGCATTCGTGAACGCTTCATTTAGCGGCTTTCCCTTCTCATAGGGAACAGCATTTATTCCGTGCGCCTTCGCCCGCTCCAGCGTCTGATTCACCAATTGAACCGTTGGGGTTAGATACAGAACCGGCTCACGTTTGTCGTCCAGCGTCGACTGGGCTATTAGCAAACCTACCAGAGTCTTCCCTCCGCCTGTGTGCAGTTTGATTACAATGTCATTTTCTTCCTTCTGCTTGAACCAGTCGATTAGGGCCTGAGCTTGGCTCGTGTATAGATCGTTGATTCCCGGCGGCTTGGGAAGCCTGCGAAAAATCTCAATCGGGTCCGGGTTGCGAGGTCCTTGCTTCCCCTTCCTAAGCTTGTTGAAATCAACCATTCCAAGCAGTTTTCTACCGAGCCTCGTGCTCGATCCAAGAATTTTCGGTTCGGCAGATCTGGAGGAATTTTAACGCGTTTTTCGATCAGCGCCCTACTGCTGTCGTCAGAAGCGAGGCCAATCTAAAGGGAAACGGTCAAAGGCTAGATTTTTCCTGCAACGGTTCCTGCAATAGAAATGACAAAAAGCTGCATTTTGGCGCATTTCGAGGACCATGGCTGACGGAAGCTGTCCGAACGGAAAAGCCCCGAATCCTTTCAGATTCAGGGCTTTATGTTGGTGGCGGGAGTAGGATTTGAACCTACGACCTTCAGGTTATGAGCCTGACGAGCTACCTGGCTGCTCCATCCCGCGATTTGATTGAATGCACCTTGCGGCGCGGGCCGCGAAGCTAGCCGCGCAGGGCCGCGGCGCAAGGGATTTTTTTGGCGTAGCGAAGTTTGTCTCCGCGGACACGCAGCGAGCGTACTGGCCATCCGGATCGCGCCGTGATCTTCTCTGCGCCCATGCCTCCACTTGCCTGTCAATCCGTTCTCCCTGCCGCCGAATGGCGCGGGAGAATGTCGGCTCACCTCGTACGGGCAGAGCGCTGGACAGTACCTGCCCGCCGCCGGCGGGCGGCGCGGCAACCGCATCCGGTGGAGGATTTTCTTTTCACCTACTATTCCTTTTCCTTCGCCAAGCTGGAGGAATGGCATCCGCCGGGCAGTGTGGCGCTGGAATGCGCGGGTTCTCTCCCCGTTTGCTGGAAGAAGGCGCCCTATCGTTTGGATAACGGGATGCTCGCGGCCGATCCCGCGCTCTTGGAGGAAAAGGAACTCGCCCGCCTGCGCTGGATCCGCGAATTGCTCGCCGCCACCCGCGACCACCCGCCGAATTTCGCCTGCCACGGCCTTCATGAGTGGGCGATGGTGTACCGCGGCGCGGAAGTGAGGCACGGTGCGACGACCGCGCTGCGGCTGCCGCAGGAGGCGATCGACAGGCTGGTTGAGTCCCGGCCGATCCGCTGCTCGCACTTCGATGCTTTCCGCTTTTTCCATCCCGACGCGCGTCCGCTGAACCGCCTTCAACCTTCGCTGATGGCAAGACCGGACTTCGAGCAGCCTGCCTGCATTCATGCAAACATGGATCTGTACAAGTGGGCCTTCAAGGCGATGCCCTGGCCCGGGTCCGATTTGCTGATGGACTGCTTCGAGCACGCAATGGAGTTGCGTCATCTCGACATGCGAGCCAGTCCCTATGATCTCTCCGCCTATGGATTCGAGCCGGTACGGATCGAAACGCCGGAAGGCCGCCGCGAATACGAACGCGAGCAGGCGCGGCTGGCCGCGAAATCCGGGACGTTTCGCCAGAGATTGATCGATGCGCTGGATTTCGCGCTCGGTTGATTGTTGTTTGTAGTTCCGCTTTCAGGCCAATACTGTTAATAGTCTGTTAGGAAATTGGGGGCAAGCGGGGAAAAGACCGTGTAATTTCGGTGGTACTGTTGGACCGTTTGTTTTGATTGGAAGAATGCACGATGCATTTCCGTCCCATCCACAGCATCCGACCTGGCAGCTGCTGCTGGCCGCAGCGGCGTTCGCCACACAATACGCCGCGGTGGCGCACGGCGGAGGGGAAAGTGGCGCGCCTCAGCTTCACGGCGATACGCGACTGCACCGCGGCGATGTACAAGCTGCCGGAGCCGGGGGAGGATCTGATGACCTTGCCCTGGGAGGAGCGAGCGCTGCGGCAACTGGCGCAAGTGGCATTGATCGCCATACGCAAGGCGCGAGGCAGCCGGCGGGCGGTGAGACAACCGGTCAAGGAGCGGCCGAAGATGAACCACCCAACTTCAACACCGCTGGCGTGAACCGTCACGATCAACCCCTTCAGTCCTTAACGGCATCGGACTGAAGCCGGGACTACATGCGACGAGAGACGGATGGGAAATCCGCTTGCTCCGGGGCTGTAGGTCTGCTTGAGTCCGGCGCCGCTTCCAAAGGCGCGCCGCCGCTGTAGCTCAGGGGTAGAGCAGCTCATTCGTAATGAGCAGGTCGTCGGTTCGAATCCGACCAGCGGCTCCAGCTTCCGGATCCGGGAAACCAGCGATTGACTTGTGGCCAGACTCGACCGGGAAGTGCTCAGAGATGTCTCGCGCTCGTTTTATCTGAGCCTGCGTCTCCTGCCCGGGCCGATGCGCCCGGCTGTCAGCGTGGGCTATTTGCTTGCCCGGGCAAGCGATACGCTGGCGGATACTCATGCCGCGCCGGTGGCAGACCGGGTGGCGTTGCTGGATGGATTCGCCGCCGAACTCGACGGCGGGAGCGACGGGTGGAGGCAGGGGAAAGCGCTCGCAGAATTCCGCGGCCGCCAGACCCACGCCGGGGAAAAGGCGCTGCTGGAGCGGCTCGGCGATTGTTTCGCGATGCTGGACGGGTTGCGGGCCTCGGAGGCAGAGGCCGTGCGGAAGGTGCTGCGGACGATCCTGAGCGGGCAGCGGCTCGATCTGACGCGTTTCGAGAATGCGGGAGCGAAGAACCCGGTGGTTTTGACGGGCGATGCGGAACTGGAGGAATACTGTTTCCGCGTGGCGGGGTGCGTCGGGGTTTTCTGGACGGAGCTCGGGTTCCTGACACTCGGCCGGCGTTTTTCCGGGGAACAGGTGGAGGAAATGGAACGGCTGGGAGCGAATTACGGGCAGGGACTTCAGTTGGTCAATATTCTGAGGGATTTGCCTGAGGATCTCGCCCAAGGGAGATGTTATTTACCGGTCGATCCTGCTGACAGGGAGGCGCTGGCGATGGCTTTCGCGAGGTGGCAGGTGCGGGCGGAGGGGTGGCTAGCGGATGGAGAAAACTATTGCAGCCGCCTTCCAATGCTCCGCCTGCGAGCGGCGAGCGTGCTGCCGGCCTTGCTTGGCATGAGAACACTGGAAGCGCTCGGAGCTCAGGCGAATCCTCTGCCGCCCGCAGGGGTGAAGGTTTCCCGCAGGGAGGTACGGAGCGCCTTGTGGCGGGCGCTGGTCTGGCGGCGCGAATGCAGTTCGGGGAGATGAGGGACTCCGCCACCACGCGCGCCTCAGAAGGGCACCGTCGAAAGCCAGAGAGGCCCCCGGCTTGAATACCGGCAGAGCGGCGAGAAACAACTGACAGCCCTCCAGCCGGTCCGCTGTATATCGCGGGGTGAAGCCGCCCGCCCGCCAATGGGTGGCGCATGGGCCGCCTACCCTGCGATCGCGAATCGGCCATGGCACTCGACGTCAGTTCGACCGCCTTCAGCGAGCGCCGGATGGCATCGGCTGGGGCGACGAGGTCGGACCGTGGATTTCCAGGATGTCCGGCCCGCCGCTGGGGTCGGGGACGAAACGCACGCGGTCGATCGAGAGCTGGCGCGGCTCGGTTTCGGTGAGGCTGTTGTGGCGGTGGTAGACGATGAAGATCTCCTTTCCGTCGGGCGATTCGGTGAAGCAATGGTGGGCGGTGCCGCGGGCGTAGGCGGTGGATTTCATCACCGGGTTGAATTGGTATTTTTTCCAGGGACCCAGAGGACTGCCGGAGGTGGCATAGCCGACCGCATATTCCGGGTTTTCGAAATGGCTGCCGGAGTAGGTGAGGTAGTAGGTGCCCTTGTGTTTGAGCATTTCGGCGCCTTCGGTGACCGGCCATTGGTGGCGTTCCCAGGGCTGATCCGGCTTGACCATGAGGCGCAGGGTGCCGGGATCGACGGTGAACAGGTCGTCGTTCAACTTGCCGCCCCAGATCTCGTTTCCGTCGTTGAAGGTGACATAGTAAAAGTAGCGTTGTCCGTCGTCGTCCTCGAACACGTGGCCATCGATACGGATGCTCTCCGGCAGCATGGGTTCCCGCTTTTCCTGGCGGAAAGGACCCGTGGGAGATTTGGCGGTGGCGACGCACATGCGTTCGTCGGCGGCGTAGTAGAGATGGAAGGTGCCATCCTTTTCGACGATGTCGGGCGCCCAGAACCGCGAATTGCCCCAGCTATCCTCGTTTTTCAGGACGAAGCCTTCGTCTTTCCAGTTGACGAGATCGGTGGAGGTGTGGAGGCGGATGCCGCGGACCATTCTGGGATAGTCGGGAGTGTGAGTCGTATAGGCGTAGTATTTTCCCTGATGGCGGAGCACGACGGGATCGGCGCAGCCGGCCTGCACAGGGTTGGTATAGCTGCGATCAAGCAGGCCGGGCAGGTAGGGGCGGATATGGAGATTGCGGAACGAGGCCGGCCCGTCGAGGGAACGAAGGGCCAGGCTGCCTTTCTTGAAGGCGGGATCGACGCCATCGAAAACCGGCCAAGTGTCGTCGGTGATCGGGCGGGCATCGAGGTAGATCTTCACGTTTTCCCCGGCGGTGCGGATGCGGAGGTGGTACCAGGACCCGGGGGCGATGGTGAGGGGGCGCGAGGCGATGGAGCGCCAGCCGGGATCGACGGCTCCCCAGACGAGGGTGTTTTTGCCGGCGATGATTCCGGCGTAATAGCCACGGAATGCGTCGATGCCTTCTTCGATGTGCGATCCGCGGAAAACCACTCCGGCCTGAGCGCCTTCGGCACCGGCTCGGAGTTCGATGTCGAGTTGGAAGTCGCCGGCATCGATGCCGTGAAGGAGCGCCTTGGGACCTCCGTCGCCCTCAACCCCGAGGCTGCGGTCCGAAACGGACCAGTTCCCGCCGAGCGTTTTCCAGCGGGGCGAGGGGAATTGATCCAGGCTGTCGGCGAAGGGGGTGAAGGCCGGGGAGAGCTGGCTGAGAAGGAGAAGAGAAAGGGGAAGGATGCGGATGAAGGACATGGAGGAGTTGGTCTGGTGGTGAAGAAAAACGCGTCACCAGCGGCCGATGAGGGCGGCGGGGACGACGATGGTGGTTTCGCCGCGCCTCAGTTCCTTGCGGCCGATGTTGGCTTCGGGAACGAGCGCTTCGAGGCAGGAGGAGACGCCCCGCCCATCCGTCAGGACGGGTGTCGCGGGGATGCGGAGGGTGCCCGCCGATTTCTTGCCGCCCCAGGGGTCGAGATAGGTGAAGGCGAAAACGGTTTCGCCGCGCCGGAGTTTTTTCGGCGCTTCGATGACGGTCACGAAGTGCCCCTGCACCGGCGTCCACGCTCCATCGCGCAGGGCGAAGCGGCGGAGGCTGAGCACCGGCGGAAAGCCGCGGCCGAGCGAGCGGTCGAAGCGGTCGCGCACGCGGCGGAGCAGGGCCTCGGGCTTTTCGCCGGGGCGGAGAAAGAGGTCATCCTGCACCAGGACGGGGAGCCGCAGAGAAGAGGTCATTTCGTTGGCCGCGGCGGTCAGGTCGGCGACGTTGATGCCGGAGTTCGACCAGCGCATGCGGCCATTGAGGGTGGCGGAGGGATGGAGGCCGTAGCGGCGGATCCACTGGGTGAGTTGCGCTTTGTCGTCCGCGGCGCCGGGGAGCAGGGTCCGGGGGACTTGCTGCCAGGATTCGCTGCCGGTGCGGAAGGAGGAGAGCAGGGCGGCGGGACCGCAGGCGTTTCCCGAAACACGGAGCTGGTTGACCGGGGGCGCGTCCGCATTCGGCGCGGCACGGGTGCCGGCGGAGGCGGTGGCGAGGGAAGCGAGGATGAAGAGAAGTTCAATTCGCGGCAGGCGGCGTGTAAGCATCGGTCCGCTGGTTGTTTGCCGGATTCATGTCCGCGGCGCCACCCGAAAGCTGGATGGAGGATTGAATCGTCGAATTTCCCGTACCGGCAGGCAAGGGGGTGGTGAAAGTGCTGATTTGTCCGGGCCGGAGCGTGGTGATGTTGCTCTGCATGAGGCCGGCGGGGGTGTTGACCTGGAGGAAGGTGTTGACCAGAGGCTCGGTCCCCTGGTTCTGGACGGTGACCTGGAGGGTGGCGTTTCCTTTCGAATCCCAAGTGACGTAGTTGGCGGTGATCGCGCCATCGACATAGCCGGGGATGCCGCCGCGCAGAATGCGGCCGATGTTCGGGATGCCCGCGCCGCTATGCGAATCGAAGCCCGGCGCTCCGCTGTCGTTGAGGTAGGGGAGCATGCCGGAGTAGGCATCGAAGGGAGAACGGTAATTCCCCATACTCATCAGCGCGGCGACAATGCCGGAGCCCACCGGGGCGCTGCCGGAGGTGCCGGAAAAGTAGATACTCTGTCCCCCGGTCCAAGCGGCGAGGAGATCGAGGCCGGGGGCCGCGAAGGAGACTTCGCCCGAGTTGGAAAAAAGGAGGTGCTCGCCTCTGGCATCGACGGCGCCGACGGCCACGACGCCTTCGTAGGCCGCGGGATAGGAGATGCGGTCGTAGCCGTCGTTCCCCGTGGGGGCGATGATCAGGATCCCCGCTTCCGTCGCGAGGCGGACGGCGTCGCTGAGGACGGGGGAATTTCCCGTGCCGCCCATGGAGACATTGATGATGTTCACGCCGGCGTCGATGGCTTCGAGGATGGCCTGGGCGAGCAGGAAGCTGTTCGAGTAGCCGCTGGTGTCGGCGACCATCCAGGATTCGAATTGAGCGCCCGGGGCGATCTGCTTGATGAGGCTGGCGACCGCGGTGCCGTGGCCGTTCCAGTCGCTTTCGCTGGCCGGGGCATCGACGAGGAAGCGGTTCAGGACCTTGCCGAGGAGCGGATGCTCGGCGACGCCGGTGTCCAGAATCGCGATCCTGACACCGGAACCCCAGGAGGAATTGTCGCCGGTGATTCCAAGCCATTCCAGCAGCCCACGGCCGAAGCCGACGGCCCCATCCTGCACGCCTCCGGCGGCGGGCCGGGGGATGTTGACCGGGAAGATCAGGCCGAGTTCTTCATCGCCCTCCAGAAGCGACAGGAGTTCGTCCAGCGAGAGGAAGCCGACGCGCAGGGTGTTCAAGCGGTCGAGGGAACCGAGCACGGAGATGCCGCGGCCCTCGATGGCTTTGAGGAAGCGCTCCAGAGCGTCGCGGTCGGAGAAGCGGATGGTGCGCTGGTTGCGCAGGGCGCCGGCGTCTTCAGCTTCGGCATCGGTCTGCAGGCCGGAGGTGGCGGACCGCTCGCCGGTTTTGGTGGGGCGGAGCGGGGTGTCGGGAGGATAGGCGGGGCGGGCCGTTTCGCGGCTTGCGGCATTTTCCTCTTTGGAATCGGGGGCGGCCATGCGGACCAAGGCCCAGCCGCCGATGCCGCCGAGAAGCACCACGCCGAGGAGCACCGCCAGTCGTCCGCGGGAATTCATGCCCTATGGAAAACCCGGATTTCCGGTTCTGGTAGCGGAAAATCGTCGATTCGCGGGAGAGGGAAGGCTGCCGCCGCTTGTCCAGCCATAGTCCGGGCCGGCTCGCCGGCCGGCGGCATCGCAAAAGAGACAGCAAGCCGCCGCAGTCCACAGGATCAGGGCTGGGCCGCCTGGGTTTCGAGCCAGGGTGGGAAATCGGAATACATGCGCACCTCGGGCAGCTTGAATTTGCTGTTCACGAGGGTGACCACAATGTCGCGGCGCCGGTCGGTGGCTTTCCAACTCGCGGATTGGCCGGTCACCCATTTTCCATCGCCGCTGAGGAATTCCACGGCCACGGGAAACATGTTGTATTCGTCGACTTTCTTGGGATGGGAAAATTGGGCGAATTTTGCGGCGGGGATCTGGGGGGAAGGACTGCCCGAAACGACGAAGCGGACCGGCACGGGAGAGAGATTGATCGCCCGCACGCTACCCATGGCAAAGGAGCCGGTGTCGTCGTCGTAGGCCTTGACCTCGTATGCCGGCTTGCCCTCTCTGCCTTGGGAAGGGATGAAGAGGAAGAGCTGCCGGTTCGCCTTGGCGAGGGGCCCGCGCGCCACCGGGACGGGTTTGCCATCCGGTCCTTTCTCCGGGCCGAAGAAGACCGCCTCGTTGTTCACGAAACGCCCTTCGATGACGGGCGAGAGGTCGGAGGTGAACAGGGGCACTTTGATGACTTCATCCGGTTTCGATCCGGGCACGCTCACTTCATGCACATCGTTGACGTGTTCCAGACAGAGGGTGCGAAACATGACTCCCCGGCCGCTTTGGGCGGCGGCAGGAACAAGTGCGGCGAGAAAAAGCGAGGCAATGAGAGTTTTCACATGAAAGTATCGGAAAGTCCTTGGCGCAGATTAGCGGAAGAAGGAGGCCGGTCAAACTTCGTCTTGGCCGAGCCAACGGAAGGCGACGACGCTGAAACGGCGGCCGAAGGTTTGGTTGGCTACCGAGACGGGCGCGATTTCCGGCGGATCGTTTTGGTCGACGTATTCCGGCAGGCGCTGCACGGTGGCCTCGCACCAGGCGCGGGCGATGACACTGCCGTCGACGTCACGGGCGTCGCCGTAGGCGCGGATGCGGAAAGTGTCCGAGCGCACCGAAATGAACGATCCGATGGCCGAGAGAATATCGCCTTGGGAGATTTCTCCGGGAGCTCCGGCGCCGGTGTTACCGTCGACGGCATTGCTGTTCTGCCAGCCGTATTCCGCGACATCGCCGGACGCTATGGGGAAGGCGTTGGACTCCATGACCTGATTGAAGCCGCTTTTGTCGATGGCGGCCTGCAATGCGCCTTTGATGGCGAAATCGCCGTCGCCGGAGAGACGGCGGTTGACGAAATCGGCCATGGAGAGGAAGGGGCCTCGAGCGCGGATTTCTTCGACGATGAGGTTGGCGAGAATCTCCACCTGTCCTGCATCGAGGCGCCGGTAGCTGTTCCAGAGGCGGTCCCTTACAGGTGCGTTTTCTTCCAGGCCAAGGCTCGGGCGGCGGGTGCGCAAGACGGGGACATCGTCGCCGGACTCCTCCAGGCGGCTGGAGGCGAGCGGGATCTCCGAATCGCAGAGGCTGGAGAGGACTGAGATCCAGGCGGGAAGCGAGACGCTGTTCACGTTGAATCCTCCCTTGGTCAGGATATGCGCGGCGCTCCGCACTCCGCTTTGCTCCAGCGAAGCGGCGACCGCGTCGTCGACGGAGACGCCGGGAGGCCGGTAAGCCAGGTTCCGGGGATTCGGCAGTTGCCGCCCGCCGGCGAAGAATTCCTGGGCAAGCGCGCTTTGACCGATGGAGCCTCCTCCGCTGAAACCCGGCCCTTCCAGAGTGGAAAGTGTGGAAAACCAGTATTTGTCCCAAAGCCGGTCATTGGCCAGCCAGGAATGGTCGAGGAGGGTTTTGTTCGCATTGAAAATCGTCTTAATCTGCCGCGTGGTTCCAGGAGGAAGAGCGGGGTGGGCGCGTGATTCGCCGATGCTGTAGGTAAAATAGGGCATGGAACCCAGGCTGGCCCCGTTCGCGTGGCGGAGTTGGGCGATCGATTGCAGGGGAGCCAGCGGGATTTCGTAGAAGGTGGCCGAGGTGGAGCCGCGGTTCGCACCATGGCCACCGAAGAAGTAACCTTTAACGCCCTCCGATTCGATGACGGAGGAACCGCTTCGCACCGGAGTGAGAATGAACTCCAGCGGGCTGCTGCCCTGGCTGGCCGAAGTGCCGAAGTCGCAGGTGGCCATCTGCATGGTGATACCGGTGTCGGTCACCGGGCGGGATCGGGTGAAAGCGTCCTGAGTCGTCTTCGCGCCGAGGCTGAAGATCGCGAAGGGGCGGGCGCGGGCGTAATCCTTTACCGGGGTGTTGTTGGCTTCGTAGATATTCATCGTACGAATCGGCGCATCCCGTGGGATTTTTGGGAAAGTCTCGGGGAAGCTGCGAACTTCGGTGAAGCGCGGCGATGTTCCTTCTTCGAGAATGGCTTTCAAGCGGCCTTCATCCCTGAAAAAGACCTGTGTAACGCCCGCATTCGTGACCCGGCCGGTATTTTTCAGGCGCATGGTCACGCTGAATTTGTTGTTCGAGTTCGGCAGAACTTTCGGGCCGTAGGATACCGAGACCGTATCGCTGGCGGAAAGAGGCACGACGCCTTCGCCAGTTCGGGAACTGAGCCATGCGGCCCTCGCAGGCGCCGGGGCGAGCCAGTCGCAATCGTAGCCGACGCCATCGTTCGGCCCCGTGATCATGCCGGGCATGATGCGGTTGCTCATCCCGGTTTTGTCGTTGCGCCAATCGAACATGAGCGTGCCATCCGCTCCCGAGCCGGCGGATTCCTGAGCCCAACTCCAGTTGGGCGGGAACGGCTTGCCGAACACCCGCGTCTCCCCAGGACCCATGGAGATTTCCATCGCACGGTTGAGGTCGCCGGTAAGGGTCATTCTGAACAGCTTCTGATTGGCGCCGCTTTCGTTCCCGTTATAGAGTTGATTCAAGGAGACTATGCTGGTTGTCACCGGTTGGCCGTTGACGGAGAATTGAAAACCGATCGGGATATCGGCAAATTCGACCTCGATCTCCGTGAAGCGCAGCGGCACGTTATAAGGATTGTGCAGCGTGATCACCGGTAGATACATGAGATGCAGCATGTAAGGGAATCCCCGGCTGCGCAGACCCTCCGCACGCCCCCCATGGACATCGCGGGCGATGAGGGTGAAGACGGTATCAACGCGCAATATGGTCGGCATGAGCATCGGCTCGGTGAGCATTCTCATGTTCGGCTCATAGGGAGTGTTGGCTGGAGGGGTGGTGACCGGCAGGGGCGGATTCAAGGCATAGCGGGAAGGAAGGTAGGCTCTCAAGCCATGCAGCGCGTTGTCGTTTGCGGTGGTTCGGCGATAGAGCTTCGCATAGTTCGCATAGAGCGACCAGAGCGGCTCTGACGAGGCGAGAGCCGAAGTGCTGTCGGAGTACAGGTAGCGGTCCGCGTAGGCAGTCGGCAGGTTGTTGTCGAAGAGGACGCTGAGGTCGGTTTTCAGGCCGCCCGAAGCGACATCCGCCTGAACGGAGGCCGAGGAAACGCTGAAATCATGGAAATAGCGGCCGAGGAGTTCGCGATCCTCGGCCATAAGGTCGCCTTCGTCGAAGCTGACCAGTTTGGGCAGAGTCTTGCGGAGTTCGTCGGGCGACATGCGGCCGTAGAAGTCCATGCCGGCTACCTTGTCAGGGCGGTTGCGGGCGGAGCTGCCGACGCGGGTGACGGTGTATCCCTGGCTGTCGAAGGTGCTCGAATCGGGCAGCAGGTCGATCCGCCCTTTCACGCCCTCGTCGAGCGTCGCCCAGGCAAGGGCGCCGGTGCTGCGACCCTGCGAGTCGGTGGTGGAGATGAGAGGAGCGCGGACATCGCGCTGATTCGTGTCAGGGCCCAGGCTGCCGGGGCCAACCAGAAGCTGACCGGAAGCGCTGGCGCCCGGCAGCTTGGAAGAATCGGGTGATGCGGAGGGCGACGGGTCGGAGATCAGATAACCGAGGAAGCGATCCTGTTTCTCCGATTCGTAATTCCCGTTGCCGCTTTCCGGAGGACGCCAGGAACGCCAGGCTCCGGTCACGCCGTGGGAGAAGCTGTCGTTCACGAGATTCGCGGGAGCGGTGATCCGGGTATCCGGTCCGGCATGCTTCTGGAGCTGCGCGATGGCCATCGAGAGCGCCAGGCGGGCGTTGCCCCGTGCGGTCTGCATGGCGTCGCTCCGGCTCGAAGTTCGCATCGATACCACCGAGAGGGACATCAGCCCCACCGCGAGGATGGTCAGCATGACCATCAACGAAAGAGTGATGACCAGCGCGAACCCCCGGTTTTGCCTCTGCGAGAATCGACCGGGAATACAAAAAGCGCAGGAAGGAAGGTTTTTCATGACTCAAATTTTCCGAAAAGTACGCTTTGAAAGCGTTTTGTAAATACAGAACTATTTTTTTCCGGATTCAGCAAGCCCCTCATTTGGGGAGTTTCGCGGGATTCTCTTCCTGGGGCGTTGAGATCCAGAATTCTACATCGGACCGCTATTCTTTTTCGAAACCTCCTTCCGCCAGGTCCATAGGGCGGTTATTGCAATATGGTCGCCAGGCAGAGCCCTACAACAAGTCCCTCATTCGGGGGATTCCGCGGAGTTTCGGCTCTTGGAGTCGTTGAGAATCAGGCTCATGCCGGTTTGCCGTCCTTTTTCCCAAGCCGTCCCCCGCCGGACCTCGGGACAGATACCGCCATCTGCTCGTCAGGCAGGCTTTTTACATGCCCGCCAGACGGTGGTTGAGGGCGATGGAGAGGCGGAGAGCCCGCATGACATCGATCAGGGGCATCTGGCCCTTGGCGACGGCGCGGCAGGCGGTGTCCTGATAGGCATGCCGGCTGATGTGACGGCCGATTTCGCCGAAGAGCTGGCGCATCTGGGTGTCGATAACGCCGAGCTTCGATTTCAAGGTGGAGATGTCGCGATTGGCCTGGCCGATGTACTGGAAGGCTTCGGAGGCCTCGGAGCGGTGTTTCTGCCGTTCGGCGGCAAGCTTCGAATCGAGCTGATCGAGCCGGGCGTCACCTTGGGCGATACGGTCGGCGATGTCGTCGCGCTCCTGCTTCAGATCGGTGAAGCGCTGCTTGAGCTCGTCCATGCGGGCTTTGACTTTCGCCACTTCCTCGGAGTTGCTGTCCTTGCGGAGCACTTCATGCTTCATTTTCAGGCCATCGTAGACCCGGCGGATCTCGCGGGCCTGCTGGACGACGGAGTCGCGGTTGCGGGAGAGTTGTTCGAGTTCCGCCATGATGGCGGCGCGCTTTTTCTCCAGTTCCTGTTCCGGTTCGTTGATCGAACCGAGCAGGTTGGCCCGCTGCTGATGGGCGTCCGCAAGGATGGCTTCGCATTCATCCAGCTCCGCCTGAAGTTCGTCGCGTTCCTTTTGCAGCTTGCGGATGTTCCAGTATTCCACGCCCAGGGCTTCGATTCCCTCGACCCGCTCCCACAGGGCCCGCCCGAGCACTTGCTCGGCTTCGCGGAGCAGATGCATTTCGGAAGCGGCCTCGGCCATGCGGCGCTGGCGGCGCTGGACGCCGAAAGCCTGGGCGATGCGGGCTAGGAAGTAGCGGGACTGGGTCATGGGAAGGAATGTCAGCTTTCGCCGCGGATTTTCTGCTGGAGCGCGGTGATGACTCCGAAGTCTTCGAGCGTGGTGGTGTTGCCGGTGATGTTGCCGGTGGCGACGAGTTCTTTCAACAGCCGGCGCATGATTTTTCCGGAGCGGGTCTTGGGCAGCGCGGGGGTGAAGTGGATGTCGTCGGGCTTGGCGATGGCGCCGATGACCTTGCCGACGTGATCGCGGACTTCCTTGAGCAGCGCGGGGCTGTCCTGAAAGCCGCCCTTGAGGGTGACGAAGGCGACGACGGCCTGACCCTTGAGGTCGTCGGGGCGGCCGACGACGGCAGCTTCCGCGACGGCGGGGTGACCGACCAGGGCGCTTTCGACTTCGGCGGTGCCGAGGCGGTGGCCGGAGACGTTCAGCACGTCGTCGAGGCGGCCGACGATCCAGAAGTTCCCCTGTTTGTCGCGGCGGGCACCGTCGCCGGCGGTGTACATCCCGGGATAGTCGGACCAGTAGGTCTTTTTGAAGCGGGCCTTGTCGCCGTAGATGGTGCGGGTCATGGAGGGCCAGGGCTTGCGGATGACGAGGCGGCCGCCTTCGTTGGCTTTGCACTCGTGGCCGGTTTCGTCGAGGATGGCGGCGTCGACGCCGAAGAAGGGCAGGGTGGCGGTGCCGGGCTTGGTGGGGGTGCAACCGGGCAGGGGGGTGATCATGATCGCGCCGGTCTCGGTCTGCCACCAGGTGTCGACGATGGGGCAGCGACCGCCGCCGATTTTGCGGTGGTACCACATCCAGGCTTCGGGGTTGATCGGTTCGCCGACGGAGCCGAGGAGGCGCAGGGAGGAGAGGTCGTGTTTGTCGGGGAATTGGTCGCCGGCCTTGATGAAGGCGCGGATGGCGGTGGGAGCGGTGTAGAAGATGGTGACGCCGTATTCCTCGACGATCTGCCAGAAACGGCCGAAGTCGGGATGGTTCGGCGCGCCTTCGTACATCACCTGGGTGACGCCCATGGCGAGCGGGCCGTAGACGATGTAGCTGTGGCCGGTGATCCAGCCGACGTCGGCGGTGCACCAGTAGACGTCCTCGTCGCGCATGTCGAAGACGTATTTGCAGGTGGTGTAGGCGCCGGTGAGGTAGCCGCCGGAGGTGTGGAGGATGCCCTTGGGTTTCCCGGTGGAACCGGAGGTGTAGAGGATGAAGAGCGGGTGCTCGCTGTCGAAGGCCTTGGGCTCGTGCTTGGTGGGGACTTTTTCGATCTCCTCGTGCCACCAGGAGTCGCGGCCTTTTTTCATGGAGATATCCTGGCCGGTACGCTGAAAGACGACGACGGACTTGATGGCTTTGTACTTGAGGAGGGCTTCGTCGACGTTGTCCTTGAGCGGAACGATCTTGCCGCGCCGCCAGCCGCCGTCGGCGGTGACGACGTGGGTGGCGCCGGAATCTTCCAAGCGGTCGACGATGGATTCCGCGGAGAAGCCGCCGAAGACGACGGAATGCACGGCGCCGATGCGGGCGCAGGCGAGCATGGCGATGGCGGCCTCGGGGATCATCGGCATGTAGATGAGGACCCGGTCCTTGGCCTTGACTCCCTTGGCGACCAGGACGTTGGCGAAGCGGGAAACTTCGCGCTGGAGCTGGGCGTAGGTGATGGTCCGCTTGTCGCCGGGTTCGCCCTCGAAGATGATGGCGGCCTTGTTTTTGCGCGCGCCGCGGGCGTGGCGGTCGACGCAATTCTCACAGACGTTGAGCTTGCCGCCGGTGAACCATTTGGCGTCGGGAGCTTTCCAATCGAGCACCTTGGTCCACGGCGTGCGCCATTCGAGTTCCCTGGCCTCGCGCGCCCAGAAAATCTGGGGCTTGTCGATGGATTCCTGCCAGAGACGCTTGTACTGCGTCATGCTGGAGATGCGGGCCTTGGCGGAAAATTCCTTCGCGGGTTTGAAGACGCGGTCCTCGACGAGGTGGCTTTCGATCTTGTTGCTCATGGGATGCCTTGGGTTCCCGGACGGATGACTGACCGCCGGAGGTGCGGAAAACTACAAGGCGCTTTTCCGGGGCGGCGATTCAAAATTTGCGCCGGGGAGCGCGTTTGGCCGTCTTTTTTGAAGGAGTCCGCCCGGTCGGAGGACGGCTGCCGGAAATGGGAGTGCGGGTGGCGCCGCGCTTGGGGGCGACGCTTTTTTGACGGACCGTCTTCGCAGCGGCCTTTTTCGCGGCCGCCTTTTTCGCGGCGGGGCGGCGGAGGGGTTTGCGCTTCGGATTGGTGGTGAGCAGCGCGGTTTCCCTGGGGTCGAGAGGGCGCCATTTGCCAGGCAGGAGATCGGTGAGTTCGAAGGAGCCGATGCGGATGCGGATCAGTTTCGTGACCCGGTAGCCGAGGGCCTGGAACATCAGGCGGATCTGGCGCTTGAGGCCGGTTTCGAGGATGATGCGGAGGCGGCGTGCGGAGAGCCGCTCGAGGTCTTTCGCACGGAGGCGCTCCTTTTCGACGAAGACGCCGGAGAGGAAGAGGTCAAGGTGTTCCTGGAGAATCGGCTGGTTGGCGGTGACGAGGTATTCCTTCTCGATGGCCTGGGAAGGGTGGATCATCGCCTGGGAGATCGCGCCATCGTTGGTCAGGATGAGCAGCCCCTCCGAGTCGCGGTCGAGACGGCCGACGTGGTGGAAGTGGCGGAGCGATTCCGGCAGCGCGGCGTAGATGGTGTCACGGCCGAATTCGTCGTCGCGGGAGCAGACGAGGCCGCGCGGCTTGTGGAAGGCGATCACGCCGGTTTCCTTGGCGGTCACCCGGCGGCCGTCCACTTTGACGAAGTCTCCAGGCTCGACGCGTTCTGCGGGGTTCAGGCAGGGCTTGCCGTTGATTTCGACCCGCCCCTCCTGAACGAGGACGTCGCAGGCGCGGCGCGAACCGACACCACAGGAGGCGAGGTATTTGTTGAGGCGGGTCATGGATGACTGGATATTGAGGTATTGGTTATTGGGAGATTGCGGATGGAGGCGCAAACGCAAAAGGCGCAGACCCCGGGGGGGATCTGCGCGTTGCGGAAATTCCACGAAAACGGATGGGATCAGCCCTCGCCCTTGGTTTTGGGCAGGCCGATGGGGCTGCGGCCTTCCTTCCACTGGCCGCGCTCCTTGAGCACCTTGACGCGCTCGAAACGCTTCATCACGGAACGCTTGCCTTCTGCGCCGCCCTGGGCCTTGAGACTGTTGTGCTTCGACATGGGAAAATCGCGGGTTGCTTGGTCGCGGGGCGCGGAAGCTAGGGGGCTGGAGGGCGGATGGCAAATGGAAAAATCGTGCCAGCGGGGAGGTCCCGCCAAGGCCCGCTTCGCCCGGTCATGCCCGGAGCAGAGTTCCCTTCTCCCGGCTGGTCAAGGGAAGCCGCGACCGCCAAGCTTCGGACGTGGGCATATTAAGCGCGCTCGGCCAAGGGTTTGTCGGGTTCTTCCAGTATCTGGGAGAGCTGGGCCTGCTGACGCGCGATATTTTCGAATCCCTCCTCCGCGGAAAACTCCGCATGCGGCTGGTGCTCCAGCAGGTTGTCGAGATCGGCCACCGCTCGCAGCCGGTGGTGATGGTCACCGGCGCCTTCACCGGCGCGGTGCTGGCGGCCCAGTCGCTGTTTCAGTTCAGCCAGTTGCACATGGAAACGGGCGGCGGCGCGCTGGTGAGCGTGGCGATGCTGCGCGAGCTGGGTCCCACCATCACCGCGCTGATGCTCGCCGGCAGGGTCGGGGCGGCGATGGCCGCGGAGATCGGAACGATGAAGGTGACCGAACAGGTGGACGCCCTGCGCTCGATGGGCGTGCATCCGATCGACTATCTGGTGACGCCCCGGGTGCTGGCGATGTTCGTGGCGATCCCCCTGCTGATCGGCGAATCGGCGGCGCTGGGCATCCTCGCTTCCGTCGCGGTCGGCACCGGCCCCTTCAATGTGAATGCCGCCTACTGGATGAACCAGATGAACCTGCACACGGATCTGACCGATGTGACCATCGCGCTGGTCAAGGGTCTTGTCTTCGGCGGCCTGATCGTGGGGATTTCCTGCCACCAGGGCCTGCGCGCCAGCAACGGCGCGGTCGGCGTGGGGCGCGGTACCACCCGGGCGATGGTCTATTCCGCGCTGGCGGTGCTGATCTTCAATTTCTTCCTCACCCTGCTGATGAATCTGGTGTTTCCGGCGGGGGCGACGAGGGGGTGAGGTTTCGGCCGAAACGACACGGCCGTTCCGCTACACTATATGGAGCCGAAATCGGGCCAGGGATCGGCCTGGCGGCCTTCGTTGCGGAGGAAGTCGGCGAGCAGCTTCTCGTCGGTCATTTCACCGCGGCGGTGGAGTTCAGGGATGATCTCTCGGCAGATCCAGTGCTGGTATTCCCCGAAGGTCATCTTCGGCGCCGGTGGGTGGCCGGAGAGGTCGGACAATTCCAGTTCGAGGGCGTTCATGAGATGTTCTGGACGAGATCGAATCCGTGCGGACCGGCGAATTTCCCGCAGAGTTCGCGCAGCCGTTGCTCGGAAATCGCATGGGGATTCTGCGCCAACAGTTCGCGGATGTCGAGAGGTCCTTGCCGTGACGCGATTCGTTGTCCTTGAGGGCGTGGAGTTTCATCGCAAGGAGAGTTTCGAAGGCGATGACCGGGATGTCTCGGTGGAGGCCGGTGCGCTGATCGGTCGCGGCCATCCTGGCGAAGGTCGCGGCATCCACCCATATGAGATCGACGGGTGGGAAGCAGGGATCGCCCTTCCGGTGGAAGCGAGTCGCCATGGCATCGAAGGTTTCGGAAAAGCCGAGGGAGAGCATGAGCGATTTGGCCTTCGCTTCGTTCGCACGGGAGCAGATCCAATCGATGTCCCTCGTGAAGCGGGAGTAGCGATGATGCGACACGGCCCAGCCGCCGGGGAGGAGTAGAGGAATGCCTTCCCGCTCGAAGCGCTCGTGGAGAGATTGAGCGAACTCGGGGAGTTGGCTTTTCGGATGCATATCCGGCGTTATCCGAGCTTTTGCTTGAGCAAGTCCGTCACCTGCTTCGGGTTCGGCTTGGTGGCGGAGGCTTTCATGACCTGGCCGGTGAGCCAGTTGAGGAGTTTTTCGTTGCCCGCCTTGATTTCGGCGACCTTGTCGGGATTGGCCGCGATGACCTGGTCGCAGAGGGCGTCGAGTTCGCCGGCGTCGGCGGGTTCGAAGCCGAGTTCCTTCGCGACGGCGGCGGGGTCTTTTTCCGGGGTGTCGAGCAGGACGGCGAGGACTTCCTTGGCCTGGCTGAGGGCGAGGGCGCCGGATTCGACGAGACCTAACAGCGCGCCGGTTTTTTCCGGCGGCAGAGGGGAATCGGCGATGGGGATAGAGCGGTCGTTGAGGGAGCCGAGCAGGGTGTTGAGGAGGAAGTTGGCCACCTTTTTCCCGGGCAGGCCGGGGGTGGCGGCGAAGGCTTCGAAGTACTGTGCCAATGGTAGATCGGAGGAGAGGACCGAGGCGTCGTAGGCGCTGACACCGTAGCCGTTCTCGTAACGTGCGGCGCGTTCGTGCGGGCGTTCGCCGACGAGGGGGCGGACTTTTTCGAGGATGGGGCCGGTGACGACGGGGAGCAGGTCGGGGCAGGGAAAGTAGCGGTAGTCGTGGGCGTCTTCCTTGGTGCGCAGGAGCTGGGTTTCGCCGCGGTCGTCGTCCCAGCGGCGAGTGGACTGGACCTGGGGGATGCCCATGTCGAGTTCTTCGGACTGGCGCTCGATCTCGTGCTGGATGGCGCGGCGGATGGCAGAGATGGAGTTGAGGTTTTTGAGTTCGATCTTGGCGCCGTAGGAGTCTTCCTCCCGGAGGCGCAGGGAGATGTTCACGTCGCAGCGCATCTGCCCCTTTTCCATGTCGGCGTCGGAAATGCCGCCCTGCTGGAGGATCATCTGGAGCGAACGCAGGTAGGCGACGGCTTCTTCGGGGGAGGCCAAGTCGGGCTCGCTGACGATTTCCATCAGCGGGGTGCCGGCGCGGTTGAAGTCGATGAGGGAGGAGTTGCCGAGGTGGGTGGATTTGGCGACGTCTTCTTCCAGATGGATGCGGTTGAGACGGATCTTGTGGCCGGGGCGGGCGATGTTTTTGCGGGCGTCGGTCGGGTAACAGTGGTCGTAGAGGGGGACGGCGCCGCCGAGACAGAGGGGGAAGTCCATCTGCGTGGTTTGGAAGTTTTTCGGCATGTCCGGGTAGAAGTAGCTCTTGCGGTCCCAGCGGGAGATTTCGGGGGAACCGCAGTCGAGCAGGAGGCCGGTGAGCAGGGTTTTCTCGATGGCGTGGCGGTTGAGGACGGGCAGGGCGCCGGGCAGGCCGAGGCAGACGGGGCAGGTGCGGGTGTTCGGGTCCTCGCCGAAGGAGGTTTCGCAGGCGCAGAACATTTTGGTGCGGGTCTTGACCTGGCAGTGGACTTCGAGGCCGATGGTGACGAGGTAGGGCATGGGAAAATGGAGATTGGGGTATTGGATATCGGGCAAACAGGGAGTGTGGCCGGGAGAGAGGGTGGCTGAGGATCAGGCGGCGGCCAATCCCGAATCCAACCCTGGCCGGAGGACCGCGGGATAGGCGAAACATCGGATTGATCGCGCCGCGAAATCCGGTAGGGCTTGCAGCCGATGAGCAAGATTCCCTCTCCCTGCATTGCGACGCCCGCGGAGGCGAAGATCTGCGATGCGTTCGGCGATCAGGCGACTTTTTATCTGACCGGCGAACGGACCGGCGGCCGGTACACGATGTTCCTGAATGTGACGCCTCCGGGCAGCGGTCCGCCGCCCCATTGGCACGATCACGAGGACGAGTGGTTTTATGTGCTGGAGGGGCGGGTCGAGTTTTTCCATGACGGCAAATGGACGGAAGTGCCGCCCGGCGCGTCGGTATTCATGCCGCGGGGTTCGGTGCATACATTCCGCAATGTGGGCGATACGCTGCTGAAACAGGTGATCCATACCGCTCCGTCGGGATTCGAGACCTTTTTCGCGCGGGTTGCGGAGGAGTTCCACCGCGACGGCGGGCCGGATGTGGCTCGGGTGGTCGAGATCAGCGCGGAGCACGGGATTCACTACGCGATGTAGGAGGGGGTGGACCGCATGAATCGCATCGACCGACTGACCGGGATGATCCTGCTGCTGCAGAGCCAGCGGGTGATCACGGCGGAACGGATCGCAGCGCATTTCGAGATCAGCGTGAGGACGGTCTACCGCGATCTCGCGGCGTTGGGGGAGGCGGGGGTGCCGATCGTCGCCGAAGCGGGGGTCGGTTACAGCCTGATGCGCGGGTATTACATGCCGCCGGTGATGTTCACGGAGAACGAGGCGGCGGCGCTTTTCATGAGCGCGGAGGTGACGGAGCAGGTGGCCGACGATTCGCTGAAGCAGTCGCTGCGGTCAGCGCTGCTCAAGGTGCGCTCGGTGCTGCCGGAGGAGAGGAAGGATTATCTGAACCGGCTCAAGGAGTCCGTGGGGGTGTGGCTCCGTAGACCCGGGGGAGACGAAAAGCGCGATTCGCTGATGCCGATCCAGGATGCGGTGGTGCGGCGGCGCTGCCTGGCGATCCGCTACAATACGGCAAACCGCGGTGCGATCACCGAGCGGGTGGTGGAGCCGCTGGGGCTGGTCTTTTACACGCGGCAGTGGCACTTGATCGCGTGGTGCCGGCTGCGGCGGGATTTCCGGGATTTCCGGCTCGACCGGATGACCGCGTGGGAGGCGCTGGAAGAGTGTTACGAGGGGCACGCGGGGTTTTCGGTGAAGGATTTCCTGCGCGAAAACATCGAGAGCGACGAGTTGACGCCGGTGACGGTGGCGGTGGAGCGGGAGGCGCTGGATCGCTTCCGCGCGGAGATGCCGTGCACGCCGTGCTCGGAGCAGGAGTTGCCAGACGGGCGGGTGCGGATGGAGTTGCTGGCCTTCTCGGTCGGGTGGCTGGCGGAATGGTTGATGGGCTTTGGGATGCGGGTGGAGGCGGTCGCGCCGGAGGAGTTGCGGGGAGCCGTGCGGATGGCGGCGCAAGCGGTGGCGGCGCGCTATGCGGAGGATTTTGCGGGGGTTTGAAAGGCTCCTGACATAGGGTTGTCAGCAGGCTATGGTGGAATCCCGGTGCGTTCCGGAAAGAGGGACGCCATCGCAAACCACGAAACATCGAACATCATGAAAGAGAACGCATTGAACTGGTTCGAGATCTTCACCAATGATCTCGACAACGCCGCGGATTTCTACGGCACGATCCTGAACGCGGAATTGACTCCCTCGTCGATGGAGTGCTGCCGTATGGCGATCTTCCCCTGCGACCCGGACAAGGGGGTGGGCGGCGCGCTGACCCAGATGGAGGGTTGTTCACCGGGACCGGGGGGAACGCTCGTTTACCTGAATGTCGAAGGGGACCTGGACGGCGTGCTGGTGCGCATTCCCGCGGCCGGCGGGAAGGTGATCCGGCCGCGTATGGACATCGCGCCGCACGGTTTCATCGGGATTTTCAGCGACCCCGAAGGGAATGTGGTCGGTTTGCACAGCATGGTGTGACTTGAAACGGGAGCCGCCGGAATGACCGGCGGCTCCGGCCGAAATACAGCGACGCGCGCAAGGTTTTCCGCGAGAAATTCCGTTTCTCGTCCGATGCAATTCTGCCGCGCAGAGCCGCCAAGCCGGGAAGCGCTTTTCTCAATGGCGTCGACGGCGGAGGCCGAGGACAGCGGCGAGCCCGATCAGCCCGGCGACGGACGGCTCGGGAATCGGAAGAGTATCGGGGAAAACGCCGGAAGCGGAGTAGACGGTGACGGATGGGTCCGCGAGGAAGGAGAGGGTGCCGGTGTTGCTGAAATCGAGCGTGGCGGATTGGGGGGTGTTGGAGAGGACAGCATGCTGGAGGCGGGCGAAGATTTGGAAATCTTCGCGCCCGGCTCCGAGCGGGGTGGAAAAATAGGAGCCGGCGGAGATGAGTTCGTCGAAGTCCTCTGAAGGATCGGAGAAAGAAAACGAATGATGCTCGTAGAAAAGGGCTTCTCCGGCGTTGGCGAGGTTCCACCAGGTATTCCATTCGGCTTCGCCGGGTCTGAAGACGGCGAAGTCGGCGACGGCGATGATCTGATAGGCGCCGCCTTCGGGGATGGATTTCGCATCGCCGTAAATCCAGCCGTCGAAATAGAAAGAGAATTCAAAAGTGGTATCCCCGGCGCTGTAAACGGTGAGCGTCTCGCTGAATTCGGAGAGAGCCAGGGCGTGCCCCCCGTTCGTGTTCGAGATTTGCGCGAAAGTCTTGAGTTCTCCGGTGGAGAGATCGGCAGTGGCGTAGCCGGTATGAACGGAATCGCTGAAACCCTGGGTACCGGAGACATCGGAGCCGACTTTCAGGCCGTCGATCACTCCGGCCGAACCGACATTCACGTAGGGCCGGATGTGATAGTTCTGGGCGAGCGCGAAGGACGGCGAACCGATGAGGGCAAGCGCAAGAAGAGCTTTCATGGGAGAGGGGGGAATTGCCTGGAGCTTGTCCGAACAACCGGAGAAAGCAAGGTCCCACTGGGATTTTTCAACCGGGTTCAGGAGATACCCCCTTCCCTCCCTCCAATACATTCAACGGGCGTTTCAGATCCTTCTCCGAAAAAGCGGATTCCTAGCGGTTGATCCGGAGCCGACGGGCTGATTGGCTTTGCGGCATGTCCTCGCGTTTTCCACTGTCCGGATTTTTCGGTTTCGTGCTCGTTGCCGCCGCTCCAGCGGCATCGGAGTGGCGCGATCTTTTCAACGGCCGCGATCTCGAAGGCTGGACGGTGACGCTCCAGGGGAAGACGGAGGGGGAAGACCCCGACCGGTTCGTGCAGGTCCGGGACGGGACGATCCATATGTATCCGGACACGGACCCGGAGGCGACGGTACCTTTCGGAGTCATCACTCATGAGGGGATTTTCTCGCGCTTTCAGCTGGTTTTCGAGTATCGCTGGCTGGAGAAGCGCTTCGCCCCGCGCAAGGAGGCGCTGCGCGATGCGGGGCTGTTGTATCACGCTTCGGCGACACATAAAATCTGGCCGGATTCACTGGAGTATCAGGTGCAGGAGGGGGATACGGCGGATATCGTTTTTCTCGCCCGCCGCGGCTGGACCTGGAAACACCCCGAGCCCGACCGGGCACCCGAGGGACAGGGGCGGCCGGGGATGCTGCCGGAGCAGGGGGGAATCGCGCATCGCAGCGACGAGAATTTCGACTACATCGGCCGCTATCCCGAGCACGATCATCTGACCGGGTGGAACCGGGTGGAGGTGATCGTTCACGCGGACGAGTCGGCGGAACACATTCTCAATGGCCACACGAGGGCGCGGCTTGTGGATTTCATCCATCCCGACGGGTCGCCGCTGAGGGAGGGAAAAATCTGCCTGCAACTCGAAGGGGCGGAGCTTCAGTACCGCGATGTCCGCATCCGCGAACTCGACGAGCCGCTGCAGCCGGACCGGAGGCAGCTTGCCTTGAGCGCCGTGAGGGATCAGCCGGCGCGGGCGGCGACGGTCACGGTGCGCAATCCGCTCGGCCGGACGCTGCCGGCGGGGATTTCGATCATCGGCAAGGACGCGGATGCGTTCGCCGCACGGGCGGCTTCGGTGGAGGTGGGGGCGGGGGAAAGTCTGGAGGTGTCGGTGCGGTTCCGGCCGGTGCGGGGGGCGGGGCGTTACAGCGCGGGGCTGAGGATCGGCACTCCGGAGGAAGGGACTTTCGTGGTGTTGCAGGGGATCGGCCTAGCGGCATTCGAGGGGAAGAACGAGCCGGCACTGCAATCCATTGTCCATGCGCTGGGCATTCCGCTGGATGCGGGCGGGACGCAGTTGGAACTGGATACGAAGGCGGAGACGATCGGCGGCAGCGCGGAGGTTCCGTATTTCCGCAAAGCGGGCGAGGGTAAGGTCCGCGTGACGCCGCTGGCGCGTTTTTCGCCGCCGGGGGCAACGCCTTTCGGCATTGTGGCGAAGGGCACGACCGACTTGGTCGAGGTCGGGAAGCTGGCGGATTCCGGTGAGGTGGCGGATGCGCATCAATCGCTGCATCCGCCGGTGGAGGGGGATGTCACGGAGTTCGAGCCGGAGGCGGAGGCGTTCGCCTTTTACATGAAGGGGCACAAGTTTGTTTCCTTCACCGATCCGGCACTGCCGACGGAAGCGACGATCGCGCACACGGCGCGGGTGTATCCGGTGGCGCGGTATTTGGGGCGGGATTTGAAGAATGCGTGGATGGTCGGTTTCGAAGAGGCGGCGAACGGGGATTATCAGGATGCCCTGTTTCTGCTGGAGAATGTGGAGCCGGCGTCGTGATTTTTGTCTTCGTTCGATGAGGCCGGCGGGGGAAACCGGGCCGCGTGACGCCGCTGAGCATTCTCTATCAGGACGAGTTTCTGGTCGCCATCGACAAGCCGGCGGGCCTGCTGGTGCATCCCGGACGCGAGCCGGAGGGGAAGGAGTGGGTGGCGATGAAGTTGCTGCGCGATGAGCTCGGACGCAGGGTATATCCGGTGCACCGGCTGGACCGGCCGACTTCCGGGGTGCTGCTTTTCGCCCTGGACCGGCGGATTGCCGGGCTGGTGCAGACGGCCTTCCAGGCAAGGGAGGTCGACAAGGTGTATCTCGCGGCGGTTTTCGGCGAGGCGCCGCCGGAATGGGAGTGCCGGACTCCCCTGAGCCGGGGTCCGGCAGAGGGGGAAATGGTGGAGGCGCGCACGGGATTCGAACGGGTCGCGTTCGCCGGGCCGGGGAGCTTCCCGGGCGATCCGGAGTTGGGCGTTTCGCTGGTCAGGGCGAAGCCGGTCACCGGGCGCTTTCATCAGATCCGCCGCCATTTGCTTGAGGCGGGGCATCCGATCGTGGGCGACTACCGCTATGTGGAGATCGAGCGCTGCGATCATGCCGCGGCGGTGCTGGGGACAGGTTCCCGCATGCTGCTCCAGGCGAAGTCGCTGGAGCTGACGCATCCGTGCGACAGCGAGCGGCTGCGAATCGAAGCTCCGGCGGATCCCGAGTTTGTGCGTCTTTTCCCGGACGCGGGGTGACGGGTCAGTGTCCCAGATAAAGCTTCGTATCGTATTCGAAGACGACTTTGCCGCCGGTCTGGTAGAGGTCGTGGATGCGCCGCAGTTCGGCGAGCATCGGTTCATGGGCCGGATGCCCCGCAGCCGGGGCGTAGGAGCAGGAAAGCAGCCGGCCTTTCAGCGAGTCGAAGTCGAATTCTTGGAAGTTGGGAAGGCTGTGGACGGAGTGACCGTCTGGGAAAAAACGGGCCAGCGAAACAGGCCCGATGTTCTCGTGCCGGACCTCGGCGTAGTCGGTGCCGAAGCGCAGGAGCAGGTTTTCGTAGTCCCGGAGGAAGGGCGTCGCATCGGTTCTGCGCTCGTTCCAGATCAGGGCGACATGGCCGCCGGGCTTGAGGATGCGGTCGAACTCGATCCGCGTTTCGGGCGTGTCGAACCAGTGGAAAGCCTGCGCGGCGGCCACCAGATCGATGCTGCCGGGGGCGAGGGTGGTGGCCTGGGCGCTGCCGTTCACGCTCCGGAATGCCGGGTATCCGGCAAGCAGGCGCTCGGCCGCTTCGCGCATCGCCCGGTTCGGCTCCACGCCGGTGACGTGGTAGCCGGCTTGCAGAAACATCTCCGATGAGATGCCGGTTCCCGAACCGATGTCGGCGATCGCGGCGTCCGGAGTGAGGCCGGTTTCGCGTTCCAGCAAGGGGATGATTTCCCGCGGATAGCGGGGCCGGTAGCGGAGGTAATTTTCCACCCGGTCGGAGAACCGTTCTTCCGGTGGCTTGCTCATGCGCCCCGCATCATGCGGATGAAACGCCGGCGCGCAAGGCGGCGGTCCGGCGATGTCGCACGTAGTCCCGCTTTCAGGCGGACGAAGCACAGGCGGCGACCGCAATTCCGGTGGCCCTGGTCCGCCTGAAGCCGGGACTACATACATAACAAATAAAAGCGCCGCACCCGGCAATGACCGGACGCGGCGCCGATGCGCGTATGGAGAAAGCTACATTTCCGCCCATTGGCGGAGGAGATTGTGATAGACGCCGGTGAGCTGCACCGCCGATTCGCTGGCGATCTGGTGATCGGGCAGGGCACTGGAAATCCGCTGGATGGCGATATCGAGATCGAAAAGCAGGGAGCGTCGTTCGTCGGAGCGGACCATGCTTTGCAGCCAGAAAAAGGAACAAAGGCGCGCACCCTGCGTGACGGGCGTGACCTGGTGCAGGCTGGTGGAGGGATAGAGCACCATGTGACCGGCGGGGAGCTTCACGCTCTTGCTGCCGTAGGTGTCCTCGATGATCAGTTCACCGCCGTCGTATTCTTCCGGGGCAGAGAAGAAAAGGGTGCAGGAAAGGTCGGTGCGGATGCGATAGCCGCTGTCGGGAATCCGGCGGATGGAGGCATCGACATGGGTGCCGTAGGTCTGGCCGCCGGAGTAGCGGTTGAACATCGGCGGCAGGAAATGCAGCGGCAGCGCGGCGGACATGAAGAGCGGATTGGCGGCGAGCGCTTGCAGGATGCCCTCGCCGACTTCGCGGGCGACTGGGTGGGTCGCGGGGATCTGCATGTTGTCCTTCACTTTCACCGCCTGGTGGCCGGCGGTCGCCCGGCCGTCCTCCCAATCCGCCGCTTCAAGCATACCGCGGTAGCGGGCGGTCTGATCGGGGGTGAGGACATCGGGGATACAGAGAATCATGGTCGGATGGCCCGGCGGGCGGAGAAATTGAGAATGATTCGCAACAAGAAACCCTGTCAAACGTGGAATCCGGAAAGACTCGGGTGCGATCGGGGAAAAGAAATTCCGAGTTCCGCGTTCCGGATTCCCCGTGCAATCTCCTCGCGTGTTGCGGTTCACGGCGATCGGCGATCTCGCGCGGGCGGAGAAGCCCCTGCATCTGGCATTGGGGGTTTTCGACGGGGTGCACCTCGGTCACCGCGAGGTGATCCGGCAGGCGGTCGAGGCGGCCCGGCGGGAAGGAGGAGCGGGCGGCGTGCTGACCTTCGACCCCTATCCGATACGGGTGCTGGTTCCGGAGAAAGCGCCGCGGCGGCTGCTGGCATCGCTCGATCACAAGGCGGAGATCCTCGCCACGCTCGGCGTGGATTTCCTGCTTGCGCTGCCCTTCGACCATGCGCGGGCGGCGCAGGAGGCGGAGGATTTCGTCTGCGAGATCTGCGCCGCCGGCGTGCACACCCTCGCGGTGGGGGAGGATTGGCGCTTCGGAAAGGGAAGGCGCGGCGACGTGGCGCTGCTGGCGCGCATGGCCGGCGAACTCGGCTTCCGCCTGGCCGCGCTGCCGCCGGTGATGATGGACGGCGAGCGGATCAGCAGCACTCGCGTCCGCCAAGCGATCCGCGATGGAAACTTGGCCGCCGCCGCCGCGATGCTCGGCCGGCCTTACACGGTCGAGGGAAAAGTCGTCGAAGGCCGCAGGCTCGGCCGGACCATCGGATTCCCGACCGCCAATCTCGAACGCGGCGAGGAACAACTGCCGCCCGACGGCGTGTGGGCGGTGCGGGCTCAGATTGATGGAAACCGCTTCGACGGTGTGGTGAATCTCGGTCTGCGGCCGACCGTCGGCGGGGAAAACCGCTCGCTGGAGGTGCATCTCTTCGATTTCGCGGGCGATCTCTATGGCCGGAAGATGGAAGTGGAATTCGTCGAACACCTGCGCGCGGAAAAAAAATTCGCATCGGTGGAGGAACTTCAAACCGCTATTGGTCAGGATGCCGACAAGGCATTGTATATACTCCGTGGGAAAAGCTGAAGGAGCGCAAAATTTCCCGGATTTTCCGCTTACCCTGCGGGGCTTGTCTCTCTATACACCGCCGGAAACCCCGTATGCCGATCCAAGATCGCTCCACTTTCAGGATTTCCGGCCGACGGCGCCTCATGGCGCTCGCGCCACTCACCTGTCTTCTTCTCTCCGCCCCGTTGTCCGCCGGCGAGCCGGAGCCCGGCGGCCTCGCACAAGCGGAACTCCACCGCCGCGCCGCCAATGTCGAGGAAGCGAAGAAACTTCTCGAACAAGGCGACGAAGCATATCTTGCCGGCAAATGGCAGGACGCCGCGACCGCCTATGCCAGCGCCCGCGAGCTGATCCCCAACGCCCCCGCCACCCGCGAACTGCGTGTGGCGGCGACCGAGCGCTACGTCCAGGCCGCCGTGGAACGCGCCCGTGAACAGAGCCGCCTCGGAGATGTGGCGGGCGCCGGCGAAACCATCGATGCGGTGCTCGACGAAGCGGTCGCACCGACCCATCCCTCCGCCCTCGCAATGCGGGCCGAGCTCGACGATCCGATCCGCACCAATCCCGCGCTCGACAAGGAGCACATTGCCGATGTCGAGGAAGTCCGTTTTCTTCTCTATCAGGCCGAAGGCGCCTACAATCTCGGCGACTTCGACAAGGCGCGCAAAGTATACGAAAGCGTCCTGCGAACCGACCCGACGAACAAGGCCGCGCGCCGCGGCCTGGAGAGGACCGCACAGGCCCGCGCCGACTATTCCCGCTCGGCGCAGGACTCCGCACGCGCAGCCATACTGGCCGAGGTGGACGCCGCCTGGGAACTGCCCATCCACCCGGAAATCGACCTGCCGATCGACCCCGAGCTGGGCGTGGAGAGGACATCGACGGTTTACCTCTCCGAGAAACTCGACCGCATCGTCATCCCCACCGTCAATTTCGAAGACGTTTCCATCGAGGAAGCGATCGATTTCCTCCGCGGGCAGTCGGTCGCGCTGGACAATCTGGAGACCGACCCTGCCCGGCGCGGCGTGAATTTCGTGCTCCATCTCGGCCCCGCCGACTCCGAAGAGGGCGCGGCGGCCCGTGCGACGAAAATCAACCTCCGGCTGCGGAACGTCCCGATTTCCCAAGTCCTGAGCTACATCGGGGACATCACCCGCACGACCTACACGCCGCAGGATTGGGCCGTGGTCATTCGCTCGGTGGATTCGGCGGCGACCGAAATGGTCAGCCGGACCTTCCGCGTGCCGCCGGATTTCCTCTCCGTGGGAAACACGGGCGGTGAAGATTCGCCCGACCCCTTCGGCGGCGGAGAGCAGCGCGAAGGATTGCTCGCCCGCCGGATGACAGCCGAGGAAGTGCTGAAAGCTCAGGGCGTGACTTTCCCGGAAGGAGCCACCGCGAACTTCAATGTCGCCAACAGCACCCTCCAGGTGCGCAACACCGTGGCCAACATCCAGTTCATCGAACAGATCATCGAGACCATGCTGTCGACCGAACCGGCGCTGGCCATCATCGATGTCAAGTTCATCCGTGTGCAGGAGAACCGCTTGGAGGAAATCGGCTTCGACACGATCATCAGCCAGTGGGCTCTGGGCGGCGAGGGAGCCTCGCCGGGCAGCGACGGGCTTTTCCTGACCGGCGGCACTCAGGACCCGGAGAATTTCGCCGACATGGCTCTGGCGGGCGGGGAGTACTTCCGCCGTGCGGTCACCGCCGGCAATCGCAGCGGCACCGAAGCGATCTCCGGCAATTCTCTCGACGGCCTGCTTCAGGAAACCGGCGGCTTTAGCCCCGCCGCCGCCCGTGCGCCGGGAATCCTCGGCATCACCAAAATCCTCGACGGAGGGAGCGTCTCCACCATGATGCGGGGCCTGAGCCAGAAAAAAGGCGTCGATCTCGCCGCGCACCCCTCCATCGTCGTGCGGGACGGTCAGCAGGCATCCATCCGCATCATCCGCGAACTCCCCTACCCCACGGAGTACGAGCCCCCGGAACTCCCGAACATCGTGGGCAGTGAGGACACTTTCATCGATTTCGATACCGGCGATAGCTTCGGCGGCGGAACGCCTCTCGTCCCCATCACGCCGTCGACCCCCACCTCCTTCGAGACACGGGAAGTCGGCGTGCTGCTGGATGTGCTGCCGACCATCAGCGCGGACCGGAACTATATCGACCTCACGATCAAGCCGGAGATCACCGACTTCGATGGCTTCGTGAACTTCGGTACGCCGATCACCAGCCCGTCCTCCTCCGCCATCGACTCGGTCTTCAATCCGGGGAGCCGCGTCGTCGAGCTCACCCCCAACGAGATCCTGATGCCGGTTTTCTCCAAACTGGCCACCGAGCAGAACATCACGATCCGGAACGGCGCGACCATCGTGCTCGGCGGTTTGCTCCAAGAAAAAATCCAGAAAGTGGATGACAAGACGCCTATCCTCGGCGACATCCCGTTCGTCGGCCGGCTGTTCCGGACCAGCGCCTACGCACCGGAACGCACCGCGGTGGCGATCATGGTTACCGTGCGCGTGGTGGACCCCTCCGGGCGCGACTTCGGCCGGAATTGACTTGGAATTTTCCCTGGGGAACGTTCCAGACCTACCTGCGTCCTGCAATGCCCGCACCCGACACCGAACCGGAGAATTATTCGATCGACCAGATGATGGAGCGCCTGAAGTCGCGTTCCAATGGAGGAGCGGACGGCGAGACCGAACTGGTCGTCCGTGAAGATGGCAGCAAAGTTTACCGGGTGCGCAAGCGCAAGCGGCGCTCGCACCAGCCGAAAAAGGAACTGGAAAAAAGAGCGCGCCGCATGCGGTTCATCCAGGTGGTCATCGCCGTCGCGCTCGTGGCGCTTCTCGGCATCGCCTTTCTGGGGTCCCTGATTTATCTGAACAGCTCCTCCTACCAGAAATCCATCATCGACCGCATCCGGACTTGGACCGGCGCGGAAGCGAAGATCGCCGATTTCCGCGCCAACCCTATCAGCATCGGTGCGGGTTCGCTGGAACTCTCCTGGCCCGAAGGCTCAGCGCTCCAGTACCTCAAAATCGGCGGACTCGAAGGTGATCTCCACATTTCCAGCCTCTTCAGTGGAATCTGGACCGGCTCCGAAATCACCTCGGTCCACGGCGGCACCTTGGTGCTGGCCATGCCATCCGGCGCCGCTCCCGCGTTGTCCGGACGCGAAGGTGACTGCCCTTTCCAGTTCCGCTACCGGATTCCGAAATTCAACATCCTCTTCGGCGGCGCCGAGAGTCCCGCCGCCCGGATCACAGGCACCGAAGCATCGCTGGTCGTCCTCGACAAGCCTGCCACCAAGAGCAATCTCCAATTGGAAGGCGGCCAGGTCTCCATCCCGCATTGGGGACAATTCGGCCTCGATTTCGCCTCTCTCCAGATCGAGGGCGGAGGCGTGCGCCTTGGTAATATGAGGCTGCTACCGCCCGATAAGAGAACCGGCGAGATCTTCATCGGCAATTCATCCGCCTCCCCGGTCGATCTTTCGGGCAAGGCGAATCACTACGAACTTCGTGTGACCGACATTCCTCTCTCCCTGCTGACCGGCCCCGGCTTCGGCGCCTGGATCACCGGCGAAGTCAGCAGCCTGCCGGACGGTCCGCCCGGCTCCTTGAGCTTCTCGGCGGGGGAAGGCGCCGGACTTTCGCTCAAGGTACCCTTCCGCGCCCTGCCGTCCGCCGAGATTCCCACCGCCGCCGGCCTGCCGATGTTCAAGCTGATTGCTGAGGGGCTGCGCGACCCGTGGTACGCCAAACCCCGCTTCGATATGGAAGCCCGCGGCGTGGTCGTCCGCGACCACACGGTCGTCCGCCTCGAAGATCTCAAACTGGAGGGGCGAGGCTATATCGCCCTCACCGGCAGCCTCGCCGTTCACGCCGACGGACGCATGGAAGGCATGATCGACGTCGGCCTGCCCGAAGCGGAGTTGAACGATGCCGGTTTCGCTTATCGCAGGACTTTCCACCGCCACGAACGCGGTATGGCCTGGGCACTCGTGCGCATCTCAGGCACCCGCTCCCAACCGCAGGACAACCTGGCATCGCTGCTGGAAGCCTCCTCCACCGGCCACTCGCCGAAGGAAACCTCCGATCTTGAGGAGGAGTTCCTTAACCTCACGACTCCTCCGGGGAGATGAGCGGGAGGAGTGCCGGGTATCAGTGAACGCATTTGGGTTCGGGAGCGGTTCGAACAGAGAAGGCTGTTTCACTGATCATCGGTCCACCCGGCACTTTGCGGATGTGTTTCTTTCCTTGAGGCGGCTTGCCATGGGACTCATGGTTCTTCGCAGACCTCATTCTCTCCCGCATGGCCGATCAGCCGCCCTTCCAACACTTCTTCGCAACGCTGGGACAGGGAAGCCCCTTCCACGCCCCGGATGTCAATGCCGCCGCCGCCGTGGAACTGGAGCGGACACTGGTCTCGCCGCTCGACGGGCCGGGCCGGGGCATCCTCCTGCGCGCTCCTCGCGCCGGTTTCGGGAAAACCCATCTCATCGCCCGCGTCCATCACCGCCTGGCGTCTACCCATGAATTCCTGCCGCTCGTGCCGCTCGATGGTTCGCGGATCGAAGCCGCCGGCGCCATCGAGTCCGCGTTGCGCCGTCTCACCCGCCAGCTGCCCGCGGGCAATGGGCTCACCGCCCTCGACCTCCAGGCGCGGCGCATTTTCTCCGTGGCACTCCAGCCGCTCGTCGCTTCCGGCGAAGTCCCCTGCCAGGACCGCGAAGCCGCCCTCTCCGCCCTCCGCCTGCGCCCGGTAGAAACTTTCGACTTCCACCAACCACAAGCCGTCACCGCCCACTGGACGAAGGAAAATTTCGAAGTGCTTGGGCCTCGCCTTGCGCTCGAACTCAGCCGCAGCACCTCCTCCCCGCTCAACGAAACCTCCTTCTGGCTCGCCACCCTCTTCCGCTACGCCGCCGCGGTGCCGGAACATCCCGGGCGCGGCGGCATGATCGTCCAATCGGCGGTCTCCGATGCCAGCGTTGAGCGCTTCGCCGCGCTCCTTGCCCTGCTTTCCCTCATCGAGCGCGTCGTCCTCGTCGCCGACGACCTTGAGGGCCTGCACGGCGACCCTGCCGCCGCGCTGCGTCTCGCCAGCTTCCTCGCCGCCGTCCGGCAGGATGCCCCGCGTGTCGATACCATTGTCTCGCTCAACGATGACATCTGGACCAGCGCTTTCGAGCCCGCTCTCAGCGGCGGGCTCCAGGATCGCCTCGCCGAAATCGAGATCCGCCTCGGCTCACTGAGCGACGATGCCTTGGCCGCGCTCCTCGAAGCGCGTCTGCCCGGTCGCGGTGCAGCATTGCTCGAGGGAATCACGCTGGGGCCGGAAGAACGCTACGCCCGCCGTGCGCTCCGCCTCGCTGCGGCGCGGGCACCCGCCGCCTTCCCCTCCCCCGCTGGAAGATCTCAGGAGGAACCGCAAACAGCCCCCGGAGAGCCGGAGGCAGAGAAGGCCGTGCCAGAGGGAGAAACGGAGGAACAGGTCTCTGTTGCCGAGACCGGCAGGGAAGACCGGATCGATGACCTGCTGCGTCAATTCCGCGATCGTTACGGACGCGATTGAAGTCCTGAAAAGCGACGCATTTTTCCCTTGCCAGCGGACGGGCCACGGTCCCATCTTCCGCCCGCCCCGCCTCTGTGGGGATTCCATCAATCCGGCGTAGCTCAGCGGTAGAGCGGGTGGCTGTTAACCACTAGGTCGTAGGTTCGAGCCCTACCGCCGGAGCCAATTGAAAATCAAAGAATTAGGGGATGTTTTCGGGAGGTTTCTTGAGGCTGTAGACACCAAATGTAGACACTTTATTGCATTCCCCCCCCAAAAGAGGCAGTCAGTCTTCGGGCGGGTAGCAGATCGTGCAACTTCCTCTTTTACCCGTAGGCTCGACTCTGTCCGACGAGAGGGCTCCGTTCTTGGAAGCGACGGCGGACGGTAGTGCGTTGCGCCCATACCGGGTCCGCATCTAGGCGCCTGAAGCAGAATCCGGAATCCGGGGTGGCTCGCGAGATCTTCGGGTGGAAGAGCCATTCCGTCGTCAATACGGTCAGCCTGTGGGTGAACCTTTTCTGTATCCGTCGCGGATTGATCGAGGCCCCACAGGCGATGGACTTTCTCAGAGCGTGATGTGCCACATTAGGAGTCGGCTGCTGATTAGCGCGCCAGATCCACCATTCGAGGCTCGTGACGGACTGCATCGCCTTGATCCTCCGACCGACACCTTCAAGCAGCATGAGATCGGTAAGCTGCTTGTGAAAGTAGCCTGGTAGCTCTTGCACCACGCCCTGCAGCGTCGAAAAATGCGGTGTGGGCCAAGGACTACCAGCGTCCGTGTTACCCAAGCAGACCAGCGGCCACAGCTGACTCATATTGAGATAGTTAATTCATTGTATATCAGATAATTACAAGTATTTGTTTGAACTGGGCGCTTGCTTGCGCTTGCGATCAAGCCTAAATGGAGAGCGTCTTTCAAATACCCGGTCAGCTGCTCCGGTTCTATCAGACGTGAATGTCGATCCCTCCATCACGGCAGCGAGACTTTGGTCAACGCGATCAGCAAACTTCCAACCCCCATGAATCCCGACCCACCCGACCGGCACAAGG
This sequence comes from Haloferula sp., assembly GCA_037190465.1. Taxonomy (GTDB): domain Bacteria; phylum Verrucomicrobiota; class Verrucomicrobiia; order Verrucomicrobiales; family Akkermansiaceae; genus Haloferula. The sequence continues at coordinate 9,628 of JBBCJF010000013.1, read as the reverse complement.
CTTGTTTGACCCGAGCCCTCGACATCACGGCTCGATTGAAAACCGCCAAAAACAGGACGGCAATAGCTTCCGAGATCTCTGACGCATTGCTTCCACAAATCTCCAAGACGCGGTATATGCGCATGCCATTGAGCCCTCCCACCATGTCGCTGGTTCGAGTCGCTAAAGCTGCCGGGGAAGGAGGGCTTGAAACATGGGAAAGTCAGGGTATCGGGTTCATCATTCCCGGTGGGCTGAAGGGGATAGACAAGCTTGACGATTTGGTGACGGAATTAGTGGCCGCGTACGTTTCGCCAGCTTCTACCCGAGGAAGTAACAAGGAGGAGGAACGCCCTCCCTTCGCGTTCTTCTTAGGTGCATTTTCCGCTCTATCTCGTCGCGACGATATACCTCACGACTTCATGCAACTCTGTGAGGCAGGACGTGACGAGGCCGTGGAACTGGCTGCTGCGGCTGCGTTTTATGCAGATGCGGAGATGCTTGAGGAGATGCAACGGGGTATTGAGGCCGTGAACGACGTGGAGAATCGTCATTATATTCTTTCCCGGCATGTCGTGGCCATACGACAGGCGTTCCGGAAAATTGTCGCGGAGGGAAATACCAAGCCGCATAAGGGAAAATTACGCAGGGAGGCAATCTCGATCCTCAACGCGCAGGGATTCACACCGCATCACGAAAAGAGCCACGACAGGTGGCGGGAGGTATACCAAGCAGCCGGACTATCTGACTTGCCGCAGGAGAGGGCGAAACGAAGGAAGTCTAGAAATCACGATTGGTAACCCTGCCGTTCGCAATAGGGGCTCGGGGTAACCGAGGCTCCCTATGGCGACCACTCAGCTAGCGGTGAAACCCGATGTTTCATTGCTAGCTGAAATTCCGCTGTCTTTGCCCACATCACATACAGACGCGCACAGACGATGCCTCGCGCATGGCCAAAAATACTTTCAAGCCACGTTGGGCTCAGTATCCCGGTGCCGCCCGTCACTCAGGACTTTCGACACGCCTGCTGGAAGAGCTCGTGAAAGAAGGGATTATTGTTAGCTCCCTGGTCCGCCGTCCCGGTCGCACACGGGGAGTACGTCTAATCGACCTTCATTCTCTCGACGCCTACATCGAGAGCGGAGTCGGAGGCAAAACCGACATGACGGTGCTTCAACGCAAATCGAAAGGGGCGATCAATGATTAAGCCTCCTATCAATGACGATGGCAATCCCGTGCTGTCGAATCCGAATTTATGGGCGCTCGATGGAAACGCGCCGAGGTTTCGGGTATGCAATACCTCGGCAGGAATGTTTGAACCGGACACGATGACCCTTCTGGACGTGTGGAAGCACGTCTGCACGAGTCAGTGGAGCCCGACCAAATTGCTTCTGAATTGCGAGGATGGTACTGGCAGCTGGATCTCGGCAGCCACCCTGATCACCAAGAGGCCTCCGGGCGTAATCCCAAGCATCATCGATTTGATCCCTGTCGAAAGGCGTGACGGTCCCACTATTCCCGGGACCGTCATCCCTTGGAGTAATCTGGCTTACCTCGATGAATCGTGGCGCGAGTATACAGTCCGGCTGGCGAGCACGGCATCTTACCTCTACTTCGGTATTGTCGAATGCGGCTGGGATGACGGAGCGATAAGAAATCAGATCATACCCATCCTGGCTTCGCCGCCTGCGAAAGGGACTCCTCTTGAGCCCCATAGCATTTTTGAATCGATAGCGCCCATCCCGAAACACATCGGCAAGGGACGTGACGTTTTCAGGCAGCTGGGGATCGGGGTGGATTCCGTCATCCGAGGAGTCAATGCCTACCCGACATCTGCCCCGCCGGAATCTGTGCTGGCCGGGGACGAATGGCTGCGACGTGGCGATATCGTCTTTTTCAACTCGTCGGCGGGAGCGGGAAAATCGGTGGCCGCCTTTCACCTTGCCATGGCCTGGGGCATGGGACTGCCCTACTTGGGAATTTCACCCAGCCGTCCGTTGAGGATTCTCCATTTCGCAGGGGAGGACGATGAGGTCACGGCCGGGGAATGCCGGGAGGGGTTGCTGGCTCACACTGGAATTTTGTTCGAGAGGCCCCTGAGACCTGACGAAATTCCAGGTCTCGATACGATGCTGCGAACCGAGCACGGACAACACCTGGCAGGCGATGCATTCGTCAATCATATGAACAGGCTCCTGAACCGGGAGCCGGCAGACCTCGTCATCATCAACCCGCTGCTGAGCTTCGTTGGCGGCGATATTGTGGCCGAGGCGAGCGACTTCTTGAGGCAGAAGCTCGCGCCGTTGGCCGAAAAGCACGATTGCGCCATCCTTATCATGCACCACACGGTCAAACTGGGGAAGCGCAGTTGGGACGATATCGACCCAATCTATTCCGCAATCGGTGGAGCCGAGCCGGCGAATGTCGCGCGGTCCATCCTATGCCTCGCCCCCACCCCGGCGCCTGGTCTTCACGTCCTGCACGTCGGCAAGCGGATCTCTACAGGGTGGGTTGACGAGAGCGGAGCGTTCGTTACGAAAATGTACTTCAAACGCTCAACCCAACCTCGGCGCCCGGCATGGCTTCCGGTATCGCACGCAGAGGCTGAGGAGATGATCAGCGGGGTGAAGGCCAAGGGAGGCGCTCCGAAAAAGTGCAGTCCTGAACGGGCCGTGGAAATACTCCGGGAAAAGGGTGGCCGGGCATGGCGTGCTGATCTGTTGAAATGGACGGCAAACGCATGTGGTTGTTCAGAGGGTACCGCCAAAAACTCCATCGACGATGCTCGTACGGCCGGGTTGATCCACGAAATCAGTCGGAAGCCCCCGGGCAAAATGCAGACTCAATTGTGGTTCTTCCTACCCGACGTGGGAGCGGGTGAACCCGGGTGACGATTGGGGAATTCTCCGGGAAGTCTGGATTGCCGGGTAGTCCGGGTAAGTGGGTTAAAAACCCCTTTACTCTCTTACTTTACTTTTACCCAGCCATCGTGAGGTAAAGGAGGGTAGGGTAACCCCTAAATTTATTTAGGGGTTACCCTACCCTCCTTGCCGAGCACCACGATGATCACCGAATTCACCCGGAAGTTCTACCTCTCCCCTTGATGAGCCCGGAGGAGCGAAGGTCAGACACCCTCGGTGTTCGAAACTCCTTCTTCAACCGCACGAAATGAGAATGAATCCCCGGGGCCTTGTTTGGGATGAAAACCCCATACCCATGTCCCGGGCACTGTCCTCCCTGCTACGAAGGCTGCCAGGGCGACCCCGGAAGGCATGAACCGCCAGAATCTCGTCCGGCTCCGCGACGACGGGTGCTGGGAACTGGTGGGTTCTTCCGGGCCTGATTTGTCAGCGGAATTGTCGGCGTTGGCCGAAAATGTCAGTTGAGCCTCCCTGCTGCTCCCGAAGGCACTGACAACACTGACAAACCGCCATTCCGAAACGTCTCCCGGCCCGCGGTCCGTGAAGCCGGGTCACAGAAGCTCTTCGAGTTCCGCGACGAGCGCCTCGACCTCCTCCCACGAGTTCCGGTTTGCGACGGCGCTCCTCAGCCGGGCCACGATCCGGAGGCGTCTTTCGCGCGGGGGGATCTTTTCGGGCTCCGTGCCCTCCCCGGTGGAGAGCGAGTCCGCCACCGCTTCGGAAACCTGCCTCGCCGTCGGCTGTCCCCCGGCTTTTTCCACGGCACGAGCCCAAACCTCCACCTGCCGCTTCGGGTCGTCGAGATTCAGAAGAGGGCGCAGTTGCGACTCATTGCGCGGCGGAGGCAGAGCGGGGGTGGGTCCAATTGGCACCACCCCCGACAGCAGTTTGCCGACCTTGGCGGCCCTGATCAGCCGGTTGGCATGGTTCCGGGTGATCGCCAGCACCGCCAAGCAATAGTTGTCCCACGAGGTATAACCGCCGGCTTTCCAAAGCTCCCGGTCACGGATCTCACGTAGGGCCTCCCCAGCCTCCATGAAGGCCGCGATCCCTCTCTCCACGATCTCGTTGAGACGCTGAAATTCCTTCACTTCCTTCCGCGAGAACGAGGGCGCCGGGATGACAACCGCTTTTCTCCCATCGCGCGGGATCGTCAGAGAGTGGAGAGCTTGGGGAAGTTCCCGGATACGAAGATCCTCTGGCCATTCGTCCCAGTCGCCCCCATGGCGGTGCTTCAAAGGGAGCGTTTGTCCCGCGTCGATGGCGATGCTTCCGAACTGCTTCATGAAGAACGCCTTCCCCTCCGAACGGCATTGGTCGCGGAGCTTGCGAGCCCAGGCGAGATCGAAGGGCCGGTCTTCCGATTCCGATTCGCCGCCCGCGATCACCCAGTCGATCCCGTCGAGGTCGATGTCCACTTCCTCCCACAGGGGCTCCACGCTCAGGCCGCGCACCTTGGCAGGGATTTTTTTCAGATGCTTCACCTGAACCGCCATGTCCCGGTCGATCACCGAGGTCATCGGCACCAGGTTGTCCGGCCACGATCCTCCCTGTCCGGTCAACCACTTGGAGAATTCCGCCATCCGGCGCGGGCGCTTGGTCAGCCATAGCCATACGTGGGCTCTTCCTTTGGCCGAATTCGCCTGATCGACGATTTCCTCTTTCACGAACTCGAACGGTACGCCGTTCGACAAAACGTCGCCCATGTTGGAAACGAAAATCAGCCGGGGAAATCCATCGAGCCACGGTTGGTTCAGCCTCTTGTTCCCGGAAAGATCCGGCCAGGTGCAGGCGTCGGCGGTTCTCCCCGGAAATAGCGTCACCTCCTCGAAGCGGCGAGCGTATCCTTTGATGGGTACCTTTTCGGGTTTGAGGGGATTCAGCCCGCGCTGCGCATGCAGGAGACCCGCGTAGCACCGGAGCGCCGACGAGATTTCCTTTTCGATGATCCCGGCGATGCGTTCGCTCTCTTCCCCGGCTGCGAGTTCCGCGCCCACTTTCTCGGCGATCTGCTCCCGTAAGTGGTACACGTCGGAAAAGGGCTGTCCGCCGAACGCCTTCTTGAGAAGCGCCCGAAGCTCCTCCTTTTCCTTTGGCATCCCCGATTGCCCCGCCAGCTTAGCCCCGATCTCGTTGGCCAGTTGAGTGGTCGATGGGTAGAGGGGACATCCGTCGCAACCCATCACCGGGTTCACGGTCGAGTCACACCATTGAATATTGGTGGCTTTGCTCACGGGGGGATTCGTTGATGCCTCCGATTCCGGGGCATCCTCCTGCGGGATTCAAACCCGAATGTTCAGCGGATGAAACGACTCCCCACACAGCGTTAAGTGAAAATGAGTTACCGGAAGCCTTGCCCGCGTGGGAATCCCCTTCCCATGCCCCGCCCGGCCTCCGGCTCCACGGCTCTAGCCGTGTCCCCCGATCCCCGCCCAGTCGGCATACCCGGTAAAGCGGCCGTCTGACATCCACCCCCCCCCCCGCAGCCTCCCCCGGTCCCCGGTTCTCCCAGTGAGGACCGGGGACCGGCACGTACGGGGGGCATCTCCCAAATCCACCAACCCCAACCACCAACCCACATGGCCATTAAACTGATCGCAAACTACAGCAAAAGGCTCGGTCTCCCGGGCTACTCGTCCCACCAGTTCAGCGTCGAAATCGAAACCGAACTGGTCGCCACCGACGACATCCCAGCCGAGTCCGCACGCCTCTACGAACTGCTCCAGACCAACGTCGATGAGCAGATCCAGCAAACCGGCTTCGTCCCGCCCGCCGACTACGGCATGGAGGACGCGCCGGATCGTTCCACCGCCTCCCGCAACGGTCCCTCACGGCCCGCTGCCAATGGCGCGTGGAAGTGTTCCGCCAAGCAACAGCAGCTCATCGAAAAGCTCGTCGCTGAACACCGCCTCGACAAAAACGAAGTGGAATCCCTCGCCGTCGAACGCTTCGGCAAGGGCGTCCGTCTCCTCAACAAAGTGGAGGCCTCCGGGCTCATTGACGAACTCATCGACACGCATGGCGGACAGAAGCGCCCGGCTCACAACGGCCGGCGTTCCGCCTACGCAGGGGTCAATGGAAACGGAGGGCGCCGATGATCGTTCCCGCCGCTCCTTACCCGGAGCCGGTTTCGACCACGCTGCCGGACTACATCAGCGCTTCGGCGGCGAAGGGGTACCTCGCCTGCTCCCTGCGCTTCTACTTCGAGCGCGTGTTGGCGATCCGCAAGCCGACCACCCCGGCGCTTCATCTCGGCAAATCCGTCCACGCCGCGCTCCAGGCATTCCACCTGGCGCGATGGCGCGGTGCGGACGACTCCCCGGAGATCGTCGCCGCGGCGTTCGAGGATGGGTTCCTCCGTCTCGAACGCGAGGAAGGCCCGGTGAAATGGAAGGACGGCGAACGCGAAAAGTCCCGCCTCGCCGGCCTGCGCGTCATCGCCGCCTATCTGGATTCCGACGAAGTACTCCGCGGCAAACCCCGTGCCGTGGAAGTTCCCCTCACCGAATCCATTCGCGGCCTGCCCGTCCCGCTCACCGGCGTCATCGACCTGGTGACGGACAGCTTCGCCCCGGTCGATTTCAAATCGGCCGCGGCGAAGCCCGACCTGCAGCACGCGATCTTCGACCACGAGATCCAGCTCGTCGCCTATCAGCTTCTGCTGGAAAAGGCCACGGGCGAAAAGCCTCCCTCGCTCGATCTGGTGTTCCTCGTCAAAACGAAGGTGCCGCAGGTCATCCGCGTCGTCTCACCCCCGGCGGACGCGAAGCGCAGGGACCGGGTGGTCCGCCTGATCGACACCGCCGTCACCGGCATGTCGGAGGGACGTTTCCACCCGCAGCCGGGCATGACCTGCCTGAGCTGCCAGTTCCGCAACGAATGCCGGCGCTGGCCCGCCGTCATGGTCGAAAGGAGGGCGGCATGAAAGCCATCCTCCCCATTCTGTTCCTCGTGTCGCTGCTGCTTTCCTCCTGCAGGGAGGGTGGGCGGATCAGCCGCGAGGAAGAACGCATCCGCCGCGAGGTGGACCAGCGGGTCGAAACGATCCGGGGCGAAATGAAAGTCTCGGAAAACCGCTGGCACACCGTCCGGATCGTCTCCTTCTGCCTGCTGGCGGGAGGTTCGCTGATCTGGCTGTGCCAGGGCTCCGCCGCACCGGGACGGGCGATGAATCCCCCGTCCTACGGCAGGAACAACCTTGAACACCTCAACCGGCGGCGGGTGATCGACCGCCCCTACGAAGACGACGATGAGCCCGGCGAATATCCGTATCGCCGCTGAAGCGGCATTGGTGCTCGGCACCGCCGGCCTCCTGCTGGAGCTGATCCAGTCCCACTCCTGGGCGATGATCCTGATCGCGGCAGCCGCCCTTGTGTGGCTCCAGGTCCGGCGCGGCTGAGGAGAAACCGTTCCGGCCTGTCGCCGGATTCACACCAAGCCCCGCCCGGTTTCGTGCCGCGGCGGGGCTTTTCATTCCAAACCACAACATCAAATCATGAATCCAAAGAATCAACCGCTCTCCGCCGCGACTTGCCGCCGGGGAACATACGTATCCACCGGCATCCGCCATCGGCGCGGACGCCAGCGGCTTGCGCCGGTGGAAGGAGGGACAAAATGAGCGCCTTCACCCTCCAGCTCAAGGAGGTGCGGCGGGCCGCCGAGGACTTCGAGTGGTATCCGACGACCAACGAAATCATCGCCGCATTGACGCTCGATCTGCGGCGTGAGGTGGAAGACCGCCGCTATGGACGGCTCCCGACCTCGTTCCTCGACATTGGCGCGGGCAACGGCAAGGTGCTCGACGCCGTCGGGAGCATCGACGGGATCGAGGCGTTGCACGCGGTGGAAAAGAGCCGCACGCATCTCGACCGGCTTCCGAAGGATGTTTTCATTCTGGGAGTCGATTTCTGGAAAACGTCGCTCTTCGACAAGGATCTCGGATTCATCTTCTCCAATCCCCCCTATTCGGAGTTCGTCGAGTGGACGGCAAAGATCCTTCAGGAAGCCCCGGGAGGATCGAAGATCTACCTCGTCCTCCCCGAACGATGGGAGAAATCGGAAGAGATCCAGCGGGAAATCCGCACCCGGAAACTGAAACCTGAAATTCTCGGGAGCTTCGATTTCCGGTCGGCCGAAGACCGGGCCGCCAGAGCCAAGGTCCATCTGGTGAAGATCGGAGTGCCCGCCGGCGGCCGCTGGGCGGAGGACAATCCCCAAGACCCTTTCGTCCGCTATTTCAACCAGACCTTCCACTTCCCGGACCCGGAGGAATCGAAGCCTTTCGAAGAGGAGCTGGAGGAAACCAAAATCACGCGACGGCTGAACTTCATCGAAGCCCTGTGCTTCCTGTTCGACGAACGGATGCGCGAGCTGCAGCAGAACTACCAGGCCGTGTGCGGGCTTTCACCGGACATCCTGAAGGAGTTCGAGATCAGCCGCGGCAGCCTGATCGAATCGCTGCGAATGAAGCTGGCGACGGCGAAAAAGGAGTATTGGCAGCGCCTCTTCGACGGGATGGAGGAAATCCAGAGCCGTCTGACGGCGAAGTCCCGCTCCCGGATCTGCGGGCTGATGCAGTCTCGCACGGGCATCGAGTTCAACCGCGACAACGCCTATGCCGTGGTGCTGTGGGTCATCAAGAACGCGAACGCCTACTTCGACGACCAGCTCATCGACACGTTCGAGGAGATGGTCGATGCGGCCAACGTCGAGAACTACGTTTCCAACCGGAGGATTTTCCGGTGGAACCGTTTTCGTTACGACACGGCCCGGGAGGAAAGGAGCACGCATTTCCGGCTCAAAGTCGGCCACCGCATGGTCCTGCATCACTGCGGCGGGCTTGAGACGGGATATTCAAGCCACTCCTGCGGCCTCACGCGCGATGCCTCGAACCTGCTTTGCGACCTGATCGTCGTCGCCCGGAATCTCGGTTTCGATGTGACCGGCAGGGGGCCGCGTGAACACGAATGGAAGGACAGCAGCGCACGGGTGATCCCCTTCCGGCTCGGCGGGGAAACCACCTCGCTCTACCGGGTGAGGGCGTTCTTCAACCGCAACCTCCATCTCCAGTTCCATCCGGAATTCATCCATGCGCTGAACGTCCAATACGGGAAGCTGAAAGGATGGCTGCGCGACGATGCCGAGGCGTCCGTCGAACTGGACATCCCCCGGGAAGTGGCATCCCGGCACTTCCATGCGGGTTTCCGTCTCGGGGCCGCGGACCTGCCGATGCTCTCCTGACGGCCCGCTCCATCCCACCCGGTTTCCACACCGGATTCCACGACGCCCGCCCGGTTCCCACGCCGCGGCAGGCGTTTCGTTCCCAAACTCCGAATACCAAACCCCGAATACCAACAACCAACACCACCATGTCCCAGAACCAATACCACCTCCCGCTCCTCGACGCTGTCTGCCGCCGCGGAGTGCTCTGCAATGTCAGCATCCGCTACTGGCGGGGCTGCAAACGTCTCAACGCCGAAGACCTCGGCCTCGATCCGGCCAATGTCAGTGAGCGGCTCATCCGGCTCGGTCACAAGCGCCTCGTCCCCCGCGAAGCATTGTCGGCCTTCGCCCTGATCGAATCCCGTGCTCATGCCCTCGTGGAAAGCGCGTCGTTCGCGTTCCTCGGCGGCATCGCCCGCTTCGTCCCCAATCCCCGGCTCGCCGCCCTCATCGAAGGGCTCGACCGGATGAAGGACGAGTTCCGCGAAGCCACACTCGATTTCGTC
>JBBCJF010000012.1:0-170216 GCA_037190465.1 Haloferula sp. | reverse complement strand
CCCCCCCCCCCCCCCCCCCCCCCCCCCCCCCGACCCCATTCATGGTTGCACCCGCTACCTTACCACGGGGCGAAACCGACGCAGAGCCCTTTCATGCCTACTGCTCCCTCTCTTTGAAAAAATAGCTATCCCATGCTTCGGTATTCGGATATATTTGGGCCTTGGTATCAAAATGATTATCACTTAAAGTAAGGAAAGATGGATGCCTGTATTGCTGATTAAACTTCTCAAGAAAAAGTATGCCAGTGTTCATTTCTAGGTGGCATTTGTTTATTTTTCTTTCGTGCACATACAGCCGATTTGATATAACTTCCATATCAACATCGCACCATTTGGAAGATTCGTGATCTAAATAATAATGATACCATATACCTTCTTTAAACTGCCAGCATAACCAAACTGACCAGCCCTCTAAAAGATTATTAGATTTTCCATATACAATAAATTCCCCATAATGAGAATCCGTATGACGAGCAAGCGTAGCTTTACGATCTAAAAATACAAGCATTATAATCACGCCGAGAATGAAGGCGAATCCAATCAATATATACTTTTTCATCATAGTAGATGTGACGTCTTGTAAATTAAGGACAAGGCCCGTACGTATATCCGGGCGGGGTATTGCCTTCACCATCACATGCCCCGCGATCTGTAGGCGCTTCTGCTCGTGAGCCTTGCTCAGCAGGAGTCCACCTTCGACTCCGAAAGAAGCAATCATCGTTGCAAGGTTTACGGCAGGTGCCACCACCTGGAAGCCAGCCAGGGACTACATAGAATCCTCCACCACAAGTCATGCCTTCACAATCTTCACCTGTAGTCCAGCCGCCGCGACATTCTCCTGGCTGTAACTCCACCCATCTACCACAACCACTTCCCTCACCAACAAGAGCCCACTCAGGCCCAGAAGATTCATTGCAACATTTTCCATATCTAAAAGACAGACCAAGATAATCATGATTTCCGAGAGGATTATTACCCACGAACCCATACAGGTTGATTCCGCCTTTTTCCTCAATCGGATCCCTTGAAGGCCATCGACCGAGCAATGGCGTGTAGTAGCGGTATCCGTAGTTGTACCAGCCAGTCTCCGCGTCGCGAACCTCGCCGTGGAATAGCGTCTCCCAGCCGCAGAGACTCGCGCCCCGCGGGGTGTAGTCCGCGGCCATCACCGATTCCAGATCGCCGAAGGCGGTGAACGCGTAACGTTCCAGCACAGTGCCGGAGTCGTTGGTGATCGCCACCTTGCTGCCCATGTTGTCGCACAGCGCGTAGTGACTGCCAGCGCCGGCGCCGAAGCGCTCGCGGAAGACCAGGTCGTTGCGGCCCCGCGCGCCGAACACGAACTGCCTGGAGGCGGTGCCGGCACTCCCCTGCCGCTCTTCGATGCACTTCCACTCGGCGTTGTAGTAGAAGTGGGTGAGGCCCGGTGTCGGGCCGGTGATCACGTGTTTTGTAGTGCGGCGGAAGAGGCCGTCGTAGGCGTAGGCGACTTCAAGCGCGTTGCCCGAGTAGGAGCCGTACGGTCCGCTGCCGGGGGTCTTGACGCGAACGAGCCGGTTCCATGCGTCCCAGGCCGCATCGTAGAAGTCCGTGCCGGTGAGCGCCCGCGGCACGCGCGTCATATTTCCCGCACGGTCGAAGACCACGGGGATGCCGCTGCCCGCGTAGGTGACGATCTCGTTGACCGGGTTGTGGGTGCGGTTCTGGTTGGTGGTGAGGGAGCCGCTGCTGCGGCGCTTGTAGTTGCCCCAGTTGCCCGAGGGATCGTAGATCCAGTCTTCCTCGCGCAGCGGGGTTCCGTCCACGCCCATGCGGTCCTCGGCAAGTTGGCCCTGGTCGCGTGCGGTCACCTGCCCCAGCCCGTCGTAGCTGTAGTGGTTGTCCTGCTTCTTGTTGGCGAGGTGGGCGATGGTGTCCAGGCGCCACTGGCGCAGGCCCGCCCGGTTAAAGCCGTATTTGAGCCGCTCGATGTCGGCGCCCGCCTTGATCCAGCGGTGGTCGATGATGCGCCCGAAGCGGTCGAGCCCGGCGTAGGGATCGCCCGCCTGACCGTCGCCTTCCTCGCCCTGCTTGATGTAGGTGAGTTCCACGCCGGGCTGAGGATAGGCGCTGATGACCGAGGTGTCAGCCCCGATGTAAGTGTAGGCGGCGAGGGGCGGCGGGCTGTCGTTGGTGACGGTGGCGAGGTGGGAGACGCTGGAGCGGGCGAAGGCGTTGGGGCGGGCGTGGGCGTCGTAGCCGAGGGCGGTGACGCGGGTGAGGCGAAGAGATGTGCGGAGTGGAATGGCCCGTGCTTCACGGACGGCACATCGCATGAAACGGGTCGCATGCCTTACCGAATTCTTTCCGGGAGCCATCATCGTACCGGAGAACGGCTCCCTATGGTTAACTGGGACAGCGCCACGAGGAGGGCAAGGCGTTGGGGTGTTGAGTAAGACGTAGGCGGCTTTTACCCATAACCCCGACCGCAGGGAAGCGGGCCGAACCGGGAAGAGGCGCAAGGCCAGAGGATCGCCCGGTGAAGTTCGTGTTTTCCTCAGTCCAAGGGTGTTCGGCCGCCGAGAAGCTTGTCATGCTGCGTTTTTCAAATGGGTTGGCATAGCTAATGCCATTGGTTGGTCGCGTACAGTTCACTTGTTACCGGCTAGCTCCGCAAATTTAGTGCCATTCAGGACAGACATTTTAATGGCAAATTAAACACCTCTCATTATAAATCGTTCAGCTTCCATTGCATAAATGTTCTGGCATCAACAAAAGAATCCGACTCTTCGATTATTATTCCTTTGCAGTGGTTTTGAAATTTCCCTTCTTTGATATTATACTCCGCGATCACTTGGGATTTTTTATATATATAGATAATATTTTTTCCGTGTGCGATTTTCGCATTGTTACAATTCCATGATTCATGACTTAAATAGAATCCTTTCCATTGATCTTGATGGCGAATAAAAAGCGCAACATCATTCCCATTCAAGAATCCGTCATATTTAGAAATTATATACGAGTGTATTGAGTTTGATTTATTTTGATCAATGATTGACACATCCCCAATTTTCCTTTTACCACATAGCACCATTGAGATGAAAATACTCGCTATAATCACCATTATAATAGATATTCTACGATTCATGACCATGTGTTTTGAATTATTCTGGATGCGTGGCATTCCTTCGAGGTCTTTTACATTTACATGAAGGCCTTGGTCCGTATGTATACCCTGGCGGGGTATTTCCTTGCCGAGATCCTCTTCCGCCGGGACCTCCCGGAGGACGTGCTCCAGGGTCGCCGGCGCCTCCCGGTTCCCATCGTCTATTATCATAGGGGGGAGAATCACATCCTGGAGTTACACATGAAACCCATTCAAGCGCTGAGACGTAATAAAATCCACCACCACAGGTCATACCATCACAATCCCCGAGGATTCCAGTGCAATCCCCGGGAGCCAACTTGGTCCATGAACCACCTTCTAATGCCCATTCATCAGAATCCGAATCGTTGCAGCAACGACCAAAATTATGACCTAATCCCCAAAGATCATGGCGATTAATTGCATCGTTATGAACATACATGTAGAGCTCAAGGAGCTGGTATTGCTTTTCGAGAAAGGAATCTGCGTCCAGGGTAATACTCATCTTTAAATCATCGAATGGATCCCTTGAAGGCCACCTACCGAGCAATGGCGTGTAGTAGCGGTAACCGTAGTTGTACCAACCGGTTTCGGCGTCACGAACCTCGCCGTGGAACAGCGTCTCCCAACCGTAAAGGCTCACCCCCCGCGGCGTGTAGTCCGCCGCCATCACTGATTCAATATCCCCGAACGCTGTGAACGCGTAACGCTCCAGCACGGTTCCGGAGTCGTTGGTGATCGCCACCTTGCTCCCCATGTTGTCGCACAGCGCGTAGTGACTCCCCGCCCCGGTGCCGAAGCGCTCCCGGAAGATCAGGTCGTTGCGACCCCGCGCGCCGAAAACGAACTGTTTCGAGGCGGTGCCGGCACTCCCCTGCCGCTCCTCGATGCCCTTCCATTCCGCGTTGTAGTAGAAGTGGGTGAGGCCCGGTGTCGGGCCGGTGATCACGTGCTTTGTGGTGCGGCGAAAGAGCCCGTCGTAGGCGTAGGCGACCTCAAGCGCGTTGCCTGAGTACGAGCCGTACGGGCCGCTGCCGGGGGTCTTGACGCGAACGAGCCGGTTCCATGCGTCCCAGGCCGCCTCGTAGAAGTCCGTACCGGTGAGCGCCCGCGGCACGCGCATCATGTTGCCCGCGCGGTCGAAGACCACCGGGATGCCGCTGCCCGCGTAGGTGACGATCTCGTTGACCGGGTTGTGGGTGCGGTTCTGATTGGTGGTGAGGGTGCCGCTGCTGCGGCGCTTGTAGTTGTTCCAGTTGCCCGAAGGGTCATACACCCAGTCCTCCTCGCGCAGCGGGGTGCCGTCGACGCCCATGCGGTCCTCGGCGAGCTGGCCCTGGTCGCGCGCGGTCACCTGCCCCAGCCCGTCGTAGCTGTAGTGGTTATCCTGCTTCTTGTTGGCAAGGTGGGCGAGGGTGTCGAGCCGCCACTGACGCAGGCCAGCTTGGTTGAACCCGTACTTGAGCCGCTCGATGTCGGAGCCCGCCTTGATCCAGCGGTGGTCGATGATACGCCCGAAGCGGTCGAGCCCGGCATAGGGATCGCCCGCCGGGCCGTCGCCTTCGGTGCCCTGCTTGATGTAGGTGAGTTCCACGCCAGGCTGAGGATAAGCGCTGATCACCGAAGTGTCGGCCCCGATGTAGGTGTAGGCGGCGACCTCCCAGGGGGTGCCGGTGGCGTCGTGGACCTTTTCGATGCGTGAGAGCCTGTCGCCGATGCCGCCTGCCGCGCCATAGCCGAGGCGGACGATCCGGCCATCTGGATAAACGATGTCCTTGAGACGCGCGGTGTTGCCGGTGCCGTCCTCGTGGACATAGCCGACCTTGGGCGTGCCGGTGGTGGCGGCCCCGGCGTGGGCCTGGGCGTCCTCCTTAAGCTGGCCGAAGGGATCATAGGCCCGCTTGACCTGGTTGACGATGGAGCCCGCGGTGGGATGGCTGTAGCTGGTGACCTGCGTCACGTGATCGAGCTTGTCGTAGGTGGTCTGGATGCGCCGCACGACTCCATCGACGCCGGTGCCGAGGGCGGTCGCCCGGTCGACGGCGAGGCGGCCGCGGCCGTCGTGGACGAAGGCATGGACGGTGCCGTTCTGGTCCTTGCTGCCGGTGAGTTCGTCGAGCCGGTTGTAGGCATACTCGACGCGATCGTAGGCGCCATCCGCGCCGTTGGAGAGCGGGTTGGAAGCGTCGTCGCTGTCGGGAAAGATCTTGGCGCGGACCAGCTTGCTGGAGGCGATGGCGCTGTCATCGAGGGTGGTACCGTACTGCCAGCGTGTAACCTGAGCGCCGGTGGCGGAGTTCTGGAGGGTGAGCAGGTGGAGCAGGCCGTCGAGGGTGTAGGCGTACTGGGTGGTGCGGTCGCTGGCGCCGTCGGGGATGCCGTCGACGTAGTTCTCGATGAGCTTAGCGACCTTTCCGGTGGCGTCGTACTCGGTGCGGTTCTCGATGCCCAGCGGGTTGACTGTGGCAAAGACGAGCCCCGCGGCGTTGTAGGCCGTGCGGTCGACGAGGATGCTGGCGGTGGAAGCGGGGATCGAACCCGGGCGTTCGGGTGCGGTGCCACCGTTGGTGCCGTAGTTAGCCGAGGCGACCTGACGACCGATGCCGTCGTTCCACTGGAAGGTGTAGTAGTTGCGCGAGGCCGGGCTGCCTGCGGGGCCATCCAGGGCTCCGGTGCCGGATGCGTTGTGGAAGCGCAGCAGACGGATGGCGCCGGTGATGTTGGAGGCCTCGTCGTAGTCGGTCTCGTTCTGCTCGATGACGATGTCGGCCGTGACGTCGTTGGCGGGGCCATCGTCCTCACCGTCCTGTGGGTAGCACAGGAAGGTTGCGGTGGGGCGGCCGAGGCTGTCGAAGACGGTCTTGGTCCAGGCCGAGCGTCCCGGTTCCTGCGATTTGATTAGGTTGCCGGCACCATCGTACCAGCGGTTGGCTTCAAGCGGGGTACCGACGATGAAACCACCTTCCACGCCGTAGGTCCGGGTCTGATAGATTCGCCCCCGGAGATCATAGGAGGTGTCCACCCGGCTGAGCAGTGCGCCCGCGCTGCCATCTTTGCGTTCGGTCCGGATCACTCGACCTCGGTTATCATGGGTTAGTGACTTGAAAAAGTCTTCCTCGCCGGATGTGGCAATCGTACGATTGCGCCAGTCGTAATCGTAGGTGGTGATGCGCTCGTTGGAAGCGTCAACGTGTTCGGTCCTCTGCGTGAGCAAGCCGTTGCCGTGCGGCCGGTACTCCGGCGTGCCCTCGAAGTCGTATCTGCTGGAGACGACCATCACCATGTTGTTGCCGGGAGCCTCGTCGCCGGTCGGGTCGGCGTCGGTCGCCCCGCTGTCATCGGTGCCGGTCCAGGTCGAGACCACCAGCCCGCGGGCATCGTAGACCATCCGGTTGATCGTTCCGCCGCCGCTGCGCTCGCGGTTGCGCCGGTCCATCGCATCGTAGCCGAAGTTCGTCTGTGCGAAATGCGTGCCATTGATCCCAGCGTCGCCCTGCGAGGGAGGGATCAGGAAATAATCTCGCCGCCAGGCCAGACGCTTGTGATCGTCGTAAGATCTGCTCGCCCAAGCCAGCCACAAGGACTGCGGGAAGCTGTCCGAAGACGAGAGGCGACCACTCCCATTGCGCCGCGCTTGAATATCGTCGGTCACTTCACCGTCAGCGTTGGTCCGGGTGATAGAGACCGGGTTGAGGGTCACATAGTCATAGGTCGGCCCGCTGCCCGTCGCATAGCCCTGCGCCGTCCATACCTCGTCGATGGCGTCCCGATAGACAGCGTAAAGTGCAGATCGAAGAGTTCCAACGCTGCCATCCTCCTTCACGCCTTCGTGGACCGGCCCCAGTTCTAGGATTGGCCGCCCCTCACTGTCGTACTCTATATCAGTAACAAAGTTTCTGCCGTTGCCGGAAAGCGTGACCCAACCTGCTGGAACCCCGCTCGCGCCGCTCGTCTGCACGTCGTCGATCCGCTGCACGGGCTGGCCGATCTTCTTGTCGTAAATCCAGCGGGTGATGACTCCAAGCTCGTCGCGCCGCCAGGTTCGGTAACCGTCCTCGTCGTAGTAGTCATCGAACGAGTATGTCTCACCATCCCCGTGCTCTGCCCCGTCGACCACCGGAAGATCGGTCGTCATCTGCTTCATCTGCAGGGTGTCCCCGTGCCATGAGTAGGCAAACTTCGTCACCGCTGGATCGGTCGCTGCCGTACCTCCTTCGTTCACACCATGGTAAATGATCTGTTCGGAGAGCAGGAAAATCGTCTGCCCCTCGGCCGTCCGCGCCATGTACTTGAATTCCTCCTGGCGGATCTCGTTACCGCCGGAGCCCTTCTTGACCGCCTCGTAATGAAGGAAGCCCGCGGCAGCTCCGGAACCAGTCGTCTCATAGAATTTGCTCACCTCGATCAAGCCATCGGCCGGCTTGAGCGTCACCAAGCCGGGCGAACTCTCGGAGACACTTTGCACCGCCTCGCTCGATGCCCGCTGCACCGGACGGCCGCTGTCGTCGAACTTCGTGTATTCGTACCACTTGCGCTCGCCGTCCTTGAGCACCTTGAGGATCACCTGGAGCATGTGGTTACTGTAGACCACCTCCTCGCTGCCATCGGGACGCGTGTGGGTGGTGCGAATCTTCCAGTTGTTGAAGCCGTCAGCGAATGAACTCTGCTGATACTCGAAAGCGAACTCCCGGTTGCCGTTGGCTCGCTCGAAGGTCACGCGGCGCTGCCCATCGTACTCCAGATAAAGATCGGCGAAGCCCTCGACACCGAGCGTCTCTCCATCGTTGATGTCCGGGGCGGTGGCCGGGTCCACGCCCAATGCAACCATGCGGCGCATACTCTCAGGACCCATGAAATACTTGAGTCCGTGGACGAAGCCTTTTTCGGCATTGGGAAGATAGTAGCGGTACCAGCTCTTGCGGATGGAGAACCAGTCTGCGCCATCCCATTCCTCGACATCGACGGATTCGAGATCCCGCGGGTTGCCGTGGTCGCTCTCCATACCGTAGTAGGTGTAGATGGCCCGCCGGACGTTGTGCTCGCTGCCCTCCCGGGTGACCACCTTGGTGACGCTCTTGAGGCGGCTCGAACCCGGGCCGGTGACGTAGTATTCGTATTCGAAACGAAGCGCTTCCTGTGGAGTTTCCAGACCGTCAGTGGCCTCCCATTTGACGATCCTGCCCGAACCGTCTCGCGTGATCTGCGCGGACCTGCCCGAAGGGGCCACCACACGCTTGAGCTGGCCGGCCAGATACCATGCGGCGCTCTGCCCATGAAACACCTGGGCGACACCCGTGGCCTGGTTGTAGATCTCCCAGTCGCTGCCTACCTCTCGTGCGGTGTAGCGGGCGCCGAGTTCGCCGCGCCAGACGCCGCCGACCTTGCGAATCCACATCGAGTTGTTGACCCCGCGCATCACGCTGATGAGATCGGGGGCAAGGAAGATGAGATACTCGACGTCCTCCACGAGCCAGCTGTTGCCGTTGAATCCGGTGTTGTTGCGGGAGAGCTGGTTGCCGTAACTGCGGGTGTGCCCCCAGGACAACCCGAAGGCGCTGCCGGCAAGATCCGTTTCGTCGTGGACCAACTCGCCATCGCCGTAGCGGACCGGATCGCCGGTGTTGTTCGAGTCTTTGAGACAAGGCGGGCACGGACAGCTGGGTTGACCTCCGGTCGTGGAACTCATAGCATCTCAATGCGAGACCAAATCGAACGGATCGAGTCAACATTTTTTTTGAGAATCTCTTTCCGAAATCGCAAAAGTCACCCAAGGACTGTATTCGCCAGAAAAGATGGCGCATGGTTACTGTGTGCTGTGTAGTTCGATCAAAGTATCAAAGTTCACACGCCCGAAGCACTCTCGGATTTACATCACTCTCCGTAATTCGCCGATGCGTCCCAAAGTTCCATTCTGATAGGATTGAGTGACTCTCCAGCGACGTGAAATCTCTACTCAGAACGCCATGAAGGATATTCCGGTCCGCCCCACTGATGAGAGGCGTTGGCGTGGGAGATCCTGCCCCAGCAGAACTCTCCCTCGGGGTATATCTGGATGTCCTTGCCCGCCCAAATTTCCCTGCGGGCTTGGATTTCCGCCGGGATGAGAGAGGAACCAAGATGCTCCTGTATCGCGGCGGTCCAGACGCCAGGCCCCGTGTAATAATGAACGAAATCGGGACGCTCGCTGTTCACTCCGCCATCCGCATCGATACGGTTTGAAATCAGCTCCAGTACTTTCAGAAGGGCCGGATGCCCGGCGGGAGCGGCAAATGCCCACTGGCAGAAGAAGGGGTGATTGTTCTCGCAGGCCACGTGTAGTTCGCCGCCCTTTCCATGCCGTAGCCACTGGTTCAGCCCCATGTTACAACCGGTGTCGATGTCCGCGTACAGTCCTCCATGCACAAAAATGACCGCATACCTCCACAAATCGGCTTTCATGACCCCCATGGGCATGCCGTCGAAGAGATCCAGATAGAGGGGAAGGTGGTTCTCGAACAATTCCCTGATCGCCTTATCGTCGTGGAATACGACCTCCCAATCAGGATTGCGGTCCCGCCAGGAATCAAGCAAGGGCAGACTGGCTTTGGGAAGCGCTTCCCGGGACCGGTACGTTTGCCAGATCGTCTTCCTCAGCGGTGGCAACGACAAGCCAGCGTCCGCGGATGAACCTTGAAATTGCCCGTGAACTCTGGCCGAACCATCGGACGAAGACGGTTGGCCTCCCGTGCTGCCGATGGAACTCCGATCAACCCATTCCTCCCGCTGCGGAAGGCCGAGGCATCCCGAGCCGGTCGCATTGGCGACGACCCTCAGAAGCTTTCGTTTCGTGTCGTTACCCTCCCCAGGCACATGGAAGATAAAGTCTCCGAACTCGTAGTCGTCCCAGTAGCTGTTCATCGAACGCTTCGGCAGAACCTCTACCTGCAATTCCGGCATTTCGGCCATGGTTTCGGCCATCGCCGTTTGTTCCAGAAATCGGTCCCGGATGTCCCGTTTCCATACTCGTCGGAGGAACTCCCTGCTCGTCTCCGAATTTCGGATCAGGAAAGTTCCATTGTTGAGGCCGTTGAAATCGTGTGTGACGATCAGATCGAATGTAGGATCGCAAAGAGTGCGCAGATCGAACGCGAAATTCGCCACCACGGCGTCGGCATCGATCCAGAACAACCAGTCGTGCTCCTCCAGATGAGCCTGGAGCGCCAGGATCTTCGACCAGTGGGGCGGACGGGACTCATCGATCACCTGGTCGTAGCCATGAAAGGCAAAACCCCATGCCTCGCAGTATCGCCTCTTGATCTCGGTGAAACTGGCGCACCAATCGACAATATTCGGTGTCCACAGCGAGACGAACGCGAGGTCAATCAGAGGGGCGGCATTTTGACTTGTACCGGATACCATTGAGTTTCTGCTCATGCCGACAACTCATTTGAATTTGAAACGGCAGTCTGAATCCGGGGGCGAAGCTTCGACTTGGAAGCGTTCAGGGGATGGGTAAACAGTCCATTGAAAGGATAGTCGCCCAAGGCCGCAAGATCGGCGCCTTGAGCATCGACGACTCCGGCGGGCCAAATGGACGAGATCACTTGGTATGGAATTCCGGGATGGCTGATCCCTGGAAGTAATCCGAGCGAGATTGCCTCTTTCGCGATTAGCTCCAACCAAGCGACCAGCTCCTTTCGATCATCGACACATTTGTCCAGCCCGATGTCCTGAAATGTCCCGGGCGTAAGATTGTTGCCGAAATGCACACGACTCGGGAGATCCGGCGCCTCGCCCGCACAGGAAGCGGGCGTCCACACGTAGGGCAGCATGCGTGAGAACACTTCCGGATGCCACCAGAGATCGGGATTCCGCCGCTCGGCGATATTGCTTTCGCCTCCTTTCTGCCCTGCGATCCACCATGAGGGCGTATAGGTCGCCCACATTCCACTTTTGTGGGCCGCACCCAGCTGGTGATCGACGTGCCATTCCCCTCCCCTGATATAATCCGGATAGTTGGCGGCGTGTTGGTACACAAGCGGAAGAGCTTTTCTGCGCAGGGCATAGGCGTGCGTTCTGTGGACGCAGGTCGCACGAAAAATGAACGGGCGAAACTTGATCTGTTCCGGCGGCTCGAAATGCTCGCCTCCCAGAAAAAGCTGGTCCCAATCCTGAGGAACCTGCTTGAAGAAAAGATCGAGCATGGCCGCTGCACGGGGATGAAACGTGACGTCGTCCTCCAGGACCAAAATGGACTCTTTTCCGTCCATAATCGCATCTTGCAGAACCCGAAGATGACTCTGCAAGCAGCCCCACGCCCCAGCTCCTGCGCCAAAGAAACCCGGTGCCCAGCATTGTTCCCCCGACACAGCCCGGATCCAGGTCAGTTCCGAAGGCTCGGCGAGCCCCAAGTGACGCATCTCCTCAGCCAAACGGATGCGCCGATCTTCCCTGTGATCGAGACTAATCACATAAATCGCATCGAAAAAATGCGCCAGAATGCCTTCCATCTTGTCGAAAGACCGAATCGTTTCGGATGCTTGATGTCGAGCCGCTAATGCGTTCTCGTGGTTTTCCTGGGATGACGGCCGGCATCCCACCTCATCTCATGAGTGTGCGAATAGTCCCCGAGAGTGGTCTTTGGAGTTGTCTTGCGCGACGAGGAAATTCTTGATTCATGGGTCGAATCTCCGAAGGTCCGCACACACCAGAGGTAGTGCCGGGATTCATCAAGTAAGATTTTGATCCCGGTCTTCCTCGCGCTGCTGCCAGTGCGAGCCGGCTCCATCCGTTTCAGAGTTCCCCATCCAAGCCATGCACTTTCCCCGAATCGTCCATCAGACATGGAAAACCCGTGAGCTTCCGGCGTTCATCGACCGCTGCGTTTCCTCCATGAGGGAGCAGCATCCCGATTGGGACCATCGGTTCTATGAAGATGACGATATGGAGTCGGTGATCACCGAATGCGGCGAGATTTCCATGGACGATTTCCGGAAGATTCCGACAGGAATCGAAAGGGCGGATGTCTTCCGTTGCGCGGTCCTGTACTGCAAAGGGGGAGTCTATTGCGACGTGGACATGGAGGCCATACAGCCGCTTGACCGGATGATTTTGCGGGCCATCGACGAAGGGTATTTCTCAGGAGCCGAGGAGCTGCTCATGACTACGGATCATCCGGTTCATTGTGAGCGGATGTTCGGTTACGACGTTCTCATGAACAATTTCTTGCTGGCGAAGCCTGGGGCTGGATTCCTGGGCTCCTATCTCAGTGAAGTAGCAGCATCCGCCAGGGAGGGAGGGTTGGGAGGGGATCCCGTGCATACGACCGGCCCGGCCAGGGTGACCCGGATCGTCCATTCACAAGGGGGTGCCTCCGCCTGCCGGATCGGCATCGTTCCATCCCGCTGGATCAATCCGTTGCCCGATATGACCCTGAATTATCCTGAAATAAGGGAGTATGACGAAATGATCCGCACCGGAACCTGGAGAACGAAACTGAATCCCTACCTGGCCCATCATTGGTGGCATAGTTACTGTAGCAGCAACAGCAACGTGAGCTACTATGGCGATCTGCTCTGGAAAGAGGCATGACAGCGACGAACCATTGACGCTTTTTCATTCGCATGGACGCAACCGCATCAGGTGCCTCGATCAGACCGATGGACGCAACCGTTTCACTGCTATCGGAGAGCCGCGAGTATTTCGATTGGAAGAATGTGGCAGAATCCCTGATCGCATGGACCCTCAGGCAGACCGAGGATTACAGAATCACCGAAGATAATGGTCATTTCTACGGGCGGAAGCAGTTGGAGCCGCATTCGCTACTATGGGCCTTCCTCGACAGAGGCCATACGGCACCCGAGCTCCGCGCGGAGCTTCAAGCGGTTTGGCCCCGGATTGGTCCGGGCGGAGTATTGGCAGGGCACGACTACAACCAGCCTAACTGGAGCGAAGTCGCTCCGACGATTGATGCCTGGGCAGCTGAGCAAGGGCTGGAGCTCCATGTGGTGCCTCCGTATTCGTTCTGGGTTCAAAAGCCGGGAGGAAACACCCCTCCATTCCGGGTCTGGAATCATGAGGTATTGATTCGCACTCCGGAAGGTCATGCATTCAACTCCTCGATTTGCGAGCATCCGAAAGATCCGGCAAGGCGGATTTTCGCGTTCAGGAGCGTGAAAGGCGGGTGGGAGAACGGGCGCATCTGGATTGGCTTGGTGGATTCGATGGATCTTCAATTCGTATCGCGACCGAGGAGGCTAGACCTGGAACCTCCGGAGATGAACTGTGAGGATCCCCGGGTGTTTCTCCTAGATTCGAAGGTGTGGCTTAGCTATGTTGCCTCTGACTGGAGTTCTGGAAAGACGCTTTCACGTCAGCATCTTGTGCTCCTTCGTGAGACCGCATCCGGCGGCTGGGAACCGGCTATGGAGCCGGTTCGCTTCCCAAGCCCCTACCACCGGCCTCAGGATAAGAACTGGATCTTTTTCAAGAATGAAACGAGTGGCCTTATGGCTCTATACGGATATTCTCCCGAGTGGGTCATTCTAAACCTGTCCATCCGATCTCCAAATTCAATCTCCGAGCGGGTTGTCGCTCCGGAACTTGGTTGGCCGTTCGGTGAGATTCGAGGCGGAACGCCATTGGTCCGGGCTCCCAACGGCCATTTGTGGACTTTCTTCCACAGTTCGTCAGATCATGATGCTTCACTGCTTCCGGAGCCGGTCAGCTATTACAACGGCGTATTGCCTCAAAGTATTTGCCAGCATCTTCGCCCCTCGGCTTCCGCCCTGGCGTCTCTTCCGATCCATGGGCGCTATTTTTGCGGCTTGCTCGAAGTCGACTCAAATACCCTGTTGCCGAACCGAATCACCCGCCAACCTTTGCTCTACCATTTTGCCCCGAAACCGGGACGCTGTGGGCCTCATGTGATGTGGCCGGCCGGAGCGATTCGCGAAGGTGATGAGCTCACTGTCTCTTACGGGCTCGACGACCGAGCGTGCTATTGCTGTAGATTTTCGGCGAAGTTACTCGATGAACTTTTGTTTCCGGTATAGCTTAAAAAGCCAATAAGTAGTTCTGGTTCCTTCGATGGCGTCTTCCTGCCTTTCCTTCCGGTGCTCGCTCCCGGCAAGGGGCAATCCGGCATAACTCGCGTCGCTCAACGCGCCGCTCGACCCTGCGGGCATTTATTCCGTTTGCCCCTTGCCGTCCGCTGCGCTCCGGAAATACCACTGGGTATCGGTTCTTTCCTTCGGAAAGAAACCGTTGGTTTCTCTCTTGAGGGGCCTGCTTGGCGAGGGGGCGGGCATCCTCCGTGGGACCGTGGGGTCGGGCCTCTCCGCCGAGAACACTCCGCTTCCAGTTTTGCCGTTAGGGTTTCGTGCGTGGCACGAAAC
This sequence comes from Haloferula sp., assembly GCA_037190465.1. GTDB lineage: Bacteria > Verrucomicrobiota > Verrucomicrobiia > Verrucomicrobiales > Akkermansiaceae > Haloferula. Next base: position 155,714 of record JBBCJF010000012.1, on the reverse strand, counting down.
CTGTGGACCTATCTCAAGACGGCAATCTACATCGATAGTTGACGGCTTATCTGAAAAACCGGTTTTCCTGGGTCAGACCACCAGGAACGAGGCCATGCGAGCGGCCTTTTTATCCAAGGTCAGTGTGTCCGTGCAGCCGAGATTGTGATTGATCGCCGCGAGGTAGCAGTCGGCAAAGTCGGCATTGCCGCTGCGGTAATGCTTGAGGGCTTCCCACGCCTCATCCTGGCACTGAATCTTGAATTCCTTAATCTGGAGGAGCGTTTCCACTGCATGCACGATATCCTCCCTTCCGTATCCGTAGGCGCGGTCGAGAACCCACACGGTTTCAACCAGAACAATGCTGTTGATCAGGCCGGGATTGTCCTTGGAACACTCTTTCTCAACGGCCTTTTGGACGCGGCGCAGTTGCGCGGCATCATCCTGAACAAGCAGGCGCACAATAACGTTGGTATCAAGGCCGATCATTTTCCCGAACCTTCAACGAAATTCCGCGCGGCTCTTTGCCGCACAACCTCATCCATTTCCTCAATGCTGACGGTTCTGGACGGCTTGGGCAGCACTCCTTTTAGCCCTTTCACGGAAAGCGTTTTTGGCAGCAGGGAAACCCTGCCGTCGCTTTCAACGAAATACTGGATTTTGTCCCCCGGCTTCACGTTCAGAAACCGTTGGATGTCAATGGGGATCGTGGTCTGTCCCTTGCTTGATAGCGTTGATGTTGCCATGTTCTTTCTCCTTCTTGACTTCAGGATACCAAAGAATATTCTAAAAAACAAGGATTTTTAGCAGAATCCATGAAATGCAGGAACTGGATTCGAGCTCTCGTGATTTCGCGGCGTGGCGTTCAAAATGAAGGAGAATTTAAATTCCCGCTCGAAGCCGTGGAGTTGCATTTCCCGTGGCAGGCCGACAAGTCGCCGCCGAATGCGGTTCGTCCCGCCACTTGGCGCCGGATCGGGTGCGCAAGCTCGGTTCCATCCTTCCAGGTAACATCCAGCAAACCTTTCAGCGAACCGACCACCACCGCGCCGAAGGCGGCAGCCCCGTTCCCATTCTCAAGAACCCTGAAACCTCCGACGTCACCATCACCCTCGACCAACCGTAATACGCAAGCCTCATCCCATCGGCGAAACCGGCAATCTCCACCGATCATTGAAAGCTTTCAGGCCATCCGCGCATACATTACCCGGAATGAAACTTGCCGCCCTTCTCGCTGCCCTCTTCTTCGCCGTTCCCGCGTCCGCCCGCCCCGACAAGCCGAACATCATCCTTATCCTAGCTGACGACCTCGGCTACGGCGACCTCGGCTCCTACGGGCAGAAAAAAATCAAGACCCCTCACCTCGACCGCCTCGCCACGGAAGGCATCCGCTTCACCCAGGCCTATTCCGGCTCCACCGTCTGCGCTCCCGCCCGCTCCGTCCTCATGACCGGCCGGCACGCCGGCCGCACCCGCGTCCGCGGCAATGCCGGGGGCATCGCCCAAGCTCTGCGCGCCGAGGACACTACCATCGCTTCCATTCTCCAGCACTCCGGCTACCGTACCGCCCTCATTGGCAAATGGGGCCTTGGCGACACCGGCGAAGCCGAATCCGGCCTTCCCCGCAAGCAGGGCTTCGACTCCTTCTTCGGCTACCTCAACCAAAGACACGCCCACAACACCTACCCGAGCTGGCTGTGGCGCGACGAACAAAAGGTCCGTCTCAAAAACACCGTCCCCAACGAAACCCCCGTCGGCTCGGGCGTCTCCGATAACCGCGCGGAATTCGCCCCCGATCTCTTCGCCGCCGAAGCCCTCTCCTTCATCCGCGAACAAAAGGACGCCCCCTTCTTCCTCTATTTCGCCACCACCATCCCCCACGCCAACAATGCCGGCGGCAGCAACGGCATCGAAGTGCCCGAACTCGGCGAATACGAAAACCGTGACTGGCCCCCGGTCGAAAAAGCCTTCGCCGCCCTCGTCAGCCGCCTCGACCGGCACGTCGGCGACATCCTCGACCTCCTCAATGAACTCGGCATCGACGACCGCACGCTCATCCTCTTCTCCTCCGACAACGGCCCCCATCGCGAAGGAGGCCGCAGGCCCGCCTTCTTCGACTCCAACGGCCCCCTGCGCGGCATCAAGCGCGACCTCACCGATGGCGGCATTCGCGTCCCCGCTATCGCCCGCTGGCCCGGCACGATTCCCGCCGGCAAAACCAGCGACGCCATCTGGTACTTCCCCGACGTGCTCCCCACCTTCGCCTCCCTCGCCGGCGCGGAGATTCCCGATAACATCGACGGCGTCGACCTCACCCCCACTCTCACCGGCAAGCCTCAACCCTCCCTCTCCGACCGCTTCCTCTACTGGGAATTCCACGAAGGAGGCACCAAACAAGCCTCCCGCCAGGGTCCCTGGAAAGCCATCCGCAAATCCCCCGGAGCCAAACTGGAACTCTACCGCCTCGACCGCGACATCGCCGAAAAAACCGACCTCGCCGACCGCCACCCGGACATCGTCCGCCGCTTCGACGAATTCCTCTCCACCGCCCGCACCGAATCCCCCGAATGGCCCATCCGCGAAGCCCGGTGAACGCAAGGCATCCACGCTTGGATGATCCAAGCGCAAAATCCCGGACAGCACCGGACCATCGTCTTTTTTGCCTTTCAGTTTCGCGTTTCTTCGCGCTCTTTCGCGATTGAAGTCCGAACCCTGAAACCTGCCTGCTTCACCCCACCACGATGTTCCCGCTCCGCCTTCTCGCCCTCGCCGCCGCCCTGATCGGCTCCGCCCTGTCCACGCCCCAGCCTCCGAACGTGCTCGTCATCATCGCCGACGACTGCACCTACAGCGACCTCCCCTTCCATGGCGGGGAAAATGCCCGGACGCCTCATCTCAGCGCCCTCGCCGGACAAGGCACGGTCTTCGAACGCGCCTACCTCGGCATGGCGATATGCGCGCCAAGCCGCTCCGAACTCTACACCGGCCGCCTGCCGCTGCGCAACGGCTGCGCCTGGAACCACGCCCCCTGCCGCCCCGGCACCCGCAGCCTGCCGCACTACCTCGGCGACCTCGGGTACCGCGTCGGGCTCGCCGGAAAATGGCACATCACACCCGCCGAGGTGTTCCCCTTTGAGAAAGTCCCCGGCTTCGACGAAAACTGCGTGCGCGAGCCCGTCACCCTTCCGCACGACCTCGCGGGCGTCCGGCAATTCGCCACGCGCGATGCCTCCCAACCCTTCTGCCTGGTTGTCGCGCTCACCGAACCGCACGTCCCGTGGGCCATGGGCGACGCTTCCGCCTATCCACCCGGCCAACTCAAACTACCGCCCTACCTCGCCGACACTCCCCGCACCCGGCAGGACTTCTCGCGCTACCTGGCGGAAATCACCTATATGGACTCGCAGGTTGGCGAACTCCTCGAACTGCTCGACGAAACCAAACTCGCCGACAACACCCTCGTTCTCTTCACCAGCGAGCAGGGCGCGCAATTCCCCGGCAACAAATGGACCAACTGGGACAGCGGCCTGCACACCTCAATCGTCGCCCGCCTGCCCGGTGTCGTGCCCGCCGGCCGCCGCACCGCCGCCCTCGTGCAATACGCCGACGTGGTCCCCACCCTCATCGAACTCGCCGGCGGCAAGCCGGATCCTGGTGTCTTCGACGGCACCAGCTTCGCCGCCGTGCTCCGCGGCGAAAGCGACGAACACCGCGACTTCGCCCACGGCATGCACAACAACTACCCCGAAGGCCCGCCCTACCCCATCCGTTCCATCACCGACGGCGACTGGCGCTACATCCGCAACCTGACCTCCGAGCGCACCTACATCGAAAAGCACCTCATGGGCAGAACCGAACACAACCCGTACTGGGCCACCTGGATTTTCCACTCGACGGAACACCCCGAGATCCTGCGCCTGGTCGAGCGCTTCCTCCATCGCCCGGCCGAACACCTCTACCACACCGCGCAGGACCGCTACGAAATGAACAACCTCGCCGACGACCCCGCCCACGCGGAGACGAAAGCCCGCCTCGCCGCCGCGCTCGACCGTCACCTCGCCGACCAGCGCGACCCCGGCGCCGAACTCGACACCCCCGCCGCCTTCGAAGCCGCCAGACGCGGTGAACCGATCTTCCCCGGCAAACCATGAAATCGCTGCTCCTCACCCTGCTCGCCCTCCTCTCCCTCCCGCTCGCCGCGGCGGAGCGGCCGAACTTCATCCTCATTCTCATCGACGATATGGGCTGGGGCGACCTTTCCTGTTTCGGCAACCGGGACGCCAAAACACCGAACATCGACCGGCTGGCTGCCGAAGGCATTCGCTTCGGGCAATTCTACGTCAACTCGCCCCTCTGCTCCCCCTCGCGCTGCGCCCTCACCACCGGCCAATACCCGCAGCGCTGGAAAATCTCCTCCTTCCTCAACAACCGCGCCGACAACGAGCGCCGCGGCATGGCCCAGTGGCTCGATCCCCAGGCGCCCGTGCTGGCCCGCATCCTCGCATCCGCCGGCTACGCCACCGGGCACTTCGGCAAGTGGCACCTCGGCGGCCAGCGCGACGTGGACGACGCCCCGCCGATCTCCGCCTACGGCTTCCACGAAAGCCTCACCAACTTCGAGGGTATGGGCCCGAAACTCCTGCCCCTCACCCTGAAACCCGGCGACCGGCAGCCCGGCAGGATCTGGGAAGACGCCGAGCGCCTCGGCGGCCCCGTCACCTGGATGCAGCGCTCGGAAATCACCGGCGGCTTCGTCGCCGCCGCGATTCCCTTCATCGACCGCGCCGTGGCCGCGAAAAAACCCTTCTACCTGAATCTCTGGCCCGATGACGTCCACTCGCCCTTTTGGCCCCCGGTCGACCAATGGGGGGGCGACAAGCGAGGCCGCTACCTTGCCGTGCTGGAGGCGATGGACCGCCAGCTCGGCCCGCTTTTCGATCACATCCGCGGCACCCCCACCCTGCGCGACAATACCATCATTCTCCTCGCCTCCGACAATGGCCCCGAGCCCGGCGCCGGTTCGGCCGGCCCCTTCCGCGGCGCCAAGGCCACGCTCTACGAAGGCGGCATCCGCTCCCCGCTGATCGTCTGGGGACCGGGCTTCACCGATCCCATCAAAACCGGCTCCCAGAACGACACCCCGGTCATCGCCGCCTTCGACCTCCCGCCCTCCCTGCTCAAAATCGCCTCGGTGAAGATCCCGGCCGGAACATCCTTCGACGGCGAAGACCTCTCCGCCACCCTGCTCGGAAAAAGCGACGCATCGCGCATGGCTCCGATCTTCTGGCGTCGTCCACCCGACCGCAGCATCTCCGGCGGACCGCAGCCCGCGGCACTGCCCGACCTCGCCGTCCGGGAAGGGAACTGGAAACTCCTCTGCGACTACAACGGCTCGAATCCACAACTCTACGACCTCGCCGCCGACCCCGGCGAAACCAATGATCTCGCCGCAGCACAGCCGGACACCGCCACGCGCCTCGCCGACGCCGTCGCCGCCTGGCATCGCTCGCTGCCCGCCGACAATGGCCCCGAGCTTGAGAAGAAGAAATAAGCCAGCAACAATCGTCTACTTCTTCGTCTCATCCAAACGGAGAATAAGACTGATATGAACTCCTCGCCGATCAGAACCATCAGCGCCCAGCTGCTGGAGGATGCGGTGTGTTGGATGTTGGGCCGCGCCCTGCCCGACCTGGGCGAATACGTTTCGTCAGAGAACCTGTCCGTCGAAGAAAACCGTCATCGCCCAGGCATGCATGCTGTCCACCTTGCCGGACTCGACATGCCGGTTGAATTTGCCAAATGGCTGGGATCGACAGGGAAGGGACAGGCGCGAGAAACCGGGAAAGTGAACGACGACCAGGATCGGTTTAAGAGAGCGTGAGCGGAAATCGGGAATGCGGGAGGAAATCCAAGCGCCCCCTCAAACAGAGAGAGCTGCAAACCCGTGGAACCAAGAAGAAAAGCGCCCCTGAAAATTATCATAATTAATTCATTATCAATTAGTGGCGGTGGGGTAATTCCAAAACTAACTGACCTCTCACGATTCCCTGATTCTTTGAATTTACAGGGAGATTCGGGTGAAAATCGCCATCTTGGCGTTTTTGAGGGCTTCTGGGTCAGCCTTAGCGGCCTACTTTCAATGGATTGGGCCGGAGGTTCCCTAATTCCCTGATTGACGAAATTACAGGGAAGAAAGCTGAGATTCTTCGCTTAGAACCTACCGCTAGGCGGAGAGGGCTGAGGTGTTCAGAACGTGAACCAAATCGGGTAACGGGATAGCGGTGACGGATTCCGTCAACGGAGTTGTGGTGATAGATTCCGAAGGTACAGGCAAATCATCTCTTCGGAGACCTACCTCTTTCACTGTGAGATCATCCTCTGGAACCGGCTTGCCGCAAAGCTGCAGCATACTAGTATAGCAGGATGCCGCCCCGCTCCACTCAGCTTGCATGGAAGCACACTTGGCTTTGGAAGGCCCTCGCCGAACGCGCCGAAGAAAATGGCAACGGCCACGCCTCCGAAATCCTCCCCACCGTGGAGCAGTGGATGCGCAAGCTCGACATGGTCCTCGCGAAGGGCGGCACCTCCCCTGTCGACTTTACTCTGCATGATGCCGACCATGCCCTTCGCGTCGCCGATCGCATGGAGGATCTCCTCACCGAAGATATTCGCAAGAATTTCTCCGATTACGAACTTGCCCTGCTCGTGCTCGCCGCTTACGGCCATGACATCGGCATGACCCCCGAGCGCGGGAAAGTCGCCGCTCATCACCGCCACCTCTTCCAACCTGACCAGAGCGCTCTTACCGCAGAGGAAAAGGGAGCTTTTCAAACCTACCTCGACGAATACACTGGGGAAGCCGTAATTCTCCCTCTCTCCACTTCGCTGGCTGACCTCAATCTCGCCGACGAACTCGTTGCTTTCTATGTCCGAGAGCGTCACAACGACTGGAGCGCCGAATGGCTCCGCGAAAACCTTCGCGGTGAGAGTTTCACCTTCCTGCCGGATGTTGTCGAGATCCTCGCCAGCCTCTGTACCAGCCACCACCTCGATGTTCGTCTGCTGGGCACCTCCGCTTTCGATCCCTTTCTCAGCTCTGGTCCCTCCCCTCAGCTCATCCACCTCCGTCATCTCGCCTGTGTGCTGCGCCTCGCGGATATTCTGGAAAACGACCCCGAGCGCACTCCTGCCGTCCTCTTCCGCCACCGAGCTCTAGCGGACCGCCCGCGCAGCCTCGTGTACTGGCAAAAGGACCACTCCCTCACTATCGATCTCCGCGGCGACCGTCTCCACTTCCAAGCCCGCCCGCGCAGCGCCATCGCCCATCGCGCTCTGCTCGACCTCAAAGAATGGATTGATAATGAGCTCAATGGTATCGCCTCTTTCGGTGAGCGTCTCCCCATTGAAAACAAAGCTGGTCAGCAGATCATTCGTCGGGATTGGCATCTTGCCCCCGCCCTAACCCACGACATCCGCCCAGCCGATGATTCCTACGAGTATATCGACGGCGCGTTCCGCCCCGACACCGCCCGCCTCCTTCAACTCCTCTCTGGGGAACAACTCTACGGTAATCCGCTTCATGCCGTACGCGAGCTACTGCAGAACGCCTTCGATGCCGTACGCGAAAAGATCGCTCGTAAGCGCCTGATCCTGCCCTCCCCGTCCGACCGCAAGTGGGAGGAGGAACTCGGTAACCAAGAACACGTAATACTCACCCTACGCCCTGGCCTGGATGGCGGCTGGCAACTTGTCTGTGAGGACAGTGGCGTCGGCCTCACCCGGGACATCATCAACCGCCACGTGTTGGTCAGCGGCACCGGCCGTCGTCATGCCATTCGCCAGCTTGAGCGTGACTGCGAGGCCGTAGGCTTCCGTCCCGGCTTGACCGGTCAATTCGGCATTGGCGTCCTCAGCTATTTCATGCTTGCCGATGAAGTCATTTTGGAGACCACGCGCTACCAAGGATGCGGAGACGGCAGCGAAAGCTGGCGTTTCATCACTCGCGGGGTTGGCAGCTTCGGCGAGCTTAAGAAACTTCCCACTACATTTTCCACCGGAGGAACGCGGATGATGTGGAGCCTACGAAAAGATCGCGTAACCGATGCCTCTTCGTTCGCACAGAAGCTTCTTAATTACCTCGTAACCACCCTTGTTCGGCTGCCCTGTCGGTTCGAATATCGCATCGAGGGTGTTCCTAAGGGTGACTATGTCTGGCGACGTGGCGTCGGATGGGTACGCACGGAAGAAGACTGGAAAAAAATCGCACAAAGCAAATGGAAGGATGCCGATGAGATCTATAAAAATAACGGCTCTTTTACCGGTGAAGCGGAGCGACAGTGGATCGAGAAACTCAAGGCGGACCATCCAGCACTCGAGACGGATGCTCTGTCCCGAATGATATTCGAATCTTGTGAAGTACTGCTGCCGGATGGTGCCGGGATCGCACGGGTCGTCGTAACTTGTTTCGAGCTCGAAAAAGGAAGGTCTTTAGTGTTCAATCCGGAATACCCCGGTCACAATCCCTTTGAGCTGGAGGGTTTCTCATTCGGTTCATGGCGAGGGATGCATTGTTGCATCCGTGCACGTAACGCCCGGAAAGAGGGAGAAGTTTTTACAACGCCATTGGCCATGACGAGCCCCGGTATTTCCGCGGAGGTTGAGCTCTTTGACGTGCCTGATTCAACGCTCAGCATCAATCGAGACGGGGTACTGGTTTCGTCGAATTGCACCGACTCATGGAGGAATACGATTTTAACTGCGGCCACCGATCTTCTGGAACGTATGCTATCCGCTGGGATGGGAAATCAGTTCAATGAGATCAATCAGGCGACGAGGGAATTGCCCATGACGCTTGCTGAAGGGGCTGGATGGTTCCATGTCGCGGGACAACCTCGCTTCCGACCGCTCATGTTCCCGGCGGCTATTTCGTTCGCGTCAATTGGTGTCGGTTCGGTTCTTCAAACGGCCGATGCCAAGCAGGTGGCTCTTCTCGGCTGCCACGAAAAGCATCTGTCCTTACTTCCGTGCACGTTTGAACTGAGGTTCATCCAACCCAAAAAAGAGAGTGATCATAGGAAGGCTGCACCAGTGATCTTCTGGGGAGAACAGACGACCGCACCTCGCAAAGTGGTTTTCCCAAGGGAATGGCGCAGCGTAGCAATCATGCGTTTGGGCTTTAATGGTTACTCTAACTTTCATTTGAACATCATTAATAATGAGCATCCGATGATTACCCTCCTTTCGATAGACCGGTGTGAAACTGTCTTGCGGCCGAATACTCAAGGCCACCGCTATTGGGAGGAACTTGCGACCATAAAAAGCCCAGAAGAGTCTGCTTGGGCATTGTTGAGGGCTGCACTTTCTCTTACTAATTTCTCAGTCGAAAATTCATCGCCATGGAAAAAGTTCGTGAGAGAGAACAAGGATCTAATGGATGCTCATTGGATCCTTGTTGGCCAATCTTTGGGAGTGGATCTGAATGATTTAGAGATTCTAGTACGAGGACAGTCTCGGGATGTTATCATTAACTCTAGGGGGTCCATATTTAGATCAATAAGATACGGAGAGTCATCCCTTTTTCCCACTATCCATAACTCTGACTTCCTCCTATACGAAGTCGACGATCCGACTTGAGGGAAAATGTAAGCTTTTCTCGTCCTGAACAAATCGAAATAAGAGGATTGGGACGGGCGGAGCCGAAACCGAATCATGAAGAAGAGCAAATTCACCGAGAGCGCAGATTGTCTTGATCCTCAAGGAGGCAGACGTGGGCAACTGAAAGTTGTACCGCAAGCACGGCATCAGCCAGTCGACCTACTACAACTGGAAGAGCATACTCAGTTTTCTAATTCTGTTCTCACAACCCATTGAGTGAATCCAGCACCGCTCTTTTTGGGTCTGGAAATTTTTTTCCAAGCATGAACTCCCAAGACTTCGTTCAGTAGGCGAGGAACATTGCCTACAGCTATTTGATTTCGATCCGCATTCGTTTCAGGAAGCAGTTTCTCAAGAGCCAGAATGATTCCGTAGTAAGTCTCTCCATTTCCCTTCCGGATTTTTTCCAATATGTCGTTCTTCTCAATCTTAAACCGATCGATCGATCTACTTATTTGGAGTTCAAGGACGTCGACTACCTCGTTCGCTTCAGATTCCGCTGGTGACTCCAAGTCACTGTCGTCTTCGTGTGACGGTCTCGGTGCCTCTAAGTTTAGCTTTTGAAGCTCTGATTGGTAGATTGCATCGAGCTCCATTGCGTAAGTGTTACCTCGCTCCTTATTATAGTCAGGATCGCACGTTTTGACAGCAGATTCGAACGAAAGCACTCTGATAGGTATTGGATAGCTCTTCCCCTCAACACTGCTCCAGAAAATGCCGTGACCTGGTATAGGTTCATTGAGAAGTGAGCTCAACAAATCGTCACTGAAGTGAGCATTTGCCTTTTTGACCGAAACAAGATCAGCAGAGGACAGCAGGTGAAAGATAAACCAATTGTCTCCCTGACTCAGAATTTCGTTTTGGATGCTTCCCGGCTGCTGGGTAATCAGCATAGCTCCTAAGTCATATTTTCGACCTTCCTTGACCCACGAAACATAAGGTCCTTCCCCTCCGCTTGATCCGTGCCCAAGAACGGACTGTGCTTCTTCAAGAACCGCAATTGTTGGAATCGTCTGGGGCTCCTTTTTGGTAAACTCATTCTGGTTATGATCAAAAATTTTTTGAAGAATGATCCCTGAAAGAATGAGTCCCGCGCTGCCACGCATTTGAGAAATATCCACAACGCATATCTTTCCGTTTCGCAAAGCCATCAAGAGTTTATCGATCAACTGACTACTTGGATCATGAAGCTGTGAGACTATTGCGGTCATATTCGCTCGGGCAGCGAGCATTTCAGCTTCCTGATTGTTGTTCAGGCCAAGCAATTCTTTCAACAGGTCTTCGTCTGCCGAGTTGCGATTCCGAAATATTTCGTCGATCAATCGAATCCAATTTCGGTCATTGAGCTGCTTCAGTTTCCGAACGTTTTGTTGATCTTGTTTTTCCGGTGGAAGTGCAATTGAGATCACATCTCCAGGCCGGAGACGCCGAATGTCCAGTTTGATACTTCCAGCAACGAATGATCCATAAAAATCACTAGGACCTTGCTTGGGCGTGAAGACGACCACCTTATCCAGAAGCTCCGGCACGTCGCAGAGACCGGGGCGCCCTTTATCGTCAGGCCAATAATATTCCCCGTCAGGATCGAAGATGATGCTCCCCACCGGAACAAGTCGGCCTCCGCGCTTCTCAACAGTTGGAGTCTCTTTGTAGAGATTGCTGAAGAGTAACTTCACAAGGTTGGATTTGCCGAAACCTGCCCTTGCGAACACGAACGAACGCCGCGCAACAAGATTTTTCGCAGCAAACTTTGGCACGACCATTGGGTTTTTGACCTGCATCCAAGGTTTCACTTCGAGCCGTTGATCGGTTCCTGAAAAGATGAATTCCCCCATCGCAAGGTGTCCAATGTCAGCTCCGTCAACGTTATGGCCGGCGACTTCTTTTAAAAGTTCTTCACCCAAGAACGCCACCTTGCTTCCGACGTGGGGTAGTCTTCTGTGAGATGCTGCAAACTCGATTTTGTCATTCACAATTCGGATGACTCCAAGCACGCGAATATCTACCCTATACTTGAGATACTGTTCTCTGAGGTTCTCCGCAACAGGTCTGTTCTCTTCAACCGCACGGATCGCGTAGTCTTCGCCGGCGCTTGAGGTAAGCCGCCCCTCGGAAGAAATCGAAGTAATGCGACCTAGCACTCCTTCGTCTTCGGTCTCAAGCTGCACGAGCAGGAACTGGCCATGCATCGGCGTATTCTGAAAGTTATTACTGTAAGGCAATATAATGTCTGCGTGAAATTCGAGACCCCCTTCGCTAAATCCGCGGAAGATGCCAGCGACTTGTCCTTTAGGGAATAATTTCATGAGTAGCGACGATTGGAAATATCTTGGTAACGAAGTGGAAGCTCATCGAAGATTGGACGCTCGCCCTCTGCCAAAGTATCGCGGATAGCAGAAGTGATCTCGTCTTGAAGAATATCGAAGTCAAAATCGGCAATCTCAGCGTGAATATGTGCTTTCTGAAGGCACATTGGGTAGTAGGGAATCGGGAATCCTTCTATGGCATCTTTTTGGAGGTATCCAAAAATCTGCTGCGCATCTTCTTTCTGTTTGGTGAGAATGTCCACTGGCCAAACCGGATCTCCCGAACGGTGTCCAAATCGCACGAAATACATAGTCCCAGCGACGAATTTGCCGGCCGCCTCTTCTCCCTCGGCTTCTTCTTCACGGCCTCTTAAATCGCGCTCCCACTGGACCGCTTTTCGTTCAAGGTCGCGGGGTATTTCAACGTATCTGGCATCACCACCTGGGAAGATATTTTCCAATGTGAATGCGAGGCCGTATCGCTCTAGCGCCTTTGAATGCTTTGAAATACCCACGAGATAGACGCGCCGCCGATCTTCTTTGTAGATGCGATCAATTGCGGCTTCAACTCGGTCTTGGAAAGCCACGAACAAAGTCCCCCGGAACAGCTTGCTTCGCAAGGCTCCATCTCGAACAATGAGCGTATCAGTCGAGAAGGACTTGAAGCAGATCAATTCATAGAGTACGGCCCATTCACAGAGGTCTCGGTATACCTGCACCCAGCTTGGCGAGATCCTCTCAGGATTTGCTTTAGCTTGGGCCACATTCGGCATCATATGGCTCAGATCGTTGAGTTTTCCGGTGGCAACGCCCAAATCCAACATCATCCGGCCAAGTGCTGTTCTACCGCTTCCGTCGGAATTGAACTGCGCTTTGTCAAGATTCTCCAAATCACTGCTTGTTGACACAGCATCTAGGCAGAGCTGCTTCCCGTAGGAATCAACGACTCGCACCAACTGCACATGGAATGGGTCGTATCGAAGCTGATTATTACCCCCGTCACTCGCCACCAACGAGACAGCAGTAGCGGACCTCGGTTGAATCTTCACCACGCCCGGCTTCAGTGCACTAACTTCTGCCCGGAGCGTATCCAGCAGCTTGCGATCTGATTGCGCACATTCACGCACAACTTTTCTGAGCTCATCAACTTCTTGGGGAGTAAACATAGCCTATGCTGCCAAAGTGCAATACACGTCGATTTCTCTTACTGGACTATTCTTTTTTGTTTTGAATTGCTCTGCTTGACGTTTTCCGGTGTCTGCAGAGCCTGCGTCACGAATTGTATCCACTCGCCAGCCACAGTTGGACAGTCGAATACTGTTCTTGATGATTGCCCTCGGATCACCAGAGTAACTTGGTAGCGCTCCGAATCGGATGATCATCTTTGCCCGACGCTTGCAGGCTTGTGCAGCATTCCGCCAGACAAGTGAAAGATTCTCGGTAAACCTGTTAACCTCTTGGCTCTGAATCTGGTCTGTTTTGGAGTACTCCACAAAATCGGGACCGCCCATGAACCAATTTCTTAGCCATTGGTCGGGCCAATAGGTTCGCATTCCAAAATAGGGTGGCGATGTTAGAATCAAGTCGAAGTTTTCGATCCCGGCAAAACTTTCGATCTGCCGGCTGTCTGCTCTTCGAACTTCACCCGGCACGTTCTCAGGAACTTGTTTCAATAGGTATTCTGCCCGACGCGAGACTGCGTCGAGAACCGACACATATTTCGGATCGTATCCATTCTTTTTCCAGAAGTTTACTGCGCTTGCTGGTTTCGTGGCATAGGTCCTCGGCATCTGGGAAGAAAGGTAGGTCGGTTTGCCTTTCGTGAGGGGTCCATGAAGTATGCCAACAATGATCGCACGAAGCATCTTCTCGGCTTCATTAGTTGAGTCGGTGTTGAGGAAATACTGACGGAGACGACATATTTCTATCAAGGTATCTGTGTCGTAGCAGAAATCCCAAAACTCACCGGTGGGAACATCCATATCGCCCCGGGCTGCCAGAGCAAATTGGCAAGTCTCAACGACTTCTTCTTTACTGGTATGAACAAGCTTCGAGACTGCAACTGCGTGCGCGACCGGATTACTATCGATTCCAACAGATTCCATCCCCAAGAGGCGCGCCGCAAAATTTGTTGTTCCTCGCCCACAGAATGGATCGAGCACCCGGATTCCCCTTCCTCGTCCTTTTAGCCGCTCATAAGGGAACGATAGCGGATACATTGTAAAGTAGGGGCACACAGCATTTAGCCGCACAGCTGGATTCCGAGCGGGATGAAAATCAATCGTCTTGCACGTAGGTTTCACGCGGCCCTTCTTTTAAGGCACCGAGAACTGAAAAAACAACGGTTTTTTGAACTACAGTATCTAGGAAGAGAGTGTCTAGGGAGAGAGTGGAGTGACCGGCGAGCTTGAGGCAGGCGTGCATTGCTGGGCCCAGATCCAGTTGGTGGAGGATTTGCCGGGGAAGCCGGCACTGGCAGGGACGCGGCCGAACGTAGTTGACCTGATGCAACTAGGACTGGCTCCACATGGGATTCCAGTGCGAGAAACACCCATAGGCTGCCGAAAAGTGCTAATGAGCGCGGCGCGGAGAGATTGCCGAGCTGTTCTGCCGTCCACACGAGTTGCTTGCGGCGGTGTACTCGCTATCGAACAGGCCGTTAATTTGCCAATTGTTCGATTCCTCCAAATGACAAAAATGACGATGAGATCGTCTCCGATTGCGCTCCTCAGTATAACGTCACCCAAAGGTGACTGAAATCTCGCCCATCCCCCCGTCTATGGGTCTGGAACGGCCGCAGCAGAACCTGTTTCCTCACCGCCAACTCGTCCGCTCCTCCCTCCTTCAACCCTTCGGCGACCGGTTCCATCGCCTCCATCTTCGAAAACAAAAAGGTGCTCGCCGTCGCCGCCAACCGGCTCGGCCAAGACAGCCCTCAGTTCATCGTTATCTCGAAATCCTGTTTTCTGTGCAGCTCAACCCGGTAATGCTCTTGCCTATCGTATCAAACAGTTTGCCTTTTCATTCCGAGCATAAATTCAGTAATCGATTCGCAACGAAAATCCTCGATGAACTCTGCGGCGATGCAAGGATACAGGGTGAGTATCCTTGGATCGAAGTTGCAGTCAGGAGGAGCGCCCAGTAACCGTTGGATTGCCGCTAGGTTCCCCAACATCCATTCCTGCTTTCGACGGAACTGATTCGCATAGGATTTCTTTCTCCAAACGAACTGCTGAACATCATCACGCCAGAACTGTGCTTCGAGGCCGGTGGATGTCATTTTCGCCTCAATCAACAGAATCTCACGACGAACCGGGTGAAATCCTAGGAAGTCGAGATCCCCAACATTCGGGGGGATCGCCAAAGAGGCTTGTCCTTTGCAGAAGATGCCCTTCACACAACCCATCTATGGTCTCCTTGATACCAGCGCCCTATACGAATTCCGGTAATCGTGTTTGCTTGGGGTAGAATCCCGGCCAGTTCCTCAAACTCGGCCGGAGTAAGCTGCCATTTGGTGAAGACGACTGAAGTTGAGTCTCTGCATTCTTCCAGACGGCGATGCCTTGGAAAGTCTTTGACTTTTTTCAAGGCGGCAAAGCCTTCTGGCGGATTCAGGCTTTGAAGTGCGCGAAGAAGATTTGATTTCCCACTTTCATTCCGTCCGAGCAAGGCGGTGATTCTGGAAACTTCAATAGGGCCGCTATCGTTGATCGATCTGAAGTTTTGAATGTGAAATGAAAGGAGTTTCATGATGATTGCTAGGGTTTAGAATTTGCTTGAAAAGTCTTCGTAATGCTCCCGGTCCAAATGGAGGAACCATTGGAGAGCAGGTAAGGCTTCGATAGGTTTGGGGATGAAGGTACCGGGCGGGAGTGATTCGAGGAGCAGAAGAAGGAGCCGGGCACCGGGGTGAAGGGTTTGGGCTTCCATGAGGGAGCGGGTTTCGCGTTCGAGGGTTTTGCCATCGGCGGCATGGGCGCAGACCTGGACGAGAAGCGTCCGGCCGGTGGCGTCGATGGCATGGAAATCCACTTCGTTTCCCTGCGGGGTGCGAAGATAGTGAAGTTCGCAACCGCGGCGCTGGAGTTCGATCAGGACGGCGGTTTCAAGGGCATGGCCGAGGTTGGCACGGCCGCCGCGTTCGTACACAGGGATGAGACCGGGGTCGATCGGGTAGGCTTTGCGAGGATTAACCATGCGCTGCCGTTCGGAGGTGGTGAACAGCGAGGTGGTACGGATGAGGAAGGCGTCTTCGAAGTAGGCGAGGAAGGCATGGAGGCTGTCCTTGGACACCGGGAGTCCCTGCGATTTCAGGGCATCGTGGAATTTCTGGATGCTGAAGGGGGCGGCAGGGTTACCGAGCAAATGACGCTGAAGCCAGCGGAGGGCGACAGGGTTGGAGACGGCGTGGCGTTCGATGACATCACGCAGGACGGCGACATCGACGTAGCCCTGGAGGAGTTGCCGGCGGTCGCGCGGATCGATGTCCTGGGAGTCGGGAAAGCCACCTTCGAAGAGGTAGTCGCGGAAGGCTTTTTCAAGAGCCGAACGCTTGGCCTTCGGAAGCAGGTCCCAATCCACGTCCGGGAGGAGGCCGCGGTGGGCGAGAGCTTCGCGGAAGCTGAAAGGGAAGACGGTGATTTCCATCGCCCGACCGCGCATGCTGGTGGCGACTTCGCGGCTGAGCATGGTGGCGGAGGAACCGGACAGGAAGAGGCGGATCTTTTCGCTGTCGAGTACGCGGCGGGTGAAGGTTTCCCAGCCGGGGACGAGTTGGATTTCATCGAGGAAGAGGGTGACCTGTCGCTTATCTCTGAATCCGGGGTAGAGGCGGAAGTATTCTTCCAGCAGGAAGGAGAGGTCGGAGGACTCGATGCCGGCCAGGCGGTCGTCCTCGAAGTTGAGGAACACGAGGGATTCCCTGGGGGCGCCGGCGTCCAGAAGATCGCGTAGGCATTGCCAGAGGAAGCAGGTCTTGCCGCTGCGGCGCATGCCGATGACAGCGAGTGCTTTGCCGGGCACCACGGGCAGGCGGATTTCTCGGCGGGTGAGCGAGGGAGGATCGATCGCCAGCGCGGTAGCGAGCTTTTCCTTAAGAGTGTTGTGGATTTCTCCTTTCACGGGGGAGAGCTTTACTGAAAATTCTCCTTTTTAAAAGGAGAAATGAGGCGGCGGATTGATTGAGGTTTTTCAGAAGGTCGAGCAGGGCGGAGTCGGTGAAGACGCCGCCGATGTTTTCGGTGTGGAGGGTGGTAAGGGAAGCTTCCCAGAGTTTTTTTTCTAATTCGATGGCACCGTAGTTTTAAGCATTTCGAGGAGCGGATTTCGAAGAGTTTCGAGCAAGCGAGAGTAGGGGTCATACAAAATCAGCTAGAGAAATTTTTAAAACAATACCACCTGTATGAATGTTCACAAGAACATTTCAATGCATCAACCCATCAGGATTCTTTGATTTGAAGCCTCACCGTGCATGAGAAAATCCATTTCTGGCCGGGTCCGTAGACGATCAGACTAACCCGTCGCCGACACGCTGGAGCACCTTGCCTTCCTGTGGATTTGGTCGATAGCCTGCCTCATCGTCCTTGTGCCAGTTGTCCCCATGCTTCCACCAGACACTCAAGGTGTCTCCGCATTTGTTGTTGAGGACGAATGATCCCTTCTCGGCGTACCCGAAGACGATGACGATTATGAGGTCGGTTACGGAAAGCCGCCGTTGCACTCCCGGTTCCCCAAAGGTCAATCGGGAAATCCCAACGGACGACCGAAGAAAAACAAGAACCAGAGCGACCTGTTGAAGGAGTTGCTGGATGTCAGAATCCGCGTCGGAAGCGAGAAGATTACCAAACGGGAGGTGTTTTATCTCTCGATCGTCAACGACGCGATCAAAGGCAAGGCCAGCGCCCGCAACATGGTGCTTTCACTTCTTCAGAACGACCAGGAGGAGCTTGAGGACTTCGACCCCTCTTTCGACGACCAGGTCGAATGGTGGAAGACGGAAAGAAGAGTCGCCAATCAACTCGAACGGGAAAAGACCGAGGGAGAGGAGGATGGGCGGCATCCCACCGCTCGGCTACGACGTCGTCGACCGCAAGCTCGTCATCAACGAATCCGAAACCGATACCGTAAAGACCTGCTTCCAAACCTACCTCGAAAAATCCGGCCTGATAGAAGCGGTGATTGAATTGAACCGGAGAGGTCTGATGACCAAATCCTTCACCAGCCGGAAAGGACGTGTTCAACAAGCCAAACCATGGGTAGCAAAGGATCTCCACCGCATCTTGACCAACCCCGTGTATTGTGGCCTGATCCGCCACAAGGAGAATGAATACCCCGGAGAACACGAGGCCATCATCGACGAATCCCTCTGGCAGCAGGTCCAGACCAAACTTCGGGATCACCAGCCCGAAGCAGGCAAAATCACCGGCCATCTCAATGAAACCGCCATTGCCAGAACCCGCCTTCTCCATCCGTTGAAGGGGTTTGTCCTCGGCATCGGCGGTCAGGCGCTCACCCCCACCTATACCAACAAGAGCGAGAAATCCGCCGACGGTACCAGAACCCGGAAGCGTTACCGGTATTACGTTTCCCAACAGGCGATCCGGCAGGGCTACGGTTCCTCGTTGCTCAAAACCATCAGTGCTTCCTTGCTGGAAGACGCAGTACGCCGGATGCTGATCCACTCCATACCCGAGCTGGGGGAATACGCTTCTCCGGAGAATCTGTCCGCCGGGGAAATTCGTCACCGGCTCGACATGCACGCCACCTTGTCCGGATCGGACCCTTGGGGGATTTCGCCGGATGGCTGGCCGAAGCCAAGCTCCGCATCGTTGTCGGGGTGGAGTCGGTTGCGATCCAGATTCCGATCGACCACCTGTCGAAGCTGGTTGAATGCCCGCCGGAGGAAACCGGGGAACCTGCACCGTTGCCGGTTCCCATCCCGACCACAATCAGCAGAGAAGAAAATTGGGTGATTCTGTCTGCCGGGATTTCCTTCAAACCGCGCCGGGGTCGGTCGGAAATCATCGATGGACAGACCGGAGAGGAAATCACCGCCCGCCTCACCGCGCCGAATCCCGCGTTGATCCAGACCATTGCCCAAGCGGAGTTCTGGCGGGCGGAATTGCAGAAAAATCCTTCCGCTCCACTTCAGGAGGTTACCCGGAAGCTGGGAGTGGAACCCGCTTACATCAGGCGGCTGCTCAACGCCGCGTATCTCGCCCCGGAAATCAAACGGGCGGTTTTTCAGGGAACCCAGCCGGGACATTGGCAAGTGCAGGATCTCATCGCGCAACGATCCGCCGATTGGTCGGTGCAAATGAGAGAGTTGGGGCTCAGTTCCCTTGAGACAACCGCATAGCGGTAAGTGCAGCGAAAAGCCTCTCGGGATTCCGGAAACGGGGAAAGTGAACCACGGCCTGATCCGATTTGAGAGAATGGACACAAACTTCGCCGAAATCCCACGCGGAGCAGCCCACTCACAAAATCAGAGAGACGCGCAATCCCCGGCCGTTCGGGGGAAATTCGTGAGTCGAAATTCACATAACTCGCTTAATATTAATATATGGCGGAGGGGGTGGGATTCGAACCCACGGAACCTTGCGGCTCTCCGGTTTTCAAGACCGGCGCGATCGACCACTCTGCCACCCCTCCAATTTATTGATTTTCAATCGATTGTTACTACGACTTTTTCGTCCGGTGATACCCGTTTTATACCACTACATGCCACGAAGCGGTGCAACGCCATGAAACAGGATGCCAGCCGATGGAAGCCGACCGGAACTCCCGGACTTTACGTCCGGCAACCCGGCGGGGGGTTTTACGCACGGATTACCCTCCACGGCAAGCGTGCATGGAGAGGCTTGGACACCAATAAGCTCCGCGAAGCTCAGCGCAGGCTTGGTGGTTTGTCTTCCCGAATGCCCCGTTCGCCGTAGCCGACAATGACGAGCTTGCCGAAGCCGATGCCGAGTCCCGTTTCTGGAAAAACTACCGGGATCCCGCCGCTAAAATCGAGAGAATGAAAGCCATTCACGCGTTGCAGTGGGTGAACTATGCAAAGGCGCGAAATTTTATAGAACTCGCTTTGTCCCGCGATGAACGTCGCGCGGCGATGCTGGCATGAAACACCACGCTCATGGGGAGACCGGATCGCCTTCAGTTTCGAAGAAGTCGCCCAGAAATTTGGCAGTCATCGGTCTTGGGTTTACCGGCAGGTTAAGAGTGGCCGCCTCCGCACCATCACCGGCTACGGCAGGCTCATGATCTCCGCCACGGAGATTGAGCGGATTCTGTCCGAAAAGGAGGAGCCCAATGAGCCTTGAGCAAGAGGGCGTGGGGGGAAAGAACGAAGACCTCAAAGCCTTCTTGGCCCGATGTTGGAATTTCACTCTTTGTCTGAGTGTAGAGGATACGGTGAATCATCAGCCGATCACCCTCCGCGCTTTCCTCGACGACAAGAGCGCTGCGACCAGCAGCGAGTCCCGCGACCGGTCCGGCGGGAATTGCCTCCGAGATCGCACCCACCAGGAAGGATTCCGGGTGGAAGGACATGCCAGCGGGTTCCACACGGTTCTCCGCGGACGGCTGCGCACCGTGAGTGCGGGGAATTTTTCCCGCAGTTCACGACGCAGTGCCTCTGCTTCGACCCGAGGGGCGGCCACGGGCGCAGGGTAACGCGCTTCCAAAAATGTTCGAATGAACATTTCAAGACGAGAGGGAGGGTAGTCGGAACTGTGCAATCGGAACCGCTCCGCAAGGCGTCGTCTTCACCACCCTCCCGCCGCAGTCCAGGTTCAGGGTGCGGTGACTTTTACCCGCAGGAACTTGCGGCCCGCGTCCCCGGCAGGGCTGGTGAAGCGGAGCGTTTCCACGCCACCTGCGCTCGACACGACGACGGACTCCCCGGTGGCAGGGGTCCAGGGGGCGGTGAGGTCGGTGGATTGCTCCACGGTATAGACGAGGTCGGTGGCGGCGGTGGATTTCCGGTAGACGATGCTGAGAAGCGGGGCAGGGAGGTCTACAGCGGGCAGGATGGCGGGTTCGGAGGCATGGGGATTTCCGCCGAAGGCGCGCTCGAGGAGGTTCGGGATGCCGTCGCGGTCGGGATCCTCGCCGTCGGCGGCGTCGCCGGTGTTTTCCGCGGTGCCGAAATGGGCGAGCCTCCATTCCTCGGCGGGAGTGAGGGGCGGGGCGGGCGGCGCGGAGTAGAGGAAGTCGGCCGGGGCGAGCACGCCTTCGGTGAGGCGGACGTCGTCGATGTGACCGAAGAAACGGTCGGTGTGGCCGCCATTGTAGAGGCCGCGGGCGATGGTGATGACCCCGGCGTCCCAATCGCCCCCGTCGCCCGTGCCGGTGGACATGGCGGGATCGGCGCTTGAGGAGATGTCGAGGGTGCCGAGCAGCGTGTAACCGGCGGCGCCGTCGGTGATGTTTTTCAGATAAAGCGAGAGGACGCCGCCATCGGAGGTGGCGGCCACGGCATACCATTTCGCGCTCTGGAGGGTGTTGGCGGGCGAGGTGATGTTCCAGGCGTTTCCGGCGACATCGGTGAAAAGGATGCGCAGGCCACCTTGGGGCGTGATGGCGAAATAGAGTGCGGCGAGCGCGGGGTCGCCGGCATGGGCTCCGCGGCTGTCCCGGCCGATGAAGGTCTGGAAGCCGCTGGTGACATTGTCCGGGCGGATGGCGGCCTCGAGGGTCCATTCGCGCGGGCTCCAGGTGGTGAGAGAGGTACCGATGGCGGTCAGGCCGGGCCAGTTGTTGGCATGCTGGATGGAAAGGGTGTTGGCGGCTCCGGTGCGCGGCGTGGCGGCGGCGGGCACGAGCGGGCGGTACCAAGTCCACCCCGTGCTCCAGGCGGAAAGGTGGTTTGTGCCGCCGGACCGGTCGACGATCGCGCCGGAGTATTGACCGGCGGTGGAGGGGGCGTAGGGGACGTGGGTGTTGGCGGTGCCGCCCTCGAAATCCCAATGGGCGACGGTGCCTTTCACGGTGAAACGGACGGTGGCCTCGGAGGTCGCGCCGGCGGGATCGGACACGCGGACGACGAAGGTATTCGTGCCGGGGCTGGCGCCGGTGGGCGTGCCGGACAGCGCCCCATTCGCGGCGATGGAGAGCCAGGCGGGGCCGCTGAGTTTCGTGAAGGTGAGCGGGTCGCCATCGGGATCGGTGGCGCGGTCGGCGAGCGTGCGGCCGGTGAGCGGCGTGCCGATGAGTGCGTCCGCCAGGACGATGATGCCGGATTCGAAAACGGGCGGCCGGTTCGGGCTTTCACCCCAGAGGTTCCAGATTTCGGGACCGCCGAGGGCGTGGTTGTAGATGCGGAAGTCGTCGATGCGGCCGTTGAAATACGGGTCGGCGTATTGGCTGCGGCCGATGTAGTTCTGGGTGGGCGCGAAGTGGCAAAGGCGGACCGGGATGCCGAAGGTGACGCCGACCGGGCGGCCGTTCATGTAGAGCGTGGCCTGGCCGCCCTTGAGCACGGCGGCGAGGTGAACCCACTGGCCGGTGGGCGGGACCGGGGCGTTGACCTGGAATTCGGAGTGGATGCCGTTGATGGCGTCGCGGAAGCCGAGCCGCAGCGTATTGGAGCCGGAGCGGGGCGTGAGGAAGATGTTCTGGTGGATGCCGGTGCCGAAATCGAAGACGCGCTGCCAGCTTCCGCCGCCATTCCAGAAAACCCAGGTGGCGACGGTGAAATCGTTCGCCAGCACGGCGGCGTCGGGCAGGCGGACGTAGTCGTCGGTGCCGTCGAGATGGATGGCCTGGCCGATTTTTCCCGCAACATAGCCGGGCGAGCCGAAGGCGGCGGCGTGGTGGGACTTCGCGCTGTCGAGCACGTTGCCGTTCATCGTCCAGTGGCCGAGCGTTTCCTGCGGCTGGATCCAGAGCTGGCGGGGCCGGCTGAGGAGGGTCTCGCCCGCCCCGGTGGCGGAACAGCGGTAAGTACCGGCATCCGCGGCGGCGGCGTCCGCGATCCGCAGGACGGGGCCGCGCGCGCCGGAAATTCGAGGGCCGTCGGTGAGGTTCACGCCGTTCCGCTGCCACTGGTAGCCGGTGGCGAGCGGGGCCTCGACGCGGAACCCGGCGGCGCCGCCGGGATGAGCGACTTCGTTGAGCGCCTCGCGGGTGAACGCCATGATGCCCATGTCAGCGCGGATGCCGGCCATCACGCGGGTGTGCCAGATTCGCTGGATGAAGCCGTCCTCGTTGTCGTAGTTGAAGCCGCCCGGCCAGATCGCATGGCCGTCGCCGTGGAGGCCGTCGCCGTAGTTATTGTAGGTCTCGAACTGGGCGCGGTTTCCGTAGAATCCTTTCCACACGCCGCCGGAAATCAGGTTGGCATACGCCCCCGTCGTCCCCATGCCGAAGGTGTGGGCGGCCTCATGGAAAACGACCCTCTCGTTACGGGTGCCGCCATAGCCCATGTAGCCGTTGTAATTGCCTTCCGCCGTGGGAATGCCGGGGTGGTAGGTGACGGCCCAATGTTTGTTGAACGAGCCGTGCTGATTGTAGAACGCCGCGACCACGGCCACGGAATTCGCAACCTGCTGGGCCTGGGGCGAGGACGCCGGGTCGAAATTCAGGTGATACGTGATGTCGCCTCGCACCGGTGGCGCAAGGATGAAGACGACGAGGCCGCAAAGCGCGCGACGGGCAGGAATGGTCATGGATTTGGATTTTGGGTTTCTGCGGAACGCTGGCAGGCCACGACGGCCATCGCGCAGGGGATCACCATCGCGTTTCCCGCCGGGCGGCCGCTAGGAATCGGGCGACGCTTTCGTGTAGGGTTCCGCCAGCGGCAGCCACGTCGCCGGGATCGCCCGCCGCATCAGGGTGGGAAGACGAGTCCTGGAGCGGCGCTTCCGGGAGATCATGGGTCGCCGATCCACGACCGGCCGACACCTCCGACGACGACGGATATGGCCGCGGAATTCAGGATGTTTCGATCAAATCACAATTCCTTGAGGGATTTCGCGACGCGACGCCACAGTTCGACATTGGGAGAAAACGTGCTCATCGTGAGCTTATATGCAGGCGAACCGTCCGAGGTGCATTTCGGTGATCTTATCGTTCATTACGGACCACTTCATCCCAACCATCCCTTTCGCCCCGATCCAATCATTCGGATCGGGTATCCTTCCGCCGAATGCGCTCCAGATGCCGCCGGAGTTCATCGCCGATGTCGGGCTGCTCGGCGGCGGCGTTGGAAGTCTCCGCGGGATCCGTGCGGTGGTCATAAAGTTCGGGATGCTCGCCGCCATCGCGCGGCAGGATCAGACGGTGAGTCGCGGTGCGCAAGGTGACGTGCTTTCCCCATGCGGCGAAAGCAAAGCCGTCCGAAGGCGCCCGGGGATTTTCCAGTTGCGGCACCAATGACGCGCCATCCAACCCGGCGGACAGCGGCAGCCCTGCCAGGGCCGCGAGAGTGGGGTAGAGATCGACCGTCTCAACGATCGCATCGGACTTGCCGCCCGGGAATTTGTCGCCGGGCACCCGGATGATCAGGGGCGAATGCAGCGCCTCCTCGAACAGGCAATGCTTGCCCCAGATCGCGTGCTCTCCCAGCAACCAGCCATGATCTCCCCATAGGACGACAACCGTGTTCCCGGCCGCAGGGGACGCCTCCAGCGCCGCGAGCAGTTTCCCGATCTGGGCATCTGTATAACGGATGCAGGCGAGATAAGCCTTGCGGTAAGCCTGGGCCGCCGCCGGCGACTCGAACGGATCGCCTTCGTTCCAGCCATAATTGCGGAACTCCCCGCTGCCGTGCCAGGTGCTCGGAAATGCCGGCTTCTCCGAGATTCGCGGGAGTGTGGGCTCGGCCCCCGCGGTTTCCGCGAAATAGGACTCCGGCGCGGCGAAGGGCAAGTGCGGCTTGATGAAGCCCACCGCGAGGAAAAAGGGCGCGTCTCCGCCTGCCTCGGCTTGCAGCCGGACGACCGCTTCTTCCGCGATCCATCCGTCGGGATAAGTCATGTCATCTCCGCGGGCGGATTGGGTAAGGGGCTTCCTTTTCTTGTCGTCGCCCGCGTCCTGCCTCGTCACGCCGCTGGCATAGCCGTGCATGGCTCCCTCGGGCGTTTTCCATGGTCCTGCCGGCATGGTCGCGAGGTCCCACGCACCCGGCAATTCCTCCGGCCCGACGGCCCAGCCCTTGCCGCCGCGCCCGCCGGGGAAATGGGAAATCTTCCCGACGGAGATCGTCCGGTAGCCGTGCCGGCGGAAAAGAACGGGCAGGGCGGGGACCGGCTGTTTCGCCGCCGTTTTCAGAATCGCATCGTTGCCGCCGTCTTCCGGAAACCGCCCTGGATAGCGGCCGAACAGAAGAGCGCACCGGGAAGCGCCGCAGGTCGGCACATGCACGTAATGCCGGGTGAATACCCGCCCGCCCGCCGCGAGGCGATCGATGTGCGGCGACGTCGGAAAAGCCGGATCGTAACATCCCAGCCACGGACGCAGATCATCCACCGCGATGAACAGCACGTTCGGACGGACAGCGGCCGCCGCACAGCCTGCCAGAACGACGAAAGCGATGATCCGTGCAATGGCCATGAAACCGTCTGAACGATCCCGCGGACGGATTCAAGCGCGCAACACGAATGGAATCATCGCCCTCTCCTCCGGCAAGGGCTTGCGTTCCGGACGGCTCCAGCCGCTCCGCCGTCTCCATCTGTCACTCTGCGGAAAGAGTGGAGAATCAGCAGAGAGGGAGAGAGCTTATGGAACCGGCAAGCCATCGAGCGATACTTAGGGAGCACCCGAAGGATGCCACATCGTTCCGAGAATGATGATTCTGTATCCGTGCATCGCATCTGCATTCACCCAATCGGCGGGTGCGCGTGGATCGCAGGCGCGCATGTAGGCGTCGTTGACGGTACAGATCACGCGAATGCCGGAGGTGAAGCCGGCGAGGATGAAGATCTGCGAGGATCGTTCCAGGGCCGCGCTTCTCACCGTGTACGGCACTCTTTCTGCGAGCGATGACGGGAATCCGCGAAGTGAAGTCACGCGGAAGCGATACGAGAAACTCCAACCAACCCGATTGTCATGGCCAACAAATCGAAAGACGTGGAAGAAAAGGAAGCCCAGCGCCCGCCCCAGTCGCAGGATCGCCAGCCCGGATTGGAGGGGCCGATGAAGCCTTCTCCGAAAGCGGAGAATCCGGAGTTGAGAGGCAGCGAGCGCCTGTCAGGACAGGTCGCCATCGTCACCGGGGGAGACTCGGGTATTGGAAAGGCGGTCGCCCTGGCCTTCGCCCGCGAGGGTGCGAACGTGGTCATCGCCTACCTGTCGGAGGATGAGGATGCCGAAGAGACGGCGCGGCTGGTGCGGGCAAAAGGCCGCCGCTGCCTCCTGGCAAGGGGGGATCTCGGTTCGCGCGATACATGCGAATGGGTGGTGAAGGCGGCCTTTTCCGAATTCGGGAGGATCGACATCGTGGTGAACAATGCCGCCGAGCAGCATCCGCGGGATTCTCTGGAAGAGATCGGGGAGGAGCAGCTTGAGAAGACTTTTCGCACGAATGTGTATGCGATGTTCTTCCTGACAGCTGCGGCATTGCCGTTGCTGCGCAAGTCGGAGCGTGCGTCGATCATCAATACGACGTCGGTCACCGCATACCGGGGCAGCCCGAAGCTCGTGGACTATTCCGCCACCAAGGGGGCGATCGTGAGCTTTACCCGTTCGCTCGCCGGTCAATTGGCGAAAGAGGGGATCCGCGTGAACGCGGTGGCGCCGGGACCGATCTGGACGCCGCTGATTCCGGCGACGTTTCCGGAGGAGGAGACAGCCAGGTTCGGCTCTGACGCGCCGCTCGGCAGGGCGGGAGAACCGTGGGAATGCGCGGAGTGCTACGTCTTTCTCGCCAGCGCAGCGGCAAGATACATGACGGGCCAGGTGCTGCACCCCAACGGCGGGGAGATCATCAATGGATAGGATTGGTCACGGCGCATTTTGCCCATGGCAGGGAGCCATTTGCAAAGGCGCGGCGCAGTGGGGAAGCGCGGGGAGACGCCGCGATCTTTGCTGGTGGCATGGCGCCTGTTGGGAGGGCGCTCATGCACGAAAGCGTTCGCACGAACTTCCGGGAGCCCCGCGATCCGGAGGCAGCTCCGGAGCCAATTTGCCATCGGGGTGGCTTTGTTCGCGGGAACGCTGGAGACGGTCGCGATGGCGGAAGCGAACCGGATTCACGATCCGTTTTTCTATCAGGGAAGCCGTCTCGCAGCGAGAGGACCCACCGCCCGGACCGATTCCAAGCCCGGGAATGCGGGTGAGCCGGAATGACGAACCGCTCGCCGGCGCCGGAATTTTGCGATGCAGGTTTCCCCGAAAGAGGCGATGGTCCGAGATGGCCGCGAAACCGAAGACTCCGCCTCCCGGACATCCTCCCGATGAGCCCCGCATTGCGGAACCGCCAAACGACGGCTTTCCCGCGGACGAGGATGTGTCCACCCCGCCGCCCGGCAGCGATCAATCCGAGGAAACGAGGGAAGAGTGACGACTGGCGCGGGATGCGCGGAGGAGAAGAAGCTTTTTCCATGAATCGGAAGCACGGTGACCAGCCCGGGATTGCGGCGGCGATCCAAGAAGCAGTGCGCGGTTTCATCCGCGACGACGGCTTGCGGTTGAGCGCGGCGATTTCCTACTACTCCGCCTTTTCCCTCGCGCCGCTGTTGTTGGTGATTCTGGCGATCGCGGGAACCTTCTTCGACGAAGAGGCGGTGCGCGGCGCGCTGGACGAGGAACTGCGGCGCGGGCTGGGTCCCAGTGGCGCTCTGGTGGTGCAGGATATGGTGGCGCATGCGCAGAGGCCGGCGGAGAATTTTCTGATGTCGGCGGTAGCGATGGGCCTGCTGCTGCTCGGCGCTTCGGGGCTTTTCGGCCAGCTTCAGGCGGCTCTCGATAAGATCTGGAAGGTGGAGGGCGCCGGGCGCGGCGGGATCTCCGGCCTCATCCGGGAGCGTTTCCTTTCCTTCCTGATGGTGCTCGGCACCGGCTTCCTGCTGCTGACATCGATGGTTCTCAGCGTCGCTCTGCAGGCGACGAGCGATCGGATAGAGCGGGTGCTGCCCTTGCCGGGAACGTTCTGGACAGCGCTGGGGGTGGTCGTTTCGTATACGATGATCGTGCTGTTGTTCGCCGCGATCTTCAAGATGCTGCCCAAGGCGGCGATCCGCTGGCGCGATGTCTGGGTCGGCGCGGTTTTCACCGCCAGTTTGTTCGTGGTGGGGAAGACGGTGATAGCCTGGTATCTGGCGCGCGAGGCGACGGAATCCAGCTATGGCCCGGCGGCGGCGCTGATTCTGGTGCTCATGTGGTTCTACTATTCGTCGATCATTCTGCTTCTTGGCGCGGAGTTCACGCGGGCATGGTCGTCGTCCGGCGCAAGGAGTCCCGGCGGGGAAAAGACGCTGCGGACGTCCTAGCGCCTGGCGGCGTCGCGGGGAAAAGCCCGGCGTCAGCCGTCCGGCTCCAGAGAGGTGTCGATGGACGCGACCCGGTGGCTGTGTGGATTGTAGCCATGCCGCGTCCGGACGAAGCGGTGCGGCAGCACTTCGAGGTCGCGGATGGCGGCGTAGCGGAAATGCAGCCAGCGGGGATCGGAGCCCAGGACCCAGCACTGGAGTGTCAGCGCTTTCGTGCTCCTGAGGGTGCCGAGAAGGTGGGGCTCCGCGGCGAAAATTTTCTTTCCGTAAGTGAAGCGCACCAATCTGCGCTGGAGGATGGCGGTGCGGATTTTGGTGAGGGAGGGGTGGGAAGAGATACTCATGGCGCGCAGGAGGGTGTGGTGATCTTCCGGCGCTTCGAGGTCCCTGCCGCAGGCAGCGGCGATCATCGATGCCTGGATTTCGCGGGGTTCGCTTAGCGGGTTCCGGAGCGGGCGCGAAAAGCGCCGGCCGAACTCAATAGTGCCAATCGCAGTGTCTTGCGGTGGCCCAGCCCGCCGCGACGCCGGCGAGAAAGGCGAGGGCTAGCGCGCAACAGCATGCCGGGCTGCGGTGAAAGGGGACGATGCCGTCTTCCGGCCGGCTCGTCTGCCGCAGGCGGTGCGATTCCCGGGCTCTCGCCGCTGCGTGGGCGGGATCTTCGCGTTCGACCCCATATTCCTTGCCGGAGAGAGGCGGCTGCGGAGCGGGATTATCTTCGTTCGGGCTCATGGGCACTGGATCGGGTTGCGGGTTCGCTTTGCAGAGCTTTGGGGAATCGGAATCCTGCGTATGGATGTCCTTTTTGTCGTTCAGGAGACGACGGCACCCGCGAGCGTTTCACAGATCGCCTTGCAGAAGGCGGGAAGGTCGTCGGGCTTGCGGGAGGTGACGAAGACGCCGTCCGTCACCACCTCGGCATCGATCCATTCCGCGCCGGCGTTTTCCAGGTCGGTGGCGATGGCGTGGTAGGAAGTCATCTTCCGCCCTTCCACCAAACCGGCGTCGATGAGCAGTTGCGCGCCGTGGCAGATGGCGAAGACGGGCTTGTCCGCTTCGAAGAAATGCTCTGCGAAAGCCTGCGCCTTCCCGTCGGTGCGGAGGGAGTCGGCATTGATCACGCCGCCTGGAAGCAGCAGGGCATCGTATTCCTCCGGAGAGGCTTCGGTCAGCGAGAGATCGGCGGAGATGATCTGCCCCCAGTCCTTGTCGTCCCAGCCGCGGATCGGCTCTCCATCGGGCGTGATGATGTCCACCGTCGCGCCCACACTCTCCAAGACATCCACGGGGTTGAGAAGTTCGGATTGCTCGAAGCCGTCAGTGGAGAGAACGGCGACGCGCTTTTGCTTCAGGTCCGGCGAATCGGAAAATGAGATGTCGTTCATGACGGCTTCCGGCTTCGCACGTCGCGTGCCAAGGGGGCGCGGCGCGGCTCCCGGATGTCTTCGGGAAGCGTATCCAGACGCATGGCGGACAGCTCCGGAACCTCGGAGGAGGCCTCGGCTTCGGCGAAGTCGATGTCGTCGAGATTTTCCTCTTCCGACGGGCTGCCGAGCGCCGCGCTTTCGTAGGAATCCGCGACGGTTTCACGGAGTTCGTTTTCGGCGGCCTCCAGTCCCTGCTCGACGAGAGCGAGGTTGGGGTCTTCGTCCACATAGGGAGGCGCGGTGACGGACTTGCGGCCCGGCGGGGCGGTTCTTGCGGGGTCTCCGGGTGTCATGGTATAATGGAATCGGGTTCGGGAACTCTCTTCTCTTCGCAGCTTCCGTTCCAGGCGGAACCGGAAGGATTGGTGTCGGGTGCGGAGGCAAGGAAGGCGTGCAAAAATCCCCAGGCGTCGTGCATTTCACCATGCATTCCCCCGACGGTCGCTTCGCCTCCTGCCCGCGGGCCGGCGGAACACGGAATGGCATGGCGGCTGCGATTTCCCCCTCCACCATGAAAACCTGCGACTGCTGCGGAAACACCTACGACAAATGCTTTGAAATCACGATGGGGGGGAAGAGCTTCACCTTCGACTCCTTCGAATGCGCCATCCACAAGCTCGCCCCGGTATGCGGCCATTGCGGCTGCCGGATTGTCGGACACGGCATCGAGAGCGACGACGGGATGTTTTGCTGTGCTTACTGCGCCCGCTCCTCCGGCGTCGATGGTGCGGTGGACAATGTCGAAGCGGCCTGACCGCACCAAGATGCGAAACACCTTCCCGGTCAGGCAAGGCGCACGATCCGCGGGATGCCGACTTTCCGCGAATGAAGCATTTTCGCGGAGCCGTTCCTGGCGCGGCATCTGCGAGAGGAAAAAGCGATATGAAAACGAAAGAGCATCAAGCACGCGAAAGCGGTGCAAAACCGCAGGAGGAAATCGCTCAGGAAAACCGAGATTCTTCGAGCCGGCGCGATTCCAGCGAAGTTCGCGCCCGGAAGCTCGATCCGGAAGGGCACTGGCAGGAACTCCACCAATCCGGCAACGGCGGCGTGGCGGGGCTCGTCGAGCGGATGAAACGCCGGATGAACGGCACCTCGCTCGCCGCGGTGGCGGGTGTGGCCGCAACCGGTTTCGCCATCGGGGCGCTCGCCGTTTCCCAGCGCCGCCAGGGTTTCGGCGAAAGGCTGCTCGGCTCGCTGGCGCCCGCCGGTCGCAGGATGACGAAGCTGGGTGTGAGAAACCTGTGGTGAAATCCCATCCTCCATTTTCGTGAATCCAACGCAATCATCTCAAGCCGGGCGTCGGTTCGAAGACGCGCTGGATGCCGGGAGAGCGCAACTGCTTCACTGCCGCGAACGCATGGAAGCGGCGATCCGCAACCGGCCCATCGGCTCGGTGGGCTCGGCGCTCGCCGTCGGCTGGCTTTCCGGCAAGCTCGGCCTGGGCCGGGTGGCGGCTTCCGCCGCCCGCTCCGCCCTGCCGCTCGCTCCCTATCTGCTGGCGGTGCTCGGCGCGGCACGCGTGTGGGAGTTTGTGCAGAGAGCTCCCCATCGACCTCCGGGCGCCGCTCTGCGGCCGGTCGTGCCGGAACCGCCGGAGCAGATCCGGCCTCTCTAACAGCAATCCTGCGAAGCCATGATCCACATTTCTTATTCGCGCCTCGTTCTGTTCCTCGTTTCGCTGCAGGTCGTATCTTGCAGTTCGATGATCGAGAACGGAAGGGATCACCGCCATGATCCCCAGTTCACCGACCGCGATGACGATGGGAAGGAGTAGTAGGCGCCGCGTGGCGATTTGATCCCCGGCCGATGCATCGCGCACGGCCGGGGAGGATTGCTTCGCTGCGGCAGCTCCCGTTTTTCCAAGCGCCCGCGACCGGCACGGGGGCTGCGAAAGGGAAAAGCACAGTGCCGGAGGAATCCCCTCCGGCCTCCAACCCAACCGATGAACAAATGAAACACCCATCCATCCTATTAGCCGGCGGCGTTGCGGCCGCCATCCTGGGCGCCGGACTTCCCGCCTTCGCGCAGGAGGACCAAGCCGGGAAAGCCCATGTCCACGGCGAGTCCGCGGAGATCGCCAAGCTCGTCGCCATGATTCACCCCGTGGGGGACAGCAACGTGCGCGGCACGGTGGTTTTCGAGAAAACACCGGATGGCATCGAAGTCACCGCGAAGATCGGCGGCCTCAGGCCCGGAGCGCGGCATGCGATCCACATTCACGAATTCGGCGACCTCGGCAGCGAGGATGCCAGCAGCGCGGGCGAGCACTTCAATCCGGAAGGCCATCCTCACGGGCTGCCCGAGGAGGAAAAGCGCCATGCGGGCGATCTCGGCAATCTCGAAGCCGATTCAGGCGGAAACGCCACGCTTTCGCTGGTTGTGAAGAATCTCACCCTCGACGGAGGACGGCTCGGCATCCTGGGCCGGGCGGTGATCGTCCACGCCGACCCGGACGACGGCAGCCAGCCCTCCGGCGATGCCGGCGGACGTATCGGCGCCGGGGTGATCGGCATTTCCAAGGATGGGACGGGCAAGGACAGCGCACGGCGCGACGACCCTGCTCCCGATTCCGAATGACGCCTTTTTCGACGCCATACGCCGGCCGCACGGTCATCCACGGTCCGAACCGTGGACCGTGCGGCCGAAATGGCGCTGGAGCCACCAGCCGGCGAGGAGGAGGAGCGCGGCCGCGGCGACGATGACGGAGATCCAGAACGGATCAACATCGACCGCGGCGCTGCCCGCCCCGACCGGCAGGATACAGAAGACGGCATAGACGGGCGCCCCCACCCAGAAATAGATGCGGAAGGGAATATCGGTGAGAGCGAGGAGATAGAGCTTGGCGGCGTAAGGCGGGCCGTGGATCGCGGCGAAAAGCGCGGTGAACCAGATCCGGTGACCCGGCCGGATGTCGGGCAGCCGGTAGCCGTGCCGCGCGAGCCGGTGGCGGAGCGGCTCGCGGAACCAGCCGTGGGTGAGATGGTAGGCGGCGAAATTGTGGAAGAAGACACCCGTCGTGGCGATGAGCATGCCCCAATCGAAGCCGAAGCGGATGCCCGTGAGGACGAGCAGGATGCTGATGGGAAAGCCGGCCAGCGGCAGCAGGGCAAAGGCCGCGATGAAAAGCAATGGCGGCAGGCTTTTGCCATAGGCGATCACGCTTTCGCGGTCGAGTTCGTCACGGTTCGCGATCGCCAGCCCGATCAGCGCGGCCGCCGTCAGCAGGATGGCGGCGGTTTTCCAGGGGTGGCGGCGAAGGCGGTGGATCATGGGCCGGGCTGGAGGAAGAGTTCGGCGCAGAGCGGCAGGTGGTCGGAGGCGACCAAGGCGGCGACGGTCGCGGGGCGCTCGACTTCGCGCACGACGAAGTGCCGGCTGACAAAGATGTGGTCGATGCGCAGCAGGGGTCTCACGGAGGAAAAGGTCGCCTGCGGCCGGTGGCCGCGCAGGGCGAGCTGGGCGTCGGCGAAGCGCTCGCGCAATCTACGGCAGACGTAGGAGTTCGGCATCGAGTTGAGGTCGCCGCAGAGCACGACCGCCTCGCGGTCCGGCAGGCTGCCGAGCCAGGCGTTGCCGAGCAGTTCGTCCACCTGGTTGCGCCGCTCGGCGCGGCCGAGGCCGAAGTGGGTGTTGAAGAAGTGGATGGGCGGGCCGTCGTCTTGGTCGAACCGCAGCCAAATCGCGCCGCGGGCCTCGCGGAAAAGGCGCGGTTCGGGCGGGGTGAGGAAGCCGCTTTTGACGACGGTGAAGGGATGGCGAGCAAAAACGGCGATGCCGTAGCGCTCCTTCTCTTCCTCGAACATGGCGTGGAAGACGTGCTTCATGCGCAGGTGGGCGGCGATGAGGTCGGCCTGGTCGTGGCCGCCGCTGCGACGGCGGCGGGAATCGACTTCCTGCACGGCGACGATGTCGGGAGAGAAGCGGTTGATCACGCGGGCGATCCGCTCGGGGCGGATTTTCCCGTCGATGCCGGCGCAGCTGTGGATGTTGTAGGTCATCACCCGCAGCGGCGGATTGCCGAAGCGCTGGAGATGTTCGGGGGAGTCGTCTTCGTCGTGCGAGCCGTCGTGGTCGAGGAAATGGAGGGCGATTTTCCGCAGGTCTTCGCCGCGGACGCGGGTGCGGGTGGCCGGCAGGTGCCGCATGTGCCAGTGGCGGATGCGGTCCGGCACGAGCAGCAGGCCCCGCGTTTCTTCGGAGCCAGGCCCGCCGTGGGCGCCGTTTTCCAGGGGAAAGGTCAATGGCGCCCGCTCCGGGTCCCAACCGCTGATGATGAAGTCCCCGGCATCCGGGTGTCCGCAGAGGCGGACGAGGTCGGCGGCGGCTTCGTCCAGAAAGGGATGCCCGCTTCCCAGCACTTCCACCCTGTCGGCAGGCAGGTGGTGGACGCCGCGGGAGTTAAAGGCTTTCACAGCGCCGTCGCGCGGACGCAGCAGGACGAGCGGCACGCCGGCCCGCACGAGTTCACGGGCGTAGGACTCCATCTCGTCCGGAGCGGGTTCGGAGGGAAGATAGATGTGACCGAGCGGTCCCATGGCCGTGACCACGATCTGCGTGGCGGCATCGGCGGTGAAGGTGGATTTGGAGGGGTCGCGACCGAGGAGGTGGAGGCAGCGTTCGAGCGTGCCACCGACCATTTCGGGGATGCGCCGCATCCAGATGTCCCGGCCGGCGAGGGGCCCGTGCGCGAAGACTTCGCGGAAGGCGTCTTCGGGGTCCTTCCCGTGCCGCTTTGTGAAGGGCTCGCTGCGCTCCTGGCCGTGGTCGGAATAGACGATGGTTTCGTAGTCGCGGAAGTCGGAGCGTTCCGCGGCCCGGAAGATGTCGCGGAAGGTGCGGTCGATGCCTTTGAGTGTCCAATGCGCGAAGGCCGACCCCGGGCCGCGGCGGTGCGCCTGCTCATCGTAACCGAGGAAGTTCGCATGAATGACGCGCACGCCGCGCTCGATATCGAGCAGCACGCGGAAGCGGACGAGTTCCCGCAGCAGGATGCAGACGATCACGCGGGCGGGGACGAAGGCGATTTCCTTGAGCGCGTTCTGATGGTGGTAGAGTCCCCTGAAGGCGTCCACGACGGCGAGCGCGAGTTCCAGCAAAGTCAACCCGGCGATCCGGAACACGATGGGCGCGTGGACGATGAGCAGTGCGAGCCCTTTGAGCGGATGCAGGTGCTTGAGCAGTTCGTCGGGGGCGAGGTCTTCCGAGCAGTAGCGCGAGCGCTCCGCGCCGGCGCGATAGATGTTGGAGTAGCATCGCCCGCCTTCCAGCAGCGGGTGGGGGCAGCCGAGCGAGGCTTCGACCGCCGCAGCGGCCGTGGCTTCGTACATCCGCAGGACTTTTCCCGTGGACCGTTGCATGAACTGGAAGCTCGGCACGGCCGCCCGGACACCGAAAAAGATTTCCCCCTGCACGGCCGGGGTGGTGGAGGGGACGCCGGAGTAGAAGGTCTCCAAGGTGTAGTGGCCGTGATGAATCATTTTCGACAGGAAGGGCAGATTGCCCCTGGCCAGCGCCCGCTCCATCTGATCGCGGGAGAGCCCGTCGATCTGGAGCATAATGAGCCCCGGCCGGCCCGCCTCGCCGACGGGAGTGGGAACGCCCATGAGGCGCGCCGACCAGTGCGAGCGGCTGAACTTCCGCCTCAGCCACCTCCAGCGAACGGCGATCCGGCTAATCAAGGTGCGCCTCCGTCGCTGGGGTTGCCGTGAGGGCGGCCGCGGCCGCCGCGATCTTCGCCGAGAGGAGATTCCACTCGATCTCGACGCCGGCGAGGAAGCGGTCCCAGGGCAGCAGGCCGTCCTCCGATTCCTTTCTCCCTTCGGCGGCCAGGGCTTCGTAGCGATCGACGATGCGGCGGGCGCAGGGTTCGGCATCGTAGTCGGCGGCGGTGCGGCGCGCGCCTTCGGAGCAGCGTTGCAGGAGATCGGGGTCGTCCATCAGGCGGTCCAGCGCGGCCGCGAAGTCCCCGGCGGTGGCATCCGCATCGAGCAGCAGGCCGTTTTCCCCGTTGCGCAGCACTTCGCGCACGCCAGGGCCGTCGAGGGCGACCACCGGCACGCCGGCGGCCATCGCTTCGGCGAGGACGATGCCCTGCGTCTCGGTCTGCGAGGCGAAGACGAAGGTATCCATCGCGGCATAGGCGTCGGCGAGTTCGTCGCCGGTGCAGGTGCCGGGGGCAGCGATGCGTCCGCCCGCGCGACGGAGGAGGTCGAGGACCTCTTGCCGCACGTCGCCGTCGCCAACGAGCAAGACCCAGGCGTCCGGGTCTTCCGCCAGCCGCCGTGCGAGGGCTTCGGCGAGGAAGAGGAGATTTTTCTCCGCCGCCAGCCGGCCGACGTGGCCGATCACTTTCGCCCCGGTGGGGATTCCGGTTTTTTCGCGGAATTTCGCGCCGTTGCCTTGCGAGAAAAAGGCCGTGTCGATGCCGGTGGGGATGGATTGGACGGGCGTGGTGACGCCTCGCTCGCGCAGCAGGCGGGCGATGCTTTCGCTCGGCGCGATCACTTCGTCGCAGAGGTTGCAGTATTCGGTCGCGAGCTGCACGGCGGCACGCTTCAGCGCCGCGGAGTCGAGTGGGACATAGTGGGTGTAGCGTTCGTAGAGCGTGTGGTGGGTGAAGACGATCGGCGCGCCGGTCTTCCACGATTCGCGCAGGGCGGCGTCTCCCAAGAGGAACGGATGGTGGCTGTGGATCACGTCGGGCGCGAAATCGTCGATGAAGTCGCGGATGAGGTTGGGCACGGGCAGCCGCACGGAGAAATCGCTGCCGTTGAAGTGCTGGATCGCGGGAACGCGGAGGACGTGCGGCAGGTCATCGGCGTTCTCGAAAACCGGGGCGATCACGCGAACCTCATGGCCCATTCTCCGGCAGGCGTTCTCCAGCGTCTGCACCGAGCGGGCGACCCCACCGACGTGGGGCAGATAGGTATTGGTGAACATCGCGATTTTCATAGGCGTCGCAGGGAAAAGATACGCTCACCATCCGCCGCTTCCAGAGCATTGAAGCCGGGCACCGCGATGCGCAGCGGCGGCGGCCGGTCGTGCCAGCGGGCGTCGATGGACAGAGTGTCGCCGGACAGGTTCACGCTCACCGTTCCCCAGCGGGTGGGGGTGGGACCATAGCCGAGTTCGCCGTCCGCTTCCAGCCACTCCGGCAGCAGGCCGGAGCCGATCACCAGATGATTCGGCTCTTCGCGGACAAAGCAGTTGCGCATCATCATGAGCCACTCCGCCGCCGCCCAACCATGCTGGCCATCGCCCATGCAGCCTCCCAGGGTCGCCGGGTGGATCGCTTCGGGCCATTGCCCGGTGGGCGTGGCCAGTTCCGCCACCCGCCGGATCAGCTCGGCGAAGCGCGGATCGCCGGCGCGGAGCAGCGTCTGAGCGATGGCTAAGGTAAGATAGGCGTTGATACCGGAGTGGATCATTTCCTGGAAGAATCCGCCTTTGTGAAAGCAGCGGCTGATCAGGAATTCGCAGGTCGCCGCCAGGCGGGGGGTGCCGGGAGGGTAGAGCAGCAGGGGATAGTCGGCGACCATGGAGCCGACCGCGCCGGCATCCATGCGCCGCCCGGGCGCGGCGGGAATGCCGCCCAACGAGCGTCTTTCCGGAATCGCGTCGATGCTTACTTCGATGCTGCTGCGATACGCTTCCGCGAGCGCGGCGGCGGTGTCCGCGGAGCGTTCGTCGCCGCGGCGGCGCCAGTAGCGGGCGATGGCGGCCAGACCACCCCACGCCCAGAAGTCGTCCCAGTAGTAGAAATCGTTCGGCCCCAGGTGCTCGGCACTGAAGCCGGCGGGCAGGAGGCCGGCAGGTCCGTGAGCGGTATCGGCGGGCAGGCGTTTGTGATCGAGCCAACGGACCGCTTTGCGCAACGCCTGCTCCAGTTCGGGGAAAAGCTCGCGCCCGCTCATGTCCGCATAGCGGGCGGCGATCCACAGGACCTGGCCGTTTGAATCCCATTCCCCATCCTGCGAATGGAAATAGCCGTTCATGTGCTGGCGCGCCGGGAAGCCGGAGAGAATCCGCTCCGCTCTGTCGATCAGACCGGCGGCGAGCATCGGGTGGAGCATCAGGCACGCGTCGCGGAACCAGAAGCGCCGGTAGGTATAGGGTCCGGGAACGAGGTCGGCGGCGGAGAGCAGCACCAGCGTCCTCAAGGCGGCGGCGTGAAGGAAGCAGGAGCGTTCGTCGGGCACGCGCAGGGTCGCGGCGCCGGTCAGGGCGTTCTCCCACGATGCAGGTTCGGGCGAGTTTTTCTCCAGGTCGTCGCCCAGGGGGACGGAGACCTCCAAGTGGCGTGAAATGCCGGCGTGGAGGCGGAAAAGCGCCGCGCCGGTGGCCATACCCACGTCGCACGAGACCTGATTTTGTTCCGTGCTCCCGGGCAGGTCCAGATGCACGTCACCTTCCGCATAGTGAGCCATGCGGAGCGAGTCGGGCTGGGCGTTGAGATGAACCGGAGTTGCTCCATTGACCAGGAAGGAGGTGCCGGCTTCGTCCAGTTCGAGACGATGGATGAACTGAATGCCCTCGGGATTGTAGGGGCGTACCGCGACCACCAGCCAGCCGTCTTCACGGCTTTCGGCGCGCACTTCGGTGCATACTTTCGCACCACCGCTGCTCATCGCGCAGGTGGAGAGATCGAGGATCAGATCGTCCTTCCGGCAGAGGGTCGAGACGGTCAGAGCCGGGTCGAAATCCAGGCACTGGATGATTTGTTCATCCGGCAGTTTCGAAGGAAGCAAACGCCGCCTGCTCTCGGTGACGATCCAGAAGTCGAGCGACCAGCCGTCGTGCAGCGGTGTCACCAGCCCGCGCGGATCGACGATCGGATAGGCGGACAAACCGGGCAGGCCCACCGCCGTCCAGTTGCGGTGGGTGAGATTGATGTGGCTGAAGGAGAAGGCGCGGGGGACGAAGGAGGGGTCGTCCGGATTGAACTGGCGCTCGACCCAGTAAGGCCAGACCCAGTCGAGGTTGTGCTGGATCGCCCGGGCATTCACCAGCCCGCGGGCGTGGAAGACGATCCCCGCCCGCAGGAGTTCCAGCGGCTCCGCCACTTCGGAAGGCTGCGCGAAGCGCCGCATCCGTGCCAGCAGCAGGGCCGGATCGAGCACGCCGTAGCGGCGCGCGGCGCGCTTCACGAAAAACTTCCACGGAAAGAGGCGGAACATCGGGATCCCGGCGATCTTCTCAATAAGGACTCGGCACGATCACGTAGCCGTCTGCGCGGGATTGGTAATAGACGTTGCCCGCACGGTAGTAGCGCTGGCCCCGGTAAGTGACCACTTCGTAGCCGCCGGGAAGCGTTCTGATGATGGAGGTGCCGGGGGGGCTTTCCACGATGGTGCGCGGCGTATCGACCACCACGTAGCCACTGCCTTCCGGACGGTAGTACACGCGGTCATGGTGGTAGTAGCGGACGCCGTCGATCACCTCGGTGCGGTAGCCCGGCGGCAGTGTGCGCACGGCGTAGCCGGGCTGATAGACGGTCTCCACCGGGGCGGGCTCGTCGTTGTAGTAGGTGCAGCTTGCCCCCATCCCGAGAACGAGCGGCAATCCGGCGGCAAGGAAGATTCGTTGGATTTTCATGGCAGTCGGTTTTTTCGTTCAGGACCGCTTGGCGGCCCACGAATGATCTCGCATTTCGCATGCCGTCGTCGTTGCGGCGCTCCGGCGGGGCGAAAAGGCATCCCGGTGGGCATTTTCTGATGCAGAGTACGGCGGAGGTCGTGCATTTCGCATGCTCGGCCGGAGGTCGTGCGGAGAGCAATCTATGCGGCAATGGGAAGGAAGAAGGCGGCACGTCTCGTGCGAAGGTGAATCCGCCGCGGCAAAAAGCCGGGCGCTTCCCGCATGTCAGACGAGGCTGAAATCGATCTTGGTGTCCTGTCCGGTTCGGACGTGGAGTTCCGTTCGGAGACACTTTACTTCATCGTGCTCGATCGCTTTTTCGCCGGGAATCCGGATAAGCAGCGTGAGGATGACGAGATGTTCGACGGGACGCATCAGGACTGGGGCCGCTACTGGGGCGGCGATCTCCAGGGCCTGCTCGACAAGCTGGACTACTTGCAGACCTTCGGCATCACGGCGGTGTGGACCACGCCGCTTTTCGAGCAGGTTCAGGAGATGACCGTCGGCGACCGTCCCCAGGCGCCGATCCACGGCTACTGGACAAGCGATTTCAAGAGGATCAACCCGCGGTGGATGAACGATCCTTCGGAGAAACGGCTCTTCACCCGCGACGACACGGTGTTCGACCGGCTGCTGGAGGCCATGCACCGGCGGAAGATGAAGTTCGTCCTCGACATCGTCTGCAACCACAGCTCGCCGCAGACCGCCAACGGCAAGGGCAAGCTCTACGACGACGGCGAACTGATCGCCGACTTCGACGACGACAAGGACCACTGGTACCACCACTACGGCGACACGGTGGATTGGGACGACGAATGGCAGGTCACCAACTGCGAACTGGCCGGTCTGGCGACCTTCAACGAGAACAACATTCTTTTCCGCAATCACCTCAAGGAATCCATTTCACTGTGGATCAGGAAAGGGGTGGACGCCCTGCGCATCGACACGGTCAAGCACATGCCGATCTGGTTCTGGCAGGAGCTGACGGCCGACCTCGGGGTGGTGAATCCGAACCTGTTCCGCTTCGGCGAATGGATCGATGCCCATCCCGGGAACGAGCGCTCGGTCGAATACGCCAACAAGGCGGGCATGAGCCTGCTCGACTTCGGCTTCTGCCACGCGGTGCGCGACTGTCTAGCCGGCGGCCATCCCGACGGCTTCGGCCATGTGCAAAGTATCTTCGATCAGGATGGCAACTATGCCGGAGCCACCGAGCTGGTCACCTTCTTCGAGAGCCACGACATGCCACGGCTGCAATCGCTCGGCGCCTCCAATGAGACGCTGGAGCTGGCGCTCGTCCTCCTGATGACGGCGCGCGGCGTGCCCTGTATCTACTACGGGTGCGAGCAGTATCTGCACAACGACACCGAAGGGGGAAGGGATCCCTACAACCGCCCGATGATGGAAACGTGGGACTTCAACGAGGCGACGCGCCTCATCGGCATCCTGGCGGCCGAGCGCAAAGCCAACCAGGCCGTCCAATGGGGAGGACATTGGCCGAAGTGGGTGGACGCGGAATCGTACGTCTACCTCCGCCGTTACCGCGAGGGGCGCTGCCTGGTTTTCCTCAACAAGGGGCCGGAACGGGAGCTGACCGTGGAAAACCTGGAATTTCCGGACGGCGATCATCGCTGTCTGCTCAGCGGCGAGACCATCCATGTCGAAGGAGGCAGCGCGACGGTGAAGCTGCCCGGCTGCGGCGCCCGCGTGCTCGCCGTGCGGGGAAAACCGGTGAAGGCGAAATGCGTGATCCGGCTCCAGGTCAACGGCGCGCCGACGCAACCGGGCGACCGGCTGGCGGTGATCGGCGACTGCCCGGAGCTGGGCCAATGGGATCTCCGCGAATGCTACAACCTGGAATGCGTCAACTCGAACACTTGGTTCGGCGAGCTGCCGCTGGAGGAATCGGCCGGCAAGCCCGTCGGCTACAAGTACGTCATCTTTTCGCCCGAGGAAAACGCCGCGCCGCGGCGTGAGAATTGCCTGGTCCGCCGCCGCCTGGTGATTCCGGAAGGCACGGCCAAATGGCGGGACCATTGGAACCAATGAAACTCATGGAAAACCGAGAATATTCCCTGGAGGGAAAAACGGCGCTGGTGACCGGCGGCGGATCCGGCATCGGCCGGGCGACGGCGCTGCTGCTGGCGCGGCGCGGCGCGCAGGTGGCGCTAATCGGCCGGACCGCGGACAACCTGATCGACGTGTTGGAGGAGATGGGCGGCGAGAGCGCCGGTCACTTCGCTGTCGCGGCGGATGTCGCGAAA
Organism: Haloferula sp.; assembly: GCA_037190465.1. Lineage (GTDB taxonomy): Bacteria > Verrucomicrobiota > Verrucomicrobiia > Verrucomicrobiales > Akkermansiaceae > Haloferula. The sequence continues at coordinate 114,015 of JBBCJF010000012.1, read as the reverse complement.
GAGATCGAAATGCTCGCGGCCTACGAGTCGGTCGGCCGGCGCTGGGACAGGCTCGACGTGGTGGTGGCGAATGCCGGCATCAACGGCGTCTGGGCTCCGCTCGACGAGTTGAAGGTGGAGGAGTGGGACGAGACGCTGGGCGTCAACCTCCGCGGCACCTTCCTGACGGTGAAGTACGCACTCCCGCTGATGCGGGTGTGGGGAGGATCGGTGATCGTGGTCTCCTCGATCAACGGGACGCGCGTCTTCAGCAACTCGGGAGCCACGGCCTATTCGTGCTCCAAGGCGGCGCAGGTCGCCTTCGCCAAGATGGTCGCGCTGGAGCTGGCCAGGGACCGCATCCGCGTGAACGTGGTCTGCCCCGGGGCGATCGAGACCAACATCGAGGAGTCGATGGAGAGGAGACATCTCGATGACCTGCACCTGCCGGTGGAATTTCCCCAGGGAGATGTGCCGCTGACCGGCGGCGCTCCGGGCGAGGCAAGACAGGTCGCCGAAGTGATCGCCTTTCTCGCCTCGGATGCCTCCGGGCACATGACCGGCTCGGAGATTTTCATCGAGGGAGGGCAGTCGCTGCTGCAGGGGTAGGAATCGTGCATCGTCGGCATTTCCGAATGCGAAATGCACCGCCGAAGAACGGAACACGGCGGCAGATCGCCGGATTCGCCATGAACAGCGCGGCGGCACGCGAAGCGCTGGGGGTAATGGAATGAAAGCGAACCCAGGAAAAAGGATGCGTCCGGACTCCCGGGCGAATTCTGGAGAATGGCGTGGCGATGCCGACGAAGCATACTGGCGCGAGCAGTTCCGGCATGAGCGGTATCTGAGGCCCGGCTTCGGTTATCTCGACTACGCGCCGGCCTATCGTCTCGGGAAGCGCAGATACCGGCCCGGCATCCGCTTCGAGCAGGCCGAAAGCGCCCTGGCTGCCGAGTGGCCGCTTTGCAGAGGCAGGTCGAGGCTTGCCTGGAACGAAGCGCGCGAGGCGGTCCGCGCGAGTTGGAACAGGATGGAGCGTTTCCATCGGTGGGAGGAGATGTATGCCTGATGGAAGCCCTTTGCCGCGCCAATCCTCGCCCGTCCTTGCGCCGGAAATCTGTTGATTTTCAGGAAAACCGGCCCACCCGACTCTGCCGGGGAAGCTTGTTGCAAATCTCGAAGAGACGGGAATGATGCTGGTGTTAAAATGACAGCATCCCGCCGTGGAGCATCTCATTCGAGGACCTCTGGACCGGCCAGCGGCGAACCCTTCGACTCCGGAGCGGTCCAAGAGCCGCCGGTTGCCGTGTGCTTCTGTGATGCGGACGGCTGGATCACCGGTTACAACGCGGCCGCGGTCCGTCTGTGGGGACGGGAGCCGGAGCCGGGCAGGGAGCGCTGGTGCGGCGCGTTGCGGGCCTATCGGACGGATGGCAAGGCCTTGCCGATCGACGAACGGGCAGTGGCCGGGCTGCTGCGGACGGGCCGGTGGGACGGCGGAGAGGAGATTCTGATCGAGAGGGAGGATGGCACCCGGCGGAGTGTGATCGAGTTCCCCGAGCTGCTGCGCGATGAGACCGGCGCGGTCACCGGCGCGGTGAATGTGCTGGTGGATGTCACCGATCTCCATGCGAAGGAGGAGCGCATACGGGACAGCGAACTGAAATTCCGCACGCTGGCGGAGCGCGCGCCGGTCGGCATTTTCCTGTCCGCACCGAACGGCGAGGCGCTTTTCGTCAACAGCTACTGGTGCCGGATGGCGGGCATGGAGAGGGAGGAGGCGCTGGGCGACGGCTGGATGGAGGCGATCCATCCCGACGATCTGAGCCGGGTGACCTCGGCGTGGGAGCAGGCGGTGGGCGAGCACAGTCCTTCCGAGTCCGAATTCCGCTTTCTTAAACCGGACGGTTCCGTCACCTGGATCCAGGGCAGCGCCCAGCCGCTGCTCGATCCAATGGGAGGATTCGCCGGCTATATCGGATGTTGCGTGGACATCACCGACCGCAAGCGGTCGGAGGAAACGCTCGCGAGGATCACCGTCGAGTCGGAGCGCAAGCGCCGGTTGTACGATGGACTGCTGTCCACCACGCCGGATCTGGCCTACGTTTTCGATCTCAACGGGCGGTTCATCTATGCGAATGCGGCGGTCCTCGAAATGTGGGGAAAGACGTGGACGGAGGCGGCAGGGAAGAACTGCCTGGAACTCGGCTACGAGCCCTGGCACGCGGCGATGCACGACCGGGAGATCGCGGAGGTGATCCGGACCAAGCATGCGGTGCGGGGCGAGGTGCCCTTTCCGCACGAGTCGAAGGGGGTGCGGATTTACGATTACATCTTCGCGCCGGTCCTGGGCGACGACGGGGAGGTCGAGGCGATCGCGGGGACGACGAGGGATGTGACGGAGCGCAAGCACGCCGAGGAGCGCGCGGAGTTTCTCAGTCAACTCACGGGCGGGCTGGTGAGACTGAAGAGCGGGGAGGAGATCGCCTATGCCGTGGTGGAGGCGGTCGGGAGAAAGCTCGGAGCGCAGCAGTGTTTTTTCGCGGAATGCCTCGCGGACGCGGAGCGGGTGGTGGTGATGAAAAGCTGGTCGACGGAGGGCTCGGCGGAGATTTCGGGGAGCTTCCGCTTCGACGAATTCGGCGACGAGGAATGGTGGAGCGGGTGCAGTAGGGGAAGCTTCGTGGTGCATCAACTGGACGTCGATTCCTCGCCCAGCGAGGCACTGCGCCGCTTCGGCGTTTCGTCGTGCGCCCTCCATTCCCTCAAGGCGGAGGAGGGGCGCTTCGCGATCCTTGCGGTCACTTCCGGCCGGTCGAGGACATGGACTCTCATGGAGCTGAGTCTGATCGAGCAGGCGATTTCCCGCGCCTGGCCCCTGGTCGAGCGTGCGCGCTCGGAGCTGGCCATGCGCGAAAGCAGGGTGCTCCTGCGCTCGGTATCCGATCATCTGCCGGCGCTGATCAGCTATCTCGACCGCAACGAGATCTTTCGCTTCGCCAATCGCGGCTATTGCGACTGGTTCGGGTATCCGATCGAGCAGATAGAGGGAATGTCGCTGCGCGAACTGCTGCATGAGGACGCCTATCGGGAGCGCAAGCCGTACCTCGCCCGGGTGTTGCGGGGGGAACATGTGAAGTTCGAAGGGCAGACCTTGCACCGGGAACTGGGCTGGCGCGACGTGGAGCTGACCTACGCGCCCGATTTCGACCCGGAGAGCGGAGAGGTGAGGGGCTTCCATGTGATGGTACTCGACATCTCCGAGAGGAAAAAGGCGGAGCGTCTGCTGGAACGGCAGGCGCTGCGGCTCCGCCTGCTATGGGAAGCGGCCGGGGTGATGCTCCGCGCCGACGATCCGGACCTGATGCTTCAGCAGGTGTTCGGGAAAATCCGATCGCTGCTGGAGGTGGACGCTTTTTTCCATTTCGTGGCGGACGAGAGCGGCAAAGGGCTGTCGCTGCTGTCGTGCAGCGGCATTTCGGAGGAGACAAGAAAGGCGTTTGCCCGTCTCAATTTGGGGGAGGAAATCTGCGGCTCGGTGGCGCTGCGGCGGGAGCCGATGGTGTTCTCCTCGATCCAGGAATCCTCCGATCCGCGGGTCCAGGGAGTGAAAGCTCTAGGCGTGCGTGCGGTCGCTTCCAATCCGCTCGTGGCTGGCGACGAACTGCTGGGGACGCTTTCCTTCGCCAGCCGCACGCGGGACTCTTTCGATCAGGACGAGATCGAGTTCATGCAGACGATCGCCCACTACGTGACCGGAGCCTGTGCGCGGCTGCGGCTGGTCGGGAATCTCCGCGCCGCGGACCGCCGCAAGGACGAGTTCCTCGCCACACTGGCGCACGAGTTGAGGAACCCGCTCGCGCCCATCCGGACCGGGCTGGAGGTCATGAAGCTGACGGATGAAGACCGGGGACTGAGAGAACGCCTGCGGGTGACGATGGAGCGCCAGGTGGAGCAGCTCGTCACTCTGGTCGATGACCTGCTCGATGTGTCTCGCATCACCCGGGGCAAGCTTCAGTTGAAAAAATCGAGGGTAAATCTCGCCGATGCGATCCGCACCGCGGTGGAGGCCTCCCAGTCGGTGATCGAGGAAGCAGGGCACCATCTGGAGGTGAATTTGCCGGATGAACCCGTATTTCTGGAAGCGGACCCGCATCGTCTTTCGCAGGTGGTTTCAAACCTGCTCAATAATGCCGCGAAGTACACGGAGCGCGGCGGTTCCATTGCGCTGAAGGTGATGCCTGAGGACGATGCCGTCACCGTCCGGGTGAGCGACAACGGGGTGGGCATTCCCGCCGGGATGCTGGAGAGAATCTTCGAGATGTTCGCGCAGATCGACCCATGCGCCGATGGGGGCTACGGCGGGCTGGGCATCGGGCTCACGCTAGTGAAATCGCTGGTCGAAATGCATGGCGGCAGGGTGTGGGCGGAGAGCGCCGGCCCCGGGAAAGGCACGACGGTGAGTTTCCGGCTGCCGCTTCCCGCCGAAGCCGGGCGGGAGTGCGACGCGGGCGCCGGGGAAAGCAAGCCGGCAGGCGGCGGGCGCCTGAAGGTGCTCGTCGTGGACGACAACCAGGCGGCGGCCGATATGCTGGCGATGGCCATCGAGTTCATGGGACATGAGGTGAAGGTCGCTTCCAACGGCGAAGAAGGCGTGCGGCTGGCGGAGGATTTCCGTCCCGCCGCTGTTCTGATGGATCTCGGCATGCCGGTGCTCGATGGCTGGGAGGCGGCGCGGAGAATCCGCTCCCGAGAGTGGGGGAAGACGATGACGCTCGTGGCGCTCACGGGCTGGGGCCAGGAGGAGGATCGCAAGCGGACCATGGAGGCCGGCTTCGATCATCATCTGGTCAAGCCAGCGGGACCCGATGCGATCCGGCGCTTGCTTGCGCAGTGCGGGTGATCGCGATTCAGCACGGTGAAGGCGAAGACGGGTCTCCGGTCCCGGTTGACGAAGCGGTGGCGGACTCCGGCGGGGATCGAGACGCTCGCGCCCGGCCCGTATCTCTTCGCATGGCCGGCGCTTTCCACCGTCAGTTCGCCGCGGACGACTAAGACTGTCCGCCGTTGCCCAGGGCAGCATTCCATCGGGCCGGTGCCGCCGCCTCCCGCCAGACGAAGCGTGCCGCATTGAGCATGGCGTCGGCCTTGCAGGAGGAAAAAGAAATGGGATTCCCCCTGCTGGAGGCAGAAGGGGAGGCCGGCTTTTTCGAGGGGGTCTTCGAGCATCCCGGTCTCTTTGCAGGAACCGTGCCGGTCCTGTGAAAGGCCGTCTCCGCGACCGCTTGGCATATGGATTGCGGGATGGATCCGTACCAATAACCCGTTTTTTCCCATGCCCGCGAAATCGAAGAAACAACAAATGGCCGCCGGAGCGGCGCTCTCGGCAAAACGTGGCGAAAGCAAAAAATCGGATCTCCAGGGTGCGTCGAAGCAGATGTACGAATCGATGACCGAGGAGGAACTCCGATCCTTGGCGAAAACCAAGAGGAAGCATCTTCCCCGAGAAAAGAGCTGACGGCGGTGCGGAAATGCATTTCCGGAAACGGGCGGAAGGCGCATGCAGTCTGCCCTGCGCTCCATGCAGGATGCACCGCCGTTTTCCCGCGGGAGAAGCCGCCGGCCTTGAAAACACGTCGATGAGCCGACGGGCACGCCGCTTGCGGAGAAAGATCCTCCATCGACGCCGCTCAAGCGGCATCAACCTCATCATCGAAAACCATGATCACCAACCTTGAACAATTGTACTACGATCAACTGCGCGATCTTTTCAGCGCCGAAACCCAGTTGATCGCCGCTCTGCCCGACATGGCCGTCCAGGCCGAGAACGAAGATCTGCGGGAGGCTTTCAGCCAGCATCTCGAGGAGACGAAGGAGCAGCGCGAACGCTTGCTCCAAATCTGCGCGACGCACGGCATCGCGCCGGAAGGCGAGGAATGCGAGGCGATGCGCGGTCTCATCAAAGAGGCCAGGAAGCACGTGAACAACACCCTGCCCGGCAGCGTGCGGGATGCGGTGCTGATCGCCTCGGCGAACCGGGTGGAACACTACGAAATTGCGGCCTACGGCGTGGCGAGAGCGTTCGCCCAATGTCTCGGCTACAATGACGACGTGAAAGCGCTCACCGTTTCCATCGAGGAGGAAGCGGCGGCCGACGACACCATCACGAAAATCGCGACCGGAGGGATGTTCCGGGAGGGAGTGAACGAAGCAGCCGCGCACTGAAGAACCGGCAGATTTCCCGGCCATGTGTGGAGGGGCCGGCTTCCGCGAGGGAGCCGGCCTGTTTATTTTGTCGCAAAGCGGCCGTCGCCGCGAGCGTCGCCCGTTGCATCCTGCAAAACATGACGTGCCATCTTGCAATGCCCGTCGCTGTGGATGGCGGTCTTCAGACCGGAGAGGAATCCCGCCTCGAACGCCCCGTCCTTGAAGCGGCGGGGCCTGCGGGAAATTACGAAATCCTCCGCGGGAATGGCACGCCGCTGGCTAAGAGCGCACGGCGCAGATCCGGGGAGAGGGGAAAGTGACCCGCTTGCGGCAGCGGAAATGCCTCCGGACGCCTTCATTTCTGACATCCGTTCGAATTCCATGACCACACAGTACGCCTCGGAGTTTCCGGCCTCTTCGGTTGAATCCCGTCCCCCGCATTCCGAAAAGCGGCGGAAACTCAGGCGGCCGCGGATCCTGATCGTCACTCCGGAGCTGAACGGGAGCCGTTCCCTGGCGCGCAACGGCAGCGCCGCGCCAAAAGCCAAGGCAGGGGGCCTGGCGGATGTCAGCACGCTGCTGGTCGATGAGCTGTCCACCCGCGAAATCGACGTGCGCGTGGCGATGCCGCATTTCAGGCATCTTTTCCCCGGTGCGGAAGGGTGGTCCTCGCGCCGTCTGCACCTCTGCGCGGACCGGGAGTTCTTCTACAGGAAGTCGGTTTACGAAGGCTCGCGGGAGGCGAACCTGCGCGCGGCTCTGGCGTTCCAGCGGGATGTCATCCACAACGTGCTGCCGCGGGTGAAGCCGGACATCGTGCATTGCCACGACTGGATGACGGCGCTGATCCCGGCGGCAGCCCGCAGCATGGGCATCCGCAGTCTTTTTACACTGCACAATCTGCACGACGAGCGCGTCCCGCTCGCCGCCATCGAAGACCGGGGGATTGATGCGGCGTTCTTCTGGCAGCATCTCCACTATGCGGGCTTCCCCGGCTCGTACGACGATTCGCGGAACGGCAATCCGGTGAATTTCCTCGCTTCGGCCATCCACGCCGCCGACCACGTCAATACGGTCAGCCCCACCTTTCTGAACGAGCTGATGGAGGGCCGCAATCCGCTCGGCTGGGCGCTCGCCGACGTGCTGCGCGGCAAGCACCGCCATGACGCCGCGGAAGGCATCCTGAATGCGCCCGATCCTTCCTACGCCCCGGAGACCGATCCCGTCCTGCCGCACCCCTACGGCCCGGCCGATCACGGTCCGGCCAAACGCGCCAACAAGCTTGCTCTGCAACGCAGCCTGGGGCTGGAGGAGGATGCGGAAGCGCCGCTGCTTTTCTGGCCCTCGCGCCTCGATCCCACGCAGAAGGGCTGCGGCCTGCTTTCGGACATTCTCTATCGCCTGGTCAGCGATTACTGGGGGATCGGCCTGCAGGTGGTTTTCGTCGCCGACGGGCCGTTCCGCGGGGTGTTCGAGCATATCGCCGGCTTTCACAACCTGCGGCACCGGATTGCGGTGAGGGGATTCGAGGAATCCCTGTCGCGCCGCGCCTATGCCGCCTCGGACTTCGTGCTGATCCCGTCTTCGTACGAGCCCTGCGGCCTGGCCCAAATGGTGGCGCTGAAATACGGCAGCCTGCCGATCGTCCACCGCACCGGGGGCTTGCAGGACACCGTACACCATCTCGATGCCGGCGGCGTGGGGGGCAATGGCTTCGTCTTCGAACATCACGATCCGCAGGGACTGCGGTGGGCGATCGACCAGGCGGTTCTTTTCCACATCGGGGACCGGGTGGAGCGGGAGAAAATCATCGGCCGGATCATGCGGGAGAGCCGCGAGCATTTCTCGCCCGCGGAAACGGCCCGCGCCTATGTAAGGATCTACGAGAAGCTGTCGAACCGCCCGATCGACGGTTGAAAGGAGGACCGCTCACTCGCTCGGATCGTCCGTCCGGTGCCGGCCGCGTTTCTGGATGATTTCCTTCAGCCAGGTGGAGGAGTGGAGGACGAGGATGGCCAGCAGCGTGACTCCCGCGCCAAGCAGATAGCGTTGCAGGCCGACCATGATGCCCACCGCCGCGGTGACGAGGATAGCCGCGGCGGTGGTAAGTCCCTTGATCCGTTCGCTGCCTCTCGACACGAAGATCATCCCCGCGCCGAGGAAGCTGACGCCGGTGACGACAGCCTCCAGGATGCGGATCGGATCGTAACGCATCTCCGGAATCTCGTCGTCGCCCTTTCTGAAATGCGGAATAAAAAGCTCCGCCAGCGCCACGAACAGCGCCGCCGCCAGGCAAATCAGCATGTGGGTGCGGATGCCGGCGGACTTTCCCGAGTTTTCACGCTCCCATCCCAGGATGCCGCCGAGGATCACGGCAACCGCGGCGCGGAGGAGGATGTTCAGATCTTGTTCCATCGCTTTCAGGAAAATCCGCTGATCCACGACAACGACGATCTCGTGATAAGGAGAAACTTCTCCTCGATGTCGCCCGCCCGTCGGCGCGAACGCTCCGCGAGTTCCTCGAAACGGATGTCGGGCCACTGCCGGCATTCGAAGTGAATGCCGGCCAAGGCGCGCCACATCAGCTCCCGGGCACGGTTTCCCAGAACGAGTTTCTCGAGCGTCCGTAGCGCAAGGATGCCATCCGCGGCGGACGCTTCCGGAACCTTCCCTCCGGACGACCCCGGGACATAAAGAAAACCGGCATGCTGCATCAGACTCTCCAGCAACTCTCCGTCGGCTCGGATCTCTTCGGCGAGGCCGGCGATCTCGGCCTGGCAGGCGGCGGAGAATCCCTGGTCCTCGAGCCGGCGCAGCGCGTCCAGTTCCTCATGGAGCCGCGCGATATGATGCTGGAGGAAGGATTGCATGTTGGCCCGCTTCATGACACCCGGCCCGGTTGTATCGCAGACGACATGCCAGGACGACGGGCGGCCCGGAGATGGCAAAAGCAACGGGTGGTATGAAACGCCCGAGCGGCCACGGTTGCATCCCGCCCCATCCGCCGGGCGATTTGCATCCGTACCGCCCTCCGGACCACCGCCCTTGCCCGCAAATCCGTAGGGCACCGCGTCTGCTGGAAAGTGGCGGACCGATTTGAGGTCCGCAAGAACACAACCGCAACGCCATCATGAATCAAATCACCGAAAACGTCACTGACGAATGCATCGATGCCTGCAACAAACTGCTAAGAGGGGAACTCGCGGCGATCGAAACCTACACGCAAGCCATCGAGAAATTCGACACGGAGGTCGAACGCACGGCTTTGGAAGCGATCCGGGCCGATCACCAGTACAGCGCCGACGAGTTGCGGCGCCATCTCGTGGACATGGGAGCGACCCCCGACGAAGATTCCGGAGCGTGGGGGAACTTCGCCACCGCCCTCGAAGGATCTGCCAAGCTGCTGGGCGAGTCGCCGGCTCTGGCGGTGCTCGAACAAGGGGAGAAGCACGGAATCTCCGAATATGAGGAGGCTTTGGCGAATCCGAGAGTCATGGCGGAAATCAAGGAAGTGATCCGTGCCCGACTGCTGCCCGCGCTCGACGAACACATCGCCACGCTCAGCAGGCTGCGGAACAAGTAAGCCGCTCTTTTTTTCGCATGATTCCTTCATTCGCACCGGAGCTCTGACGAAAGCCGATAACCCTGCGATGCGGACGGCTGCGGAGGATACCATGTCGCCCGCGTCGCCAGACGGCCAACCCACTCATATCTCATGGCAACCCCGAAGCCTCTCCATGCTCATGCCTCCCGCAGGACTCGAAACCGTCGTGCCGTGACGGGAATGAGCGTGGGTCTGCTCGCGCTGGCACCCTCGGCGACGCCGGGCCAGGACTGGCAGCGCGATGACGTAACCTTCGGGACGATAGAAAGCCGCGCCCGGGAGCTTGCGGAAAAGGATTACGTCCCGCCCGATACCGGAAGTCTTCCCGATTGGCTGACAAAGCTCGGCTACGATCAATACCGGGCGATCGGATTCAAACCAGAGCACGAATTGTGGGCGGGCGAAGACCTGCCCTTCCGCGCGGTCTTTTTCCATCCCGGCTATCTTTACAGGGAGCCCGTCCAGTTGAACGAATTCACACCCACCCACGTGCAGAGAATTCGTCAGTCCGAATCCTTCTTCGACTATGGCGACCTCGTCGGCGAGCGCGGCGATTTGCCGGTGGAGGCCGGCTTCTCCGGCTTCCGCCTGCATTCGCCGCTCGTGTCCGGAGAAGGCTTCGGCGAGGTCGTGGCTTTCCAAGGCGCCAGCTACTGGCGGGCTCTCGGGAAAGGACAGCGCTATGGCATTTCGGCACGGGGGATCGCGGTGAATACGGCCATGGATGATGTGGAGGAGGAGTTTCCGGGGTTCCGCGAATTCTGGCTGGGCAAGCCCGCGACGGACGACACCGCGCTCACGGTCTTCGCTCTGCTCGACGGGCCGTCGTTCACCGGAGCTTACTCGTTCCGGATCGAACCCGGGGAGGATACGACCGTGGATGTCGCCTGCGTGCTGTTCGCCCGGACCGAGGTGCGGCGCTTTGGCATCGCCCCGATGTCCAGCATGTTCTGGTTCGGCGAAAATTCGCGACGGCGCTTCGACGACTTCCGCCCGGAAGTCCACGATTCCGACGGACTGTCGATCCGTACCGGCGACGGCAGGCGCATCTGGCGTCCGCTCGCCAATGACACCGGGCGTCTCGAAACCAGTGTCTTCCGCATGGAGCGCTGCGAGGGCTTCGGCCTGCTCCAGCGGGATCGCGCCCACTACCACTATGAGGACGAGGAGGCGGCCTACCGGCTGAGACCCTCGCTGTGGATCGAGCCGGCATCCGACTGGGGGCCGGGAAGCGTGACGCTGATCGAAATCCCCACCCATCACGAAACCACCGACAACATCGTGGCGATGTGGGAGCCGGAGACGCCGCCACGCCCGGGCGAGCGGGTCGAGTTCCGCTACAGACAGCACTGGACGATGCGCCCCGACCCGGCGGGCGGCGAAGGACTGGTGGTCGCGACCCGGACCGGCGTGCATGACTGGCTGCCGGAGCAGCGCGGCATGATCGTCGAATTCGCAGGCGGACGCCTGGACGAAGATCAGGAAAGGAAGCCGGAAGCGGTGGTGGAAAGCGTGGGTTCCTCCTCCGACAGGATCCGCATCGACGGCGTGACGGTGCAACGGCAGCCCGGCCGCCGATGGCGGGTTTCCTTCCAGATTCACCCCGCAGAGGAAGGAGGCAAGCTCGCCGATGTCGGAGCGGTCGAGCTGCTCTGCCACTTGAAGCGCGGCGACACCCCGGTCACCGAGACCTGGGCATACCGGATTGTTCCATGACGCTCCCGCAGGATTCCATTGACGGAACAGGAGACGGATGGGCGGAGGCCCGTGCCGCGGTGGAGGCTTACATCCAGGCGCTCCAGGTGGGGAGCGAATCGCTGACCGCCGGGCTGGTGCGGGATATTCTCGAGCGGGCGGCGAAACGCGGCGCTTCCGAATCGGACATCGCTCCGCGCCTGCTGGCGATGGAGGAGACGATCGCGGTGATGTCGGAATGGGCGCCTGCGGTGGTGGACGAGCCTCCCGGCAGCCAGTGCGTGCCCGGTCATGGAAGGCTCGCGCTGCTTTTTTCTGCAACGCCCGCCGAGCGGAAGAATGTCTTCCCCGCGCCGCGGCCATGGCCTGGGGAAGCCATCGGAGCCATGCGGACTTCACCCCTGGTCGCCGAGCCTCCCGCCGACGGGCTCGTCATGGATGCGCAGCCGCTAGAGCTGAATATCGTCGGCAACGGCGCCGCCTCGCTGTGGGAATCCATGGATCGCCGCCCCATCGTCCGGAAGATGGTCGTCGTCGCCGTGCTGGGACTCGTGGCTGCGGGGCTGTGGTTCATCTTTTTCTGATCATGGATGAATCCGCTCCGCCGTTCTTCGATCCCGGTCGTGCCCGTGTCCGGCGGCTGGTCTTTTTCGGCAGCGTGCTCGCGGTGAATGCCGTCGCCTCGCTCTGGCTCGCGGACCTGTTCTGGCGCACCGGGCTTCACCGGGCGCATGTCCCCCTGCTGATAATCTTCGCGCTGCTCAATGGAGTTCTGGTGCTCGGCTCCTTCCACGCCTTCTTCGGTTTCTTCGAAATCCTGCGCGGGCGCAAAGAAGCTGACCGCATCACACGCGCGGCCGATGGGGCGGCAGGGCCGCTCGCGCATCGCTATGCGGTGGTCATGCCCGTTTGTAGCGAAGACAGCCGGCGCTTCTGCGCCCGGATCGAAGCGATATTCCGATCCATCCAGGCCACGGGGCATCTCCGTTCCTTCGATTTTTTCATCCTCAGCGACACCCGCGATCTCGACCTGTGGATCATTGAAGAAGCAGCCTGGGCGAATCTCTGCCGGCGGCTTGGCGGTTTCGGACGAATCTACTACCGGCGGCGTAGAAAAAACGTCAACCGCAAGGCCGGCAACATCGGCGATTTCGTCCGCACCTGGGGAGGGGGCTACGAAGGCATGCTGGTGCTGGATGCGGACAGCCTGATGGAAGGGCGCGACATCGTGAAAATGGCTCGCGTGATGGAGGCGTATCCGCGCCTCGGCATCCTCCAAACACCGCCGCGGCTGATCCGCGGCAGTTCCGTGTTCACCCGCCTGCAACAGTTCGCGATGCGTCTCTATGGACCGCTCTTCATCCGCGGGCTGAACTGGTGGCAGCTCGACGGCGGCAGCTACTGGGGCCACAACGCGCTGATCCGCATGAAGCCCTTCTCCGAATACTGCGAGCTGCCGGATCTGCCGGGCAGCGAACCTTTCGGCGGGAAAATCCTCAGCCACGATTTCGTGGAGGCGGCGCTCATGGCCGCCGGCGGCTGGGAGGTCTGGCTGGCCTGGGACATCGGGGGCACCTACGAGGAAGCGCCGCCGACCCTCGTCGATCACCTCAAGCGCGACCGCCGCTGGTGCCAGGGCAATCTTCAGCATCTGTGGCTGATTTTCGCGCGAAAACTGCCGGTGAGTTCGCGGATTCATCTTTTCATGGGCATCATGGCCTATCTCGGCAGCCCGGTGTGGTTTCTCTTTCTCGCCTTCGGCACCTGGTTGGCATGGGACCGGACGAGCAGCGGTCTCAGCGATCTTCCATTCGAAAGTCTGGCACAGCGCTGGTTCGGCATCGGCGGCATTGCCCAGAGCGTGATGCTGGTGGGCCTGGTGCTCACCCTGCTTTTCCTGCCCAAGATTCTGGCTTGGCTGCTGGCAATGCTCTCGCCGCAAACGCGGCAGGGTTTCGGCGGCGGCCGGGCGCTCACCTGCGGGATGTTGCTGGAGATCCTCATTTCGATCCTGCTCGCACCGGTCATCATGGTGGCGCACAGTCTCATCGTATTCAACATCATGATCGGCCGGGGGGTGGACTGGGGAACCCAGAGCCGGGAAACCGATGGGACGAGTTGGCGCGATGCAGCGCGGTGCCATGCAATGCCGACGTTGCTTGGTGTGCTGTGGACGATCGTCGCTCTGCGCATTGGTCCGGTATTCTCCCTATGGATGTCGCCCATCCTGCTCGGGCTGCTGCTCAGCATTCCCGTGTCGGTAATCACCAGCCGCTCCCGCCATGGGCTCTCGCTCCGGTCGCGGAACATCCTCTCCACGCCGGAAGAAACCGACCCGCCGGAAGTGCTTTGTTTGGCGGAGGATGCGGGCGCTTCCAGAAACCCTGCACTGGACGCCGCGCGCGGGTGCCGGCGCGGCATCGTGGCGGCTGTGGTGGATCCGTGTGTGAATGGCGTCCACGTCTCGCTGCTGGAATCCGGTCAGCTGACAGCCGGCACTTTGGCTCGCGCCGAGCGATGCTTGGCCAGCGGACCGGAGGCGCTCGAAGAGGACGAGCTGGTCGATCTGCTCTATCACAGCCAAGCCATGCTTCACCTTCATCGCGCCGTCTGGCTGCGGCCGGCCGGAAGCATCCACACCGTCTGGAGCGAGACGGTGGCAAGCTACCTGCGGCATTCCTCTCCGGACTCCGGAGGAGGAGAGCCTCCTGCCACGAAAATCATGAGTGGCGCAATCGCGAACGCCCATGATACTCTTGCCGGAAGTCGAAGCAATATTGGGCTGCTTTGAGCGGCATAAAGACCGTAAGATAGGAGAGCGATCCGATGGGCGGGCGCTGAGCAGGATCTACATCGACTGGCTGCGCAACAGCCGTGGTGCGACATGCATCGCTCCCTGGGGGCTGCGTGCAAGACCGGGAGCAACCGTCTCCATGCCCGTCTCCATGCCCGTCGCCTGGTCGCAACTCGCCGGAGCCGTGCCGGCCGGCTACACGATTTATTCGCCTGCCGAAATTCCTGCCGAGTGGATGGAGCTGAAACCGCAGTCGATTTCCAAAGCGCTGCTGCGGGAGTTCGGAATCGCCTGATCGTCTTCCGCCATCCTGATCAAGGAGCCGGCGAACCGGGAGCAATCTGCCCGCCACAAGTAGCTTTTTTGCAAACCGCGCGAGAGGAGGGCGGGAATGGCAATGCCGATTTTCCAGTCCGACGATTTTCGGCACTGGACCGGAACGAGTGGATCCGCGGTTACAACCCCGCGGCCTCTCGATCCGGCGTCATCTGGGTTGCGCGCTACGATTGGGCCGACACCGACGCCCGCGTCTGTGGTTTGCGGTGGATTTGATAGACGGGGCGGGGAGGAAATTCGTCCTTGAAAGATTGATCTTCCGGTAAGGTCATATTTCGCCAATCATTCATCCATCCCATCAAGCTCCCGTTGGAGCCGATATGGCGCTTCGTTCCATCCTCCTACTGGTTTTCTGCGCATGGCCCGCCACCGCGTCGGATTCGCCGCGGCGTATCCTGATCGTGCATTCGTTCGGCCGGGATTTCGCGCCGTTCGATGAAGTGAGCGGCCACTTCCGCACGGAACTCGCGCGCCGTTCGCAGCAGCCGGTGGAGTTCTTGGACGCTTCGCTGGAGATGGCCCGCTTCGACGGCCTGGAACGGGACGAGCCTCTGCTGGATTTCCTCGCCGCGATTTTCCAGGACCGAGCGCCGGATCTGCTGGTGCCCGTGGGCGCGCCGGCGGCGCAGTTCTGCCTGCGTCGCCGCGCGTCGCTTTTCCCGCGGACGCCCATGCTCGCGCTTGGCATGGAAAAACGGCGGGCGGCGGAAATCGGCGCGGCGGGAAACGCCTGTACGGTGGGAGTCGATCTGGAGCTTGGCGCGTTTTTGGAGAACATCACGGCCCTGCTGCCGGAGACGCGGGAGGTCTTCGTGTTGATGGGCACGGCTCCGCTGGAGCGGTTCTGGGAGGCCGAATTGAAGGAGGAATGGCAGGGAATGGCGCCGGGGATCACGTATCATTGGCTGAGCGATCGGTCTCTGGAGCAAATGGAGCGGACGGTGAGCCGGCTCCCGCCTCGTTCGGCGGTGTTCGCCGGGATCGTCAATCGCGACGCCGCCGGGATCCCGCATGTGCAGGAGAGGGCGCTCTCGGAGATCCGCGATTCCTCCAGCGCGCCGGTTTTCGGCTATCTTGAGCAGCAGCTCGGGCTGGGCATCGTCGGCGGGCGGCTCATTCCCATGAAGCAGATCGGCACGGCCGGGGCGGACACCGCGCTGAAGATTCTGGCGGGCTCCTCCGCTTCCAGCGTGGGCGATACGTTTGTGAGCCTCAGCCCGCCCCTGTTCGACGCGCGCGAATTGAAGCGCTGGGGTATTTCCGAATCGGCGCTGCCCGCCGGGAGCACGGTGCTCTTCCGCACGCCGGGCCTGTGGGAAACCCATCGCACGACGGTCCTGCTGACGCTGGCGGTGATCGCCATCCAGGCGGCCCTCATCCTCCTCCTGCTCGCGGCGCGGCGGCGCGCGCGGGAGATGGATGCCAGTCTCAGCCTCGCCGCGGATGCGGCGCACGTCGGGCTGTGGCAGCGCGACCTCGCTTCGGATGAAGTGACCGCCTCGCCCCGCTGGCGGGAGCTCTTCGGTCTGCCGGCGGCCGGCCGGCTCAAGCTCGACGACGTGCTGGCGCGGTTGCATCCCGTCGATGCGCCGAGAGTGCGCGAAGCGATCGAGCGCGGGACGCGGGATGGCCAGGGCTACGAGATGGAGCATCGCATCGTGCTGCCGGATGGCGGCGTGCGCTGGATCGTCTCGATGGGACGCGCGGACGGGGGGAATGGCGACCCCTATTTCCGCACCCGCGGCGTGTCGATGGATGTGACCGAGCGCAAACGCATCGAAGCGGAGCTCGACGAACAGCGCCGCGAACTGGTGCACCTCTCGCGCGTGACCATGCTCAGCGCGCTTTCCGGATCGCTGGCGCACGAACTCAACCAGCCGCTCGGCATCATCCTGAGCAATGCCCAGGCCGCCGAGGCGCTGCTGGAAGACGATGCTCCCGATCTTGGCGAATTGCGGAGCATTCTTGCCGACATCGTCAAAGCCGACCACCGCGCGGGCGAGGTGATCAAACGCCTGCGGGCCTTCCTCCAGCGCGGCGAAGCGAACCGGCAGGCGCACGATATCAACGAGATCGTGGAGGAAACGCTGCAACTGGTGCGCAGCGACCTGATCGCGCGCGGCGTGACGGTGGAACGCTCCCTCGCGCCCGGCCTGCCGCCCGTGCGGTGCGACCGCGTGCAACTCCAGCAGGTGATCCTGAACCTGCTCATGAACGCCTGCGACGCCATGACCGGCGGCGAACCGCACGCACGGCAGGTGAAAGTCGATACCGCCCGCGACGACGGCGGCGTGCGCGTCTCGGTGCGCGACTCCGGCTGCGGCCTGCCGTCGGATATCGAGAGCATTTTCCAACCCTTCGTCACGACCAAGGCCCAAGGGCTGGGGATCGGGCTGGCGATCAGCCGTTCCATTGTCGAGTCGCACGGAGGCAGGTTGTGGGCGGAGCCGCGGGAAACGGGGGCGGCGTTTCACATGGATTTACCGGTCGGGGAGGTGGCGACATGAATGCGGCGACGATCTTCCTCGTGGACGACGAGCCCGAGATGCTAAAAGCGCTCGGGCGCCTGCTGCGCGCGAAAGGCTTCACCGTGCACGCCTTCTCCTCGGCGCGCGAATTCGCCGCCGCCTACCGGCCCGTCGATCCAAGCTGCCTCGTGCTCGATGTGTCCATGCCGGATATGGATGGCATGGAATTGCAGGAGCGCCTCGCCCGCAATGGCGTGCCGCTGCCCGTCGTTTTCCTCACCGGCCACGGCGACATTCCGATGAGCGTCCGCGCGATCAAGACCGGCGCGGTGGATTTCCTCACCAAACCCGTGGATCACGCCGATCTCGTGCGCGCGGTGCGGGCCGCGCTGGAACGCTCGGCGGCCCGGGCTGCGGAAAGCGCGGAGCTGGCGGAACTCTCGGTGCGATTGGCGACGCTCACCCCGCGCGAAAGGGAAGTGCTTGCGCATGTGATCTCCGGCAAGCTGAACAAACAGATCGCGGGAGATCTCGGCACCAGCGAGCAAACCATCAAGGTGCACCGCATGCGCGTCACCGCCAAGATGGGCATCCCATCCGCGGTGGAACTCGCGCGCGCGGTTCAGCGTCTCGGCGTGGAGCCTGTCGGGTAGAACCAAGGTTCAATAGCGGAGACCGGTCCGCAGGCGCTTCACTAGGAGCATGCCTCATCGTCCGGTTATCGCCGTGATCGACGATGAATCCGAAATGCGCATCGCGCTCTCCCGGCTGCTGCGCGTGCGAGGGTTCCGTGTCGTGCCGTTCGCCGGCGGGGCGGAATTTTTCGCGGCGGCGGATGACTGCAGCTTTGATTGCGTCGTGCTCGATCTGCACATGCCGGCGATGTCCGGCTTCGATGTCCTGGGCGAAATCGCGGCGCACCGTCCGCACCCGCCGGTCGTCGTCCTCACCGGCCACGACGAGCCCGGCCATCTGGAGCGCGTGCGCGCGCTCGGCGCCGCGGAATATCTGCTCAAGCCGGTGGACCAGGCGGTCCTTTTGGCCGCCATCGAGCGTGCGATGCGATCCGCCGAACCATTCCCGCCGTCATGTTGAACCATCGTTCAATAGCCAGCCGCAACAACCCGAAGATACACATCCCATCGCTGGCCCAGCTCTTCCGGCCACCGAACCAATCCAAAACATCCCATGATGAAAACGACACCAACGCCGCCTCCTGCGGGGTCCTTCCCGCGGCGCAGGCTTTTCCCGAAGCTGCGCTTCGCGCGGATCGCGGCTGCGGCCCTCGTGGCCGCGGCTACAACGGCATCCGCGCAGGATGCGAAAAAGCCCAACATCCTCGTCATCTGGGGCGACGATATCGGCCAGTTCAACATCAGCGCCTACAATCGCGGCATGATGGGCTACAAAACGCCGAACATCGACCGTCTCGCCGCGGAAGGCGCGCTGTTCACCGACTACTATGGCCAGCAGAGCTGCACCGCCGGGCGTGCCGCCTTCATCACCGGCCAGTCGCCCATACGCACCGGCCTCACCAAAGTCGGCCTGCCCGGGGCTCCCGAAGGCATGAAGCCGGAGGATCCCACCATTGCCACCGCATTGAAGGCCCAAGGATATGTGACCGGTCAATTTGGCAAAAATCACCTTGGCGATCGCGACGAAATGCTGCCAACCAAACACGGCTTCGACGAATTCTTCGGCAACCTCTACCACCTGAATGCGGAAGAAGAACCGGAGAATCCCAACTACCCGAAAGATCCTGAGTTCAAAAAGAAATTCGGTCCTCGCGGTGTCATCCACAGCTTTGCCGACGGCAGGATCGAGGACACCGGCCCTCTGACCCGAAAACGCATGGAAACCATCGATGAGGAGGTCAACGCCAAAGCCCTGGACTTCATGGAGCGTGCGGCGAAGGAAGAAAAGCCCTTCTTCATCTGGTGGAACTCCACCCGCATGCATGTTCACACTCATCTCAAGGAGGAATCTGATGGCAAAACCGGCCTGGGTATTTATGCCGACGGCATGGTCGAGCATGACGGACATGTCGGTCAGGTGCTCGATAAACTCAAGGAACTCGGCCTCGATGAAAACACCATCGTGATGTATTCCACCGACAACGGCGCGGAGACTTTCAGCTGGCCGGATGGTGGCACCACCATGTTCCGCGGCGAGAAAAACACCAACTGGGAAGGGGGCTACCGTGTCCCGACTCTGGTGCGCTGGCCCGGAGTGATCAAACCCGGCTCCATCATCAACGATATCGCCGCTCATGAAGACTTCTTCCCCACCTTCCTCGCCGCCGCCGGCGACAAAACCGTGGTGGAAGACCTCAAAAAAGGACGCGCCATGGGTGACCGCACCTACAAGGTGTTTCTGGACGGCTATGATCTCGCGCCCGCCTTGAAAGGCGAAGCCGAGTGGCCTCGCAAGGAATTCATCTATTGGACGGACGACGGCAGCGTGGCCGCGCTGCGCTACAAGGACTGGAAGATCACCTTCCTCGTGCAGGAAGCGCATGGCCTGGACGTGTGGATCGAACCCGTGAAAGTGTTGCGAGCCCCGCTGATCACCAACCTGCGCATGGATCCCTTTGAACGCGCTCGGGACGAGCATGCCATGGGCTACACCCGCTTCTTTGTGGATCACATGTTCATGTTCGCACCCGCCGCCGCCTATGTCGGCGAGTGGTTGCAGAGCTTCCAAGAATTCCCCCCTCGTCAGAAACCGGGCAGCTTCAATCTCGATCAAGTGATGGAAGCGGTCACTTCCGGTTCCAATCAGTAATCGGGGATCTCTCAACTCACTCCGTTGGAGAAAACCAAGACACATCATGGCGGAAGGGCCGCAACGGTTTCCTGCCTGCCTCCCTCCGCCATGATGATCTCCGCCTGGGGCTGGCACGGCGCTTACGGTCCCTACATGGGCCGCCCCATCACCATCCACCGATGAAACCCTAACCCGCTACATACCATGAAAACCGCCCTGCTCCTCTCCTTATCTCTCCCCCTCCTACCGGTTGCCGCCGCCGATCCGCTTCCTTCATGGAACGACACCTCCCCGAAAAAAGCCGTCACCGCCTTCGTCGAAAAAGTGACGAAAGAAGGCTCTCCGGACTTCGTTCCGCCCGCCGAACGCATCGCTGTCTTCGACAACGACGGCACGCTCTGGAGCGAGCAGCCCTTGTATTTCCAGGCGTTCTTCATCCTCGACCGCATCAAGGTCCTCGCTCCGGAGCATCCCGAGTGGAAAGACAAGGAACCCTTCTCCTCCGTGTTGAAGGGCGACCTGAAAACCGCCCTTTCCGGCGGCGAGCAAGCCTTGCTCGAACTCGCCATGGCCACCCACACGGGCATGACGACGGGCGAATTCGAAAAAATCGCCGGCGACTGGATCGCGACGGCCAAACACCCGGAGTCGGGGAAACTCTTCACGGAGATGGTCTATCAGCCCATGCTCGAACTGCTCGCCTATCTGCGCGCGAACGGCTTCAAAACCTTCATCGTTTCCGGCGGCGGCGTTGAGTTCATGCGCCCTTGGGCGGAGAAAGTCTATGGCATCCCGCCGGAGCAGGTCATCGGCAGCAGCATCAAGACGAAATTCGAGGTGCGCGACGGCAAGCCGGTCATCGTCCGCCTGCCGGAGCTGAATTTCATTGACGACAAGGCCGGCAAGCCCGCCGCCATCCAGCACCACATCGGCCGGCGACCGCTGATGGCCTTCGGCAATTCCGACGGCGACTTGCAGATGCTGCAATGGACGGATGCCGGCGACGGAGCGCGGTTCTGCCTCTATGTCCATCACGACGATGAAGCCCGCGAGTGGGCCTATGACCGTGAGTCCCACATCGGCAAACTCGACAAGGGCCTCGACGAAGCGAAGACCAAAGGCTGGTCCGTCGTGAGCATGAAGGACGATTGGAAATCGGTTTACCCCTGACCAACCGGTGCAGTTCTTCGGCGGCGTGCGCCACTACCTCGAAAATCCCGACGGCGGCCCCGAGTGGGGCCTGCGCTTCGGCTTCACCTTCCTCTTTCCGAGAGGTTGACTCGACCCAAACACCCCATGAAACCGAATTCCATCACCGGCGCCTGCCTCGCGCTGGCGTTGCTTCTCCCGATGCCCCTGCATGCGGAAGAAGACCGCTCCTCCGACATCGCGGCCCTGGAAAAGGCCGCCACCGGATTCGTCGCCGCATACAACAAAAAAGACGCCGCCGCGATCGCCGCGCTCTTCGCTGAAAACGGCGAAATCGCCGACCTGAAAGGCGACGACATCGCCTCCGGCCGGGCGGACGTCCAGGCCCGCTACGAAGCGATCTTCGCCGCTCCGGACGCTCCCTCCATCGCCATCGAAGTCTCCTCCGTCCGCTTCGTGGGCGACGGCCTCGCCATCGAAGACGGGACCGCGCATCTCACCCCGCCCAGCGGGAACGCACCCCCGCGCTCCTTCGCCTACACCGCCATGCTCCAGAAAGATGGCAGAGGAGGCTGGAAAATCGCCAGCACTCGGGACCTCGGCGAAGACACCGGCCCGGCCGGCAGACTCGCCGGTCTAGCCTCCATGCTGACGGGCGAGTGGACCGCCCGGAAGGACGGCCTGCGCCTTGACCTCGCCTTCGGCTGGGACGATTCCGGCGAATTCCTCTCCGGCGAAATGCTCGCCACCGCCGCCGACGCCCCGCCGCAGACCACCACCATCCGCATCGGCTGGGACGCCGCCCGCAAGGTGATCGTCTGGTGGACCTTCGACGACAAGGGGGGCTTCTCCAAAGGCCACTGGACCCCCGTCGATGACGGCTGGCTGATCCGCACGGAGGGCACCAGCGCCGAAGGCGAAGCCACCAGCGCCACCCAGCAACTGAGTTTCGAGAACAAGGACACCTTCACCTGGAAAGCCCGTGACCGGATCGTGGACGGGGAGCAACTCCCCGACGCCGAATGGCGCGTGGTCCGCCAGGTTCCCGAACCGTCCGCAGAATAAGACTACTTCGCTAAACTTCCCGACCCTTCGGGAAAGAGAAAGAACCGCAGATTACGCAGATGAATGCAGATTTTTGAAAAACATGATAACCAATATAATCTGCGTAATCTGCGGCTTCCATCCGGATCTTAAAAACAAACTCCGCTCCCGTCTCATATCATGAAACGCACCCCATCATTCATCGCGGCCCTCCTCGCATTGTCGCTGTTCATCTCCGACGCCGAAGCGCGGGGAATCGCCACGGGCCGGGGCGAGGGCCGCCGTGCAGGCGGCGGCGAAGCCCGCCGCAGCCCGGCCACCGCATCCAAAATCCAACGCCCCGCCGCCCAACCCGCCAGACCGGCTGCCCGCCCCGCGCCCCAGCCCACCCGGCCGGCCGCCCGGCCCGCCCCGCAACCCTCCCGGCCGGAAGCCCGTCCCGCACCGGCTCCCCGTCCCTCGGTGAGACCGTCCACACGTCCGGCACCCGGCCCCTCCACACGACCCGCGCCCGGCATCACGCGACCGGAAGCGGGCCGGCCGGAACTTCCCCGTCCCAGCCGGCCGGAGCGCCCCGATCCCGGCCGCCCCGGCCCGAACGCCGAGCGCCCCGGCATCAACCGGCCGCAGACCCTTCCCGGCATCGTCGGCTATCCGGACCGCCCGGGACCGTCCCGGCCCGGCCGTCCCAACATCGGAAACCAGGGCAACCAGATCAACGTCAACCGCCCCGGCGACCGCACCCATATCGGCCGCATCGGCGACCGCGAAATCAACATCGGCGAAATCAACGTCAGGGGCCGCAACAACGTCATCCTCCGCCCCTCCAACCTGCCCAAACGCCAGCCCGACTGGAATACCAACCGCTGGGGCGGCAACAGGGGCATCTGGGGAAACCGCGTCAACATCGGCAACGACATCAACATCAAAATCGACAGGCACTTCCACCAGAACAACAACTTCTCCTGGCGGCCCGACTACTGGGGCGCCCGCCCCTGGTGGGGCGCGGGGCAGTATCATGGTTGGCACCACGGCCACTGGCATCACGGCTGGAACCACTCCTACTACCACCGCTGCTGGTGGTTCCACGACGACGACGATTTCGCCAGGGGCTTCATGTGGGGCATCGGCGTCTGGAGCCTGGGAAATCTCATCTATCAGATGGGCTACCAATCCTACCACAACCCCTACCCGGCCCCGCCCGTCCAGAACACCTACATCACCTACACCCAGCCCGTCTCCGTCGCCGCCGCGGCCAACCCGCCGGGCGACGAAACCGCCGCCGCCACCGCCGAGGAGAAATCCGCCGCCGCATTCGAAACTTCCCGCGCCGCCTTCAAAAACGGCGACTACCCCGCCGCCCTGAAATTCGCCGACGAAGCCCTCGCCCACACCCCCGACGACATCTCGCTCCACGAATACCGGGCGCTCGTCTTCTTCGCCCTCGGCAAATACGCCGATGCTGCCGGCGTGCTCAACGCCGTGCTCGCCTCCGGCCCGGGCTGGGGCTGGGACACCATGATCGGCTTCTACAACGGCTCCTCCGCCTACAACGACCAACTCAAAAAACTGGAAGACTACGCGCGGAACTCCGGCAAGGCGGACAGCCGTTTCCTGCTCGGCTACCACTACATGATCTGCGGCCACCTGGAAGACGCCCACGGCCAGTTCGCCAAAGCCGCCGAACTCGAACCCGCCGACTCCATCTCCCGCCAGCTCAGCGAACTCACCGCCGACTCCATTCCCGACGGCGGAGAGACCGATGCCGAACCGCCCGCCCGCCCCGATCTCGTCCCGCTCGAAAAACTCACCGGCACCTGGTCCGCCGACAACGCCGGCGGCAAGATCACCTTCGACGTGAAGGAAAGCGGCGACTTCACCTGGACCTTCGCCGGCGGCGGCGAAACCAGCGAAGTGAAGGGCACCTACGGCCTCGACGACAAGGGGCTGCTGGTCCTCACCACCGGCGACAGTCAGATGATCTCCGCCATCGAACTCGACGGCAACGGAGCCCTGCACTTCGTCCTCGTCGGCGCCCCCGACGGCGAACCCGGCATCGCATTCACCAAAAGCTGATACCCTCCGCGAAAACCTCCCGCCCCACCCATCCCGCGCGTGCCCCGTTTCCTGCAACCACTGAAATCCGCCTTCATCACCGGGCTGCTCATCGTCCTGCCCGCCTGGCTGGCCGTCCTGCTGCTGCTCAAGGTCCTCGTCCAACTCGGCGTGCTGGTCAAACCCGTCTCCAGCCATCTGCCCGCAGGCGTCGATCATCCGCAGATCGCTACCATCCTCGTCTTCCTGCTCTTCTGCCTGCTCGTGGGAACACTGGTTCACACCCGGGTCGGCCGCCTCCTCGGCAAGGCGCTCAGCGAAAACGTTTTCGCCCACGTGCCCGGCTACCAACCGCTGCGCGGCATCGCGAAACAATTCGCCGGCTTCGACTCCGCGGAGGGCTTCAAGCCCGCCCTGATCGAAGTCGAGGACGGCTGCCTGGCCCCCGCCTTCCTGATCGAGAGCCACGCGAACGGCTGGAGCACCGTCTTCATGCCCTCCGTCCCGACCCCCATGGCCGGCTCCATTTTCATCATGCCGGGCGGGCGCGTGCATCCGCTCGACATCCCCGTCGCCGCCATGATCCGCTGTATCTCGAAATGGGGCTCCGGCTCCGCCGAAATTCTCGCGGCCCACGAAAACCGGCAGCAACCTTCCGTTCCATCTCCGATCGGACCCACCGAAAACCAACCACAAAACCTGACCGAATCATGAAATCCGCACTCATCCTCCTGCCCCTCCTCGCCATCGCCGTCCGCGCCGGCGAACCCTCGCCGCCCCCGCCGACGCTCTCCCCTCCCGTTTCCGAATCCCCGGGCTGGGAGTTCACCCTCGGCATCTACGCCCCGCTGATGGGACTCGAAGGCGATGTCGGCGTCGCCGGACTCTCCGCCGCCGTCGATATCCCCTTCGAAGACATCCTCGACAACCTCGATGCGGGCGCATCCCTGGCCTTCGAGGGGCGTTACGGCAAATGGTCCCTCACCGGCGACTTCATCTGGCTGAAACTGTCCGATTCCTTCCACCCGATTTTCAACACCCGCCTCAATTTCCGCCAGGAACAGATCTCCGGCTCCTTGGCCCTCGGCTACGCCCTCTTCGACAACGAATGCACCACGCTCGACCTGCTCGCCGGCGGCGCGCTGACCCACATCGACGTCGATCTGGAACTCCTCACCCCCAACCTGCCCGTCACCGTCCGCAGGGCCTCCGGCTCGCGGACGTGGATCGACCCCTTCATCGGCCTGCGCCTGCGCCACCAGATCTCCGACCGCTGGAATCTCTGGCTCCGCGGCGAGTACGGCGGCTTCGGGGTTTCCTCCAACGAATACTGGCAGGCCATCGCCGGGATTTCCTACCGGATCGGCGACCGCACCTCCCTCGCGCTCGCCTACCGGATCGTCGCGGTGGACTACGACCGGAGGAACTTCCAATACGACACGGAAATGTCCGGCCCGAATCTGGGACTGGTATTCCGGTTCTGAAAAATCAGGAGTCGTCGACACTACTGATGACTGCTGCGTTAAGTTTCGAAGCAACTTGGCAGAAATCTTAAAAATGGGGATTTTCCATAAAAGAAAGAGAAACCACAGATTGCGCTGATTCTACAGATTTAACTGATTATTAATTTAATAAGAAATCTGCGTTAATCTTCGTAATCTGTGGTTTCCATCCGAACTGCCAAGAGAGGAAAATTCAACCAAGTAGAATGATGCCGGCGCACCCATCATCCATCTTCCCATGAAAACCAACGCCCTTCTCTGCTCCGCCGCCGTCGCCATCATCGCGCCGGCCTTTTCCCAGCAGGCCGCTCCCTTCGAAACCGGCGTACTCCTGAACGCCTCCACCCTGCTGCCCGCCGATTCCCTGCGCGGTCCGTCCCACCGCGTGCGCGAGCAAGTGGCCACCGACGGCTACATGGCCCACTTCACCATCGACAGCGACTTCGGCACCTTCGACGCCATCGGTGTCCCGCAGGCGCAGCGCCGCATCGCCGAAGTCGAGGCCATCCGCAAGCTCGTCGAAACCAGCAAGGGCGACCTTTTCGCCGAAGGGCTCAAGCGCTCCATCGAACAACCCATCGACGCGGTGAAAAACATCGTCACCAATCCGGTGGACTCCGTGAAACAGGCGCCGAAGACCGTCGGTCACTTCTTCCAGAAAGTCGGCGGCTCCATCGAGCGGGGAGTCAACCGGGCCGTGGACCGCGCGCAAAGCGGCGACTCCCCCGATGCCGGCGAAATCGGCCGCGGCATCGGCAGCGCCGCGAAGAACGTCGCCGGTTTCGACAAGGTGCAACTCGACACCGCGAAGCAACTCGGCGTGGACCCCTACTCCGACAACCCGCGGCTTCAGGAGGAAATGGAAAAGGTCACCTGGGCCTTCTTCGCCGGCGGCCTGCCCCTGCGCATCGGGGCGGCCGCCGCCTCCGCCGGGGTCGCGCTCGCCGCCACCAACATGGTCGGCATCCCGGAAGACACCTACGCCCTCACCCAGGCCGAGCTCACCCTGCGCGACGGCAAATCGCTCGCTGCCATGGGCGTGACCGCCGAGGACATCGACGCCTTCCAGAACCACCCCGCGCTCGGCGTCACCCGCCGCCACCGCATCGTCCTCGCCCTGGAAACCCTGCCGAACGCGCGGGGCCGCGGCCACATGATCCGGCTGGCGAATGCCTGCGCCACGCCGGAACAGGCGGAAGTCCTCGCCAATGCGCTCGCCATCCTCGCCGAGCGCCAGCGCACCGGCGGCGCGGACTACGTTTCGCTGAGCGTGCTCGGCCGCCTGCCCGGCGCGACCACGGCCGATGGCGGCCTGGAAGTCCCCGCGCCGGTCGATCACGTCACCTGGACCGAAGAAGTCGCCGCCTTCGCCCAGCGCGACGACCTCGGCGACGCGCCGAAAATGCTCGTCCACACCGGAACCCTCTCACCCGCCGCCGCCGCCGGCGCATCCGCCGCAGGCTGGAAATCCGTTGCCGTATCCTATCCCTCGCGTTGAAAGCCATGCCTTCCCCGATCCGGTTCCCCGTCATCCTCCTGGCGCTCGCTCTCGCCGGCTGCGCGCCATCGGCGAAAGTCCGCCACATCACCCCGCCGGAACCCGTCGGAGTCGCTCCCGCCACAACGGCGGACCGGCGACAGGCCAGGCGTGATCCCCTGGCCGCGCTGGCTTGGCGTCTCGATACCGCACGGGAATGGGAAAGACGGCTCGTCGCAGGCGACCGCTCTCCGGACACGCTCGCCGCCTACAACCACGCCGTCGCACGCGTCGCGGAAACCATCGACCGCATGGATCTCGACGCCTGGTCGGCCCCCGCCACCGTCCCCTCGGCCGGCGGAACCTACCGCCTGCGCGCCCGCCTCGCCCGCTCCGAGCCCGGCATCCATCCCGCGGATTACCGCCTGATCCCCACGGACACCCTCGACATCGGCGGCGCCTACTTCACCACTTTGTCGAGACACGAAGGTCTCGGCGCGCCGCTCGCCGTCGTCGCCAGGAAGCAGGACCACACCATCAAGCACGATCTGACCGAATCCGCGGTCTACGGCAGCGCCACCGCCGTGCTCTCCTTCCGCGGGCGCGACGCGGAACTCATCATCTACGAGAGCCTTCGTACCGACACGGTGACCTTCGGCGGGCGGACCTGGCCGCTCGCGGCGGATTACAGCGCGCCCCTCGCTCTGCTCATCGCCCACCAGAAAATCGACAAACTCGGCCTGGTGCGCCTCCTCAATCCGGGCCGCTATGCGGAGACGGCGCGCCTGACCCGCCTGCAACTCTACTGCCCGGACCGCATCCCGGTACTGATGATCCACGGCCTCGATTCCACCCCCGCGACCTGGATGCCGATGATCAACCTGCTCCGCGCCGACCCTGACATCCGCAGGCACTATCAATTCTGGGTCTTCAGCTACCCCAGCGGCTACCCCTATCCCTACTCCGCCCACCTGCTGCGGCAGGAACTCGACGCCATCGGCAGGCGCCACCCCGGCCACAAACCGATCGTGCTGATGGGCCACAGCATGGGCGGCATCATCAGCCGCCTGATGCTCACCGACTCCGGCGACACCCTCTGGCGCACCTATTTCGGCAAGCCGCCTTCGCAAACGAAGATCTCCGGCAAATCCCGCCGCGAACTGGAAGGCGCGCTCGTCTTCCGTCACCGGCGGGAAATCGGCCGCACCCTGTTCTTCGCCGCGCCCCACCGCGGCAGCGACATCGCCGTCTCCCGCATCGGGCGGCTGGCGGCGCGGCTGGTCCGGGCCCCTGCCTTCCTGGCCGACGTGCGCGACGCCGTGATCTCCGTCGCCACCGCCGACACCTCGGCGATCATGCTCGAGCGGGTGCCCAGCAGCATCGACACCCTCTCGCCGGACAACCGTTTCGTGCTCGCGGTGAACGAACTCCCCCTCGTTCCCACCATCCCCTACCACTCCATCATCGGCGACCGCGGCAAGGGCGGGAACAAAGACCGCACCAAGCCGGTGAGCTCCGATGGCGTGGTGCCCTACTGGAGTTCGCATCTCGACGGCGCTGCCTCGGAAAAAATCGTGCCCTCCGACCACGCTGCCCATCAGCACCCGGGAGGCATCACCGAAGCCCGCCGCATCCTCCGCCTGCATGCGGGGCTTTCTCCGAAATGAACCCGGCCTCCATCCCCGGCGCTCTCCGCTCCCCTACGTACTGATCAGGCGACAAGCGGCCGACTCCAAGTCCGCGGTCTCCCCCCCTCGCCTGGCTCTCCAGCAACGGCGACCACGATTCTCTCCCGCGCCTTCACCACCGGAGAAACCTCCCAAACCGGACGCGCCGCCGGTCACTTCAAGTCCGCCACTCTCGGTGAGCGGCCCTACGAGAAAATTTTGGCCAATTAAGTCCAATTTTGGTTCCATTCATGCTTTCTATCCACTTGTCTTGGATGATCTGTACTACAATTTTTACAGATTTTCGGCAAATCTGCCTCTTGAAGTTGTCCGACATGTTGGGATCCTTCATTAAATCACTTTTTGAACAATTCTTTGCAAAAAATGGAATTTCTCACAGGAAACGACTTACCATGTAATTCCCATGGCGTCACCAAATCCCGGAACAACCGGGGTTTCGCCCTAGTGGTCACCCTTTCCCTGATGGTCCTGCTGACGATCATCGCCGTTGGCCTGCTTTCGCTCTCCAACATCAGCCTGCGCACCACCAGCCAGGGCGAAGCGAGAGCCATGGCTCAGGCAAACGCCCGAATGGCGCTCTCCATCGCCGTTGGCGAACTGCAGAAGCTCACCGGCCCCGACCAGCGCATCACCACGACCGCCGACCAACTCAGCGGTGACCGGAACGGCGAAGACACCGCCGCCGCCTTCGGCCGGCGCCACTGGACGGGCGTCTACAAATCCTGGGACGCCAGCCAGGTCGACCGGCCCGCCCCCGAATTCCTCTCCTGGCTTGTCTCAGCGCCGGGCCGCGATGCCCGCTTGCCCGACTATGCCAAATCCTCCTCCACCCGGGGGGAAACCGTCCGCCTCGTCGGCCCGGGCACCTTGGGCGACAGCCCCGGCGGCATCGTCGAAGCTCCCCTGGTCCCCGGCGACACCAGCGGCGGCCTCCAAGGCCGCCTCGCCTGGTGGATCGGCGATCAGGGCGTCAAAGCCGCCATGGCTTCGCCGCCGTTCAAACCTTCCGAAAGCCCCGCCTTCGTCCGCCAGACACTCCAGGCATCCCCCCGCAATGCCGTGGAACTGGCGAGCACCGCCTCGGGCAAACGCCCCTTCGAAGCGATCAAAACCGACTCCCCGGAAGTGGCCAAAGTCACCGGCTGGCGCCAAGCCGAGCACCTCACCGGCGATCCCGCCGAAGCGCGCGCCCTCTTCCACGACCTCGCCCCCTGGTCCACCGGACTCCTCACCAACGTCCGCTCCGGCGGCTTTCGCAAGGACCTCTCGATGTACCTCGAGCGCGACCTTCGGCGCGCGCCGAAGGAAGCCCTCTACCGCGCCGGCGGGCAGGACGGCATCAACATGGCCGAACTGTGGCTCCACTACAACATGTGGAAAGAACTCAAAACCCGCGGCCGCTTCTCCTTCACCACCGGCGGCTCCATGGCCTCCACCACCCCGTTCCTGCAGGTCGAGGGCTCGTTGAGCGCCATGACCAACGACCCGGAGCACTTCTACAAGCAGCCCGCCTTCGTCGCCTACCACACCATCGTCTCCTTCACCGTGCGCAGCAACAACCGGCTGGCGCTCGTGATCGACCCGATCGTCACCTACTGGAACCCGCTCGACGTGCCGGTCGTCCTCACCCCGGCCTACAATTCGATCAAATTCTGGCAGCTTCCCTACGACATCACGCTCACCATCGGCTCGAAGACCGTCACCTCCAGCCTGCGGAACCTCACGGCCGGCAGCGCCTACCATTACCTGACTCTGATCGCCGGCAAACCCGAAGTGCAGCCCATCGTGCTGCGGCCGGGCGAAGTCATGATGGTCTCCCAGGGACCGAACACCAACATCCAGCCCTACGAAAACGCTGCGCTCCGTTATCTCGAAGGCCGGGCCGGCTGGAATTTCGGCGGCGGCATCTCCATCGACGTCAAGGATTCCTCCAACGCCTATGTCCAGCTCACCCCCGCCGACACGCTCCGCTACGCGATCAGGCCGAATGCCGAGATCTCCGGGGGCACTCAACACTGGTCGGTCAACCACCATGAGACCTACTACAAGGAAGACCGCGAAGGCCGCGGCGAATCCCTCGGCCTCGGCGGCATCTACATCGACTCGATCTACGGCCAGCCGCACACGACATCGAGCCCGAAACCGGCGGCCAGCCGCCTGAACGCGGCGAACTACCCGAAGATCTTCGACAAGATCACCCCGGAAGACACCCGCCCCCTGACCGCATCCCAACTGACGAACGGCCGCAAGGAGCCGGTCATGATGTTCTCCTACGTCGCCAAGACCGAATACGGCACCGAGCGCGGCGCGGGCCGTTACCTGCAGCGCTTCAACCCGAAAGCGATGAACGTCGACTTCTACAACCTCTCCGAAGCCGAGTTCGACCTGCTCCCCTTCGAAATCCAGATCCAGCCGCTCAACAGCTGGAAGAACCGCAACCTCGAAGTCAGCACCACCGGCAACGGCTACTTCGGCGGCGGTTTGAACGCGGAATTCGGCACCAGCTTCATCAGCACCCACTCCGTCCCGCGCGAGCCGCTCTACTCCCTCGGCGCGCTGCAACACGCCTTCGCCAACGGCTTCTCTTCCCTCAACCCGCCGACCGGCTACGCGATCGTCAATGCCCGCTACGCCATGCTGCCGCAGATCAGCCACCCCATCGGCAACTCCCTGGCGCCCTCCGTCATTCCCGCCAACCGCACCGACAGCACCCTGGCCGGCGGCCCCCGCGTGCTCGCCGATCACTCCTACCTCGCCAACCGCGCCCTGTGGGACGACTGGTTCTTCTCCGGCATCGCGCCGCAGACCGCCCCGGGCTTCGCCAGAAGCCGCGACCAGCGCACGGTGGCCAGTGAATTCTTCACCAGCACCTCATCCCTGCCGGTCGTCCGCTACCTCCCCGACACCGCCGGCAAAGACCCGGAGGAGCTCGCCTCGACCCTGATCTCCGGCAGCACACCCACCACCGATGCCACCGCCCTGGTCGCCTCGCTGATCCGCGTGGACGGCATGTTCAACGTCAACTCCACCTCCGTGGAAGCCTGGAAAGCGCTGCTCGCCGGCCTCAAGAACCGGCCCGTGATGACCCGCGACGCCGGGGGAAGCGAATCCCTTGCCGCCGCCGATGGCGACACTCCGGTGACGAACCTGCTCTCCCCCCAGGACGTGATCGTCGATGGCAACCGCTCGGTCGACGTGAAGGACGGCAGCCAGTGGGTCGGCCGCCGGACCCTTGACGACGGGGAAATCGACGCTTTGGCCCGCGCCATCGTCCGCGAGGTGCGCAAGCGCGGTCCCTTCCTCTCCCTCTCCGATTTCGTCAACCGCCGGGTCGGCAACGACAACGACCTGGCCCGCGCCGGCGCGATCCAGGCCGCGCTCGACTCCGAGGACGTGCCGATCAACCGCGCCTGGAACCGTAGCGAGCGCGCCGTCCCCGGCAGCGTGAGCGCCCGCATGCCTTTCCCCGAGGCGGAGGAAGGCCCGGCCGCCAGCGGCATCCCCGGCATCGTCAAGCAGGCTGACATCCTCACCCCCATCGCCCCCGTCCTTTCCACCCGCTCCGACAGCTTCATCGTCCGCGCCTACGGCGAAGCCGCGGACACCAACGGCAACGTCCTCGCCCGCGCCTGGTGCGAAGCCGTGATCGAGCGAGACAAGACCTTCATCGACCCTTCCGACCCGCCGGAAACCGTCGCGACTTCCCTCCGCGGACTGAACCGCGACTTCGGCCGCCGCTACGTCATCCGGTCCTTCCGCTGGCTGAACCCCGCCGAAGTCTGAGCAAGCGCTTAGGCTTTCCCTTGCGGGGGAGTCCGCACGTGTCTCTCCTGGCAGCTCCCACCGCCGCCCGGCCCTTTTCCCGCGGAATTTACCGGCAACCCGGGCCTTCCGCGGCGGTTCTTCCGGTGTGAACCCTTCCCGGGACCATCCGATGAAACCGGCGCTGCGGCGGCTGATCCCCGGGATCTTCGTGCTCCTCTGCGGCCTGCTCGGCTGGTGGCTGGCCAGGGACGCCTCCGCCCGGGTCACCGAAAAACCCCGCCGCGAAGCTCCCGCCCCACCCAGGCGAACCCACGCCCCCGAACTCCCCCGCTCCGCCAAGGCCTCCACCCGCGATCAATTCCCCGACGGCGCCACCGTCGAAGTCTTCTCAAGCTGCAACCCGGGCGAAACCATCCTCCGCTTCCCCTCCGGCGAAAGCTACGGCGCCTTCCTCTCCGCCCTGCGCCGCAGCCCCGTCCTCCTGCTCGACCAGCTCGACCGGCTGCACGCCCTGCGGCTCGGCCACGACGACTTCTCCGACCTCGCCGATCTGCTGGATGAAGAAAATATCACCATCTACAGCTCGCTGAGCCGCTTTCCCGCACTCCCGAAGCCCGGCGGCGGCGCCGCGGCCGACGCCCTCGCCTTCGGCGACCGCGTGCTCCCATGGCTCGGCATCACCAACCCGAATCCCCACTGGGGCGCGGGCGTGAAGGTCGCCGTGCTCGACTCCGGCATCCTCCCCCACCCCGCCCTGCCGATCGTTTCCCGCTCCATCGAAATCGTCCCCTTTCCCGATGACCTCGCGGCCATCCACGGGCACGGCACCTCCGTCGCCTCGCTTATCGCCGGCAATCATCCCATGGCCCGCGGCGTCGCCCCCGCCGTCGAACTCATCTCCATCCGCGTGATCGACGAGCGGGGCGCCAGCGACGCCTTCTCCATCGCCGCCGGCATCCTCGCCGCGATGGATGCCGGCACAGACATCATGAATCTCTCCCTCGGCACCGATGCCGACGTGCCGCTCATCGGCGAAGCCATCCGCATGGCCCTCGAAGCAGGCATCGTCATCGTCGCCAGCTCCGGCAACGAAGGCGCGGCCGAAGCGCGCTTCCCCGCCTCCTACGCCGGCGTCATCAGCGTCGGCGCGGTCGATGCAAATCGCCGCCGCCTCGCCTTCTCCAATCTCGGCTCCTGGCTCTCCCTCACCGCACCGGGCGAGGGCGTGAACGCCGCCTGGACCGGCGACCGCTTCGTGAAAACCAGCGGCACCTCCGCCAGCGCCCCGCTCGTCGCCGGCGCCATCGCCGCCACCATGTCCGATGGCTCCGGCCGCCGCCTCGACGCCCGCCGCGCCGCGGAAATCGTGCTCGCCCACACCGACGACACCGGACCTCCCGGCCACGACGCGGAATACGGCGCGGGCATCCTCAACCTCGGTCGCGTGATGAACCGCGACATTCCCCACCTCCACGACGCCGCCATCGCCTCCCAGCGCCTCGTTCCCGCCACGGAAACCGGCGGGCGGGACGAAATCCAGGTCACCATCCAGAACCGCGGCACCGCCGTCCTCGCCAATACCGGCGTCGAAATCTCTACTCCATGGGGAAATCCCCTCTTCAACGTCACCTCCCTCGCCCCCGGCGCGATCCAAACCTTTTCCATCCCCTTCGACGCCGCGTATGTCGCGGATCGGGATGCCATCCGGGTGACGACAAGCCTCAGGCTCGGAACACTTGGCTCCGACCTCCGGCCGGAAAACAACCGGCAGACGTGCATCCTTCCCATCCGGCACGCCACCCGTTGACTCCACTCCACGGCCAAACCGAAGCAACGGAGATGGCGCATATCCAGCGCATCGCAGGCGTGAGTTCGAGGATTCCTATACCCCTATTCCCATTTCGTCACCGCCCTTTGTAGCGAGCGGAGAAGTTGCGGTTAGGCTCCGAGCGTCTCCAACCCGAAGAACCATGAAAAGACACTCCTCGACGCTCGCCGTCCTCGCCGCGGCCACCCTCGCCCACCATGCACAGGCCGCCACCCTTTACGGTCTGGGCGCCGGAAACGAACTCTACCGCTTCGATTCTGCCGATCCCTCCTCGGCGATCCTTCTCGGAACCATTTCCCAGCCCGGCATCGTCGATATCGACTTCCACGCGGCGAACGGGCTGCTCTACGGACTGACCTCCAGCGGCAGCGCCTACAACATCAACATCGCGAACGGAGCCGCGACCCTGCTGTTCGCGCCAGGCACGACTCTCTCCGGCATTCAGAATTTCGACTTCAATCCCGCCGTGGACCGCATGCGTCTCGTGGGCTCCGGAAATGCAAACTACCGCCTGGTCCCCGACTTCATCACGGCTCCCTCCGCTCCCGGGGCCGCCGGCACGGTCCTGATCGATGGCTTTTACGGCGTCCCCACGGGCGTCGATATTGTCGCCAATGCCTACACCAACGCCTTCGACACCCCTGCCGGCGATCCCGCCCCCCATGCGACCACTCTCTACAGCATCGGCTCGGACGGTCAGCTCTACATTCACTCCGTGGGACCGGAGTTCAACACCATGACGGCCGTCGGCACGCTGGGCTTCACGATCGACTCTCCCGTCGGCTTCGACATCTCCGCGACCAATGAGGCGTTCCTCAGTCACGGCTCCGACTTCTATTCCGTGGATCTTGCCACCGGCGCGACGACCTCCATCGGCAGCCTCGGCGTGGAGCTTCGGGGCATCGCCATCATTCCCGAGCCCTCGACCGCCCTGCTGGGCGCGCTCGCCGGGATCGCTTTCCTCAGGCGCCGCCGCGGCGAATGACCGGCTGCCGTCCCGGTGGAATCCTCACCCCCAAAAAACCCGAAAACCAGCCCTCATCTTCCCCCGGAGATGAGGGCTCTCGTTTCAAAGCGTTCCATCCGCTGCCAAAGCGCTCCTGCCCTCGACCGCGAATGCCGCGGCCACGGCAAGCACGTCCTTGGAATCCTCCTCCCTCCGGCAATACACCCCATAAGTGAAAGCCTCCGGCAACAGGAACTCGAAGGTGCGGACATGCACCAGATCGTCGCCCGCCGAGCCCCACCGGGGAACGCCCTCCCCGGGCGTCAGCAGCACGCCGATCCCCGCGTTGGCGGCGGCGACGGCTTCCTGCTCGGATTTGAATTCGATCACATTCGCCGGCTGGATGTCATATGCCTCCCGGCACCAGCGGAGCATAAAAGACGTGAACCCGCTCACCACTCCCCGATCGGGGAAAAGCACCGTGCAGCGCAGCACCTCGGGAAAATTGAACTCGACCGGATCGAATGGATAAAACGCCGGATTCCAGGCCACCGTGATCCCTCTCTCCCGGCGGATGACTCCCTCCTGGATTCCGGAGGAGAGACCCGCCCGCAGGAAACGCCCGGCCAGCGCGACATCGATCCGCGACATCTCCAGCGCCTCGCTCCAGTTCCCGTTCGATTCGTGCAGCGCCACCTTCACCCCGCTGGCCAAGGTCCGGCCGGCGCAAAAATCCCGGACCTTTTCGGAAAACCACGAGCGATCCATCCCGACGACCACCTCGCGGTCCATCCTGCGCGACAGACTGCGCATGCCGTCGATGAACGAAAGATAGTCGCCGCACACCTCGTCC
The DNA here is from genome assembly GCA_037190465.1 of Haloferula sp. Classification (GTDB taxonomy): domain Bacteria; phylum Verrucomicrobiota; class Verrucomicrobiia; order Verrucomicrobiales; family Akkermansiaceae; genus Haloferula. Next base: position 77,859 of record JBBCJF010000012.1, on the reverse strand, counting down.
GCCCTCTCCAGAAAAGCCGTGCCGGCGGATGTCAGCCGAGCTCCGGAGGGTGAGCGCTCGAACAATACCAGCCCCACCGCCGTCTCCAGCCGGGAGATCATGAGACTCACCGCGGGCTGCGGTATCTTCCAATACCTCCCCGTATCGCTGAAGTTTCCCGTGGCCGCGAGGTGCCTGAAGACCAGGAGCCCGGCGAGATCAATGTCCATGCCGCCCTCCTTGCGCGAGAGACAACAGGCGCGGCTGCAATTCGGCGTAGGGATGGTTGCGCCGCAGGACCGCCGTGAAGCGGTAGCCCGGAAGCCGCGGCCCTCCGGCCCCCTGTTCCCGGTGCCCGATGTCCGGCACCAGAATCGTCGCAGTGCGCGGTGCGCGGGCAGCCCCTTCGGCGATCGCGCGCCACTCCTCCTCGGGCACGATGCGCCCACACTTCGCCCCGGCTCCGCGCAGTGCATCCAGCACCGCCTGCGCCGCCTCCGGCTCGCCCACCGCTCCGATTCCCCAGTTTTTTCCCCGCAGCTCGCCGGCGGAACACAGCGGCCCGGTGGTCTTTCCAGAAGGCGCCAGCGCTTTCCAGGGCACTTCGCCAAAGTCGATCGCCTCAAGTCGTCCGGCCTCCCTCAGCCCGACGCCGAAATACACATCGCACTCCGCGTTCAACAACGCCATCCGGAAGCGCTTGACCTCGATCTTGAGAAAACACGGCCGGAAGCCATGGGACAGATCCAGCCTGGCAAGGAAGTCGGTGAACAGCCCGCCTTTGAAAAAATCCCCCGGCGCGGCGGCACGCAGAATGCGCCCGGCGGCGTGCAACGCGCCGACACTTTCCCCCAACCTCCTCAACGAGCGAGCCAGGGGCGCCACCTGCACCAGCAACCCTTGGGCGAATTTCGTCGCAGCCAGATCCTTGCCTGCGGTTTCGACGAAAAGCGACCGTCCCACCGCGGCCTCGAAATCCTTGACCGCCTTCTTCACGCTGGGGCGGCTCGCGCTGCACTCCACCGCTGCATTCGCGTAGGACTTCTCCCGGCAAACCATCGCGAACATCTCAATCTGGCGAAGCGTGATCCCCGGCAAAGATTCAAGATCAGGAATGCTTTGGCTGAAGGGCATCGCGCGTAAAAGTTCCAAACTACGTCCGCCTCCCGGGTTCCTCAAGGAAGAAAAGGCGCCTCACCCGGGACGCCCTCATGAAAAACCGCGGCGTCCCCCCTCCAACCTCCGCCTCATTTTCCCATCGCCCCGGAGGCGGATTTTCCTCCATCCTCTCCCCATCATGACGAAGCTTGGAAAGATCGTGTTCACCCTCGTGGTCCTGCTTCTCGCCGGATTCGCCGTCACCCGGCTCATCGGGAAAAAGGACTCGCCGCCGCCCGCAACCCACGGCGGCCATGGAGAAACCGCGGACGCCGTCCCGGACTTCGACTTCATCGCCCCCGGCAAGGCCCCGAGCCTGCCCGCGCCCCGCCCCTACACGCCGCAGGGCGACACCGTCGTCATCAACCTCTCCGAATACGCGGGCTACGCCGGCATCATCGCCGCCAACGGCGGTCTCGAGCCCAACGACAACTCCTGGTTCACCCAGAACGGCGGCTTCAAACTCAAAATCACCCTCAGCGAAGAAGACACCTGGGCCGACTTGCAGGATGGAAAATACGCCGCCTCCGCCACCACCGCAGACGTGCTCTCCAACTACGGCCGCCAATGGCAATGCGTCGTCCCCGCCCAGGTCTCCTGGTCGCGCGGCGCGACCGGCATCATCGTCCGCCGGGACATCAAGCGCGTGAACGACCTCAAGGGCCGCACCATCGCCACCGCGCCCTTCAGCGAAGCCGAATTCTTCATCCGCTACCTCGCCCAGGAAGCCGGCCTGCCGGTGAAGCGCCTCGACGGCCCCGATCTCCCCCGCGACGCCGAAGCCGTCAACCTCGTCTTCCTCGAAGACGCCTTCGAAGCCGGCGACGCCTTCCTCGCCGACCTCAAGGCCGGCGGCAGCCTGCTCGACGGCTGCGTCACCTGGGCGCCCAAAACCACCGAAGTCGTCGCCGCCTCCGAAGGAGCGGCCCGCCAGCTCATCGACAACCGTAACCTGCTCGTCATCGCCGACATCCTCGTCTTCAACAAAGGCTTCGCCGAAGCCCGGCCGGAAATCGTCGCCAAAATCGTCGAAGGCATGCTGCTCCACAACGACAGGATCCGCGCCAACCCGGACTCCGCCCTTCCCCTGCTCGAAAAAGCCTTCGGCTGGAGCGCGGAAGACGCCCGCGAAGAACTCGCCAAAGTCCACCTCTCCAACCTCCCCGAAAACCTCGCCTTCTTCCGCGGCGCCATCGACGAAGCCGGCTCCTTCGCCTCCGTCTTCCAGACCTCCAACCTCGCCTACGGCCCCGAGCTCCAGCCCTCGCCCGTCGCCGCCTCGTTCTTCGCCAGCACCGGGGCGCTCGAAAGCATCGAACAAGCCGGCTCGCTCGCCGCGCAGGCCGCCTCCATCCAGCCGATCAAGACCACCGACCAGGCCCCCATCGAGCAGGACCCGCTGCTCACCCGCGACATCCGCTTCTACTTCCTGCCGAACAGCGCCGACCTCGACATGGCCAAGCAGGAGAACCACGAGTTCCTCGCCAACGTCAACCACCTGCTCGGCGTTTCCCCCGGCTCCATGATCCTGCTCCGCGGCCATGTCGACGACGCCCAAAAGGAAAACTTCCGCAAAAGCGGCGGCGAGCAGCTCGTCCGCACCATGGCTCTCAAAGCGATGGAACTCTCCACCCAGCGCGCCGAGGAGGTGAAGCGCCGCCTCATGGAAAAATACCCCTCCACCGCCCCCGGCCGCCTCGAAATCATCGGCCGCGGCTGGGAAGAACCCGCCGGCAAAAACCCCGACCTCAACCGCCGCGTCGAGGTGCAATGGTTCACGGTGGAGTGAGGGAAGTGCCGGGTGATCAGTGATCGGTGGAAGAAGGTTGCCGGTTCGATCCTCTCCCTGTTCCTTTCTCTCCCGTCATCGCTTCATCTGCCTTTCCCACTGATCACCGATCACTCGGCACTTCACCCCATGCCCGGCGTCGAAAAACTCAAAGCCTTCGCCAAAAGCCCGCACCACGCCTGGCTCGCCCTGCTCACGCTCGGCGCGGGGGTGGCCAGCGTCAGCGGCATCGGCATGATCGCCGGGGCCGCCGCCTACGCGCTCGGCTGGATCTACCTGCCGGACTCCCGCCTGTTCAAAAACTGGCTCGCGAAGCGCAAGCGGGGCGACGACGACGGCAAACTCCGCGACTTCCTCTTCAAGCGCCGCCAGATTTACGATGCCCTCAGTACTTCCAACCGCGAGCGCTACGACGCGCTCGCACGCGAGATCGAAACGCTCCAGACCGAACTGAACCGCGACCACCGCATCGACCAGGCCCTCACCCGCCAGCGCTGCGAGCGCCTCTCCAATCTCGCCTGGACCTACCTCCGCCTGCTCCACACCGGCGAAATGCTTGACCGCTTCATCGAATCCGAGGACCCCGCCGACCTGGAAAAAAAGATCGCCTCGATGGAAAAGGAACTCGCCGCCATCGACCCCGGCAGCCGCGCCGGTCTCGCCGACTCGCTCAATTCCCGTCTCTCCTCGCTGAAAGCCCGGCGCGAAAAACGCCGCGGCGCGGACGCCAGCCGCGAATTGACCCATTCCGAGCAGGAGCGCATCGCCGAGCTGGTAAAGCTCTTCCGCGCCGACCACCTCGCCAGCCGCGACGCCGGCGCGCTCTCCCACGAAATCGACGGCGCCGCCACCCAGCTCGACCGCACGCGCGATTGGCTCAGTCATCTGGAATTCAACGACTCCCCCTCCGACATCCCCGACTCCCTCACCGCCGCCGCCCCGCTGAAAGTCGGACATTGAACCGCGCTCCCGGCCAAACTACACCCCGAGCCCCCTCCTCATCGCGGCGATCGGATCGCTGTCCGGAAACCAGATCCGGAAGGCATGCGCGCCCTGATGCAAAAGCATCGTCGCGCCATTGGCCACTGCGGCGCCAGCCCCCTCGGCGGCACGCAGAAACGCCGTGAGCGGCGGCTGATAGATCGTGTCGTAAACGGCGTGGCCCTCACGGAAAGCCGCGGGATCGAGCGGAGAACCATCGCTCTCTTTCAGTCCGAGCGAACTGGTGTTCACCAGCAGCCCGCATTCCCTCGCGATGTCCGGCAATGCCGGGTCGTCCAAGGCATGGCATGCCACCGCCACACCGTGCCGGGCCCTGATTTCCGCGGCGAGCGTCTCGATTTTCTCCAGCGTCCGGTTCGCCAGCACCAGCCGCGAAACCCCGGCCCGCGCGCAATGCACCGCCAGCGCGCCGCCGGCGCCGCCGCCAGCGCCCACGATCATTACCGCCGTGCCGGCGAGCTTCACGCCAAGACTTTCCTCCACCGCAGCCTCGAAGCCGGGACCGTCGGTGTTGAAGCCGCGCGTCGCATCCGCATCGAAGCGGACCGTGTTCACCACTCCCATTTCGGCCGCGCCGGGGTCGACTGCATCACAGGCGGCGAGCGCCTCGAACTTGTGCGGCACGGTGACATTGCAGCCGATGAAACCCAGCGCCCGCATCCGGCGGAAAGTTTCCGCCACCATGCCGGGCTCGACTTCGACCTTGATGTAGCGGGCGTCGATCCTCGCCTCATCGAGCGCCGGCTGGTGCATCCGCGGCGAAGCCGAGTGGGCGACGGGAAAACCGATCACCGCCAGCCGCGCGGGCTTGGCGTGGCCGGCATCGAGCCGTTCGCGGGAAAGCAGGTCATCGGGCGCGTGGAGGTCGGACATCTCGGAAGAGTCTTCCAATCGGCGGCGGTGAAGCCAAGCACGGGGAAACGGGCGATTTGACCCCGCCGGAGGGGCGCAAAAAACGCCCGGACGCGATGGCCGCGGGCGTTTTGGAGAAAAGAAAACCGGCGAGGAGCAGATCAGGCTGACTTGCGGCGGCCTCGCTGGAGCAGGCCGATGCCAAGCAGACCTCCCAGCGCAAGGAAAGAACCCGGCTCGGGAATGGGCGACGGTCCCGGACCGGAACTGCTCACGAAAACGTAGCGCTCCCAGTTCGACGCATCATTCAACTCAATGGTGCTGCCGGCACGCCAACCTTCAAAAAGATAGAGAGGGACTGCATCGTAATCGTTGTCCCAACCTGTTGTTACGGCAGTATGCCAACTTAAACGAAGATGGCCATTGGAACCGGGCGCCCAAGAACTGGCCGCGATATCCGCGGAATTTTGCAGAATTGCATCCCCCTCCGCAGCAAAACCGATCGAACCGCCGTTGTAGTACCACTCCACGCCGTTTGACAACGTCGTTTCATTCTGGGACGTATGTGTCCGCACGTCGCTCGCCGGAGCAGCGGCGAGCAGGGTGAATTCGGTAGCCCCAACCGGCTTGGCGGCATACAGAAGATAATCACCGGGATTCACACCGGCAAAAACCGTGGAAATCGGCACGGCACTGTCCGAATACAGCCCCTGATAAACCAAAGTCCATTCCCCGCCGGTCACGGTGGTGACGGGCACGTTCGTCTGAACGCCGTTGGGGTAGTACAAAGCTGCGGAGGCAGAGGCGGAAACGGCAATAATCGCCGCGAGCAAGGAGGGTTTCAATTTCATAAAAGCATTGGCAGTCTGTATGCTGCGCCGATTTCGTCAATGTTTAAAATAGTCATGTTCCGGAGTCCCGTTCCGCTGATTTTGAAACCGCCATCATGACAGGGCGTCGCTCCCTCTCCTGCTCCTCCGGCGCGACCGGGATACCCTCGGGCTGGTGGAAATGAAGCATGCACAGGCCAAGCCCGGGTATCTCGACCATTTGGCGGTCCCCGGTCGGCGGAACGCCGCACCAACGCTGCCAGAGGCAGGCCAGGATCTCACTGGGGCCGGGACGCCGGAAATCGAGGCGGGTGCCATCGGCCAACCGCAGCGAGCGGATGCCGCCGGCATCCGAGGCCAGAACCGTGGCGCCGAACGTGAGGGCGTCGAAAGTCTCCTGATCGAGCATGCTAGGGCATTGGCCTGCCATGCCGCGCAGCATGCACGGAGAGAATTACAGCAACATGAGCGTGACAGAAAAAATCCGCCGCCCGCTCATTTCACGTAAACCTCCCGCGGCTTGGCGCCGTCGCCGGGACCGACGACGCCGCGGGCTTCGAGGATGTCGACCATGCGGGCGGCGCGGGTGTAGCCGAGCCGCAGACGGCGCTGGAGCAGCGAGGTGCTGCACTTCTGCTCCTGGCGGGCGACCTCGATGCACTTCATGATGAGTTCCTCGTCGGCCTCCGAGATGTCCTCGTCGTCCTCCCCCTCGCCGCCGCTGTCGATGCTGCGCTGGATGTCCTCGGCGAAATTCGGTTCGGCCTGGCGGGCGCAGTGCTCGACCAGGCGCTCGACCTCCTCGTCGGAGACAAAGGCTCCCTGTGCCCGCTCCAGCTTCGCGGAGCCGGGCGGCAGGTAGAGCATGTCGCCCTTGCCGACGAGCTTTTCGGCGCCCTTGCTGTCGAGGATCACGCGGGAGTCGAGCTGCGAGGAGACCTGGAAGGCGACGCGGCAGGGGATGTTCGCCTTGATGATGCCGGTGACGACATCGGCGCGCGGCGTCTGGGTGGCGATGATCAGGTGGATGCCCGCAGCCCGCGCCTTCTGGGCGATGCGGGCGATGCACATTTCCACATCCGCCGGCGCGGTCTGCATGAGGTCGGCCAGCTCGTCGATGATGACGACGATGTAGGGGTAGCGGTCGGGGATTTTATCTTCCTCGGGCTCGAAAGCCGGGTCGTCCTCGTCGGCTTCGGGACCGATCTCGCCGGATTCGAGTGCGGCGGCGATGGACTCGATGGCTTCCATGTCCACCTGCTCCTCGACATCCCAAGGCGGGCTTTCCTCTCCGGGAGGCGTTTCGTCCCCTGCCTTCTCCGGGCGGACGCGATGGTTGAAGCTGTCGAAATTCCGCACACCCGCCTTGGCGAAGACACGGTAGCGCTTCTCCATCTCATTCACGACCCACTTGAGCGCGGCGACGACTTTCTTCGGATCGGTGACGACGGGGACGACGAGATGCGGCAGGCGGTTGTACATCTGCATCTCGACCACCTTCGGGTCGACCATGATGAAGCGCAGCTCGTCCGGGCTGAATTTGAAGAGAATGGAGGCGATGATCGAATTGACGCATACCGACTTGCCCGAGCCGGTGGCGCCGGCGACGAGCAGGTGCGGCATGGCGGCGAGGTCGCCGATGACGGTCTTGCCGTACACGTCCTTGCCGAGCGCGAGGGGGATTCTCTTTTTCGCCGAGCGGAAGTCCGGATCCTGCAAGAGTTCGCGCAGCGGCACGGCGATTTTCTGCGAGTTCGCAAGCTCGATGCCGACGGTGTCCTTGCCGGGAATGGGAGCGAGGATGTTGATGCGCTCCGCCTTGGTGGCACGGGCGATGTCGGCTTCGAGCTGGGCGATGCGGGATACGCGCAGGCCGATGGAGGGGTAGATTTCGTAGCGGGTGATGGTCGGCCCGCGGGTGATGTCGCCGGCGGTGGTCTCGATGCCGAAGGAGCGCAGGGTTTCGATGATGATGTTCTGCGTCTGGAGCAGTTCGCTGCGGTTCGCCTCGTGGTGCGGGGCGTCTTCGTCCTCGGGGTCGAGCAGGTCGAAGCCGGGCAGGTCGTAACCCTCGAAACTGTCGGTGGAGAGGGAGAGATGCGACTTGCGCTCGAAGGGTTTGTCTCCGGGTTTGGGAGCCTCCACACGACGCTGGGAAGCGTCATAGATCTGCGGCGCGGGGGTTTCGCGCAGCGGGAGTTCGCCCTGCGGATCGGGAGCGGGTTCGGCGGCCTTGGCGGCCTCGCGTTCCTTGCGGCGGCGTTCGCGGTCCTTTTCCCGCTCGGCGAGGCGGAGCTGCTCGCGCTCGGCAGCGCCTTTCGCGGAATCGCGCCGGTCGCGCCAGCGGGCGATGCTGTTCTTCACCAGCGCGCCGCATCCTTTCGCGAATTTCACCGGCGGCAGGCCGGTGAGCAGGATCAGCGCGACGAGATAGACCGCGCCGAGAATGAGCAGGGAGCCGACTTTCCCGAAGAGCTTGAGAAACGCGTAGTCCCCGACAAGGTAGCCGGCGATGCCTCCCTGGCTGGCGAAGATCCCGGACCCGCCCTGCCAGATGTGCATGAAGGCCGCGCCGCTCAGGGTCAGCACCGTGAACCCGACGATGGCGCGGGGCCACAGGCGGCCGTCGAAGATCAGCTTGATGACGCCGAACCAGACCAGCGCGACCGGCACGATGAACGCCGCCTTCCGGAAAAGCAGATCCTGAATGAAACCAAGCAGGGCGCCGACCAGGCCGATGAAATTCCGCCTTCCCTCGCCCTCCGGGCGCTCTTCGGCGAAGGTTTCCAGGATGCCCCACGCCGGCAGATCCCGCGGCGTGTAGGAAATGACCGACAGGAACGCGACGAGCCCGAAGCAGATCAGCACGATGCCGATCACTTCGTTCGACCAGCGGGGCGGCTGCGGACGCTCGCCCCGTTTGCGGTTGTCGCTTTTCCCCATCTGAAATCCCCGGCGAGCATCCCCTTTCGGTGTCGGGCGGGCAAGGCTGTTTTCGGAAAGTGAAAAATCAGGAAATACTGAATACCCGGCTGCCGCACGCGGGACTTTTCCGTTCCGAGGGGCTCGCTCATGTTCCGCGGCATGGAAGCGATCGTCTTCGAACCCCTCTACATGCGGCGCATCTGGGGCGGGCGCGAGCTGGAGCGTGTTTATGCCCGCACGCTGCCCGGCACCGGCCCCTACGGCGAGTCATGGGAAATCGTGGACCGCGAAAAGGAGCAGTCCGTGGTGCGCGGCGGGCGTTTCGCCGGCAGGACGCTCCATGAACTGTGGAAGAAGCACCGCACGGAGGTTTTCGGCGCCGGCCTGCCGGACAGCGAGCGCTTTCCGCTGCTGATCAAGGTGCTCGACGCGCGCGACGATCTTTCGATCCAGGTCCACCCGCCCGCCGCGGTCGCACCGACCCTGGGCGGCGAGCCGAAGACGGAGATGTGGTACATCGCCGCGGCCGATCCGGGAGCGACGCTCTACGTCGGCTTGAAAAAGGGCGTCACCCGCGCGGATTTCGAAAAGGCGATCCGGGAGGGTACGGTGGCGGATTGCGTGCATGCGCTGCATCCGCGGGCGGGGGAATCGATCTTCATCCCTTCCGGCCGGCTGCACGCCATCGGCGCGGGATTCCTAATCCACGAGATCCAGCAGAATTCCGACACGACCTACCGCGTCTTCGACTGGAACCGCCCGGGACTCGATGGTCAGCCGCGCGAACTCCATGTGGCGGAATCGCTGGCAAGCATCGATTTCGACGACCACGAACCCGCGATGGACGCGCCGGACGGCGACACGTTGGCGAAGTGCCAATTTTTCGAAGTGAACCGCCGCCGCCTGCCCGATGGCGAAGCCGTAAAAACCGCGGATCGCTTCGCCATCGTTAGCGTGGTGCGGGGCGGGCTTGCCGCCGGCGGGAAAACCCATGGCCAGGGTTCCTTCCTGCTGCTGCCGCCGGGATGCGCAGGAACGATCGCGAGCGGAGAGACGGAAGTGCTGGAGATCGCGATCCCATAGGATTTCCCATGGGAAAAGAAAAAGCGCCGGTCCCCGCTAGGAACCGGCGCTTTCGAAATGGTCACCGGGCCTTTAACGGCGCGGACCGTTCTGGTGGGTCGAGCCGGAATTCACCGGGAAGCTGATCGCTGATGGAACGGACATGGTCTTTTTTCGTTCGAGGTCTGGAGTTGGCTGGGAGCGGCGCTCCCAACGGGTGACAGGACCGTAACTCCCTCCCTCTTTCCATGCATTACGAAGAGGGGAAGCTGACTTGCGATTTTGCGAAAGATTGAATTCCTTATTTCAGCGTAGATTTACGGAACTCGCCGGGTGTTATCCCTGTCTGCCTGCGAAAAAGGTGGCTCAGGCGCTCCGCATGCTCGAAGCCTAACAGGTCGGCGATATGGGCCAGCGTGTAGTCGGTCTGCGAAAGAAAGCGCTGGATCGCATCGACCAGCGTCTGGCTGAGGAGCTGGCGCGGCGTCTTGCCCGTGGCCTCCTTCACGCGCTGCTCCAGCAGACGGCGCGAGACGTGGCAGTCCTGCGCCAGCCCCTCGATGCTGAGCATGCCGGGGCGCTGCTGGCGGAGCAGTTCGAGGAAGCGACGGACCACAGGATCCTCCATCGCTTCGAGCGCGCTGGATTGGCGGATGACAAGCCCCTTCGGCGGCACCAGGCGCTCGAGCGCGATGTCCTTTTCCCTGCGGCCCTCCATCATTTCACCGAGCCACGAAGCGGTGAGGAAGCCCATGCGGATGATGTCCGGGTCGATGCTCGAAAGCGGGATGCGCGAAGTGCTGACGAAGACGGGGTCGTTGTCCACGCCGAGCACCGCGAGATCCTCGGGCACGGCGATGCCCTGCTCCAGCGCGGACTGGACAGCGCGGAAGGCCACCTCGTCCCAGCAGCAGAAAAGCGCGCAGGGCTTCGGCAGAGAGGCGATGAACTGCTCGTCGCCGCCGTGCAGCGTTTCGAACGTCCTCGCCTTGCGCTCCGGCGTGTGGTGGCGCAGCGGTTCGTGGCCGCGCTCGGCAAGCCGCTCGGAAAAGCCGATCTCGCGCTCGCCGGACACCGGATGGTCGCTGTAGCCGAGAAAGGCGAAATGGCGGTGGCCCTTTTCGATGAAATGATCCGCCGCCAGCCGCCCGACGGCGCGGTGGTTGCTGTCGATGAGCAGATGCTCGCCGGCCGCGTCCTGCAGCGTGTTGAGCAGGTCGATCACCGGAATGCCCTTTTTGCGCAACGCCTTGGAGTGACTCTGGTCGGGGCTGGTGGTGATCACGCCGTCGCCGCGGAAATCGGCCAGCCACTCGGGCTCGGCGGCGGATTTTCCGCGGTATTCGAAATGAAGCTGCCAATCGTGCAGGCGGCCGTAGCGGGCGATTCCGCGGATCAGATTGCGGCCGTACTGGGTCGAGGTTTCGATGATCGCGGCGACGTGACGCACGCTGCCGTTCTTAGCCGGATCGGCGGGGGCGGGAAGCGCAAACAAGCCCTGTGCCGCCTCCGTGATTCCACGCAGAACGGAGCCCGGACGAAAAAAGAATCCATGACATGGGTGCGGGAATCATTGACCCGGCGGGATTGGCGGCGTATCCGTTCGCGCCCTCCGGGGCTTTCTCTTCATGAAATTTCGCATCCCCTTCGAGCGGGTTGACTGGATCAATACCGTCTTTCTTCTGATCATTTCCCTGCTCGCGGTCATCGCGGCCCCCCTCTACCTGTGGCAGCACGGGATGAACGGTTTCCTTGCAGGGATGTTCGCCTTCTACTGCATCGCCACGGGCATGAGCATCACGCTCGGCTATCACCGCCTCTTCGCCCACCTTTCCTTCAAGGCCAAGTGGCCGGTGCGCTTCTTCACCCTCGTCTTCGGAGCCTGCGCCTTCGAGAATTCGGCGCTCAACTGGGTCTCCGACCACCGCCGCCATCACAAGCACACCGACCATGACGACGATCCCTACGACATTTCCCGCGGCTTCTTCTGGGCGCACATCGGCTGGATTCTCTTCAAGACCCTGCCCGAGCCGCCGCTCGACAACGTGGCCGACCTCCGCAAGGACAAGCTGGTCATGTGGCAGCATCGCTGGGACAAGATTATCGCCGTGCTGGTCGGCCTCGTGACGCCCGCCGTGCTCGGTTGGTTTTTCGCCGGCGGAGCGGTGGGCGCGCTCGGCGGCTTCCTCATCGCCGGGGTGCTGCGGGTCTTCGTCGTCCAGCAGTGCACCTTTTTCATCAATTCGCTCTGCCACACCATCGGCCGGCAGCCGTACTCGACGAAATGCAGCGCGCGGGACAGCTTCATCATGTCCCTCTTCACCTTCGGCGAGGGGTATCACAACTATCACCACGAATTCCAGCACGACTACCGCAACGGCGTGAAGCCGTGGAACTTCGACCCCACCAAGTGGGCGATCTGGCTGCTTGCCAGAGTCGGCCTGGCCAGCGACCTGCGCCGCGTGCCCGATATCAAGGTGATTCTCGCCGAAATGGCGGAAGCCCGCCGCCGCGCCAATCAGGAGCTCGCCCGGCTCGAAGCCATCGGCGACCATCCGCTGCGCGACCGGGCGATGGAGGCGATGAACGCCCTGATCGAACGCCTTTCCGAAAATTACCACGAGCTTGAGAAAGCGATGGCCGACCGCGTGGAACTTTCTCGCAAGGCCCTGCGCCGCTGGAGCCGGGAAACCCGCGAAATGCTCGACCACCTGGCGGAAATCCGCCGCGGTCGCGCCGTGCAGGCTTGAAAGCGGCGGCAGACTCCCGCAGCCCACGGGAACGAAGCCCCCGCCCTAAGCCGATAGAAACCGGCGGTGCGGATGTATATCGAGGCGGCGCCGGAACGCGACGGCCGCATCGAAGCCAGGCTCCGCCATGTTCGCTATGTTCGGAATCCATCTCTTGGAGAAAAACGGAAAAACCAGCATGCGCGGGCGGGCGGCGCATTGTCGAAGTGGAGCGGCCGGCACTCTCGCCTGGCTGCTGGCCGGAACAGGCATCTGCTGCCCGGCAGCCGCCCTCGCGGAATCTCCCCTTCAACCCGCGGACGCAAAGCCGGACTTCCCGCTGTCGGTAAACGGCGGAGCATGGGCCGCAGGCCATGTTCAGGGGATCGCCGTGGACAGGAAGCGCGGCCACATTTACTTCTCGTTCACGACCTTGCTGGTGAAAACCGACCTCCGGGGCAACGTCATCGGCACCATCGGCGACTTCACCGGACACCTCGGCGACCTGGATTTCAACGATACGGACAGCCGGGTATATGGTTCTCTGGAATACAAAGCTCAGGAGGCCTTCTACATCGCCATCATCGACGGCGGCAAAATCGACCGCACCGGCATGTCGGCGCAGAATTCGGAGATATTCCAAACCGTTCATCTGTCCGAAGTCGTGGCCGATTACACGGCCGACATGGATGGTGACGGGATCTTCGACGGCAACACGGCGGACACCGCCGACCACCGCTATGGCTGCAGCGGCATCGATGGCGTCAGCTTCGGACCGCGCTTCGGGGAAACCGGCGGCAGGGATTACCTGACTGTCGCTTACGGCGTGTACGCCAACAATGACCGTACGGATAACGACCATCAGGTGCTCCTGCAGTACGACGCGGACCGGTGGGTGGAGCAATACGCCAAACCCTTCACCGAAGCCGCGCCGCACCGCAGCGGGCCTGCGAAGGTGGACGGCAAGTACTTCATCCATACCGGCAACACCACCTACGGTGTGCAGAATCTGGAATATGACGAATCCGGACACCGCTGGCTGCTGGGCGTGTACCGGGGCAAGAAGCCGTCGTTTCCGAATTACAGCCTGTTCGCCGTGGAAGCCGCCGCCAAACCCATCTCCGCGGAGATCGGCGGCACCGGTGAAAGTGGCCTGCTGCTGCCCCTCGCGCAAGATGGTCTGCACCACGAAGCCACCGGCATCCGCGGCTGGTTTCAGAAGGTCGATGTCGGCATGGCTTCACTCGGCGGCGGCCTCTTCTACCTTGCCGTCAACGGAAAGAAAGGCGACCTGCAAACCGCCGAATTGTTCCTGCACCGCTGGGCCGGCGGCCCGGACGCCCCCTTTGTGAAAATCATCGAGCAGCCTTGATGGAACCCGATCGCGGCCCGCTTCTAAAGGCTCGACCCAACAGCGGATTCCTGGCAATCATCCCTTATGGTCACTTCGGCAACAAGTGGCCCCGTTTTCCATGAATCGAAAAGGAACATGGTTCGCCGCAGGGTTTGCCAGCTCAGCTCTGCTTTTTTCAGTGGGCTTTTATCTATACGGATCCAACGAAAAACCGGTCCCTGAACCCTCCCTTCCGGATCGAAGCAAATCCATCACACATGACGAAAGGGCGGGCCAGTCGAATCCGGCCGATTCGCGTTCCACCCGGGAGCGTCCACCGGTCGCCAGATCGGACGGTCATTCCGCCATCAAGGAAATCGAATCGCTATCCGCGGCAAATCCAAAGCTGGCGGAAAGATTCCAGCTTTTCCTGTTTGATTCGGATCTTAAGCCGATTGAGGACGACTGGGATTTGCTTGGTGTCGACAAGGATTCCGTGGGCGTTCTGGCTGCTGACCTGAAACGAATTTTGGACGACATCAAAAATTACGAATTCGAGAACTTCGACATTCGCAGCACATCGGAACATCAGGTGGAACTGGCTCTTCCCGCAATGAACGAAGAGGAATCGTCCAGGCGGCTCGCCCAAATTGAATCTTCATTTTCGCAGATATTCGGTCCGGAAGGCGCTAAAACCATGACAGCGGTCTTTTTGAGGCATCATGCCGCAAAGACGGCGGGAATAACGGGCAGAGACCGGGTGGTCAGAGTCAGGTCGCTTGATTCCACAGAGGCTGGAACGACTACGGATCGGTTCGCAATCGACACCTATATTCTCTTTGAAGGAAACAAGCTGACCAATATCGAGGGCGACGTCAGTCGATACGCCTCATTGACTGTCATGGGGAAATCGAGCGAAATTCCGGAAAGCTGGCGACATCTATTCGAGGAAGAGAAGCCGTAGCCGCAGTGTCAAAGGGAGTCTCTAAGCGGACGACTCCGCCTCCTCACCGGCCGGTCGGCGCAGGATGCCGCGCGCCATCGCCGAGCGCGCGTCCCGCAGGCGGACCACCCGCCACACGCTCGCCAGCACCGCGACGAAGAGCCAGAACTGGAAGGCCCGCGGTACCGCCCGGGCCACTTCCACGGGCAGTTCCGAAAGCGACAGCAGGCTGGCCGAGGCATAGACCGGCAGACTCAAAGGGGACATTCCGATCAGCCATGCAGCCAGCGGCGTGAGCCTCGCGGCAAACACCGCGCCGGCCATCAGCGGCACCGCCCCGATGAAGATGGCCGCTAGCACCACCACGCGGCCGCCCTTCGCTTCGAGCAGCGCCTGATAGCCGGCGCCCGCGGCGAGCATGATCGCGGCGAAGAAGCCGAAGACCCCCAGCGGCACCTCGTGACCGGGAAACCACCGGGATTCGACGAGCCCGCGGGTGAACAGGAACCACCCCATCGCACCGGCCAGCGCCATGACGATCACCGCCCAGAAGCCGGTCGCCGCATCGGAAAGGAAGGGCAGAGAGTCCGAGCCCTGCTTTTTCGCCCGCCTCCAGCCGCGGAGCTGGCTGTCGGCCGTGGGAGTGACGATCGTGGCGAAGACGAAAACGAGCATCAGCGAGACCAGGCCGTAGATGCCCGACATCGCCACGGCCTCGCCGGGATCCGGCTGCCAGCCGGGCATCACGCGGATCATCCGGTTGAAGGCTTTCGACGGGAACAGATCTCCCTGATCGATGACCGGCAGCGCATTTCCCAACAGCAGCAACTGGATCCAGACATAGAAGCCGGTCGCCCATGGTTTTCCTAACAGATGGGATTCGCCTCGCCGCCATTTGCGGCAGAGCATGACGACGAAGGTGAGGATCAGCCCGCCCTGCGAAAAGGCGCTGAAAACCGCCTCGGAGAAATCGAGGCCGAAGAACTTCACCGTGGGCGCCAGCCGCTGGATCGTTTCGAGCGCCGCTCCCGCGGTGCGCGGCAGCAGTTCGGGCATGCTTTCCTCCACCACCGGCGAAACGGTGAGGTACTTGAAGAAAACCAAACCGAACTTCGCCATCTGGGGAATCACGGTGTAGAGGCAGAACACCACGCCGATCGACAGCAGGAAGGCCCAGCGGCGGTTGCGGGCCACCGTGCCGGTGACCAGCCCGGTGAGGTGATAGGTCAGCGTCGAGGTGAAAACGATCGCGTAGAGCGGCAGCCACACCCGCCAGGACACCTCGCCGCGCCAAAGCGCCCAGGCCATGAACGGAAGCGTGGCGAGGAACATGGCGTATTCGCGCGCCGGCAGGCCGAAGAGGTAGCCGAGCGCCTTCGACAGCGGCGACATCGGGATGAGCCGCTGGTAATCGATCACGCCCTCGTCGCGCTCCGCCGTCATCCCGCCGGCCGCCTGCGCGGTGCCGAAGACGAACAGGATAAGCCCTTGGAAAAACAACAGCGGCAGGATCGCCCCGCGCGCCGCATCGGACGGCGACATGCCGGAGCTGGCGCCGAGCGAACCCGCCATCGACACGATGAAGCCGGCGATCAGCACGGTGATCAGCAGCGCGACGCCCCGGCCGCGCGGCCGCAGGCGCGACCGACAGTAGCGGCGCAGGATCGGGTTTTCCCAGATCTTCCAGAAAGGATGGCTTGTGCTCATGCGCGACGGTTGTTTTCGGCCACTTCCACCAGGATGTCCTCGAAGGACGAGCGACGTTCCTCGAAGGCGAGGAGGCGGAAACCCTCGCGGATGAGTCCTTCCATCAGGTCCGCCTGCTCTTCGTCGGTGCCCCTAAAACCGAATGCCACCTGCCGGCCATCGGACCGCAGTTCATGAACGGCCGGATGCGCGGACAGCCAGGCGGCGGCTTCCTCGTGGCGGTGCAGCAGGCTCGCGATGATGGTCCGCTCGGTGGTGCCGAGCTGGTGGCGGACTTCGTCGACGGTGCCGGAAGCGAGCAGCCGGCCGCGGTTCATCACGCACAGGGAGGTGCACATCTCCGCCAGTTCGCTGAGGATGTGGGAGCTGACGAAGACGGTCGCGCCGGTCCTCGCCAGCCGCCGCAGGGCATTGCGCAGGTCGCGCCGGGCCAGGGGATCCAGCCCGCTCGCCGGCTCGTCGAGGATCAGCACGCGCGGCCGGTGCAGCAGCGTCTTCGCCAGCACCACGCGCTGGGTCTGGCCGCGGGAAAGCTCCCTGCACCACTTGTCGCGCTGGTCGGAAAGGGCGACTTCCTCCAGGCACTCGGCCACCCGCTCGCGGCGTTGCGCGCGGCCGCCGAGTCCGTACGCGGCGGCGTGGAAATCGAGGAATTCCCAGACTTTCAGATCCGATGGCACCGGCGCGAGATCCGGCATGTAGCCGACGATGCGGCGCGCGCTTTCGATGTCTTCGAGCACGTCCACCCCGTCGAGCATCACCTCGCCGTAGGTCGGTTCCATCAGCGTGGCCAGGACGCGGAAGGTGCTGGTTTTGCCCGCGCCGTTCGGCCCCACGAGCCCGAACACCTCGCCCGGAGGAACCTGCAGGGCCAGGTCGTCCACGGCGACGAAATCGCCGTAGTCCACCCGCAGGTCGCGGACGTCGATCGCCGGCCTGCAATCAGTTGAAGTCTTCATCGTCGAACAGATCCCAGTTGGGCGGCAAGGTCAGGCCGATGGCCTCCAGCTCCCTGGCCGCTTCGTCGCGGCGGCGCTGGCGTTCGGCTTCGTAGGCCTGTTGCTGCTCGGGGCGGAGCACGGAGAGGATCGCTTCCTGGCGGTTGCCGCCGGGCGTCGCCCCGATGGGGCCGGCGATTCCTTCGAGCTGCATCGTCGGGTCGTAGTCGCGCGAATTCCGCGCCATGATGCCGAATATCTGGTCGCGCTGCGCATCATCGAGCCCCACGAGCCCGTCGAGCCGCTGGACGCGCCGGTCGGCTTCCTGCTGGACCCGTTCGGCGCGTTCGGCCATGCGCTCGGCCTTGAAGCTGGTGAGCTTCTCGCCGCCGAGCTGCGTTTCCATGAATGCGTCGAGCCCCTCGTCCGGCCGGATATCGTGCGTTGCGCGGATCATGTCCTCCAGGGTGGTGCTTTCGCTCGCCACCAGATCGATCCATGCCTTCGCGTCGGCTTCAGCCTTGCGCTCGAACCATTGCTTCAGGGCTTCCTGCTGCGGGCCGGTGAGTTCGTATTTCCGGGTGAGTTCGCCGACCATGCTGTCGATCCGGTCCTTTTCCGCGCGCACGCGCATCCGCTCCAGAAAGGGCTCCAGATCGCGCATCAGCGGCTTGGTCAGCCGCAGAAGATCGTCGGGAGTGACCGGTCGGCCGGCGCGAAGGTCCGCGACAATGTCGCGCAGGCGGTCGCTCACCGTCCCGCCCGGGCGGCGGCGGCCGTCCGCTTCCAGGGCGGCCAGGCGGTTTTCGGCCTTCTTCAGTTCGACTTCGAGCCGGGCGGCCCGCTGTTCCGGCGATCCTTCGGCGCCGGGCAGGCTGTCGCGAAAGAGAACCGTGCCCGCCACGCCGACGGCAAGGCCGGTCGCGAGCGGAGCAAGGGTGCGGAGTATCGGCGGCAGGGGCATGACGGAACGAAGAAGGCTGGCGGTTCGTGAAGATGAGATGAACGGGAGGAGAACTATTCGTGATCCTGAGTCATGGCATGGGAAATCACAGGGATTTCTTCCCCTTGACCGGGAGGCAGCCCCTCAAGCCTCTCTCTATTCCGCCCCATTGAGGATGCGCACCACATCCGGCGCGGGGCGCTCGATCCGCAACTTGCGGCCTTCGGGCGTCTCCTGCGTTTCGCCGCGGGACAAAGGCCCCTCCGTTCCCGCGATGGCCGAAAGCAGATCGGCGGCGGCTTCCTCCAGCGCGCCGGCATCCTCTTCCGTCGCGAGCCGGATGTCCCAGACGAGATGCGTGGAAACATCGTCGGTCGCGTAGAGCCGGTAGCGGTCGCCGCGCCACGCGCCGGCCAGTTTCGCGATCTCCTCGCCCAGCGGTTCCAGCCACAGGCGCAGGCCGAGCATGCCGGCGCTTTCCTCCAACAGCGCATTGCCCTCCGTGACGGGGAGTTCCGGCGGAGACGCGTCGATCCCTTCGCCGCCGGGAAAGAAGCCCGCGGTGATCGCAGGCGGGCGGTGCAGGGCGGAGAGCATTTCTTCCTGGTCGAAAAGCCTCTCGGCGCGCGGCGCACCCAGCGATGAGGGAAACGTCGCGATGCCGCGCACAAAAGCCGGAAGATTCGCCAGCAACTCGCGGGCCTCGGTATTCTCCTGCACACCGGTAAAGCCGATGCCAAGCGCCTGACGGGCGAGGAACCGGTTTTCGACCGCCAGTGCGGCCCCCTGATGCAGCGCCTCGCGAGCCAGCGCCGCCTCGTCGCCGGGCCAGCCGGGCGCGGGCGGATGGTGCTGGTGGATCAGCACGCGGACCAGCGCGCGGATCAGGGCGCCTTGGTCGGGCACACTCTGCGGGTCGAAGCGATCCGTCACCCACCCCTCCCCGCTCTGCTCGTCGAACCACGAACGGGCGCCGATCGCCTTCATCGCCGCAAGCTGGCCGGCGAAACGGTCCTCGGCGGTCAGGAAACCCATCAGCATCCACGCCTGCTGGCGAGAATCCATGCCGTGCGGCCCGTAGCGCGCCTCAATGGCGGCGACGATGCGCCCGCGCAGCTCCTCCCCCGCGATGCGGTGGATCGTCGGCGAGCTCCTGAAATCCAGGCCGAGGGCCTTTTCCACGAAGTCGATGATCTCCGGGGACACGGCAACCTCCCCGCCGCCCTGAGCCAGCGAGCGCAGGCTTTCGTTCTCGCGCTTCAGCAGGGCGATTTCATTTTCCAGCGCGACGATCCTGCCGGCGAGTTCCTCGCTGCCCGCCGCCGATGCGGCGGAACGCCACTGGAGCCCCTGCAGGATGCCTCCTGCGCCGATCGCTCCGCCGAGCAGCCACGGCAATAGTTGATCCGGCCGCATGGACTCCCCCGGCGCGCTTTTATTTTCCGAGCGGGCGGGCGTTCGGGTTCGCCTTCCCGGAGGGCGGCGGCTTGGCGCCCTTGAAGGGGTCGAACAGCAGCGCCGAGGACTCCGGCCCGGGGCCGTAGACCTGCTCGTAGGTCTTGCCGGGCGTCAGGGTCAGGGCGATCGGCTTGTTCTGCTGGCCATTCGAATCGTAAGTGTAGATGAAGCGCCGCACGGGCATTTCCTCGCCGGTGTCCGGGTTGCTCCGCTTCACCCGTACGTCGAACATTTGCTCTTCGACCAGCTTGCCGTAGGTGAGCCCCGGTTTGCGGCTGTATCCGTAGCGCGATTTGTAAAGGCGGTTCCCCCGGCCGTCGAAGATGTCGCAGTTCAGGGGATTGCCCTGGGGATCCAGCCGGTAAACGGTGGTCATCACCAGCACCTTGTTCGCGCTCAGGGTTTTCTTGGTGATCGTCCGCAGGTCCGGGGCGCGGGAGAATTCCTCGGAAGTGCCGTCCTTGTTCTTTTTCACGCTGGAATAAGGTCCGCGCACCTCCAGCCCCGGCACGTCGCCGATCTGGGAAAAAGCGGCGCCGGCGAGCAAAAAGCAGAGCACTGCGATAAAACCTGCGATCTTCATGGGGACGGAGCTTAGGACCCGGCAGGGGGAGCGGCAAGCGGCCATTTCCCGGACGTCAACGCTTCGGTCCGCCCACCTTCCGGGAAGCGGGATTCGCCTTGCCGGGGGTGGGAGGCTTGGCGCCCTTAAAGGGGTCGAACAGCAGTGCCGAAGACTCCGGCCCCGGGCCGTAAACCTGCTCATAGGTCTTTCCGGGAGTGAGGGTGTAGGCGATCGGTTTGCCCTGTTTACCGGCCGAATCGTACGGGTAAACGAAGTAACGCACCGGCATCTCCTCGCCCGTATCCGGATTCCGGCGGATCACCCGGGCATCGAACATCTGCTCGTAGATCAGCTTGCCGAGGAGCGGCCCCGGCTTGCTGCAATAGCCGTAGCGGGTCTTGTAGAGCCTGCTGCCCTGGCCGTCGAAAATGTCGCAGTTCCGCGGATTGCCCTGGGGGTCCAGCCGGTAAACGGTGGTCAGCACCAGAGCCTTGTTCACGCTCAGGGTTTTCTTGGTGATCGTCCGCAGGTCCGGGGTGCGCTCGAATTTCTCCGTCGTCCCATCCTTGTTTTTCTTCACGCTGGAATAGGGTCCTCTCACCTCCAACCCCGGTACCTCGCCGACCTGGGACAGGGCGGCGCCGGCGAACGACAGGCAAAGCACGGTGGCAAGTCCTGCGATTTTCATGGACGCGGAGCTTAGAGCTTGGCGGGAGCCGGGGCAAGCGGCCATCTCCGGCGGGTCATGACATGGAAAACCGCCCGGCGCACCATCGATCTCCGCACCCGCGGGCTCGTCATGGGCATCCTCAATGTCACGCCGGATTCCTTCTCCGACGGCGGCCGACACGTCTCCACGGAAGCCGCCCTGGAGCACGCGCGCCGGATGATCCGCCACGGCGCGGACATCATCGACGTGGGCGGCGAATCCACCCGCCCCGGCGCCGGCAGCGTGCCGCCGGACGAGGAAATCGCCCGCAGCGTCCCGGCCATCGCCTCCCTCCGCCGCGAATGGGACGGACTGATCTCCATCGACACCTCGAAGCCCGCGGTCGCCGAAGCCGCGCTCGCCGCCGGCGCGGACATCGTCAACGATATCTACGGTCTGCGCGCCCCCGGCATGGCGGACTGCTGCGCGGACCATCGCTGCGCCGTGGTCGTCATGCACATGCAGGGAGAGCCCCGGACCATGCAGATTGCCCCGCATTACGACGATGTCGTGGCGGAAGTCCGCGCCTTCTTCGAGGAACGGCTGGCGATGCTGACCGCCGCCGGGATCGGACCGGAACGCATCGTCTGGGACCCCGGCATCGGCTTCGGCAAAACGGTGGAGCACAACCTCGCCCTGCTTCGCGCCCTGCCCGCCCTCGCCGTCGCCGGCCGACCGCTGCTCGTCGGCGTGTCGCGGAAGTCCTTCATCGGCAAAGTCCTCGGCGGCGGCGGCCCGGCCGAACGCGACTGGCCGACCGTCGCTCTGACCGCCTGGACCCGCGAAGCGGGCGCGATGATCCACCGCGTCCACCAAGTCCGCGCCAATGCCGAAGCCCTGCGGATGACGGAAGCCATCCTGCACGGCGCGAAGCCGGAAAGTGAGCCCGGAATTGAATAATCCCGTCGCAAATCCATCCAAACGGGTGTATCAACTAAAAAACCGGATCGCCATGAAACGACACGCCCTCAAAATCGCCGCCGTGCTGCTGCCCCTCTTCGGCGGAGTCTCCTGCATGACCACCTACGACGCTTACGGCCGCCCCGTGCAGAGCGTGGACCCCGGAGCCGCTGCCGTCGGCATCGCCGCCGCCGGTCTGGTTGGCTATGCGATCGGTCAGAACAACGACCACCGCCACCATCATCACCACTACCACCGGCGCGGCCACCACCGCCACTACCGCTACTGAATTCCCCTTGGAGCGCGGGCCTCGCACCGCGCTCCAATTTTCCTCTTCACGGGGAATGCGGATGACAAAGCGAGCGCGGCGGACGTAGTATCCGGGGCGGCAATGATCTGGGAATTCGTCAAAGCGAACTGGCGCAACGGGGTTGAAATCCTGGTCCTCGCCATCGGCATCTACCAGATCTACCGCGCCTTCCGCGCCACCCGCGGCGCGCGCATCCTCGTCGGGCTGGTCGTCATTCTTGTCGCGCTCACCCTGCTGCTGCGCTTCTTCGAGTTCTCCGTCATCTCGTGGATTCTCACCCGCGCCGCGGTGCTGCTGGTCGTCGCGCTGCCGATCATCTTCCAGCCGGAAATCCGCAACGCCCTGGCCCGCCTGGGCAGCAGCCGCTTCTTTTCCTTCTCCAACAAGGCCCAGCTCGACTTCATGGAAAGCCTCGACGAAGCCGTGGTGGCGCTGTCGAAAAAACGCGTCGGCGCGCTGTTCGCGATCGAGCGGGACATCTCGCTGAGACAGTTCCAGGAAACCGGCGTCGCGCTGAACGCGGAATTCTCCCCCGAACTGGCGATGACCATCTTCTTCCCGAAAAGCCCGCTCCACGACGGCGGCGTGATCCTCGCCAACCAGCGCCTCGCCTCCGCCGCCTGCGTCTTCCCCGTCAGTCAGCGCGAACTGAGCGACCGCTCCATCGGCCTGCGCCACCGCGCCGCCATCGGCGTGACCGAGGAGTCCGATTGTGTCGCCGTGATCGTCAGCGAGGAAACCGGCGCCATCTCCATCTGCGTCGAAGGCAAGCTGGAGCGCAACCTGGGCGAGGAAAAATTCCGCGCCCGGATGGCGGAAATTTTCCTGAGCAACAACGACAACGACAAGACCGATGAAAAAAGCCCTGAGAAGGAACTGGTTCCCGAAGATCGTGTCGCTGCTGCTGGCGACCGCGATCTGGTTTCTGATTAAGGACCACCTTTCCGAACCGGACACCCAGGACAGCCGCCGCCCCCTGCGCGCGATCCTCGTCCCCGAAGAATGAACGCGGAAGCCCGAACACAGGATGCGGATCGAACGGAAGGCCTTCCGGGTTCCGAATTCCGAGTTTCACGTTCGTTCTTCGTCACCGGGACCGACACGGGCGTCGGCAAGACCTGGTTCTCCCGCCTCCTGATCGAGTCGCTAAGGGCCGAAGGCGTCGCCGCCGCGGGTTACAAACCCGTCTGCTCCGGCGACCGCACCGACGCCTTCGCGCTCGCCGAAGCCTCCGGCAACCTCGATCCCGGCACCGTCAATCCCGTCTGGTTCAACGCCCCCGTGGCCCCCTACGTCGCAAGCTTGCTGGAAAACCGCAGCCTCGACCCGGCTGTGCTGACCGCCGGCTTCCACCGCCTCGCCGCCGCCCACCCCGCCGTGATCGTTGAAGGCGCCGGCGGCTGGCGGGTGCCGCTGGCGGAGGGCTACGCCATCTCCGATCTCGCCGCGGACCTTGGCCTGCCCGTCATCCTCGTCGTCGGCAACCGCCTCGGCGCGCTGAACCACGCCATCCTCACCGTCGAATCGATCCGCTCCCGCGGTCTGGAAGTCGCCGGTCTCGTCATCAACCACCTGGAGGACGAACTCGACACCGCCGCCATCACCAACAAGGGCGTCATCTCCCGCCTCACCGGAGCCCCCCTGCTCGCCGAGATCATCCACGGCCAGGATTTCCTCGACCCGGAACCTTTCCTTTTCCGCACCACATCCGCTGCCGGCTATGGGGCTTGAGTGCCCGGGGCATCGTTCCCTACACTGCCCGGACAAGATGCGACCCCTCCCCGCCGAATGGATTCTGCGAGGTGACCCTTTCCACACGAATGGAAACGGTCACCATGGGGACTTCCCCGCCATTCTCGAACACCTCGTGCGCCAGCGAGGACTGCCCGCGGGTGACGATCTCGAAACCTTTCTCCGCCCAAGGCTCCGCGACCTTTCCGACCCCTTCGAAATCCACGACATGCGTCCCGCCGTGGAGCGCATCCTCCGCGCCGTCGACCACCGGGAAAATGTTTGCATCTACGGCGACTACGACGTGGACGGCGTGACCTCCATCACCGTCGTCCGCCGCATGCTCCACGCCTACGGGCTCGAACCCCGGCACTTCATTCCCCGCCGCAGCACCGAAGGTTACGGTTTGGGCGCTGCCGCGCTGGAGCGCTGCATGCGGGAGGGACCGAAACCCGATCTGCTCATCGCGGTCGACTGTGGCACCGTTTCGGTCGACGAAATCGCCTCCCTCCGCGCCAGCGGCATCGACGTGGTCGTCGTCGACCACCACGAACCGGGCCCCCGCGGGCGTCCAGATGTCGCCGCGCTGGTCAACCCCAAGTGCGGCCCCGGCCCCGCCTACCTCTGCGCCGCAGGCGTCTGTTTCAAGCTCTGCCACGCCATGCTCAAAACGCGGCCGGTGGAGCATTTCGACCTCAAGGAACTCCTCGAACTCGTCGCCGTCGCCACCATCGCCGACATCGTCCCCATGATCGGCGAAAACCGCCTGCTCGTCCGCCATGGCCTGCAGCGCCTGCCGCAGACCCTGAACCCGGGCCTCCAAGCCCTCCAGGAAGTCTCCGGCATGAACGGCCGCGCCACCTCCATGGATGTCGGCTTCCGCATCGGCCCGCGCCTCAACGCCGCCGGCCGCATGGACGTGCCGGAAGACGCGCTGGAAACCCTGCTCACCGACTGCCGCCGCCTTGCCCGCGAACTCGCCGGGCGGCTCGACGAATACAATCGCCGCCGCCAGACCCACGAAAACCAGATCCGCCGGGAAGCCATGGCCATGCTCGGCGAGAGCTTCGACCCGGCACGCGACCCCGTCATCGTCCTCGGCTCGCGGAGCTGGCATCCCGGCGTCGTCGGCATCGTCGCCTCGCGGCTCATGCGCCAGTTCCACAAGCCCACTTTCATCGTCGCCATCGACGACGGCGGGGTCGGCAAAGGCAGCGGCCGCAGCATCGAAGGTGTCTCGCTCGTCCAGGCGATCAATGCCTGCCGCGGCCACCTCCTCGCCGGCGGCGGCCACGACATGGCGGCGGGCCTTTCCATCGCCGAGGATCGCATGGACGCCTTCCGCACCGACTTCGGCGACTTCGTCCTGCGCCACACCAGCGAGGACCAGCGCCGGCCGAAACTGCATGTTGATGCCGAGATCCCCTTCTCCCAGCTCTCCCTCGACTTCCTCGCCGGCTACGAGCTCCTCCAGCCCTTCGGCAACGGCAATCCGCAGCCCGTTTTCATGTCGCGGGGCGTCCACCTCAGCCGCCCGCCCCTGCATATGAAAAACCAGCACCTGCGTCTCCACCTGCGCCAAGGCTACCACGAACAGGATGCCGTCTTCTTCGGTGGCGGCGAAATCCATCTGCCCGACCCGCCCTGGGACATCGCCTTCACCATCGACCGCAACTCCTTCCGCGGCCGCACCACCCTCCAGATCATCCTCCAGGACGTCCGCGCCGCCCGGTAACCGGGTAGATTTGGCGTGCAAATCCCACCCTCCCCGGCTCCAAATCCGCCCGCCGTCTCCCATTCGACATTCGATGTTGGGCGTTCGGCGTTCGTTTTCCCACACCGCCCATGTCCGCCGACAAGACCGCCATCACGCCCACCCGCGCTCAGGATTTTCCCGAATGGTACCAGCAGGTCGTCAAAGCCGCCGACCTCGCCGAAAACTCCGAAACCCGCGGCTGCATGGTCATCAAGCCATGGGGCTACGGCATCTGGGAACTGATCCAGCAGCAGCTCGACCGCCGCTTTAAGGAAACCGGCCACCAGAACGCCTACTTCCCGCTGCTCATCCCCCTCTCCTACCTCGAAAAGGAGGCCGAGCATGCCGAGGGCTTCGCCACCGAATGCGCCGTGGTCACCCACCACCGGCTCGAAGCGCAGAAGGACGAGGCCACCGGCAAAACGAAGATGATCCCCACCGGAGAACTCGCCGAGCCCTACGTCATCCGGCCCACCTCCGAAACCATCATCGGCGCCGCCTTCGCCCGCTGGGTCCAGAGCTACCGCGACCTGCCCCTGCTCATCAACCAATGGGCCAACGTCATGCGCTGGGAAATGCGCCCCCGCCTCTTCCTCCGCACCGCCGAATTCCTCTGGCAGGAAGGCCACACCGCCCACGAAACGAAGGAGGAAGCCATCGCCGAAACCCGCCTGATGCACCGCGTTTACGAGGAATTTCTCCGCGACCATCTCGCCATACCCGTCGTCCCCGGCGAAAAGACCGAAAACGAGCGCTTCCCCGGCGCCGACATGACCCTGACCGTGGAGGCGATGGTGCAGGACAAAAAGGCCATCCAAGCCGGCACCTCCCACTATCTCGGCCAGAACTTCTCCAAAGCGCAGGACATCTCCTTCACCAGCCGCGACGGCGTCGTGCAGTACGCCCACACCACCTCCTGGGGCGTCTCCACCCGCATGATCGGCACCCTCATCATGGCCCACGCCGACGACGACGGCCTCGTCCTGCCCCCCCGCGTCGCCACCCAGCAGATCGTCATCATCCCCGTCACTCCCAAGGAAGACACCCGCCAGGCCGTGCTCGACGCCTGCCACGCCCTCGCCGAGACCCTGCGCCTCGAAAAGAAATTCCACGGCGATCCCCTGCGCGTCCACGTCGATGCCCGCGACCTCCAGGGCGGCGTCAAAAAGTGGGAATGGATCAAAAAGGGCGTGCCCATCCGCATCGAGATCGGCCCCCGCGACATCGAGACCCGCAAGGTCTGCGTCCAACGCCGCGACCAGGCGCCGAATGCGAAGGAGTTTCCCGACAAGGAAGACTTCCTCCGCGGCGCCACCGACATCCTTCAGGAAATCCACGACGCCCTGCTCCGCCGGGCCGCCGATTTCCGCGACGCCAACATCATCCCCTGCGACAGTCTCGAACCCTTCCACGCCCATTGGGCACAGGACAATCCCGGCTGGCTTCTCACCCCTTGGGCCGGCACGTCCGGGGAAGAAGAGGAACTCTCCAAGCGCCACAAAATCACCATCCGTTGCCTGCCCCTCGGCAAGCAGGACGCACCCGAGGCCCCCTGCTTCCTCACCGGCAAGCCGACCAAATCCCGCGCCCTTTGGGGGCGGAGTTACTGAGAATCCTCAAAGAGGAGATCTTTCTCGTATCGCTCACTACAGGCTGCACTCTTTTGCCCCTACGGGGCGGCTCTTCCTCCGGGAGTGCACCCTCGAGAAAGAACCGCTCATTTCGCCTGCCGCGCGCTGGCCTTAAGGCGCAGGGCGTTGAGCGCGATGAAACCGGTGGCATCGTCCTGATTGTAGGCTTCCTCCTGACCGCCCTCCATCGTGGCGACAGCTTCGGAGTAGAGACTGTGCGGGCTTCTGCGGCCGGCATTCATCACGTTGCCCTTGTAGAGCTTCACCCGGACTTCGCCGGAAACCGTTTGCTGCGTCTGAGCGACCAGCGCCTGGATCGCCTCGCGTTCCGGGGCGAACCAGAAACCATTGTACACGAGCTGGGCGTACTTCGGAATCAGGCTGTCCCGGATATGCATCGCCTCGCGGTCCACGGTGAGCGCTTCGAGATCTCGGTGGGCGGCGAGCAGGATGGTGCCGCCCGGCGTCTCGTAGACGCCGCGGGATTTCATGCCGACGAAACGATTCTCCACGATGTCCACCCGGCCGATGCCGTTGCGTCCGCCGAGGAGATTGAGGATGCGCATGATGCCATAGGGGGTGAAAAGCGCGTAGCCGTCCCGCTGGCCGGTCGCTTTCACGTCGCCGAGTTCGGCGAGTATGGCGTCGAGATCCGCGTGCCTGATGCCGGTGGCATCGCCTTGGTCGAAAAGGATCTCCACGTACTCCGGCGCGTCCGGCGCGTCTTCCGGGGAAACGGAAAGGACGTACATTTCGCGGTCATCCGGCGTCGTGGCGTCGTACCAGGGATCTTCCAGCATGCCGGCTTCGAAGGAGATGTGCAGGAGGTTGCGGTCCATCGAGTAGGGCTTCTTCATCGACGCCTTGACCGGGATGTTGTTCGCTTCGGCGTAGGCGATCATATCCGAGCGGCCGGGGAATTGCTTGCGGAAGGAGGCGTCGCGCCACGGGGCGATGCACTTCACGTTCGGCGCGAGCGAAGCGGCGGAAAGCTCGAAACGGACCTGGTCGTTGCCCTTGCCCGTGGCGCCGTGCGCGATGGCGTCGGCCCCCTCGGCCAAAGCGACATCGAGCATGCCCTTGGCGATACAGGGGCGGGCGATGGAGGTGCCGAGCAGATAGCGGCCCTCGTAAATCGCGCCGGCCTGGATCATCGGGAAGATGAAATTCGCGGCGAAATCCTCCTTCAAATCGCCGATGAAGCACTTCGACGCCCCTGTGTTGAGAGCTTTTTCTTCGAGACCGTCGAGTTCGTCACCCTGGCCGACATCCGCGCAGTAGGCGATGATTTCAGCATTGTACTTCTCCTTGAGCCAGAGAAGCAGCACGGAGGTGTCCAGCCCTCCGGAATAAGCGACGACGATTTTCATGGCGGCGGGAGGACAGCATGCGCCACGACGCCGGGCAAGCGGGAAGGCAAGCGTCGAACTTCGAGCTTCGAGTGAAACAGCCTGCCGGACTCAGCCTCTGCGATTCGGGATGTTCTTTCGGCGGCAGTTTGATGTTCGATGTTCCTCTTGCCTCCCCCCGTCCGGCAGCCGCTACTTCCGGCGTGCTCGACTCCCCGACGGCCTATGCCCTCGCCGCTCTCGCCGCGTTTTGCATCGGCATGTCCAAGGCGGGTTTCAGCGGAATCTCGCTGGTGTCGGTTTTCCTGCTGGCCGATCTTTACGGGGCGAAGCCATCGGTGGGCATCGCGCTGCCGATGCTGATCGTGGCCGACCTGATCGTTTACCCGGCCTTTCTCCGGCACGGAAGCTGGAAGCCGGTGTGGAAACTCCTGCCCGCGACGCTGCTCGGCATCGGAACCGGCTGGTGGCTGTTGGATGCGATCTCCAACGAAACCGCCCGCAAATCCATCGGCATTTGCATTCTGTCAATGATCGCCCTGCAGGCGCTGCGAAGCTGGAAACCCGGGCTGATCGACCGGCTGGCGGTGTCACGCGCCTTCGGCACCTCGGCTGGCTTTGCCGGCGGCGTGACCACCACATTGGCGAATGCCGCCGGGCCGGTGATCCAGCTCTACCTCCTCTCCCGGCGGATTCCGAAAATGGAGCTGCTGGGGATCGCGGCGCGTTTTTTCCTGCTGGTGAACCTGCTCAAGCTCCCCCTGACGCATCAACTGAACCTGATCACCGCGCAGTCGCTGACGGAAAACGCCAGACTTCTCCCGGCTATCTTCGCGGGCGTCTTCGGCGGGAAATGGCTGATCCAGCGCGTTTCGCAGCGGGTCTTCGAATGGATGATCGTCGTCTTTTCGCTGCTCGCCGCGCTGCGGCTGATCGCTTTTTGACGCCCGATCACCGATAGTGCTTGTACTCCTGCCAGTTCTGCCAGGCCATCGCGGCGAGGATGATCGGGAAAATGATGCTGGGAGTGAACTTCAGCAGCAGCCCCGCAGCCACGATGGCGGTGACGAGGCTGATTTTGAGGGCGAGCGCTCGGCGCCGCGGACCGACGAACGCGGCCATCAACCTGCCGCCGTCGAGGGGAATGACCGGGATCAGATTGAGCACCGCCCAGGCGATCGAAACGATCATCAGGGAGGAGAAAAACCGCGCTACCTGAAGATTGGGCATTTCGACCCGGGTGAGCACGAGAAAGGCGAGGCCGCCGAGCACGAGCTGGACGGCGGGACCCGCGGCGGTGACGAGAACATCCTGCAAACGAGTGAAACGGGCGGAGGGGAAGGCAGCGAAGCCGCCGAAAGCGTGCAGCACGATGGCCGTGGGCGCGCCAAAGGCCCGGCCGGTCAAAGCGTGACCGAGTTCGTGGACGAGGATGGAAATGAAGCCCGCAATCACGAACAAGGCGGTCGCGAGCAGGCCCTCGGGGGTGTTGGCCCCCACCACACCGCCGATCAAAGCCATCGTGAGCCAGAACCACGGCTGGATCTCCACCGGAATGCCGAAGAGGGAAAAGCGGATCATACTCCGCCGGGCTTAGGCGAGATCGGCCGGGGGCGCAAGGGATGTAGCAAGCCGCTCCATGAAACAGTCCGCCCGGCGGATCGGGGAAAAGATCCGCCGGGCGGCTGACACACACACTTTGGGGGAAATCCGGGGTTCGAGTCGGGGAAATTTCGTTGTATCCGACCCGGCGGACCGGCCGTCGGATGGGGGAGTCCTCGGGTCGGTCCGTCGGTTCCTGCATTCGGGCATGGGGGGCTCCCGGCCGCCGGACGTTCCGTGAGGAACGGCGCCAATGAATATCCACCCCAAAAACCCTCAAGGCATTTCACAGCACGCGATCCCGCCGCTCATATATGATACCCAAAAATCCCCAAACCTCAACGCTTTGCGGAAATCAATCCGGATCCTTCAAAATTCGGCGGAAAGGCACGATTCCATTAAGAAATCCGTAGCATTATGTAAAATCCAGCCTGCCGGATGATAAGGAGCCCGATGATACCGATCTCTTATGCTTTCCAAAATCGGCGGCGTCAACGTGGGTGCCGGCACTATTTCTTCCCGGCGGCGCGGGGCGCGCGTTCCTCGAATTCGAAACCGATTTTTCCGCTGGCGGGATCGAGAGTGAGCCGGGCGGAAAAAGGACGCTTGGTCCGTTTCGAAACGAAGCCTTTCAGCGGATCCGTCCTGCCTTCGGAAAGGAGCTTGATGGCCTGCTCGGGTGGAATCTCCTGCTGGAGAATGGTACGGCCGAGGCGCAGGCCGTCGGGATCGTTTTTGGTCCGCAGGTCCGGGACGATGTAGGTTTTTTCGGTGCCGTACACCTTCACCTCGCGACCGTCGGGAAGGGCGGCGGAGCCGATGACCATGTCCTCGGTGAGTTCGGCATCCTTGTCTTCCTCTCCTTCGAAGACGAAGTTGATCTTGAACTTGTCGTCCAGTTCCAGCGCGGCGTCGAAGGGCTTGTTGAACTTCGATTTGAAGCCGGTGAGCGGGCCTACGAATTTCTTCGTGAAGAGTTCGCGGGCCTCGTTTTCGTCGAGCAGGCGGCCGGCGATGTATTTCTTGGTCTTGAAGCCGCATTCGGACTCGCGGCATTCGTAGGTGGCGTCGGTCTGCTTGAGGGACGGCGCGCCGCACTTCGGACAGGGAGCCTGGATGTCGGGAAAACTGCGGTTTTTCATCTCCGCGGCGAGTCCCTTGGCCTTGGCGACGATGTCGCGGGTGTAGGCGCGGATTTCGTCCATGAAGGCGGGGCGGGCGAGCTGGCCCTGCTCCATTTGCCGCAGCTTGTATTCCCATTCGCCGGTCAGGCCGGGGGAGGTCAGGCCGCTGGCCTGCATTTCCTTGAGCAGCTCGATCAGCCGCATGCCGTTCGGGGTGACGTGCAGTTCGCGGCCGTCGCGGGCGATATATTTCTGGGCGATGAGTCCTTCGATGATCGCAGCGCGGGTGGCCGGGGTGCCGAGGCCGCGCTCGGCCATGGCTTCGCGCAGGGCCTCGTCGTCCACGAGCTTGCCCGCGCCTTCCATGGCGGAGAGCAGGGTGGACTCGGTGAAGCGCGCCGGCGGTTTGGTCTGCTCGTGGAGGACTTCGAGGCCGAGCGTTCTGGCGATTTCGCCCGAGGCGGCGGCGGTGAGTTCGTCCTTGCCGGAAGCGACGCCGGGACGGCGGCCGTAGACTTCAAGCCAGCCGGGCTTGACGAGCACGCGGCCGTCGGTGCGGAAGGCATCGGTCAGATCGCCGTGGGCGATCCGGGTGAGGCGGATGGTTTGCTCGTACTCCGCGTTCGGGAAGAAGACGGCGATGAAGCGCTTCACGATCATGTCGTAGAGCTTCGCCTCCGCGTCGGAGAGTTTGACGATCTTGCCGGTGGGGATGATGGCGAAGTGGTCGGAAACCTTTTTGGAGTCGAAGACGCGCCTGCTCTTGGTCAGACGCGGGCCATTTTCATTCTTTCCTTCCAGCACGGCGCGGGCGTGGCGGGCGACGTCGAGGTCGGAGCCTGCGATGTCGCGCAGGGTCTCGCGCACGGTGTCCGCGTAGTCTTCCGGCAGATAGCGGGAATCGGTGCGCGGATAGGTGACCATCTTGTGCTTCTCGTAGAGCGCCTGGGCGATGGAGAGCGTCTGCTTGGCGGAGAAGGGAGCCTCGCGCTGGAGCGTGGTGAGGTCGTAGAGTTGGGGGGCGATCTGCGACTGGGCTTTCTTTTCCTCGGAAATGACGCCGGTCTTGCCTTCGCAGCGGGACTTGATGGTTTCGGCCTGTTCCAGGTCCCAGATGCGCTCGGGACGACCGTGGGGATTGGTTTCGTGTTTCTTCCACGCTTCGTCGATCCATTTGCCGAGGTACTCGCCGGCGGCGACGCCGAAGGTGGCGTGGACCTCGAAGTAGGGGCTCGGCTCGAAGGCCTGGATCTCGGCCTCGCGGGCTGCGAGGATGGCCAGTGTCGGCGTCTGAACGCGGCCGGCGGCGGTGATGTTGAAACCGCCGTGGCGGGAGCGGAAGCAGGTCAGCGCCCGGGTGGCATTGAGGCCCACGAGCCAGTCGGATTCGGAGCGGCACTTGGCGGCATCGGCCAGCGGGAGCATGTCCTTGTCGGCGCGCAGGCGATCCCAGGCGTCGAGGATGGCCTGGTTGGTCATGGATTGCATCCAGAGGCGCTTCACCGGCTTGTCGACTTTGCCGATGTCCATGATGTAGCGGAAGATCAGCTCTCCCTCACGGCCTGCGTCACAGGCGTTGACGATGAGATCGACATCCTTGCGCTTGGCGAGCTTGAGCACCTGCTTGAGGCGGGTCTCGGAATCGGGGATGGGGTCGAGTTCGAAATTGTCGGGGATGGCCGGCAGCACTTCGAAATTCCAAGGCAGCTTCTTGCCGTTCGGACCGGTCGGCATGCGCAGCTCGACGAGGTGGCCGACGGCGGAGGTGATGATGGCCTGCTCGTTCTCGAACCAGGTATCGCGGCCCTTGCCTTCCTTCTCGAATTTGCCGAAAACCTTGGCCAGAGCGCGGCTGAGGTCGGTCATGACGCTGGGTTTTTCGGCGATGATGAGGGTTTTTCCCATGGATTCCGGCAAGACTTCGGGGCGAGGGACTAGACGGGCGGAAGGCGGCTTGGCAAGGGGATTTCCCGGCTTTGCCACTCTTGGAGCGACTGAAGCGGGGCATGACGAGGACGAAAAAAGCGCGCCGCCGGGGCTGGCCGCTGGAGAGACATTCCCCAACGCATGCCGGTTGTAGGACAAATCCGACGTGGACAAAACCCGCGGAATCTGTCATGCGGAAAAGGAGCGGAGAGCACATGCTTTTTGCCCGGCATGCTTCGCGTTCGGCCGGATTATTAAACCCAAGCCCCATGAAAAAGACCCCCATTTTCCTCGCTTCAGCCTCTTTGGCCTCCCTCGTCGTGCCGTCCACGGCAGCCGTGATCTACCGGGAAACCTTCGGAGCCACGACGGATCAGACGGTACTGACCGCCGCCGGATGGAACGGTTTGGTCGGCGCGACGGCTGCCGCCGCCGTCACCTCCCAATTCTCCCTTTCGAGCGCCGCCGGACGCCCCGCCGATCTCGACAACGTGAATGCGGGAACTTCGGCATCCCAGAGCCAAGGCTTTGTGTTCAATTCGAACAACACATCGAACATCCTTCTCTACACGGCGGAGTACCCCGTGGACACTTCCCTCAACCAGATCACCACGATCACCTTCTACGTCGGCAACAGCGGAAACGGGGCGCAGCTCGCGGCGAACGGTTTCCGCGTGGCGCTGGAAGTCGGAGGCAATTGGTACGCCTCCGACCAGCTTCTGGTCAATTCCACCGGCGTCGCGAATGCGGCGGCCTTCGGGGCGAATGCCCAGCAGGTCACTTTCAATTTCACCAGCACCGCGGCTGCCTGGCGTTCGCTGACGGTCAATCCGGGAACGTCCCTCGCCCTGGGACCGGCGCTCGGCGCGGACCTGCCCTCCGGCACCATCACCGCCTTTGGCGTTTATTCGGATACCGGCAGCAGCCAGACCCGCCGCATCGACACATTCGAGATCAATGCCGAAGCCATCCCCGAACCGTCCGCGGCGCTTTCCACCGCCTTGGGCGCTCTGCTGCTTACCCGAACCCGGCGCCGTTCCTGATTTTTCCGCCAGGGGATTGCGACCGCCTCCTTACGAAAAAGCGCCGCACGGTTGACCCGTGCGGCGCTTGGTTCTTCTCCTTTACGCGAAAACGTCCATCACCGGATTGCCGGTGTCCGCGAATTTGAAGGGACGGCCGGAGGACGACATGACGACCAAGTCGTGCGGGATGCCCAGCGCGTAGGCGATGGTCGCGTTGAAGTCCTGCACCTGCACGGGCTTGTCCTTGACCCGCATGGCCTTGGCATCGGTCTCGCCGTACTTGAAGCCGCCCTTCACGCCGCCGCCCGCCAGCAGGCAGGTGAACGCGGCGGGGTGGTGATCGCGGCCGTTCTGGTGCTCGGTCCGGATCTCCGGCGTGCGGCCGAACTCCGTGGCGAGCACCACCAGCGTGTCCTTGAGCATGCCGCGCGACTCCAGATCCTTGAGCAGCCCGGCGTAGGCCTGATCGAGCTGCTTGCAGCGGCCTTCCACGCCCGCGAAGTTGTCGTAGTGGGTATCCCAGCCGCCAAGCTGGACCTCGACGAAGCGCACGCCGTGCTCGACCAGGCGACGGGCCAGCATGCAGCCCTGGGCGAAGCGGCCCTCCCCGTAGAGCTGGCGGACGGAATCGGACTCGTCCCTGATGTTGAAGGCTTTCAGGTCCTTGCTGTTCATCAGGCTGATCGCTTCCTGATAGAGATCCTGGTAGGCCTTCACGTCGGCGTTGTCGTATCTGCCGTGGAAGCGCTTGTTGAGCCGGTCGGCCAGAGCGAGGCGGCGGTCGAACTGCTCCTTGGAAACGCCGCTGGGCCGGTGGGAGTCCTGCAGGCCCTCGTTCGGATTGCCGATCGGCGCGGCGGAGTACTTCGCACCGAAGAAACCGCCGCCCGAATATTCAGGCGAAGAGTCGATGGCCACGTAGCCGGGAATCTCGGGGTTGAGGCTCCCGCCGAGCTTCATGACCCATGCGCCGAGCGAGGGGTGCTTCACGGTGCCGCGCATCGTGTAGCTGGTGTGCATGATGTAGGTGCCCTGCTCATGGGCGCCCTGCTGCGAGGTCAGCGAGTTGACGACGCAAACCTTGTCCATGACCTCCGCGCTCTTGGGCAGATGCTGACCCACCTGGATGCCGTCGACCTTGGTCGGGATCGCTTCGAGCGGTCCCATCACGTCCTTCCTCCTCGGTTTCGGGTCGAAAGTGTCCAGATGGCTCATGCCGCCGGACATGTAGAGGTAGATCACGCTTTTGGCCTTGGCCCCGGCGGAAGCGGCGGCGCTGGCCACGCTGCTTCCAAACATCGGCAGCACGTTGACACCCAGATACCAGCGGGCGGCGGTGGACATGAAGCGGCGGCGGCCGATTTCGTCGAGACGGTTGAGTTCGGAGTGGTTCATCGAAGGGTTCGGGTCAGGGGTTTTATTGGACGAAGAGGAATTCGGACGACATGACGAGGGCGGAGACGATGTTGCGGTAGCCGTCCTCACCGGACGATTTCACCTCTTCCATCATCCATTCCATCTCATCCTCGGCCGGCGGCCGGCTGAGGATGGCGACATAGAGCCGGCGGATTTTCTCCGCGGGCGTGGTCGCACCTTCCAGGCTTTTGTAGAGATGGGCTCCTGAGTTGTTGACAAGCTGGCTCTGCACGTAGCCGTTCATCAGAGAAAGCACCTGTCCGACATTCGGGTCGCTGTTCGCGCCCTCGACGACCACGCGGTCGGATTGGCCGAAGAGAAAGAGCAGGTGCTCGCGCGGCGCCGGGCTGGGCAGCTCGGAGGCGCGGACCTGGGCGTTGCGGTCGTAGCGGCGGACCTGGTTCATCATCATCATGCCGTCTCCATCGCTGCTGCTGGAGCCGCTTTCGCTCCTCACCGCTTCGAGAAGCTTGTCGAAGTAGTCGCGGACTTCCTGCTCGGATTTCAGGGCGAGGACTTCTTTCGATACTTCGCGCATGTTCTTCTTGCCGACCAGCACCGGCCGGTTGCCGACGTAGATCCGGTCATCGAGCGAACGGCGGGGTTTCTTGTCTGGGTCGCCGCCCGCCAGGGTGATCAGGGAATCCCAGATCTGCTCCGCCGACATCCGCCCGAGCTGGCGGCCGTGGAAATCGTCGCCGGTCGCAACTTTCGACGGCTCGGGATTCGGCACGAACTGGAAGGTCCTGGTGTTGAGCAGAACTTTCTGGAAAGCGCGCAGGTCGTATTTCAGTTCGACCATCAAGCTGACCAGATGGTTCATCAGTTCCTGGTGGTGCAGCTCCTTGGCCGGCTTGAACTCGTCCACCGGCTCGTAAACGCCGCGCCCCATCACTCGCTTCCACATCCGGTTGGCGATCACGGAGGGGAACTGTTCGCCGGTCCTGCCGGTGACCCATTCGGCGAGCGCTTCGCGGCCATGCCCGCCATCACGCTTCTCCGACATGCGCACCGATCTGCCGAATGGAGTCCGGGCGCCGATCAACTGGCCGGGCTGGCCGTCGCGGTACTGGTAATCTTCAGGCAGGTGGATTTTCCCGTCGCCGGTGCCGCCGAGACTGAGGGCGTAGACACCGTCCCACATGATCTGCCCCACGTTGTAGTCGACCGCCCGGCGGCGCTCGGGATCATCGAGCTCCCGCCACAGCTTATCCATGTAATCGCGGCGCAGCGGCCCCTGCCCCTGCGTGAAAGCCGCCAGTTCGTAGAAATCGTGACGCTCGGTATCGCCGAAGGGATCGTCATGGCATTGGGCGCATTCCATGCGGGAGCCCAGGAAGATGCGCATCGAATTCGCCAGATTGTCCAAGGGCATGCCGCGGTCCCGGGTGTAATATCCCACCGCCGCGGTCTTCGGGTCCCAGCCGTCGCCGGTCGAGGCGAGCAGTTTGTTGGTGAACTGGTCCCACGGCATGTTGTCCTCCATCGCCTGCCGCACCCAGTGGCGGTAGGGTTCGAAATTCCCGTCGAAACCCGGCCGGCTGTCGGTAACGCGGAGCAGATCGAAGACCCAGTTCGTCATGTGGCTGGAATAGCCGGGCGACTGCGTCAGGTAGTCCACCAACTGTGCCCGCTTGTCCGGCTCGTCGATCTCCAGGAAAAATCTCGCCTCCTCGGCGGTGGGAATGCGGCCGATCGCGACCAGGAAAACCCGCCGCAGAAAGGTGGCATCGTCCGTCACCTCGGGCACCGGCAGTTTCTGTTTCCGGTACCACGCGGCCACGTGCCCGTCGATGGCACGCGCCGCCTTGGCGACGAAAGCGGGGTCGTCACCTGGGCCGGTTTTTTCCGCGCCAACGCCGGTCTGCACCACCAAGGCACAGGCCGCTACTGCAAGCCAATTTGGGGATTTCATGGGTTTGTCTCTCTGAACGAAACCCTTAGCCGTCGGCCAAGTTTCCGTCAATTTTGTGTCATCCACGCGAACGAATTTGAAGCATCAATTCTTTCTCAATCTTTTCCAGAATCAGAAAAAGACAATCAAAAGCACTTTACCAGCCATTTCATTGCATAATATTCCATTTTCCTCCCTTCCTTGCTGGATTCGCTGTAGGCGGAACGAAAGCGGCGCCCGCCGGATTTCTGCATCGGGGCGTAAATTTCGCTTGCCGTCACCGCATTTGCCATCCGATGTAAATACCGCGTTTAGTGCATGCGTTTGCCCCCGCCGACTCGTTCCGACCGGCCCGCCAGACATCGATCGCCAATCCATTGGCCAACCTCGAAGAAACCCAAACTGGCAGGCCGGAACGAACGAAGCGGCGGGGGTGACTTTTTCCTCCTCCGGTGTTGACGCGAATGAGCCTTCGCAGGCCTTGCCACCCGGGCGGGCCGGCCCTATGGGGCTCCCGACATGGCCACTTACCGCGTGCTCGTTTCGGATCCGATCTCGGAAAAAGGTATCGAAGCTCTCGCCTCCGCCCCGGAAATCTCCGTCGATGTGAACACCGGCCTGAAGCCGGACGAACTCCTCACCATCATCGGCCAATACCACGGTCTCGTCGTCCGCTCCCAGACCAAGGTCACCCCGGAAGTCTTCGCCGCCGCGATCAATCTCAAAGCCATCGGCCGCGCGGGTGTCGGCGTGGACAACATCGACCGTCAGGCCGCCACCGACCACGGCGTGGTCGTGATGAACACCCCCGCCGGCAACACCATTTCCACCGCCGAGCATGCCTTCACCCTGATGCTCTCGCTCGCCCGGAACATTCCGCAGGCCCATGCCTCGATGATCGCCGGAAAATGGGATCGCAAGAGCTTCGAAGGTGTCGAAATGAACGGCAAGCGCCTCGCCATCCTCGGCATGGGCCGCATCGGCACCGAATTCGCCAAGCGCGCCCAGGCCTTCGGCATGACCGTGGTTGCCTACGATCCCTTCCTCACCGAAGCCCGCGCCCAGGCGCTCAAGGTCGAACTCGCCCCGAGCGCCGCCGACGCCCTGCGCGGCGCCGATGCCGTCACGCTGCACATCCCGCTCACCGAAGAAACCAGGCACGTCCTCAACAGGGAGCGCCTCTCCCTGATGAATCCCGGCGCGCTGGTCGTCAACTGCGCCCGCGGCGGCCTGGTCGACGAGGCCGCGGCCAAGGAACTCCTCGATAGCGGCCACCTCGCCGGCATCGCGCTCGACGTGTACGAAACCGAGCCGCCTCCGGCCGACCTCCCGCTCTTCGGGCAAAAGAAGGCCGTCTTCACCCCCCACCTCGGCGCCTCCACCGCGGAAGCCCAGGAAAACGTCGGCATCGAAGTCGCCCACCAGGTCCGCGACTTCCTCGTCACCGGCGAAATCCGCAACGCCGTGAACATGCCGAACCTCGACGCCAAGACCCTCGCCGAAGTCGGCCGCTACCTCGACCTCGCCGCCTCGCTCGGCAAGCTGCTCGCGAAAATCGGCCCCCTGCAGGCCGACGCCGTGCGCGTTTCCTACCTGGGCCCCGTCTCCGAACTCGACACCGAGCTCATCACCCGCACGGTCCTCACCGGCTACCTCGAAGGCGCGCGCCACGAAGCCCAGGTCAACCTCGTTAACGCCCCCGCCATCGCCAAGGCCATGGGCCTGCGCATCACCGAATCCACCGTCGCCCTCAAGACCAACTGCACCGAACTCATCGAAGTCTCCGCAGTCAAGGGCGACGAAACCGTCACCGTCGCCGGCACCTTCTTCGGCAGCGACGCCCGGATCGTCCACATCGCCGGCCACTACGTGGAAACCAATACCAAGGGCCGATTCCTCATCGTCGAAAACGACGACCGCCCCGGCATCGTCGGCGTGATCGGCACCGCCCTCGGCGAAGCCGGCGTGAACATCGCCAACATGTCGCTGAGCCGCACCGAAGACCGCACCCGCGCCGTCACCGTCATCGAAGTCGACTCCGAGCCCGGCACCCCGCTGCTCGAAAAACTCCGCGCCACCCCGGGGATCCTGCGCGTGCTGACGCTGGAGCTTTGAGCCACCAGGAATTTGACCAACTGCTGACTGTGGGGAATTTGCTCTTTGGGTGCGCCCTGAAATGCCTGTTGACCGGACCGTGGGGAGGGAGAAGGGGGGCCCACCCTGCTGCCCGAAAGCGCTCCCGCTCCTGGCGATCGAGATCGAACCCAATGAGCGCCGCCACGAACTTCGGCACGGTGGAGTGAACCGTGAATCAGCAGGCAGCCCCGCCATTTCCGCCACCCGCAAGGCCGCCCGATGACACCGGCTTCGCCTCCCTCCTCTGCGCCCAATGGCTGGCGGGAGACGACCCGGCGGGCATGATCGACAGCGTCATCGTGGCCGCGCTGGCGCGGGAAATGGCATCCGGCAATCTGCCGCCGGATCGCTGCGATCTTCTGAATCTCATCGACCCAACGCTGAATCTCTGAGACATCCGCCCGTGACGGCTCTCAGCGTCGCCCCACGGTATGGCAAAGTACCCTCCAGCCAAGGCATGAAACCCCTGTTTTTCCTTCTCCTTTCGCTCCTTCCGCTCGCGGCGGCTCCGCGGAATATCGTGCTCATCATCACGGATGACCAGAGCCCAGACCTCGGCTGCTACGCCAATCCCGTGCTGAAGACGCCCGCCCTGGATGCGCTGGCCGCGGATGCCACACGCTTCACCAACGCCTTTGCCACCACCGCGAGCTGTTCCTCCAGCCGCTCCGTCATTCTCTCCGGCCTGCACAACCACGCGAACGGTCAGTATGGGCTGGCCCACGGTCCCCACAAGGCCACGTCCCACCCGGGCGTGGCCGCCGTATCGCTGCCCAACCAGCTCAACCAGCTCGGCTACCGCACCGCCGTGGCCGGAAAGTATCACGTCGCACCGCGGGCGGCGTATGCTTTCCAGGAATTCATCCCCGGCGGGCGCAACCCCGTGAAGATGGCGGAAGATTCCGCCGCTTTCATCAGGCGGAATGACTCCCAGCCCTTCTTCCTCTACTTCTGCCCCGAGGATCCCCACCGCAGCGGGAACTTCGACGAAGCCTCCGAATGGAGGCCGAACCTTTTCGGCAACAAGAAAAACGGCGGCTATCCGGGCGTGGAGGAAGTAATCTATGATCCCGCCGGAGTGATCGTCCCCCCCTTCCTGCCGGACACGCCTTCCGCGCGTGCGGAGATCGCCCAATATTATCAATCCATCTCCCGCATCGACCAGGGAGTGGCCCGGCTCTTTTCGATCCTGAAGGAAGCCGGCCTCTGGGAGGACACGCTCGTCGTCTTCACCTCGGATCACGGCATCGCCTTTCCCGGAGCGAAGACCACTGTCTATGACGCCGGCCTCCGCGTTCCCTTCCTCGTGCGGAATCCCTATCAGGAGAAACGCGGCATCGTCAGCAAGGCGATGATCACCCATGCGGACATCACGCCCACGCTGCTGGACTTCGCCGGTGGTTATGACTCCGTTTCCCGCGGCCCGAAGACACCATCGCCTGTACCGGGAGTGGCGAAACAGGAAAATACCGGCCCGAAATTCAGCAGCTACCACGGCCGCTCATGGCTGGGCATCCTGGCGGAGGAAAATCCATCCGGCTGGGACCACACCTCCGCGTCCCACTCCTGGCATGAGGTCACGATGTACTACCCGATGCGCTCCTGGAGGGAAGGCCGCTACAAGCTGATATACAACCTCGCCAATGGGACGCCATTCCCCTCCGCCGGGGATCTGTGGCTGGCTCCCTGCTGGCAGGAGGCGATGAAACAAGGGCCGGACGCCCCCTACGGCGGCCGCACGGTCCGCTCCTACCAGCATCGTCCGCGATTCGAGCTTTACGATACCGGGACGGACCCATGGGAGTTCAAGAACCTCGCGGATCTACCGGAGCAGCAGGAACGGCTCGAATCCCTGAAGGCAAAGCTCCGGGAGTTCCAGAAATCCACCGGCGATCCTTGGCTGCTGAAGTGGGATCGTGAGTGATCGGCACCGCCCTCGGTGAAGCCCGGCGTGAACATCGTCAACATGTCGCTGAGCCGCAACACTGACTGCTGGAATTTGCCTTTTGAGGGTGCGCCCTGAAACATCTGTTGGCCGGGCCGGGGAGAGGGAGAAATGGGGGGCCGATTTTTCGATCCCCCCCGCAACCTCCGCTTTCCGCTCGGGAGATGCCAACGGCGAATTCATTCCTCCCGGCGATGTCATCGCCGGCGACGAATAAGCAATGTGACTTCGAAGAGCCAAGAAACATGCATAACCCCCCAAAAAATCAACGCTAAGGCAGCATATCTTCGAGAACGATGCCGAACTCGTGCGTGGCGTTCCCGCGCTTTATTTCCAAAACCACCCTGATTCCGGCAGGTTGGGAAAACAGTCTCTCCAGATCCGGCGGCGGGCTGCCGGAGTCCCGACTGAATGGCGTGCCATTGACCGAGAGAAGCATATCGCCGGTTCTTAAACCGGCTTTGTGCGCCGGGGAATTCTCGAGGACCAAAGCGGCATGTCCGGAAACCGCCTCTTTCGTCGTTGTCCTGAAAACCGCACCGATCCGGTTGTGGACGGGAACCGGGGATACCGGGCGCGTCATCACTTCCTTGCTGCTCCTGTTCACGATCATGCGCAAGTGTCGGAGTCCACGCATGCCGATGGTGGCGATGAACTCTTTTCCGTTGGCATCCAGAGCCCGCCCTCGGTCCGATTCCGGAACAGGACCGATGTCGATATCCCGAAGCGGCAAATCGCCGAGAGAATAGTCCGCGGCCCACGCCAGTTCATGGATCATCGGCTCGCCCACCGCATAGCGGTAAGTCGTCAGCGTCAAACCTGCCTTGGGATTCTTGTTCTTCCAAGCCTCCCACAGGTTGGGCGAAATTCTAAGGCCGATGGGCGAACCCGTATCCACAAAGACCCGGCCCAGGGGATTTCCATTATCCGTCACCGTGAAGAACAACTGAGAGGAATCCGTATCCATCGGCCAGCGCTGCCAGCCGCTCTTCGGAGGTTCTTTGACAATCTGGATTTGATTGGCGCCAGCATCGATCAGAAAAGGATCATCCCCCAAAGTCTTCCAGCCCAGCACGCCATCGGCATGCACCGGCGGGGGGAAAGGCAGAATAGGAAGCCTCGCATTGCCATTTTTTCCCAGCAGCGTGACATCGACAAGCCGAGTCAGCCCCGTGGGAACGTCATGCCCTGCGATCCTGATGGAACGGTTCATTTCGCTCTCCAATCCCAGACGGTCCGCGGGGGTCGCAAAAAGCGCGGTGAAGGAGGCTCCGGTATCAAAAAGCAGGCGCGCCGGCCGGCCATCGATCCGGGCCTCGATGAAAATGCGCTGATCGGGCGGATCGACGCCATGGGCCGCAGGTTGTGGTTCTGCCGCGCTGGCAAAATGGCCGAAGCAGGATGCCAGCATCCATCCGGCGTTGGCGACCACCCTATTACTGCTTTTTGGGGCTACGGGGGGGAGGGAAACTCCAATTGTAGGCGACGAGAGAAGACCCGCTCCAGACGCAGCCCGGCGGCGAAAATCGGGAGATTGGGGGCATTCATGGCTTGAATCCATCGTACGAAAGTATGGCTCCCCGCCCCGCCGTACCAAGATTGAAAATCAGGCAGCGAGTGAATCCTATCCGGCCTGGGACAACGGCGAGCCTCATCGGCCATCCCACCCCCAGCCCTCTGACCCCCGGCTC
This sequence comes from Haloferula sp., assembly GCA_037190465.1. Lineage (GTDB taxonomy): Bacteria > Verrucomicrobiota > Verrucomicrobiia > Verrucomicrobiales > Akkermansiaceae > Haloferula. Next base: position 34,501 of record JBBCJF010000012.1, on the reverse strand, counting down.
CCGCCCCCTGACCCCTTGTTCCGCACTTCCGGCAACTTTCCCGTTGCCAAGCCCCGGAACGGGCTCTTAACCTCTCCGCAACGCATGAAAAAACTCGCCATTCTCGCCACCGCCGTGCTCGCCCTCGGCGGCATCGCCTCGGCCGATATCCAGGCCCCTCCCGGATCGACCTACACCGCGACCCGCAAGCTGGGCCGTGCCATTGGCAATATCCTTTACGGATTCATAGAGATCCCGGAGCAGATGGTGCGCAAGACCGATGACTACGGCCGCAAGTCCGGCTGGTCCTATGGCGCCGTCGATGGCACGAACCGCGCTCTGAAGCGCCTCGGCTACGGCTTCTACGAACTCTTCACCTTCACCTGCCCGACCTACCGCGGTACCTTCAGACCGCCCTATGAGCGCTGCGGCGAGGACAACCGGATCGAGATGAATCCGCACGACGGTCTCTCCGAATTCCCGCCGGAACTCGGTTTCGAAACCTACTATTACCACACCCGCTCGCAGCGCTGGTAATTTCTCCATCCAGAACGCGATTTCTTCATCCCGGCGGCGAATTCCACGCTGCCGGGATTTTTTGTGAACTTTTTCCGGCCTGGTGGCGTTTTACCAGTCGATGCGACTCCCGATCTCCATCTTGTTGCTTTCCCTCATTTCCGTTCCCCTCCTCTCCGGCGAGGAAACGAGAACATGGAAGAATGCGGACGGAGACAGATCGTTCCAAGGCACCTATGTCTCCCACGATGTGACGCAAGTGACCATCCTGCGCACGGACGGCAAAACCTTCACTCTCGGCCGCGATCAGCTCCATCCGGATGACCGCGCGTGGCTGGCGGCCAAGGAAGAGGAAAGTTCGAAAGGCGCCGTTTTCGATACCCTGCGTTTCGGCGACGATCGCGAAACCGTGGAAAAGAAACTGCGAGCAAGCAAGCTGGTCGAAGCTGTGGGCAGCGAAATCTTCGCCGCCCGTACCGGGCTCAATGGCAGCTTCCGCACCCGGGAAAAAATCGGCGGCCTGAGCTGCGAACTCTACTTCGATTGGACAAACGCCGGCAGACTCAAGGAAATCACTCTGCAAACCGAGCCCGTCCCGGCCTCCGACTACGACGGACGTCTGAAGGAAAATTGGTCGGAACTCGCCGCGCTCATGCGCAACCTGCACGGAAAGCCGCTCCAAACCGCGGGATACCCCGACTCCTCCAACCTGGAGAACGGCATGTTCCTCAGCTCCCATCTCTGGCGACTGGAAGGCGGCGGCTCCGCCCTGCTCGGCACCTCGATGCAAAAGGGAAGCTGCATGGCCGTGATCCGCTTCACCACGGAAAGAGTCGATCCGGTGAGGGTTCCCTGAGAACTCGATGCCGTCTTGGCAGGCGGGGAAGTCCTCCCTTTGCGCGGGCTTCCGCGAAAGCACGCCGGAAGTCGCGGGCGATGTTCCATCGCCCGCACTTCACTCCTCCGCCGAATCGCGTCAATCGTGCAGGTGCAGCGTCATTCTTTCGATCACGGTCCTGGCATCGGGCGTGACCTTGATCTGGAGAATGAGCGGGACATAGTCGCCATCCGGCAGAATCTTGTCGGAAAGCAGCCCTCGTCCTCGTGCTCCATGAGATGGAGGTAGTGGGAGATCATCATGATCCCGTTGCGCGCGGCGATGAAGCCGACGAGGGTGGCGATGCTGATATTCCCGAGCCAGAATCCAGGTGAGCGCGAGCGGGAGATTCAGCAGCACCTGGAACGCGAGCATCAGGCTGCGGAAGTACGACCAAAGCAGTAGTCCGATGACACCGAGAACGATCTCGAAAAGCAGGGCGACGGCTTCGTTCTCGTAGCCTTTGGGCGGTCGTGAATGTTTGGACCTCCGCATGCGTGCGGGACAGCCCGGAATCGTCGGACAGGAAACGGATGGATATGCCGCCGCGATGGAACGCGGGGAAGCGGCAGGCCGGAAAGGCACGCCGGAGCGTCGGTCAGGCGACGCTCAGATCAAAGGAGCTTTGTCCCAAGGCAAAAACCGGCTCGTCCGGCGGCAAGGCCGTGAGCCAGCAAACGCGCAGCCAGGTGTGGCCGGGCGGCACCATCCGCTTGATGCTGGAGATCCGCTACCCGTCAAGGGGATCGAATGGCAGCACGCATGGGTGCGGTGCCCGTGCGGCCATGGCGGGCAATCGGGCGTGTGCCCGTCGTCGTCCTGGCCGTGATCGCAGCAATGCTCGACCGGATCATCCAGCGGATGCCAGTGATCCAGTGCGAGCACACGACCGCCAAGTCCGGCGATGACGCCGAGCACCAGCAGCCATGAAAGCCAACCGCGCACGCCTACGAGCAAAGCCCAAATTCCACCGTGGCGAGTGGAAGCCCATCGAAAGGAAGCACGGCGTTCCGGAGGAAGATCGGTTCATTCGCAGCCGGAGGCTCGCGCCATTTTCATCCTCGGCCGTTAGATCGCCGGAACACCGGCATTGAAAGGATTACCTCCATTCCGACCCGCACCCGAACTTGTCATGAAAGCATCCTTTCTCCCCGTCTCCGCCGCCCTGGCCCTGCTCTCCTCCCCGTCGCTCGCGCAACTGCCGGACGACAAGCACTGGTTCTATGACTATGGAACGCCAGGCTCCGAACCCTTCGTCCTCCGCGTCACGGGACACCATCTCTACATGGGAGGGCTGTTCCTGCAGGTGGCCAGTGACAATCAGAAGAAAAACTTCACCCGCTTCAACCTGCTGACGGAAGCCTGGGAGCGCGTCCCGGCCATCGACCAGAATTTCAACGGCGGCGTCTGGGCGATCGAGAATGGCGGCGATGGCTACCTCTACATCGGCGGGAATTTCTCCTCCATCGGCGGCATGACCGCCTCCGGTGTGGCGCGCTTTCACCTCGCCACGGAAACTTGGAGCGCGCTCAGTGATCCCGCGCCTGCATTGACGACTCCCGGCCAGCAGAACGGCCCGACCAATGGCCGCGTGCTCGCCTTGGCGAAAACGGGCGACTACCTTTACGTCGGCGGCGAGTTCACCGGACCCGCCGGGGCGCCGCAAAACGAGAAATACATCCGCCGCTATGTCCTGAGCACGGGAAAATGGGAACGCGTGGGCAGCGGACTGGACTACAATGTGCGTGCGCTCGCCGTCGCTCCCGATGGCGGTATCGTCGCGGGCGGCCAGTTCTCAGGCGCGCTGGCGAAGTGGAACGGCTCCGCCTGGAGCGTGCTGGGCGGCGGGGTCGGCGGCGGCGTGGGCGGCTCGCCCATCGTCCGTACGCTGGCGCAGAGCCCGGGCGGCACGCTCTACATTGGAGGGGATTTCGATCAGGTGAACGCCTCCGGCACGCCGGTCGCGGTGCGCGATGTCGCCGCTCTCACCGGCTCCGCCTGGAATGCGCTCGCGGGCGGGTTCGATGAAAAGTTCATCCAGTCCAACGGCACCACCTTTGACTCCGACGGCGTCTTCGCCCTGGCGCTCGGCCCCGGCGGTGTCCTGTATGCGGGCGGGGATTTTGATGCCTCCGTGGGGCGCACCGTGCTCAATCTGCGGCACGTCGCCCAGTGGGATGGCACGGGCGCGTGGAAACCGCTCGGCTCCGGCGTCGGCGTCACCGGCAGCCAGAACGTCAACTGCCTGGCCGTCGGCCCGCAGGGCGATCTCTTCGCCGCGGGTGTGTTCAACACCGGCTACGGCACGCTCGGCGCGCCGGCGAGGAACTTCGCCCGCTGGCTGCCATCGCGCGATTTCACCGGCTACATTCCCGGCGCGGCGGACAATACGAGCATCCGGATCGCCAAGGGCTCCGGGGCGGACTTCACCGTCAGCCTGCTCACCCGCCCCGGCACGAGCTACCGGTTGGAGCGATCCGCCGGTCTCTCCGGCTGGTCCTTCGTGGGCGCCGCCCAGACAGGCGACGGCACGCGCCGCGAGTTCGCCGCCCCCGCGGCCGGCGACTCGTCGTTTTTCCGGTTCAGGGCGGTGGATTGGTAAGCGCCGCGAGGGATCGAAGCGCATCCGCCGCTCCCACCCGGCCGCTCCCGTTTTTTTCGGCAAGCTCGTTAGATCGGGAGCCCGCCGGCATTGGAAACGGTGTGAATTTCATTCTCTCCTTGCAGGATGTCATCCGTTCCTTCCTCCGCATGACAGTATGGCGGCCCGGCCCGTTCAGTTCGGCCATCGCCGCGGCGCTTCTCTCCGGGCGCCTCCCCGCCGCCGATTTCGTATGGGACGGCGGCGCTCCCGGAACCAATAGCTGGGGCGCGGTGAACAACTGGAACCCCGACGCCTCCGTGCCCAACAACGGCTCCGCCGACCTGATCTTTTCCGGCGGCACCCGGCCCATGCCCAACGCCCAGGGCGAATACTCCATCAACACCCTCCGCTTCTCCGGCACCTCCACCGCCTTCACCGTCACCGGCGAAAAAATCACCTTCGTCCATAACGCCGGGCAACCTCCCTTCATCCGCAACGAAACCGGCTCCACTCACTCCATCGAAAACGCCATCGCCTTCGGGAATCCCGGCACGATCCGGGCGCAGAACAGTCACTTGTGGCTCAAGGGGCCGCTCGACAACGGCGGGCACGCCCTCACCCTCACCGCCGATGCTGGCCGCATCATCTACCTCGGCGTCGCCGGAGGAGCCGTCCCGCTCTTCGGCTCCGGCGATGTGACCTTCCACGGCCCCGGCACCGTCCGCGTCAACAGCATCAACCTCGCCTCCGGGGCCTTCACCGTCTCCTCCGGCACGGCGGAAATCGCCGGCGTCATGGCCGGGCAGTCCTCCATCAGCGTTTCCGGGACCATGCGGCTGATGGCAAACGACCGCATCCCCACCGTACCCGTCGCCCTCCCCACCGGCACGCTTTCCCTCGACGGATACTCGGATACCATCGGCGCACTCTCCGGATTGGCGGCGGGAAGAATCAACCTGGGCAATGGCGGCAGCCTCACCGTCCAGCAAACCACGAATACTTCATATAGCGGCGTCATCGAGGGTCTCGGCTCCGCCTCCTTCACCAAATCCGGCTCCGGCTCGCTGTCCCTCTCCGGCCCGGTGAGCTACACCGGCACCACCACCGTCGCCGGCGGCACCCTTCACATCGGCACCGGCAGCTCGCTCTCGGCGAACGCCACCCTCGTCGTGAACTCCGGCGCGACGCTCTCCATGGCCGGCATCACCCGCACGGTGCCCTCGGTCGCGGGTTCGGGCACCATCGGCCTCGGCCACCTCACCGCCGGGGGAAACAACGCCAACTCCGTTTTCTCCGGTAATTTCACCGGCGGCGGCTCCTTCACCAAGGCCGGCACCGGCGTCATGGAAATCACCACGCCCCAATCCCACACCGGCGGGACCCACATCAGCGCCGGCGCGCTCCATGCGAAGGCCAGCCAGGCGCTCGGCACGTCGGGAGCCACCACCGTCAGCCCCGGCGCCGCCCTTCGTCTCGACCGCGGGGTGGCCATCGACCGGCCCGGCGGCATCACCCTTTCGGGGACCGGCGTGGGAGGAGCCGGCGTCGTCCAGGTCATGAGCACCGGGGCGGACGCCAATCCCAGCCTGACCGGTAACATCACGCTCGCCGGTCATGCCACCATCAGCAGCGCGAGCAGCCGCACCTTCAACCTCGGCTCCGCCGCCGGCACCGAAACGCTCGACCTGGGGAAATTCAATCTCAGCGTGAACAGCGCCCGCATCCGTCACCGCCTGGCCGGCGAGGGAGGCATCGTCAAAACCGGTACCGGCACCCTGCGCCTCGCAGGAAACAACACCGCCCACACCGGCCCGATCGACATCCAGAGCGGCACCCTGGAAACGGAAGCCGGCAACGCCCTCGCCGGGACCGGCCCGGTAAGCATCTCCCCCGGTGCGAGACTGATCCAGCGGAACGGCATCGCCACCTCCACCGCCCGCACCGTCCATTTGGAGAGCGATTTCGAAATCTACGGCTCTTCTTCCTGGTCGGGGACCGGCGATCTCGGTCTCCATTTCGGCTCCCGGCTCATCGCCCGCAGCTCGCCGGCGGCGATTTTCACCATCGACGGCGCCGGGGCGATCACAGGACTGCTCCTCGAGGCCGAGGTGGAAACCGGAGCCATCGTCCGGGTCCAGCGGCCCGTCACCGTCAGCGACGGCATTTACAAATCCGGTCACGGCATCCTGGAAATCGGAGCACCGTGTACTTACGCCGGTCCCACCTACGTCACGGAGGGCATTCTCCGCCTCGGAGCACCCGACAGCCTGCCCGACCAAACGGAACTATTCCTCTCCGCGGGCGCCACCTTCGACACGATGGCTTACAGCGAACGAATCGGATCCCTGGATGGTCTCGGCACGGTCTTCCTGGGCGGCACGCTCACCCTTTCCCCCCACTTTCCGGCCACCTACGCCGGCACCATCCACAGCACTCATGGCCACGGCGTGACCATCGACGGCGGATCGGCCCTCCAGACCTTCTCCAGCGCCAACCTGTTCACCGGCCCGACCACCGTGAGGAACAACGGCAAACTCACCCTCGCCGCCGCCAACGCCCTCAGCTCCTCCGCCCGGCTCAGCGTGCACACCGGTGGGGAACTGAGAATCGGGGCTGCCGGCCAGGTCGTCGGCTCCCTCACAGGAAACGGCACCATCATCCACACCGCGCCGGGCGGAACCCTGCAAACTGGCGGGGAAAGCCCCTCGACCGCCTGGTCGGGCACGATCCAAGGCCCCGGAGGCCTGGTCAAAATCGGCGCTCTCACCGGCTTCATCCTGCAAACCAGCCAGCCCTACACCGGCCCGACCACCGTCGCGGAAGGCATCCTGACCGCCAGCGGCCTGCCCTCCAGCGACGTGACCATCGCCGCCGCCGCGGAACTGAGCGGCAGCGGAACTTTCGCCGACATCGACTGCAGCGGCAGGATCGCCAATCGCGGCGTGGGGAACACGCTCATCGCCAATGCCCTCACGCTCAGGACCGGCAGCATCGTGCTGATGGATTTCAACGACTGGTCCGCTCCCGAAGCGATCCATGCCACCTCCCTCGACCGCATCGGCGGCAGCCTCCTGCTCAACTCGGCCCTCGCTCCCGATTTCGCCCCCGGCGAGACGAGGGTGCTGAAAGTCATCCGCACCACCAACGGCATCACCGGCAACACCTCCGGGATCACCGTGAATCTTGCGGGCAATCTCGCCTCCTTCGACGGCACTGCGGTCGCCCAGGTGAATGGCAACGATCTCGAAGTCGTCTTCACCGCCGCCGCGGGCGACGACTACGAATCCTGGATCGCCGGCTTCGCTGTCGGCGGCGAAGCCGGCTTCGGCGACGACCCCGACCGCGACGGCATCCCCAACGGCATCGAATACATCCTGGGCGGAAACCCCGCCAATGGAAATGACGCCGGACTCCTCCCGGCGGCGCGCATCGATGGCTCCCATCTGGAATTCACCTATCTCCGCACCAAACGATCGATCTATCTCGAATCGCATACTCCCTTCGTCTGGTCCTCCACCGACCTGGAAGACTGGGAACCTGTCGTCCACGGACAGGACGGCGTGACGATCCAGCAGGACGAGCTGGATGAAACCACCGACCGGATCACGGTCCGCATTCCCCGCGGGAGCGCCCCGAAGCTCTTCATTCGCCTGAAGGTCGCGCAAAGTCCTCCCTGAATTCTCACGGCGAAACAGGCGGGCCGGCCAGGACGCCGCTTTCCGCGATCATCCCCAGCCCGCGCCAATGGTGGAAATCCTCCACCAGCGTCTCCACATCCTCCGGCGTCGAAGCGTGGAGAAACAGCGGCCCTTCATTCCGGTTGAACGAAAACCGGTTGCCCTCGCCGCTCCACCGGAGCGACGCCGCCAGCCCTCCCTCCTCGAGCCTCACCTTCCGCACGAGCGTGTGGGAAATGAAATGACAATGCCGGGCGGTGACATCGAGGAAAGACCCCCCGTTCCGCCAATGCACGAAACCCACATGCGTGCGCAGGCGGGAATCCTCCAGCGTCACCTCGGTGCGCAAACCCGGCGACTCCGGGATGTAAAAGCCCGACCCTTCGATATCGCAGCGCAGCACCTCCACGCGAACCACCCCCTCATGGGCACCCCGCTGCTGCCGCCGCGCCGCGGCCCATGGCATGGAACCCGTCCGCAGCACGCAATCCTCCAGCCGGAAAAGCCCCGACCCGACAAATCCCAGCGCCGGACTCGTCGCCTCGGGAATGCAGCCGTCCGCCACCACCCGGCAGTTCCTCAGAATCAGCTCGGTATTCTCCGCCTGCACCAGCACATTGAAACGCCGCGGCTGCGTCTGCGGGACCGAACGCTGCAAGGTCAGCCCCTCCAGAACCAACGGCGCCCGCGTCGCCAGCATCGGCGTCTGGACATCCTCGTGCACCAGCACCGGCTTCCGCCCCCGCGCGGCCTTGAGGGTGACGGGAAACGTCCCGAAATCCGTCATCGTCAGCACGCGCTCCCCGTCGAAATCGGCGAAAATCGTCCGCCCCTGCGCCGCCTGCGCCGCTTCTTTCAATGTCGGATAGAGGCCGGGCCGTCCGTCGATGTGATACTTGTTTTCCGACCACGCCGCACGCAGCCGGTTCGCCCGGCCGTAGATGCCGAACGCGGACAACAGCGAAGGAAGAACGGCGACGAAAGCGACGCCGCAGACCAGAGCCGCCGCAAGAGCCGCGCTTTTGCGCATCCTCCGCCGGCGGAGGATGAGCTTCGCCACCTCCTCCGCTCCCGCGGGGCGGTCTTCCGGCTCCCCGGCCAGCAACGAATGCACCAGCCTGGAAAACCAGCGCGGACAGGCGGCGGGCAGCTTCCCTTCCGGCGGGGCGTGGCCGGTGAGCGCGAACCACAAGGTCGCCCCCAGCCCATACAAATCGGACCGCGCCGAAGCCGCACCTCCCCGCCGCTGCTCGGGCGCCATGAATCCCGGCGTGCCGGAGGTTCCGCCCGCCTCGCCTTCCAGCGCGGCGATGCCGAAATCCACGATTCTCACCCGCCGCGCCGCCGGCTCCAGGATCAGATTCCCCGGCTTCACATCCCGGTGGACGATGCCCCGGACATGCGCCGCCGCCAGCGCCGCCGCCGTCTGCAGGCACAGCTCCTCCGCCTCCCTCGCGGAAAGCGGCCCCCGCTCCGCCACCATCTCCGCCAAGGTCACGCCGCGTGCCTTGGGCATCACGAAATACAACGCACCGCCCCGTTCGTGCACCGAATGAACCGCCAGGATATTGGGATGATCCAGCGCGGCCAGCGCGCGCGCCTCGTTCTGGAATCTCCGCCGCGCGGCCTCATCCGCCTTCAAGCCGGGAGCGATGAGCTTGACCGCCACTTCCCGGCCGAGCGCGGGGTCCCTTCCCGCGAACACAACGCCCATCCCTCCCTGTCCGAGCACGCCGAAGATTTCAAAGGGGCCTAGCCTGCCCGGCCGCTCCCCGGCCGGGGGACGATCCAGCAGCGTCCAAAGCCCAGCCTCCTCATCCGCGGCGGAAGGAATATCGAATTCCACCGCCTTGAGCCGCACCATCAGCGCCCCCACCTCCTCCGGCGCGATTCGCTCTTCCCGCGGCTCACCGATCAGAAAATCGCGCCGGAATTCGGCGAACTCCGCCTCCAGCGCGGCCACCTCCGCATCGCTGACGAGTTCCCTATTCATCGTCCGCCATCGCCGCCGGCGGGCATTCCGCCGGATCGAAATCCTCCGTGCCGGCCAGATCCACCTTTTCCCGGATTCTGCACAGGCAGCGGCTGCGCGCCATATAGACCGCGGCGCGCGACATGCCCAGCCCGGCGCCCACCGCTTCGATGCTCTCCCCGCCGACCGCCGTGCGCCAGAATGCCTCCCAGATCCGCGGCGTGAACTCGTCCTTCACCCCCTCCGCCGCCCAGTCGAACAACCGCCTGCGGTAATCCTCCTCCCAGCGGCGTTCCACCTCCCGCTCATTCTCCCGCGCCAGCACGCTGTCCGCCGCGTTCATCATCGTCGTCCGCCCGTCGCCCTGCGGCCGCCGCCGCCGCGTCCGCAGGAACTGGTTCACCTGATTCTCGGCGACGCGGAACAACCAAGTGCGGAACCTCGCCCGCTCCGGCCGGTAGTCGTACCGCGGCAGCGCCAGAAACAGGCGGCGCATCGTTTCCTGCACCACATCGCTGGCGTCCGGGGCCTGCAAACCGCGCGACATCGCGTGGCGATGCAGCAGCGGGGTGTAAATCTCCACGAAACGGCTCCAAGCCTGCTCGTCCCCCGTCTCCCGCAGGCGGTGCAGCAAGGTCCGGCTGGTTTGGGGCGCTTTCATCGGAGGAATCCGGGGAGAGTGGCAGACTTTTCGGGCTGGGAAAACGGAAGCACTATCCGGACCGCCGCGACAGATAGTGGTCCGCTACACCAAAACTGCCCCGCATGCGGCCATTTGACAAGCGACGAAGCTTCTCTCCGCTATCTCCCGGCACCCGCGCCCGGAAATTTGGAATTTGGAGTTTCGGATTCGAGTCCTCACCGTCCCGCACATGCCCGTCGCCGAACCCCACAAGGAACTGCGCTTCACCCGCGCCGGGCAGGCCGCAGGCTTCTGGATCGCGGCGGCGGTCTGCTGCGGGGCCGCGCTCATCTTCTTCCTGATCGCCCCCTACCGCGGCGATCACCCGGAACTCCCCCACCCCGCCTGGGGCCTTCTTCTCCTGACGCTCGCCGCCGCGCTGGTCCGGCTCGCCTGGCGCTGCACCAAGCACGCCTATCTCCTGCTCAGCCCGATCGGCATCGAGATCTTCCCCTTCTTCCGCCCCTCGGCGAACATGCAGGTCATCCCCTGGGCGCAGATCGCCGCCGCGGACATCGACCGCTCCCGCTTGACGCTGCATTTTAACCCGGAAAAAACCTCCGGCATCTACCTCTCCCTCTCGCCCATCTCCAAAGATCGCCGCGAACTCCTCGCCAAGGCCATCCAGGGCCGCATGTCTCCCCATCGACAATCTTCCATCGCCGATCAACAATCCTGAATGCGTCCACCATCCCGCCAAATCCTCACCGTCGAAGAAACCTTCGGCCGCAACAGCTGGCACTGCGAACTCGTCGAAGGCCGAGATGTGCTGCGTTCCGTCTTCTCCGGCCATCACACGCGGATCGAAATGACGATCCAGGCCTACCCGCCGATGAACGCCCTCGCCGTGATCGGCGAAATGCCCCTGCCGCTCGACGAAGAACACCAGCCGTATCTGCTCGAACTCCTCGCCCGCGCCAACAAAACCCTCAACCTCGGTGGCTTCGAATTCGATCTCGACCGCCAGCGCCTCGTCTTCCGCATCACCAACCTCTTCGACAAGGAGCGCTATGACGCCGACATCGTCTCCTCCATGGTCCACTGCGCCGTCGCGGAAATGGACCGCCTCGCCCCCTATGCCATGACCGTCATCCGCACGCCGGAAGACCTGCTCGACGACCTCGACCTCAAGCGCCTGCTCCAGCGCGAGGATTTCATCCCCCCCGTGCCCGGCGACGAGGACGACCTGCCATGAAAAAGAACGGCTCCATCGGAACGAATCCAACGAAGCCGTTTATCCCCCCAAAGGATGGGCGTTTGTTGCCTTGAATCCCCCGGCTCCGCAATCTAAAATTTTGGAAAAGTTGATTATCCGTACTATGAAAGCACTTGCCTCCTTGCTCCTTGTCGGAACCGCCGTTGCGGAACACCCCGCCGATGCTTGGGAATGGGTGATCGAATCCGGCTACTTGTGGAACGTCGGCTCGAACACCCCCATCGACTACGAAATCGTGCCGACCCAGTTCACCCTGCGCAGCCCCGCGATGATGACGTGGTTCGAGGGCGGCGACGGCTCCCGCCTGGTCGTGCGCAACCGCTTTTCGCTGCTCATGGAGTCGATCGTCGAAGGGCCGGAGGACTACTACCTCGGCCTTGCCTTCGCTCCGTCCCTCGAATGGTGGTTCCCCAGCGAAAAGACCTCGTTGTTCTTCTCCATCGGCGGCGGCTTCGGCCTGACTGACTCCACCGACGTGCCGGGCGGGCAGGGTCAGGACTTCACGCTGAACTGGTTCGCCCAGCTCGGCTTGCGGCAGGAGATCACGCCGGGCATGTCGCTACTAGGCGGGGCGTACTTCCTCCACCACTCCAACGGTGGCATGACCTCGCCGAATCCGGGCATCGACGCGCTCGGCTTCACAATCGGACTGGGGTGGAAGTGGTGAGCGAATCCCCGTAGCGGGACGGCTGCGCCGTGTAGGTGTTTCGCGCCCCGGCAGGGGCGGGAGAATGTAGCCGGTGGTGGAACCACCGGACTTTGCGGCCCGATCAAAAGGCGACCCGGAGGGGCGCCATGGATAGCCATCCCCAATCCGGTGGTTTCACCACCGGCTACCTTCTGATGTCCCTCCGGGACGCTATGCAATTACCGCGACGTTCCGCCCGAATGCCTCGGCATCTCCCGGGAAACGACAAACGTCGTCATTTTCCCATCGACACTGACGACATTTGTCGTTAATCTTCGTCCTGTCGATGAAATCCCTGCCCGCCCTCTCTCCCGCCGAACAGGCCCTGATGGACTTCGTCTGGCAAAAGCAGCCCGTCTCCGTCTCCGCGCTGCTCGATCTCGTGAACCGCGACCGAGCCGAGCCGATCACCCGCAACACCCTGCAAACCCAGCTCACCCGCCTCGAAACGAAAGGCTGGCTGAAACGCGAGGAGGGCGACCGTGTGCGCCTCTACCGCTCCGCCGTCCCGGAAAAACGCGGACGAAGTAAAGTCCTCGCCGAACTCAAGCAACGCCTCTTCGGCGGCTCCGGCCTCTCGCTGGTGCGCTGCCTGGTCGAGGAAGGAGGGCTCTCCGAAAGCGAGATCAAGGAACTCAGGCGCATCATCGACCAACACCGGCAGCCGAAAAAACCATGAACACTTGGCTTCTCCATACCGCCTTTCACGCCGCGCTGCTCTCCGCCGCCGCATTCATGCTGACGAGTATCGTCCGCCGGCCCTATGCGAAGGCGTGGCTGGCGATGGCGGGCCTGCTGATTTCCGGTCTTTTGCCGTGGATCACTGCCCTGGAACGCGCGCCGGAACGTCCGCAAGCCTCCGTGCCACCCGCACCCGCCCCGGCATCCCTGCCAATCTGGACCGTGATCCGGCTCGAATCCCCCACCCCGCCGCCGCAGATCGCCGATCCTGCTCCGCCGCCGGTCGCAGGAAAGAAATGGAGCGATTTCGCCGCGCCCGCCTGGCTGCTGGGCGGCGCGCTCGCACTTGGCTTTTCTCTTTTCGGCTCCATGCGGATCGCCCTCTGGAAACGACGGCTCGCCCCGGCGGACGATGCCGCATGGGAAGCGATTCGGCGCGAACTTCCCGAATGCCGTCGCAGCGAAATCCGCATCGCCGACACCGCGATCAGCCCCTGCGTGGCGGGCGTGTTGCGCCCGGCGATCGTGATTCCCCGCCGCCTGCTCTCGCCGGAGCATCGCCGCGAAATCCGCTGGGCGCTGCGGCACGAATGGTGTCACCGCCACAGCCACGACACCCGCTGGTTCGCGGCGGCGTCGCTGGTCCGGGCGCTCTTTTGGTGGAACCCCTTCGCACATCTCCTCGCAGCCCGCTGGTCGGCGGCCCGTGAGCGGGTTTGCGATCTCGCCGCGGCCGGAGCCGGCGAAGACCGCGCTGCCTATGGAGCATTCCTCGTCACTCTCGCAGCCGATCCGTCTCACTCCCACGCGGCCATGGCACGCGGCCCTTATCGTCGCCTGCGGCGGCGCATTGCCTGGCTGCTCTCCGCCGGGCCGGATGCCCTCTCCGGCAAACGCACGCTTTTCAGTGGTTCCCTGTTTCTAGCCCTCGCAGCGATACTGGTTTCCACCTTGCGGATCTCCGGACAGGCACCGGAACCCCGGAAGAATACCCAGCCTCCGCCTTCCGACGCCGCCGCCCCCGCTCAAGCGGTTCCCATCGAGCCCGAAAAGCATCTTCAGATCATGCTCAGGCCCAGCTTCATTCTTTCCGACCGTCCCTTGGCTCCGGATCGGATTACCCTCAACCCGGAAACAGGGAAAAATCTCGTGGACCCCAGATCGGAAATCGAAAGCCCTCATCCCCGGCTTATCATGTTTCCCAGTATAGCCGCCAGAGCTGGCGAACATGCCTCCATCGAGATCATCCGCGAACACCCGGCGGACATGCACCGTGATGAAAAGAGGTATCTGGGCTGGAAATTCAGCTACCGGTCGCGTTTCGACGGCGCCTCCGTGGAGCTGGAGGCCAGTCCCGCTTACAGCTTCGTTCCCGGCCGGGCGCCCCGCTTTGATCCCGATGCCATGCTACGGACTATCCTGCAAGAGGAAGAAGCCGTCTGGAACGACCTCGCGATCCGGGAGGGAAACAGCCGCGCTCTCCTTGCACCGGGCGAAACGCTGATCACCCGGCTCGGCGAAATCGAACCCGGGATTCATGCCACCATGCTCACGACGGTCCATCCGATCGATCACGCCGGCAGGGTCATGGCCGATTACGCATCCGCACTCTACGAAGCCCCGAAAAGGATATACGGCAGGGTCCGCCTGTCCGGCACGATCATCGAACTCGCCTCAGCGGAAACGGAGGTGGCCGGCGTGCAGATCCTTGGCGAAGACATTCCCTCTCCGGCCCGCCCGCCAATCTTGGTTGGCGTCATCCCTACATCTCTCGAAAAGCGGTTTACCGAAAACACAAAGACAACCCGCCTCCCGACGGTCAACATCCCGGCCCATCGAGTATTGGAACCTTGGGATGAGCTGAGAGGCATCGCTTTCTGCGCCAGGCTCTCCGAAGAACAGCAAGACATCACTCTGGAAGTCATCCGTCTCCCCGATCCCGCGAACGACACGCCAGCGCATACCTCGGCAGGCATCGGTCTCCTTCCGGGAATTCAGGTCATCTTCGAAATCGATCCTGTGGACGACACCACCCGTCGAGTCTTATTGTTGAAAGCGGAAAAGGTGGAGTAGCCCCCGTTCGATTCGTCGGGGTCATCCCTGAACCCGTAACTTCTCCTCACGCCCCCGCCATCCCCTGGGGCAGTTCGGCGGCCCTCTTCCTCCGGCCGTACACCAGTTCGAAGACCGGCGAGGCCATCAGCGTCGTAACGATGGCCATCACCACCAGGATCGAAAACAGCGCCTCGCCGATGATCCCGCGCTGGAGACCGATATTGATGATGATGAGTTCCATCAAGCCGCGGGCGTTCATCAGCGTGCCGACCGCCATCGAGGTGGCGTTGTCCTCGCCGGTGAGACGGGCGGCGGCCCAGCAGGCGATGCCCTTGCCGAGCACCGATGCCAGCAGGATCACCACACCCACGAGCATCAATCCCGGATCGACCAGCACGCTGAGCTTCGTGTTCAGGCCGGAGAAGGTGAAGAACATCGGCAGCAGGAAGACCACGGCGAAGGGCTCGATTTTCTTCCGGATGTCGTCGGCGAACACCCCGCGCGGCATCGCGATGCCGAGGATGAAGCCGCCGAAGACCGCGTGCACGCCGATGATGTCCGTGTACCACGCCGCCAGGCAGAACAAGGCGAGCACGATGGCCATCATCGGCTGGGACACCTCCCCCTTGCTCTCGGCCCGGCGGCCCAGGGCGGCCAGCCATTTCCGGCCGACAGTCAGGGCCACGACCGCATAGATCGCCGATCCGCCGATGGCGACGACTTCCGCGCCGATGGACAGGCCGCCGATCGCCAGCGGCTGGGCCACTCCGAAGGTCGCCAGCACGATCGCCAGCACGCACCAGGCGGCGGCATCGTCGATGGCTCCGGCGGCGAGCACCAGGGTGCCGAGCGAGGTGCCCGCGAGCCCGCGCTCGGAGATGATGCGGGCGAGCATCGGAAACGCCGTGATGGCGATGGCCGCGCCGAGGAAAAGCGCGCCCTCGAAATAGCGCACACCCGGCGAAAAAATCCCGGGCACGTGTTGCAGCCACAGCACAAGCAGAGCCCCGAGAATGAACGGCACCACCATCCCCGCGATCGACACGGAAGCCGCGCTGCGGGCGCGCATGCGGAAATGATCGATGCGGAACTCAAGACCGACCAGGAACATGTAGAGCCCCACCCCGAGCTGGGCGCCGGCGTAGAGGATGCTGCGGGATTCCTGGGTGAAAATCGCCTGCATCGTCCCCGGCCAGAAATATCCGAGCAGCGAAGGGCCGATGAGCACGCCGGCGATCATCTCGCCCACGACCTGCGGCTGACCGACTTTCTTCGCCAACAAGCCCACCACGCGACAGACCACGAGGATGATCGCCATCTGGAGGAAGAACGACGCGGAGATAGCGTGCACGGCGGCAGATGACGTCCGGCCGGCCGCAAAGACAATCCTGTTTTGAAGCAACGGCCGGCCGGAATGGGCGGCCATTCCGCCACAGGCCGCTATTTCATCTCCGCCGTGATCGCCGCGGTGGTCGGGGCCGGGCCGTAACCGGGGCTGGAGAGCACCAGCTTCTCCACCACGCCGGAGCCCTTCACCGGGATCGCGAAGCGGCGGATCTGCCGGCCGCGGGTGAGATCGGGCACGTATTCCGATCCCGGCACGTCGACCCGCCGGACGTAGTCGGAGAATTCGACACCGTCGCGCAGGGCGCTCTCCTCCGTCCCGCCGTCGCGGAAGACGACGACGACTTTCATGATCTCGCGCCCCTCGGGATCAGCGGCGGAGGCGCCCCAGCCGGCAACGCCGCCGAGAAAGTGGAAAGCCGTCGCCTCAAAACCGACGGGGATCTCCACCTGCCGCGGATAGGAATGCGAAAACGTCCGCCGCCCGCCGCCGCGCAGGACGAGCAGGTTGCCGCCATAAGGATTCGCTCCCGGCTCGACGATGTTGAAGGGCGTCCCCTCCACATCCACGATGCCGTGTCTGGTGAAGGGCACGGTGTCGTTCAGAGATTCCGCGGAATGATAGAGACCGCGCCGCGAATCCGCGGTGAAGGCTTTGCTCAGATCGAGCACGCGGTAGCGGGATTCGCCGCCGCAGATGTAGGCGATGATATCGCGCAGAGCGTCGCCGCCGAGCGCTTCGAGCCCCTCCGGCATGAGCGAGCGGTGGGTGTTGGTCCTGGTCTTGATGGTGTTGACCGGGATTTCCACGTCGCCCGCCATGGAGCGCAGGACCACGCGGGCGTCGTTCTGCTGGGCGATCATGCCGGCGTGGAATTGGCCGTCGTGCGTTTCGACGGTGTAGAGTTCGTAGCCCGCGTCGATCTGGCGGTTCGGATCGACGATGCTGATGAGGAGTTGCTCCGGCCCGTGCGCGCCGATGCCATCGAGGGTGGGCCCGATTTCGACGCCCGCGCCCTCGTAGCGGTGGCAGGTGGCGCAGGCCTGGGAGAAAAGTTCCTTGCCGCGGGCAATGTCGCCGGTCTGCGTCACGGCGGGGATCAGTTCGGAGACCAGCTTGTCCTTGTCGGCATCCGGCCTGCGGAGTTCGTCGAGGATGGCGGTCGCCCGCGCGGCGATCTCCCGGGCCGGGTGGCTGCGGAGGCGGAAAATGTCGTTGGGAGCGAGCTGGGTGAAAGACACCTTCCGCTGCTCGACGGCATCGAGCAGAGCCCTCACCCACTCGACGCGGGAAAGCAGCGCGTCGAAGGCGGCGGGCTGGAGGGAAAGGTCCAGGCCGCCGTAGAGGGAAACCAGCAGTTCCCCGGCTTCGGGGGCGTTGCTGCGGCGCAGGGCGTCCAGGGCGGCGCGACGGATTTCCGCCGGAGTGGCGTGATCGCCGAGGAGTTTGCCCACGGCGGGAAGGATCTCTTCGCTCGCCGAGCGGGCATCGACGAGGCTTTCCAGCAGCAGGATGCGATGGCCGCCGGGGAGTCCGGGGTCGGCGGCCTGGCGGAGGAAATCAGGAAGGAGCCCCTCAATCGCCGGGCGCAGGACATCGGCGTCGCTCCAGGCGAGCGCCAGCGGCAGCGCGGCGGCGCGCACGCGGTCATCGGGGTCTTTCAGGAGGGATCGGAAGATCTCCGCGGACACGGTTTCGCCCGGCTTGCCGTTCACCCGCGCCGCTTTTTGCAGCAGCAGGATTTTCAGGCCGCCGGCGGTATCCGGCGCCGAGGCCAGCGCGGGGATGAGGGAGGCGAAGGCGTCCGCATTCCGCTCTTCGATCAGCAGGTCGGCGATGCTGCCGGCCATCCGCGTCAATGCCTCCGGCCGCTGTGCGGAAAGCGCGGCACGAAGGATGCCGGCGCGATCCGGGGCGCTCGCGGCGATGGCGGCGGAGCGGGTGAGGTCGTCCCGCAAATCGGGGAACAGGGCGACCAGGGCCGCCGCGCTCTTTTCGTCCGCATCGATCGCGGCCAGGGCGCGCAGCATGGCGATGCGGGTGCGCGGATCGGGATCGCGGAGATTCGCGACGACGGTGTCGCGGACGGCCTTGATGCCACCTTCCTCGACGATCAGGGCGGCGTTCTTGCGCACAGCGGGCGACTTGTCGGTCAGAGCGGCTGCCAGCACGCGGGTTTCCAGCGAGCCGAGGCGCTGCAGGCCCCACAGGGCGAGGATGCGGGCCGGGGCGAAGTCCGAGGATTCGGCCACGGGTTGTATGGCCGGAGCCACCGATTTGTCGCCGTCTTCGACGAGGAGGTTCAGCGCGTTGAAACGCACTACGCGGTTCGGATGCGACAGGGCCGCGACTTTTTCTTCGACGCTCGCCTTGGTGAGATCCGGCACGGCGAGGTCTTTCGCCTGTTCGTGCTGGATGCGGTAGATGCGGCCGAAGTAGTGCTCGCGGTCCGGCCGGACCGAGGCACCCGAGCGGCTGTGCAGGGGGCCGCGGGTGTCGTTGTGGGCGATCACGGGGTTGTAGAAATCGAGCACGTAGATCGCGCCATCCGGCCCCAGCGCGACATCGACGGGGCGGAACCAGTAGTCGTCCGGCGAATGGAGGAATTCCGCGTCCGTGCGCACCATGCGGCCGGTGAAGGTGGCGCGCCGCGGCACCAGCGCTTCGCGGTGAACGATGTTCAGGATCGGCTCGGTGCAGAAGATGCTGTTCGTCCACTCGTCCGGCCAGGCGCCGCCTTCGTAGATCAGCGAGGAGCAGGCGGAGCTGTAACGGCCGACCTGGTCGATCTGCATGAGGGGGATGCGCTCCGGCAGCGGGGCGGCCACCCGGCGCTGCTCGATCACGTTCTGCGCGCCGGAGATATTGCCCGCTTTACCGAGCGCGAGCGTCTTTTCGGTCAGCGCGACGTGCTGAACCGGGTTGCCGCTGGTGGCTTGGTTGAAGAACAGTTCGCCATCCGAGGTGATGTCGAGGCCGAAGCCGTTGCCGCCCTTGGAGGAGACCTGCTCGATCGCCGAGCCGTCCGGCCTGAAACGGAAGACGCCCGCGCCGATGCGGACCATTTTTTCCGGGTCGTCGATGCGCCGGGCCTCCGCGCCGCCGCCCATGGAGGCGTAGATCCAGCCATCCGGCGCGGCGATCAGGTGGTTCGCGACGAAGTGCGTGTCGCCGGGCGCGAAGCCGGTGTAGAGGCGCACGGTCTCGTCCGCCTGCCCGTCGCCATCGGTGTCGCGGAGCCAGACGATGTCCGGCTGGTGAATGGCGATCACGCCGTCGCGGTAGAGGCAGAAACCGGTGACGAGTTCCAGTCCCTCGTGGAAGACGGTCTTTTTCGTGAGCCTTCCGTTTTCATCGGGCTCGCTGAGCACGCTGATTTTGTCCTCGGCGGGACGGTCGTAGCGCTGCGGATGGAGCACGCCGGTCTCGCGCCAGGAAGGGGCGATGCTTTCGCGGCGGCCGTTCGGATACTCGGGTGTTTCGGCGATCCACATCCGCCCGGCGGCGTCCCATTGCACGGCGATGGGTTTGTTGACGAGCGGTTCGGCGGCCACGACGCCCGCGGCGAAGCCCGGTTCGAGAGCAAATTGTTTCACCGTATCCTCCGCCCGCTTCGGGCCGCCCGGCGGGTAGCGCAGGGCGGCGAGGTCTTCCGCAGGAATGCCCGCATCGAGGTCGTCGCGCCCCGCCGTCCAAGCGACGGCCCGCAGCAGAAAGGTCCGGAAGCTCGGGTGGTCACAGGCCGCCATGCCGCGTTGCAGGCCGATGAAGGCGCGGTGCGGCTTGCCACCTTCCAGCGTGTTTTCGAAGGTCCACATCTGCGGCTGGCTGTCGAAGATGTTCGCCCGGTCCGCGCGCGCCGGCGGGCGCTTGTCGCCGGGGTGGTCGGTCAGCTTCGGCGTGAAGGCAGAGGCGAGCACCCGAATGCCCTCCGTAGTACGATCCAGATCGTAGATGGTTTCGTCGTGGATGTCGAAGGACGACGCGCCGGAGATCACCGGGTGCTGGTCGGTGGCGACGTGGAGCATCATTTCGCTGGAGAAAGAGCGGCTGTGTTCCGTCCATCCCGCGCCGGAGATCGGTTTGAACCAGGCGGCGTCGCCGGCGGCGATCGCATTGTGCAGGATGACGATGCCTCCGCCGCGCCCGGCGAATGCCTCGACCGCCGCGCGGGCCGTTTCCGGCAAGGGTTCGGGCTTCTCCCGGTGGAGCACCAGCACCCGGGCCGAATCGAGCGTTGCCGCGGAAAGATCCCCCGCCGCTTCATGGCCGGCTCTCTCCAGCAGACGGATCACCCCGTCCGAAATTTCGCCGGAGTCGGACGAGACGGCGACCTTCAGAGGTTCCGCGGCCAGCCCGCTGATGAGGCAGACCAGGAGAGATGATTTTATCCATGGAACACGTTTCATTTCGGCAGGCTACCTTGGGCGGTTTTTTCTTCTTTCAGCGGGTTTCGTCAACGCCGGCGATTTCGTGCGGGTCGAGCCAGGTTTCGCGCCGGAACCAGGTTTCCTGGCGTTTGGCGTATTGGCGGGTGGCTGCATTGATGAGGGTTTCGCATTCGGTCCGGTCGATTTCGCCGGCGAGCAGGGCGCGGATTTCCCGCAGGCCGATGGCCTTTTCCACGGTGGCGGCCACGGGGCCGAGCGCGGCGACTTCCCCGATGGCGCCGCCCGCGAGCATCGAACGGGTGCGGGCGGCGATGCGGCGGTGCAGGTCGTCGCGGTGGCGCCGGATCACGATGCCGCGCAGTTCCGACGCTCGCTCGGCGGTGGCGCGCTCCCAGGCATCGCGCAGTTCGGAGCATTTCCGGCCGCTGAGCAGACAGATTTCGAGCGCGCGGGAAACGTAGCGGCGGTTTTGGAGGTTGGTGCGGGCGGCTTCGGCGGGATCGAGTTGGGTCAGGCGGGCGGCGAGTTCGTCGAGGCTCAGGGCATCGAGTTCGGCGCGCAGGGCGGGGTCGCCGGCCGGCAGGGAAGAGGCGCCGTGGGAGAGGAATTTCAGGTAGAGCCCGGAGCCGCCGGTGATGATGGGCGTTTTGCCCCGCGCCAGCAGTTCGCCGATGACCGGCAGGGCGAGCCGGACATATCCCATGGCGTCGATGCTTTCCGATGGGTCGAGAATCCCGTAGAGATGATGCGGCGTTTTTTCGCGGTCGCCTGGGGAGGGAGCGGCGGTGAGGGTTTCCAGACCGCGGTAGAGCTGGAAGGCATCGGCGTTGACGATCTCCCCGCCGAGTTCCGCGGCGAGGCGCAGGGCGAGCGCGCTCTTGCCCGAGGCGGTGGGGCCGCAGACGAAAAAGAGGCGTTCGGGATGGATGAAATGACTAATGACTAAATCCTAATGACGAAACGAAAGTGCGGCGGGAAGGTATGCAGGCCGGGTCATGCTTTGGAACCGATTTGTCCGGGCCGGCAAAATCCATGCAAAATTCGCGGATGTTCGGAATTCCCTTGATGCTGCATTGCGGCAATGCGATTTTGCGGCATGACTGTGGTGCTTCCTATCAGCAAACGAGGAACCGTGACGCTGCCGCCGGCGCTTCGCCGCAAGTTCGGCTTCGATCGCATGGAGAATCCGCTGGTGATCGTCGAAGAGCGTGACGGCGAATTGATCTTACGGCCCGCGGCAGCGGTCGCGGTGAGGGAGTTGCCCAAGAGTATTATCGAAGGGTGGATCGCCGAAGACGAGGCGGGCATGGCGGAATTCGAGACATCCCGCTCGGCCAAGCGGCGATGAGGCTTTTTCTCGATCCGAGCGTGCTGCTCGCCGCCTGCGGTTCGGCGAAGGGGGCGTCGCGCCATGTATGCGAGGAAGGAGCCGCTTGCGGCTGGCGGCTTGTGACTTCGGGCTATTGCCGGAACGAGGGCCTGCGAAATCTGCCGAAGCTCGGCGACTCCGCCCTTTCCGCCTGGGAGAGCATCGTGGAGCCCCGGATCGGACTGGTTGCCGATGTTCTCGCTCTCGACAGAATTCTGGTATTCGGGAAGGCGAAAGACCGGCCGGTCGTGATTTCCGCATTGGCCGCGGACGCTGAAGTTCTGCTGACCCTCGACCGCGCCGACTTTCACCACGTCTTCGGCTCACAGGTTTACGGGATGCTCATCAGGACACCGGCGGAATTCCTGATGGAGCAGCGGGATCTTGGAAGGATCTGATATCAAGAACCGCCGGCGGTCCTTTGCTGCCATTGCCGGCGCGTGATCGAAAGCAGGTCTTCTTCCACCCATTCCCCGTTCTTTTGAAATCCTTCCGGGATGCGTCTGATGAAATGCAATCCGGCACGGTCGAGAACTCTCCTGCTCGCGGCATTCCAAGTGGCGTGGGCGGCTTGAATCTCCGATGCGCCGAGTTGCACGAATCCGAAACCGAGCGATGCGACCACGGCTTCCGTCATGTAGCCCTGCCGCTGGTGCAAGGGGTGCGTCCAGAATCCCAAATCCCATATCGCGTCTTCCTGACGACGGATGACGATCCGGCCCAATGGCTCGGTAGTGGTCCGGCTTTCGATGGTGAAAGTATAGGCCGCTCCGGACTGCCAGGCTTGCTCGTTGGCCAGGAACGGTTCGAGCAGTTCATCTTCGGTCTGAGGGGGATGCCAGCGCATGCCAGCGCAAAACCCCTGATAGCGGCTCGCCGAAAATACGAAAGGGATGTCCGATTTCGAGAAGCGCCGAAGCCGGAGGCGGTCCGACAATATGGTTGTATCGGGCGGGATCATTTTCCGTGGATGGATACCATTCAGGGTTGATTTTATTCCCCGGCGATTTCGAGCGTTCTTCTTCGCAAAGCCGGAGAGAGCCAGAAGCCGGCTTGTTGTTGCAACTGGTCCAGCAGGTTGCCGATCCGCGGCACGAGACCATGGAGTTTCGCCTGGATGAGAATACCGAGAATTCCGACGCTGCGAAGCCCCAAGGCAGTGGCGGCGGCTCGTCCCGCCCGCTCGTCCATCAGCACCGCTGCGGCATTGGTTGCGAGAGCCAGGGAAAGAGCTTCGATCTCTCCGGCATGCAGCCGGGCATTTCCTGCCAGCGGCGCGGCGATTCCCACGGGGGTCGCGATTTCGACAAATGCCGGGAAAATCAGACCAAGAAACCGGGAGTCTTCACGGGCGAGTTTCCGGAATTCCTCCTCCACGGCGGGCGGGGCAAGGACGGTTCCGAAAAGAGCGGGCAGCAGACACTCCTGCCGCAGATGGCAGAGATTGAGCGCCACCGAAGTATCGGTGACGACGATCACCGGGAAAAAAGAGTTTCCAAGGTGGCAAGGTCCTCATCCAACATTTCCGCCGTATAGCCGGAGATGCGGCGGGAGGCGAGTTCGCCATCGAAATCGTACCGCTCCATCCCCGCGATGCGGCACGCCACGTCGCGGGATACACGTCCCGCCGCGAACAGAGCACAGGCCAAATCCAAGCGGATGTCGGCTTCGCTCATGCCCGCCAAGGCAGGGTCATCGGGCAAGGTAAGAATCATGGCGGCAGTTTAATGCCGGGTGGTATCAGTGGCAATCCGGCAATCCGGCACCGCAGAACACCTGCCACTCGCATCCATTTCGGGGATGCCCGGGATATTCTCAAGGATACGTTTGCCCATGCTGACGCGCACTTCGACGGCATAGCCGAGGGAGGCGTAGAATGCCTGAACCGCTTCATTGCCTTCCATGATTTGAAGGTTGATCTTCATGCAGCCCTTGCCGGTGAGCGCCTGCTCGGCAACCCGCACAAGTTTGGAGCCGATGCCCCGGTGGCGATAACCGGGCAAAACGGCCAGCGAGTACAGCCAACCCCGGTGCCCATCGTATCCTGCCATGATGCTCCCCACGACGATGCTGTCGGAGATTGCGACGAAAAACAATCCGTCGCCGGTTTCCAGCTTCCGGTCGATCGCCAGATTCGGCTCGCTGTGGGCAGTCTCGTAGCCGAAGACATTTCGCCACAATTCGACGATCTCTTTGCGGTGCGTCGGATTGTGGAACGGTAGAATGGAGAGAGCGCTCATTTGCCGGAATGGGAGTGATGGATCTAAAAAAGAGCGCCCCGCCCGGAACGAACCAGGCGGGGCGGAGTGGTTCATTGCAATGATTTCAGGCGTTCGGCTCGCGCGGGGTCTCCTCCGTTTCCGCGGCGGTCTCGGGCGCGGTTTCCACTACGAGGGGGATGACCGTCTCGACGGCGGTGACATCCGCAACGGCCGCGGCGGCGGGAGCCGGGCGGGCTTCCTCGACCGCTTCCTCGCGCTGGGCGTCGTCGTATTCCTTCAGCTTCGCGCCGCTGACGACGAGTTTGCGGCCCATGAAGGGCTGGTCGTGCAGGACTTCGACGGAGCGCTTGGCTTCATCCGTGTTGAGCATGTCCACGAAGCCGTAGCCCTTCGATTTGTGGGTACGGCGGTTGTAGATGATCTCGACCCGGCGGACACTGCCGACGCCTTTGAAGAGATCCTTGAGATCCTCTTCGGTGGTGTCGTAGGACAGGTTGCCGAGGTAGATGCGGGGCGAACCGACTTCAGTGCGCTCCGCGTTGCGCCGCTGGCCGCCGTCGGCGGACTTGGCGATGCGGGTGTTCGATTTGACCGGGGCTTCCTCGATGTTCAGGCGCGGCTTGCGTTCCTCGCGCGGTTGGCGGGGCGGCGGGGCCGGTTCCTTGTACAGGCCGATCAGTTTGAGCAGCTTCTGCCACCAGGTCAGCGGCGCGGGCTTGTGCTCGCGGCGCGGCGGGCGGGGTCCGCGGTCCTGACGTTGGCGGCCTCCCTGTTGCTGGCGGTTTTCGTTCTGGTTGTCGTGGTGCCGGTTGCGATTACGGCCTTTGCCTCCGCGGGAGCGTCGCCTGCGGCGTTCTCCTCCCGCGCCTCTCGTGTCGGATGTGGCGTTGGACATTAGGGTATTGCGTTTGGTTGGGCCGGGCTCCTGTCGCGGTGTCGTGGGTTGCCGCCCGCGGACGGGCGGGGCTGCATGCGTGCCGGTGGTTCCGGGTCGCCGGCTTTTTGGTGCCGGGGAGGCGCCTCTGCATTGCGGGAAGGGCGGGGCTCCGTGGACCCGGGACCGGCTGGTTCGCGCGTGAGCCCGGATGTGTGGGGCAGGCACCTCCGCGTTTCCGCGTCCGCCGGGAGTCCGATCGCACTCCGCCCGAGCGGAGGCTGCTGCCAAAGTGGTTGCGTTTCTGCGTTTGGCCGGCGGCGGGCAGCCGGATGGTCCGGAACTGCCTGACGCGGCGGAGCCTACGGGAGATCCGAAATTTGGCAAGGCGGGAGTTCCGGCGCGGGACACGGCCCGTTTCCTCCCGCTCTTTGCGGGCAATTCATTCCGGAATCTCCCTGGTAATCAGTTCCTTCATGTAATCGGCCCCGAAGAGCTCCGGGGTGATGATGGGGTCTTTGCCGGGCACGTAGAGGACGTTGACAGGGATGGCGCTGCGCCCGAGTTCCTCCAGTTTGGCGTCGATCGCGGGGTCGGGGTTGGTTTTGTCGGCCTTGAGCGCCACGACGCCGCGGGCTTTCATGAGGTCGGCGACTTCCTTCGTGTAGGCGCGCTTTTTGTTCAACTGGCAGGTGGCGCACCACTGGGCGGTGAAGTCGACGAAGACAGGCCGGCCTTCTTCCAGCAGTTCCTTCACCCGCTCGTCGCTCCATTTTTCCCAGACGAGCTCGGGTGGGGCCGGCGGCAGGGTGAGTTTCAGCCCGGCGGCGGCGAACAGCAGGGTGACGAGGATGGCCGCGATCCTGACCCGGGGGCGGCGGATAGGCGTGTGCCAGCGGCCGAAGACCCAGGCGGCGATGGCGATGGCGGTGAGACCGAAGACGACATTGAGCATGCCCTCCAGGCCGATCTGGCCGATGTAGACCCAGAGCAGGTAGCCGGCGGTGGCGAAGAGGAGGAAGGACATCGCCTGCTTGAAGCTTTCCATCCATGCTCCCGGGCGGGGAAGGAGGTCCACGAGCTTCGGGAAGATGGAAAGTACCAGATAGGGCAGGGACAGGCCGAGTCCCATGGCGGTGAAGGCGCCGAAGAATTGCAGCGACGGCAGGCCGATGGCCGCGCCGATGGCCACACCTAGGAAAGGGGCGGAGCAAGGCGTGGCGACGATGGTGGCGAGGATGCCGGAGAAGAAAGAGCCGCTGACACCCTGTTTCGCCTGGAGCTTGCCGCCGACGCCGGTCGCCGAAGCGCCGATCTCGAAAAGGCCGTACATGCTGAGGCCGAGCACGAACATGAGCAGCATCAGACCGAGGACGAGCCCCGGGATCTGGAGTTGGTAGCCCCAGCCGATTTCCTGGCCGGGTCCGGCGGCGGAACGCAACGCGAAAAGCGCCCCGCTGATCACCCAGAAGGACAGGATCACCCCGCCGGTGAAAGCGAGACCATGCATGACGATCTTCCTGCGGTCCTGCCCGGATTGCCGGACGAAACCCATGATCTTGAGACCGATGACGGGGAAAACGCAGGGCATCAGGTTCAGGATCAGACCACCGATCAGCATACCGCCGAGAATGGACAGGTAGGCACCGAAGGAGAGAGGCTCGGGCGGAGCGCGCTCAATGGTGGTGACCGGAACGAGGATCGACGAGGCGCCGTTTTGGGCATCCAGCGGCGAGGTGGAAACGAGGATGCCGGAGACTTCATGCCCCTGCTCGATGGGCGAGCCGATGATGTCCTCTTTCTTCCGCTTGAGGGTGAAAATCCAGTCGCCGCGTTCCTGGTTCACGGTGCTGCCTTCGCTGATGGAGGCGAGGAAAGGGGCGGCGGGGATGAAGTCCAAATCGTCCGGCAGCTTCAGGCCGGACGGAGGAGTGAGGTGGAGAATCACTTCAGAGCCGGCATTGGCCGCACGGATCTTCCAACCCTCCGCAGGAGCGGGCAGGCGGGAGCGGGCTTCGGTGAAGAGCGGCGCCTGGGCGGCGTCGATTTCCGCCCCGGCTTTCACCGGGAGGGTGAGGGTGAAAGTGCCGGCTTCGTCGAGGCACTGGCCGGTCTTGCAGATCTGCCAGGTGGCGCTCGCTTTGATCTCCGCCACGCCGCCGGCTTCGAGGGAGGCGGGCGGGGCGATCTCGATGAGAAAGACGGGGCTGCCCGAGTAGTAGAAGCTCTGGTTTTCCAGGAGGCCGACTTCGACCTTTGGTGCGGGCCACTGGATCGGTCCCGCCACGAAACCCTCGGGAAGGGACCAGTCGATCTTCAGGGCCTGCTCGATGCCGCCGGAGTTCTGATAGTAGCTGTGCCAGCCTTCGGGATGGGCGAGGCGCAGGGCCACGGTGAAGGGCCGGCCGGGTGCGACGGCACTCGCCTCGGAGACGAGTTCCGCGATGCTCTGCACTTTCCCTCCGCTGCCGGGCAGGTCGAAAGACGGCGCTTTTTCCTGACCGTGAAGGGACAGGAGCGGCAGGAAAACGGCGAGGGTGCGGAGAAAAGAAGCGATGGTGGGCATGAGTGCGCCTGTCTGCGTTGGGAGGCTAGAGTGGATGCCCGGGGGCTTCATCCCAAAAAAAACGCCGGGAAGGCCGCGATGGCCCGCCCGGCGGAGGAAAGAATCGACGGGAGTTCAATAGCCGCGGTGGCGGCGGGCGTTGTTCTGGTCCTGAGAATGGCCGATGGCTCCGCCGCCCAGTGCGCCGACACCGGCGCCGATGGCGGCTCCTTCGAGCGCGCGGCCGGACTGGTTGCCGATGATGGCTCCACCCACCGCGCCGGCGCCTGCGCCGATGGCGGCACCGCGGTTGGCGTTCGGGCCATAGTTCTGGCAGCTCGCGCCGAGGAAGACGGCGGAGACGAGAGCGAGAAGGGTCAGGGATTTCTTCATGTTGCTTGTCGTAGGTTGATTTCGGTGGATACCTCCGGCGGCAAGGCGGATGGCGCAAGGCCGAAAGTCGCCGGGAATGGACGGAAGGTAGGCGAAAATTATTCAGATGTCCAATTTATCAAGCTCTCTTGAGCAATTCCGGACGAGGCGCGGGCCCTGATAAATGAAGGCGGAATAGATTTGGACGAGGGAGGCGCCGGCGCGGATTTTTTCGACGGCATCCTGTGGGGAGGAGATGCCGCCGACACCGACGATGGGGAGTTTGCCGCCGGTTTCGGCGGCGAAGGCGCGGATGACTTCCGTGCTGCGGACGGTAAGCGGTCTGCCGGAGAGGCCGCCGGCTTCGTTGGCGCGCGGATGGCCGGCGACGGGGGCGCGGTCGAGAGTGGTGTTGGTGGCGATGAGGCCATCGAGCCCGCCGTCGAGGAACACGCGGGCGAGGGCGGAGATGTGCAGAGGATCGAGGTCGGGGGCGATTTTGAAGAGGAGGGGAACGCGCCTGCCATGCTCGGCGGCGAGTTTTTCCTGCTCGCGTTTCAGCGTTTCGAGCAGGCGGGCGGAGGCTTCCTCGCCCTGGAGGTCGCGCAGGCCGGGGGTGTTCGGCGAAGAGAGGTTGACGGCGATGTAGCCGGCGACGGGATAGGCGGCGCGGAGGCAGGCGAGGTAGTCATCGGCCGCGTTTTCGTTCGGCGTGTCCTTGTTCTTGCCGATGTTGAAGCCGATGACGCCGGCGAAGTTCCTGGAGCGGCGGACGTTGGCGACGCCGGTGGCGATGCCGGGATTGTTGAATCCCATGCGGTTGATGATCGCCTCGTGCCCGACCAGACGGAAGAGGCGCGGCCTGGGATTTCCAGCCTGCGGGCGGGGGGTGATGGTGCCGATTTCGACGAAGCCGAAGCCGAGGCGTCCGAGGGCGTCGATGGTATTGCCCTCCTTGTCGAGCCCGGCGGCGAGACCGACGCGATTCGGGAAACGCAGCCCCATGACCTCGACGGGGGCGTGGCATTCGTCCGCGGGAAAAAGCAGGGAAAGCAGGCCGCACGCTTCCGCGAGGCGCAGGCCGCGGAGGCTCAGGTGGTGGGCCGTTTCGGCATCCAGTTTGAAGAGGAGGGCGCGGGCGAAATCATAGGCGTCGGGCACGCGACGGAGCGTGAACGGGGAAGGCGCGGCGGCCAATAGCGAAGGTGGAGGCGGCGCGATTCATCGCTTTTGTCGATGACGGTTCAAAAGCAATCGATTCGGAGCGGGAGGCTTTCCGGTCCATGGTGCAGTGAGTGGGAAGTGCGGGATGGGTAACCTCCCCCCCTCCCCTCAGCCCATGACAAATGACCGCCGGGCGCCGCGTCGCATTCCTCCTCCCGGTTGCCCGGCGGTCAGACGGTTAGGCAGTCCGGAAACGTGGTGCGAGCCTCCGGCTTGCAAACGGATCGCCCGGTTCCACCGGGCGCGGCGGAGCCACGCCATCCGTTCACAAGCCGGAGGCATGCGCCACTTTTGACCGGCGGTCTCCTGATGAAGCCCTCCCGTTTCGACAGAAATTTCTCCTTGTCATCTCCTGTCTTTCGTGACTGCCTTCCTTGTTCGCGTCGACGACGCGACGTTTCATCAAGACGACATATCTGCTTTTACGACGTTAAAAGCTGCCGGGCCGAACTCGAAACCGCGAATTTCCACAGGCCCTCAAAGAAACACAGCAGACGCGCCAAGTCGGCGCGGCTTGTCGCGTCTTCTTTGAGAGGCGCTTCGCGGTGCCTGAGTTCGGGGCGCGGTCAAGTCCGCGCCCTTTGCTTTTTCCAAGGCAAGGAAATCCCCGCAGCCGGAGACCCGTGTGAAGGCTCCCGCCCCTCTCCCTGGACCCGGCGCCCCCGCCGCCCGTCTTCAGCCATCGGCTTTTCACCCCCAACCACCAACCCCCATAACCTCATGAAACCCACCCCCGCCACTTCCCGGAACGGCGCAGCCGTCCCGCTACGCTACGTCCTCCCCATCCTGCTCGCCGCCTGCTGGGCTCCCCCCGGCATCCGGGCGCAGGAGCATGCTCCCGCGCAGGAGCCCGAAATCCCCGCCGCCGATCTTTCCACCCGCATTCCCGGGCCCGTCACCGGCGGCAGATTCGTCCCGCCGCCTCCGCCCCCGCCGCCCAAGCCCGTCCCCGCGGACATGCGCGTCGAAAGCGCCGTGGTCAGGAAATTCCCCGGACGGAATCTGACCATCCTCAGGGGAGAGCCCTCGACCCTGCCCGATCTTCCCCGGCCGGTCCCGCCCCAACCGCTCACCGCGGAACAGATCGCTCTTCGGGAGGCCTTGCGCGCCCGTCACCGCCCGCCCGTCCTGCTGCAATTCGGCGCCTCCGTCTTCGACGAAAAGGTCAGTTACGTAACATGGCGGAATCCCCGGGACCCCGACAAGGGATACGAGGCCGTCATCAATATGAATTTCTCTGTCTTCGCCAATCTTCATGCTTTTTTGCATGAAGGAGTTACCCATCAGCTGCTGCTGATGCACCGGGAGATCGACACCGCCAGGCTCCGGCGGAACTTCGCCTGGCATCGACCCGTCTCCCACCCCTTCGTTCCGGCGGAGGGCTTCCTGATCCTCAAGGGCGATCCCGGAGACGAAGCGGGCACCGCGCCGCTGCGCATTCTGATGGACTTGTACTCCATTGAAAAAGAAAGGCTGACGGCGGCGAACATCGAACGGAAGCAGGCCCTGCGCGAGGCCGTCGAATGGGCCGGGCTCAACCCGAAGTCCCGGGAGCCCGTCTCGCACGGTTACTGGTTGAGACCCCACCGGGGGTCGAGGTATCTGGCTCCCTCCCTCCAGCACGCTCCGGGGAAAGGAGGCGCCCGATGAAGCGCCATGCCATCCTTCCCGGTCTTCCCGCCCTCCCCGTTCTCCTCACCGGGGCCGGTCTCTGCCTCGCCCCGCAGCTCATCGCACAGACCGGCCTGATCGACCAGCCGAGCCATGTCGTCCGCGTCGGGGAAGATAAATTCTTCACTTTCTACGGATTATCAGGCCGTACTTACTTTCTTCAGATTTCAGATCCCGAAAATCCGCTTCGCTCATGGACCTTCGCGCCGGTGATCGAGGCCGGAAACGACGAGTGGATCAGCTACGAAGTGGACGGCACCCCGCCGCACGGATTCTTCCGGCTGCGCTATACGGACGAGCCCGTGCCGCCGGGCTTCACCCTTGAAGAATGGGATGCGGACGGCGACGGCATGCCGAACCAGTGGGAGATCGGAAACAACTTCGACCCCCTGGACCCTACCGGCGGCAACGGGGCCGACGGCGACCCCGACGGCGACGGCCTGACCAATCTGGGGGAATACCTCCACGGCACCCATCCGCTGCTGGCCTCGACCAACGGCAGCGGCATACCGGACGGATGGCTCGTGGCCCACGGCCTCGACCCGCTCGCCGACCACTCCGAGGAGGAATTCGGCGATTCCGGCATCACCAATGAAGAGGCGTATCAGGCCGGTGTGCAGGCTCATCCCGATGCGACCCTCGAAGATTTTGACGGCGACGGTATTCCCAACGAATTCGACGGTCATCCACGCGACCGGATCATCGATTGGCGCCGGGGCCCCCGCCCCGCCTTCGGCGTGATCGAACTCGGCATGGAAGACGTCGAGCAAATCGGTCTCAATGATCTTTTCGAAGACGGGACGGCTCTTTTCACCAGGTTCGCGCCCCCGTCCAGTACCAGCCGGATCGTCGTGGACAGGCAGCAGACCGTTCATCCTTTCTTCTGGTCCAGTCCGCCCGCCGATAGTAATGGTTTCGGGGCTTATAGTGAAACCCTGGTGGACGGCAAGGTGATCGGCCATAAAAACGAAGGGATGAGCAATCGGGAAAGCATCTGGGACCCCGTTGCCGGGACCTACGAGGATTACAGTTCCCCCGCGTTCTATCACACCGATTTACGGGACGACAGGAATAGGGTTACTTTATGGTGGGGCGATCACGGGGAAACGGGAAACTTCGGGCTGCGCCGGCTGCCCGGCGGCCAGCTCCTTCCCGGCGCTGCCGCCGTCGATCCGAATCATAATACCTGGCGCGCCCGGATCGAGAAAAACGGCAACATCGTGGCGAACGGCGCCTACTGGCGCTGGGACGAGGACGACGGCGAATTCGACCAGCCCGTGGACCTGCCCGTCGACGCTGGAGGATTCCACCGTTCCGCCACCATCGTCCAGGAAACCGATGCTGGAGAGAGGAAATGGAATCTTGTGGCCGGTTCCAGTGAAGGGCTCCTGATTTCGCGGAATGGCGGAGCCTTCCGAAAGCCCGCCTCTCCCGATTTCGGACCGGATGCCGAACTGCGGGCCGTGACCAAACAGGGATGGGTGCTGGGAAATCAGGGCATCTGGGCCAACGGCGGATGGCATGCCCTTGCCGGTCTCGTCGGGGGTGATCCCGCGCCCTCCGAAGTGGAAATGCTGGACATGCTCGATACCGGCCTGGCCATTGCCAAAGTTCGCCGCGGCAACGACCCGCTGAAACTCGCGCTGCTCGTGCCGGTGGAAGTCGTGGAACTGGCTCCCAGGACCAGAAACGGCGAGAACCAGGAAATCGTGGGATCGGAATTCCCCGATTTCAGGGAGGGGCGCACCAATCCGATGGTGGAGATCAATCCGGCCCTGAACCGCATCGCCCATCGGGAGATCAAGGTAAGGATCGGTGACGGCAAGATACTGCAGGGCAAGCAGGTGACCTGGAGCATGCTGCCCCTGTTCATTCCGCCCGACGGGGAAGATACCGAGTTCAGGGGCGATTGGGAGGCGGCGCCCCAGAACCACCGTGACCGCTTCGCGGCATCGGCCGCCTACGGGGCGAACGGCTTCACCCGGCTGTCGCAGGAGCAGGGGCGGACAACGATCGGCGAGGATGGAATCACGGCCATCCGCGTCAACCTGCCGCCCATCGGTTTCAACAAGGCCCGCATTCGTATCGAAATCGAAGACACGGAAGACCCCGTTGACTTGATCGATTTGGAAGTCCCCGCGGTGGTCGTGATCGATCCGGGGCATGGAGACAACGATCCCGGGGCCGTTGGAGCCGGCAATGTCCGAGAAAAAGATCTGGCCCTCGACTACGGGTTGAGACTCCGGGAGGCGTTGGTCACGAGATTCGAGGACGAAGAGCGTTGGCTCCGAGTCGTAATGACACGGACGGAAGATGAATTTATCAATTTGGGCGAACGATCCACAATTGCCAGAGATAATGGGGCTGACGTCTTTGTGAGCATTCATTTCAACTCGGGACCAGCTTCTGCCCGTGGCACCGAAACATTTGTGCAACGGGCGACAAACGGAAACGTCAATCTGGGACAGGACGCGGCATTAGCCGCACTCGTCCAACAATCGACGGTATTGGCCGTGCAAAACCAGGATGCGGGGGGAGCGCATCGCCAGACCTTCCCGGAGAACTGGGTTCTGAACGATGCTCAACAACCGATTCCCGGTGTCAAAACCGCCAACTTCATGGTGACACAGGACGGAGCCGGCCACAACGGAAACGTCCAGGGCTACCATCCAGTCAGGGCATGTCTCATCGAGGTGGAGTTCCTATCCAACGCGACAGCTCTGGAAAGCGTAAAGCTGACGAATCCCAGCGGTACGGCTATCAGGGACGCCTTCGGTGAAAACGTGGCGAACGACATCTTCAACGATATTCAGAACCAGCCATGAATGCCCGTGGATCTATCGCCATCATCACGTTCCTCGTGATCGCAACTCCGTGCGCGTACACGCACGGCAGATCGCAGGAAATGATCGACATGCTCAACGCCCCGCCGCCGGAATGGCTCACCATCGGGAAACGTATTATCGTGGAGCCGGACAGCAGCGGTTCCGGCGATTCGATCACTTTCAGGCCTTTGTCCGGCGGCACCGAAAACACCCGGAGGAGTGTGACCATCCCGGACCGAGGAATCGAGATTCGTGTCGACTATCCGATTAGTTGGTATTACGGAAGCTCACTCAGTCCAGACGGATCAAAATTAATAACCAATTCCGGAACACAAAGCAGACTTTATGAAATTGGAACCGATGGGAGCCATCATGAAGTGGAAATAAGGTTTCCATATGTGACCTACGATCCGGGGCCGAAGGGTTTCATCACCGGATGGTCCTGGGCAGGCGACAATACAGTGATCGGGAAGGCGGAAATCACGGACTACCAAGGACACGATATTCTGGAGATGCGGATCT
Organism: Haloferula sp.; assembly: GCA_037190465.1. Classification (GTDB taxonomy): domain Bacteria; phylum Verrucomicrobiota; class Verrucomicrobiia; order Verrucomicrobiales; family Akkermansiaceae; genus Haloferula. The sequence goes on along the minus strand of JBBCJF010000012.1, from coordinate 214 downwards.
ACGTGTTTCACCTGAAGGAGCGGATGTTGAGCAGGCTGGATATGAGCGCGCTGGGCTTGCCGGATGCGACGCGTTTCGAAGTTCTGGGGATCGGCAGCGACCTGAACCATCTGAAGATTTCGGTGGACGGCGAGGAGTTCACGGTGAAGGCGGATCTGGAGACTCCGCCGGAACCGATGAACACGGCACGGGCGCGGTCCGCCGGCCCGGGTTC
>JBBCJF010000011.1:0-26525 GCA_037190465.1 Haloferula sp. | reverse complement strand
CCTGTTGCCTCAGAAGTTTTGACACCCTGGCGGATTGGCCGGGGGCGGCTGGAGAAGGTCGTTGACTCAAAAAGGATGACACCGGCTACCGAAAGGAATGCCGATGAGCCGGAAACTGGCTGAAGAGATGCTGCCGCGACTGCGGCAGAGGTACGCGGGCCGAGGGCGGAAGGGCCGCTCGCGCCTGATCGATGAGGTCTGCGAGCAGTGGGGCTACAGCCGCAAACACGCCATCAAGCTGCTCGGGGCGAAGGCCGGCTGGGGCGGTGATCCGTCGGTGGCCAAGGGGCGGCCGGCGAAGTATGGCGCGGATGTCGTGGAGGTGTTGTGGCGGATCTGGAAGGCCGCCGAACAGCCGTGCGGCAAGCGCCTCAAGGCGCTGCTGCCAACGTGGCTGCCGCACTACGAAAAAGAACACGGGCGGCTCAAGAAGGAGCTCCGGAAGCGGGTGCTCGCCGTCAGTGCCGCGCAGATTGACCGCCTGCTCGCCCCTCGCAAGACACGCGCCGGACACCGTGGCCGCTGCGGCACCAAGCCCGGCGGGCTCTTGAAGACGCAGATCCCGATCCGCACCGACAACTGGGACATCACCCGTCCCGGTTTCCTGGAAGCCGACACCGTGGCGCACTGCGGCGGGAGCCTGGAGGGCGACTTCATCTGGAGCGTGACCTATTGCGACATCCACAGCGGCTGGACAGCCAACCGTGCGGTGTGGAACAAAGGCGCGCACGGCATCGTCGAGGCCACCAGGGAGGTCGAGGCCGTGCTGCCCTTCGAATTGCTCGGCTTCGATAGCGACAACGGCTCGGAGTTTCTCAACTGGCATCTGCTGCGCTACTTCCAGGAGCGGTCGAAGGCGGTTGGCTTCACCCGGTCGCGGCCCTACAAGAAGAACGACAACGGGCACGTCGAGCAGAAGAACTGGACGCACGTGAGGCAACTTCTTGGCTACGACCGCCTGGATGATCCGGAACTGGTCGCGCCGATCAATGCGCTCTACCGCGGCTGCTGGGAGCCGCTGCACAACTACTTTTTGCCCTCGGCGAAGTTGGAGGCCAAGAGCCGCGAGGGAGCCAAAGTCAAACGCAAGCACGACAAGCCACAGACGCCCTGCGACCGGCTGCTCGCCAGTCCGGAGGTGGATGCCGCGGCCAAGCGGCGACTGAAGGAACAACGGGCCGAGCTCAACCCGTTCGAACTGCACCGGCGGCTGGAGGAGGGTCTGCGCGCAATCCTGCATCGGGCGCTCCATTCCAGTCGTCCTGCGGACTCCTTGCATTACGCGCCCGATGCAGGCAAAACCACAGCAACCCCGGTGTCGTGACTTATGAGTCAACGTCCCCACCGTCCCGGATCCGCTCCGGTGTCATTTACTTTTGAGTCAACGGGCCCTTCAGTCTCTCCCCTGTCGGGCCACGCCGAGCGCCCGGGCGGTTTTCACGCCGCGAAGCATCTCGGATGGCTCTTTGCGGAGACACTTCGCCAGAAGGAAGAATTCCCCGTCGTTCACGCGGCGCAGACCGGCTTCGATCTTGGCCAATGTCCCCCGGGCGAGATCCCAGCCGAGCCGCTGCAGGGCGGCGGCCAGTTCCTCCTGCGTCAGGCCAGCCTCCGTCCGGTATCGCTGGACGTTCGCTCCGACGAGATTCTTTTTGCCACCTTCCATTGCTCCGGCTTCGGAACTTGACCGTAACCGGAAAGCGGGCTGGAATTGCTCCGACGTTGGAGCCAAAGGGGCGCCTCCCGAATCATGAATCCCCCATTCTCATCGCGATCGGAATTTTTCTTGTCTCAGGCTATTCAAAGCGCTTTTCGCCCAAAGCTACCGGCAGTGGCGGTGATTGCCGTGTGGGCATGGGTCACGGCGTTTTCCTCCGCTGTTGCCGATACGATCGTAGTGGAATTCCAGAATGGCGATGCCAACGGCTACATGGGATGCCGGGACGTGAATCTCCGCAATCCCGGTCCCAATACCAATTACCTTGACGGTCGTCGGGTCGGTGCGGATCTAGGCGGTCCCGGACAGAGCGCCATCCATGGCCTGATCAAGTTCGAAGGGATCTTCGGAGAGAGAGACAACCAGATCCCAATGGGGGCGGTCATCGTTTCGGCCAGGCTGATCGGGTATTCGCTCAACAGCTGCAACGGACCGAACCTCCATCGCGTTCTCGCGGAGTGGAGGGACGATACCGCGACCTGGAACAACCCGTTCGTGTCCCGCAACCGAATGGGCGGTATTCAGGCCGACGACATCGAAAGCACCGCCAGCCATGCTTCCTACGGTCCGGCCAAGCTACCGACCGGATGGAGGACATTCGACATCACCCCTTTCGTGCAGGCTTGGAGCGACGGAGCGCCCAACCACGGAGTCGCATGGCTGCCGACCGGCTACGACGCTTACACCATCGTATCGTCGGAATACGGTGTTGTCGCACAAAGACCCAAGCTGGTGGTCGAGTACGAAAGGCTGGCCACCGCCCCGACCGTTCTGACGATCCATCAGGCTGTGGAACTGGATTTCGTCACCGAGGCGAACGCGCTGTATCAGATTCAGGTCAGTAACGACATGGTGACCTGGAAGGACCATGGAAGCCCCATCGTCGGCGACGGCGCGCGGCATTCGTTCTTCGAACGGGTGACCGGCGAGCGGAGGTTCTACCGCATTCGGAAATCCGCTCCTAGCCCGTGATTCTGCGTTTGCAGGGGTCTTGTGTTTCTCTGGGAAAACGTCCTCCACGCATGCGGGAACCGTAGCGGCCAAGGATGTGCCGGCAAAGAAAAAGCCTGTCCGGCGGCGCCCCCGCAGGAGCACCGCCGAACGATGGATCAGCGTGACAGAGTCACGGGGCTGCGGGCCTGGTCGATGCCGTGAAGAATCCTGCCGCCATCCATGTAGTAGGCGTGCCAGAATCTCTTGGGTTCCCACTGGATGTGCAGGAACGAGCCTCGTATGGAGACAACGCCCTTCATGTCCCTCCAAGTGGCGAACCCTTCCTTGTAGAACACGATCGGTTCGCGCTTGTTGCCCTTGAGCGTATGGGCCCACTCGCCCGCCATATCTTTGACGGCGAACGGCCCGCTGTTCAGGGCTCCGGAGATTGCCTCCACGGCCGCTGCGTCGCCGCGGCGCTCATAGCGTTCGGCAATGACCTGAAGTTCCTGGACGAACTTCCTGTTGATCTCAGCGACTTGCTTGTCGCGCTTTTCCAAAAGCTGTCGGGCTTCGATAGGAACTTCGGCCCGGCAGGTGAGCGTGGCGGCAAGCGCCATCAGTATCAGGTGCGTTTTCATGAGAGGAAATCGTCCCAGGCGGACCCTGCACTATCCGCGCTGGGAGGCGCTCAATGGGAATTGCTCCGAATATGGAGCATGGCAAAGCACCTTCCCGATTGACATTCAAGCTCCAATTTCGGAGCAAACGAAGCCGTGCGGAGCCTCGACGCTGGAGGCATTGCACCCCGGATACTGGGGCGCAGACGGCCGGAGGAACGACGATCCTCGGAGATCAGGGCTTGACGCCCGTGATCGCCAGCAGCCGGTCAAGGGTGAGCGTGACGAGCACCTGTCCCCGGGTCTGAGTCACGTAGGTAGCCGAATCGCTCGCCTTCCCTTTGAGGCCGCCGAAATCCAGCCCCAGCTTCTCGACTTTCGGATCGATCTTCTCTTCGACGAGTTCGCCGGTCAAAGCGTTGACCATGCGAACCACCTTGAAGCCTTTCTTGGCGAGCTGCCGGAGCACCTCGTCCTTGTCGATAGCCGTCGTCGCTTTCGCCTTGGAAGACGTTCCACCGGTGGACTTCCGCCAACTGGAAATGGTAAGGGGGCTGACGCCGAACTTCTTCGCGGCAGCCGAAGCGCCCCCGCGTCCGTAGCTTTCGATGAAGTTCAGAATTTCTGCTTTCTCGGCATCGGTGTAGCGCTTTCCTTTGAGGGATGGTTTCTTTGCGGCCATGGGGAACGATGTAGATCGTTCCTCCGGCGGAGCAAGGATCATTTCGGCGGCCTTGGGCCGGATCGCTGGACGCGATGCAACGTCGTATACGCATACTGCCTTCACGGCGCCAACGGGGTTGGAACTCCCTCCCCCGGGCTCCGACCATGTAACCACCGCCGCCGCTGGACCCAACCCTGAATTTCCCGATGAAAATCGTTCCTTGGGAGAAGGTAATTGGAACCAGACGAGACTTTCCTACGGACTACACCGATAGGTGTGGCAGCCTCCTCCCCCCGCATATACCCTTTCCCGTGCCCATGAATCTTTGTCTTCGTTTCGCACTTTCGCTTGCTTTTCTCCCATTCCTCCTGGGGCAAGCCATGGGTCAGAATCCGTCCGCGGGCCTGGACTCCCCGCTGACCTGGGTGGTGACCGGCACGCCGGGTTGGGACACAGCGTCATCCTCTTCCGATGTTTCCGGCGGGGATGTGGCCCGGGTGGTGCAGGCTGGGGATTCCTCCATGGAGACGGTTCTTTCCGGTCCGGCGACGATCTCCTTTTCTTGGCGGCTGCTGGGGCCGGATGGCAGGGGCTGGCTCTCCCTGGAAATCGACGACCGGGAGATGGCGACGCTGCGCCGCGCCGTGTCCTGGCAGCGGGTGGAGATCAATCTGCCGCCGGGCAGTCACAGCATCCGGCTCAGGGCGCGCGGAATGGCCCGGGTGCCGGGGGCGGCCGCGGAGGCGGATCACTTCGTGGTCAATCCGGGCGCGCGCCTGCCTTGGCTCGACAGCATCGGCGATGATCCAGAGGCGCTTTGGGTGGTCACCGGCTTGGGGCAGGTCACCGCGGAGTATGTGCCAAGCCTAGCCGGATCCGGCTTCGATGATGGAAACGTGGCCGCTGTGAGGGGCACCGGGAGGGCCGACCGGACCTCGCTGGTGCGGCTGGTGCAGGGACCAGCGCGGCTCGTGCCATGGGTGAATGTGAAAGGCGGCTCGTTCACCGCCCGCGATCTGGACAGCAACGGAACTCCCCGCCGGGTGAATTCTCCGGCGGGCAATACCTGGGACGACGCGCCGATCATCGTGGGACCGGGCATGCACCGCGTGGAATGGGTTCACTTTTACTGGGCGGAAATGGAGAACGAGAAAGACCCTTACCCGCTAAGGCCACCCGCCAACGCGGTGGCGGGACCGGCCGATGTGGCGACGCTCGCTTCCCTCACCATTGAGCCGCTCACCATGGACAACACCCTCGCAGGAGGCCTCTCCTGGACCAGTTCCGGCACCAATCCCTTCGTCCCTACCCTGGCGGACCGGGAGCCGAATTCCCTGAACTTCGATCAGGCCGCCGCGTTGGCGGTCGAACGGCCCGGTCCCCTTCAGGACGCCCGGCTTGCGACGGTGATCACCGGTCCGGCGGAGGTGGAGCTGCGCGTCGGCAGCGACGGCCCTTCCGGCGACGTCTTCCGCATCCTCGCCGACGGACAGGTGAAGTTCGAGAACCGGAGTGAAGGAAACATCGGTTCTCCCATCTTCGAGATACCGGCAGGTCCGGTGACCGTGGAGGTGGAGTGGATCAGCGGCCCCGACTCCGGCTGGCCGCGGAGAGCCTCCCTCACCGGCGTGGAAGTCCGTCCTGCCCTGCCGGAGGAGGTGAAGTCCGCCCTGGATGCTCCCGCTGGCATCACGTTTTTTTCTTCCCACCCGGAGTTGTGGGATACGGACAGCGCCGATCCCCGCTCGGGCCTTGCCGTCCGTACCCGCCCCCTGCCCCTGAGTCCCCTCGCTTTCCCGGAACTCAGCGCCTGGGTGGACGGCCCCGCCGTACTGACATACTGGCGCCGGACCGAGCTCCCCGAAGGCGCCAGTCTGCCCTTTCCCGGGGTGTGGGACTCTTTCAATCCGGGCCCCTCGTCCTGGCAATCCACCACCGTACCGGTGCCGGATGGACGGCATCGCCTGGTCTGGCATTCGCCCAGACCCGGGCAAGGATTTTTCGGTCCCTCCGCACGCTATCTTCTGGATGGCTTCAGCCTTCAGCCCGGCACGGGCATTGATGCCGTGCCGCTGGCGGAAGCGCTGGATACCCCGGACCGCATCTGGGTTTCCTCGGGCGACGATGTGACAGCGGGTCATTTCGGCCAATTGGCGCTGGATGGTGTCGATGCCGTGTCTCTGGCGCCGGTGAACCAGGTATCGCCCGCCTGGGTGGAGACTTCGGTCACCGGTCCGGCGTTGGTTTCGGTTCACTACTTGCGATCCACGCTCACCGTCACGCTGAATGGCGCCCTCCCGGAATGGGGCATCTCGGAGACGTCCCTCCCGGATTCCTCCTGGCGGCGCATGCAGGTGCCGGTGCCGCCGGGCGAGTACACCCTCCGCTTCTCAGGCTCGGATCCCCGGCATCCCATCCTGCTGGATATGGCGGAAATCACGCCTCAGCCGACGCCTTCTCTCGCCGATGCGCTCGACGCGCCGGAGCTGGCCTTCACCTCCGATGGCGGACGCTGGCAACCTCTGCACTCCCCGCTGGCCGGCGATGGCGATGCACTCTTCGCCGGCGGACAGGGAACCGGATGGGTCGGCACCGAGATTTCCGGACCCGCACAGGTTCAGTTCGATTGGCGGGCCGGGCCCGAATCCACCCGGCTCAGCCTGGAAGTGAATGGCGTCGAGATTGCCATCGCTCCACACTATCACTTGTGGGAAACCGTCACCGTGGAAATCCCGTCGGGCTCGCATTCCTTCCGCTGGATCTTCACCGGTCAGGAGAACCGGCGCGGCGCTCCCGCCGGGCTGAACCGGTTGAGTGTCACCCCTCTGCCCGGATCTCCCCTCGCGGACGCCTTGGACGCCCCCGGACAGACGTGGCTCACCAGCGGGCCGCCGCCGCACTGGATCGGGCAGACCGAACTGTCCCATGATGGCCAGAATGCCGCTCTCGTGCCTTCTTCGGAAGACGAGAGCATCAATGGCGGCAGCGAACTGAAAACCTCCGTCACCGGCCCCGTGCTGGTCCGCTTCTGGTGGTACAAGGACGGACCCGGGCTGGCCCTCTTGCAGGTGGGTGACCGCGATGTCGCCGAGCTCACCGGGGAGAATTCCTGGCAGGAAGTCACCGCCGTCGTGCCCCCGGGCACCCACATCCTGAAGTGGGTCCGCCGTAAAAACCACTACTTCGATCCCCGCCCCTCCCTCTGCGTGGACGATTTCCGTCTCCAGCCCCTGCCGGCCGGCCTCACCCTGGGAGATGCCCTGGATGCGCCCGATCTGCCCTGGCGCACCAGCGCCGCCGCTCCGTGGGAGTTGACCTGGCGCAGCTTGCCGGGAGGGGGTCAGGAGCCAGCCGCCATCAGTGCCGCCACACCCGGGGAAACCACCTGGATCGAGACCGATGTGAACGGCCCCGCCGTGCTCTCCTTTCTTTACATCGAAGATTCCTTCGGTTTCAGCCAGGGCAGGCTCCTCGTGGATGGCACTCCAGTGCTTCCTCTCCGCGGAGCGATCTCGCCGGACGATGCCATCCCGGTGCGCTGGCCCATCCCCGCAGGTCCGCACACCATCCGCTGGGAGTGGGATGTCGCCGGCAGTTCCCCGCTGGGCAGCACCGCACTCGAACGCCTCATGCTCGACCGCGTGGAAATCGCCACGGACCGTCCGGAGTTGGAATCCCTTTTCCCCGACAACCTGGGAGTCGCCGATACCGGCACTCATCCGTGGACCGTTCAGCCCTCCCCGGGCGACGGCTTCCGGCCCGAAAGCCATCCCGTCGCTCCCGGCTCGCAGTCGGGAATCCACATGATCGTTCCCGGCAATCGCGAACTCGCTTTCCGTACTGGCTGGGCAGGCCTGCGGTCCAACCGCACCGGGGGGTGTTTTCTGAGCGTCGATGGCTCGTGGTACGCCATTCACGGCCAGGGCGGATATATCGGCGACACGCTCGACTCCGTCTGGCACCTGCCTCCGGGAGAAGAGCACACCCTGCGCTGGAACACCTCCAGCGCCGTAGGAGTGATCGATGCCGTGTTCCTCGATCAGCTCAGCCTGGACGTCCCCGCCTTCCCGATAGGCGACGCCCTCGGCCTGCCGCACAAAACCTTCCTCAGTACCGGCGGCGGACGCTGGTATGGACAGACCGCCTCCACCCGCGGGGAAGGCGCCGCCGTCTCTTCCACCGGCAGCGGCAGTCTCATTACCCAATTCACCGGTCCCGGCACCGTCAGTTGGTGGTGGAAAAACGAAGCCGCTCCCGCCAATGCCACCGCCATGCTCATCGTCTGGCCCTATGGCTCTCCCGCCGTGCATGCCACCCGCAGCGGCAGCTTCGACTGGGAACGCCGGGAGGTCGTACTGCCATGGGGGGAGACCTTCCGGCTCGAATGGCGCGCCTCCGGCTACGAAACCGGTCGCCTGGTAATCGATGATGTCACTTTCCGCGAATCCGCCGATGACACCTACACCGCTTGGGCGATCGCGAGGCTCTCCGGCGGCGAACGCGCAACCATGGATGCCGACCCCGACGGCGACGGTCAGTCGAATCTTATGGAATTCGCTTTCGGCTCCGATCCCAACAGTTCCCGCTCCGCCTATACTCAGGACATCCGCATTGATTCGGGCTTCGTCCACCTCTGCCTCACCCTTCCCGACCACGACACCACCGGGTTGAACTACGACCTGGAATTTTCCCCCGACCTCAAGAACTGGACCCTCCTCCAACGCATCCCGGGCGGTCCCAGCCTCCCGGACCTCCCGATCGTCTGCGCCGTTCCCTCCGAAGCCGGAGGCGACCGGGGATTCGTCAGAATCCGCCTCAGCTTTACCCCTGACTGATTCCTCCGGCCTCCCACCGAAACCTGAACGAACTTTTTCCCCGGCTGCAACGTTTTGCGAGATTCCGTAACCAAGTCCCTCTGGGGGCGGTCATCATTTCTGCCAGGGTGAGCGCCCATGGGCGGACATAATGGCGCTCCGGCGTCATCTCGTCAGCCGGTTCGTGCCGCAGCTTCTGCTCCGCGGCCTCCGTATCCAACGGAACTGTCAGCTGCGCATCGCTCCGATCCGTCCATTGTTTGTCCCTTTCGTCGGAGAGACAATCCCTCGTCGACGCCAGAAGAAACTCGCAAAACCTTCCCCGGTGATTCGCAGTCCTTTCAGCGAGTGTAAGCGCGCAGCCGGGCTAAGTGCCGCCAACACGACCGCCTATGGTGTGGAAGTGCGGATCGACGAACGTGATTTCAAGCAATATACCCGGCCAAGTTAGTCAGGCGTCCTTCACGGAGCTTCCGACACGGATTTCTTCAAAACCCGCCGCTGAGATTCTGTGGGCAGCAGCGCCTCAGCGAGGTCCAGACTCTCCCTCCTCCAGCGCGAAGCGGCCCGTGATAACCCTTCGTCACCCAACCGGTCCAGTGCATCGAACGTCGATTGCAGCCGGAGGCACACTTCCAGATTAGCCGCGCCGTCGCGAGCGGTGATGGAAAAGGCATCGTGCATCAGTTCTTCCGCGGTGATCTCCGGGACGAACAAGCGACCGCACCCAAGCCGAGCAAGGCCGACCGCAGCCATAGCCGGGAACTCGTTTTCCATAAAAAATACTCCCATCCGGTCTTTACGGCGAATTCCAGTCTAACGACCCCTTGCCTGGTAGGCCATCTTCAACTTTCCCTCGCCTTTTCCTTCCCGCCTCGACCATCGGAGCCGGCGCGTCAGGGAGCCCGCAAAAGAGCACCGCTATCAGCGGCCTACGGGCGTCGCCTTCGGACGCACGGTATCGTTCCGTATTCAGCTTGTGGCCATCCGAATCCCCTCCAATCCGATCTGTCGCGGGATGGAACCTCTCCAGCTATGGGAGGCAGTGAGCCGGTACGAAAAAACCGCTTGCCCGATGATTCTCAAATGTTTCGCTGGCCAACCGCTGCGGGGGATGTCCGGTCCCGCCCGCATGCACCGAAAACGACCCCCGGAACCATTTCTTTTCCACGTCTCATCCCGCCATTTCTCGCCATCGCCTTTCATCTAGGCGGGGAGTCCTTGGTGCCAGCGGCCCCAGAGGCACGGATCACCCGCCCGGCGGACTCCGGAACACGGAACGAGGAAGGCGTGGTCACGCTGGCCTGGCAGGCTGCGGGGGCTGGGCCGGAAACCCATTTCGAACTCCAGCAGAGTTCCGATCCGGCGTCTCCCGAGGAGGCGGTGAGAACCCGCTATCGGGGACAGGATGAGGGATCGGTGCTGACCGGCTTCCCTGGTCCGTACGGATGCCCTGCTCAACCACCTGCTCTGCCTCCACATCCTGCACGACCGGTTGAAACAAGGCCAAAAGCGCCCGAGAGGGCCTCCGGGTGGCCGACCGTCACGGGACGCGGCTGCCTGACTCCGACCGAACTGTCAACCCCATCCACCCGCCTCGCGGCGCGGGATGCGCCAACCCCAGACCGATACAAAAGACCGCCCGGGAGTTTCTCCCGGCCGACTCCACGAATGAAGCCATGAGACACCATATCCAATTCCCTTCCGCCCAAGGACACGACTTGAGCCAAGCTGAAGCCTATTTCCACGTCGTCGAGGGAGACAATCGCACAAAGCTGCGCTTCCACGACTACGCCGCCATCTACTCCCGGCCGGGACTTTACGAGCAACTGTTCTACGACCGGCTGAAGTGCACGTCGCCCGGCAAGGTCTGCGAACTGCTTCAACGCAGCCTTACTGCGGCCCGCGATAATTGCCACGAGTTACGCGTGCTGGATCTGGGCGCGGGCAACGGCATGATGGGCGAGGCGATTCGCAACATCGGCGCGGCCCGCGTGGTCGGCGCCGACATCATTTTTGAAGCGCGCAACGCGGCCTATCGGGACCGGCCCACGGTCTATGACGACTACTGGGTGGCGGACTTCACGGCGCTCACCGACGCGCAGCGGGAGGAATTGGAGGGGTGGAACTTCGACTGCCTGACCTCGGTGGCAGCGCTCGGTTTCGGCGACATCCCGCCCGCCGCCTTCTTCGAGGCGCTGCGCCTGATTCCCGAAGGCGGCTGGGTGGCCTTCAACATCAAGGAAACTTTCCTCGATCACGGCGACAACACCGGGTTTTCGCGCTTCGTGCGCGAACTCATCTTTTCGAAGTACCTGCAGGTTTACCAACTCGAGCGCTACGTGCATCGCGTATCGATGGAGGGCGTGCCGCTCTCCTACTACGCTCTCGTCGGCCGTGTGACAGCAAAAGTACCCGCCGATTTTCTCGCCCAAACCGGGGTGGCTTGATAGCCGGCGAAGCATGATGCTCTTCCTCCATATTCTGAACGGCCAGTTTGTCGCAGGTTGACGGTTTCCCGCCATGCAGCTCATTCCCATCTCCATTCGCTCCGATGTTTGATATTCTGACTCACTGGTACGAGGACAACGGATTCACCGACAAAGCCGCCATCATGGCCTGGTGGAGCGGCGCAGGACTGCTGACAGCTTCCGCGATGCTGCTGCACTTCCTCCTGAAATGGACAGTGCTGTGGATCATCCGCCCCTTGGCCGGACGCCTGCACTTCAAGACTCCTGCGGCCGTTTTGCGCGGCGGCCTGCCTGTCTGGATGGTCCATTTGCTGACCGCGGCCTATCTCTACAACGTCGCGCCCGGCTTTCTCGGACCGGAATCGACCGGCGCTCTTGCGGTCAGATCTCTCTCGTTGCTCTATCTGCTTTTCGCGGGTATGATGGCGTGCTTCTCCCTGCTCGACGCCTTGGCGAAGCTCTACGAACAACGTCCCCTCGCCCGCGAGGTTCCAGCCACGAGTTTCGTGCAGGTGTTCAAGCTGTTGATCGGCTTGGTCACGCTGATCTTCGCCATCTCGGTCCTCGTCGATCGCTCGCCGTTGATCATCTTCAGCGGGCTCGGCGCCATGACGGCGGTCCTGCTGCTGGTTTTCAAGGACGCCATTCTCGGTTTCGTGGCCGGCATCCAGCTCGCGGCGAACCGGATGGTGGCCGTCGGGGACTGGATCGAAATGCCGAAGTACGGGGCGGACGGGGAGGTGGAGGAAGTGGCTCTCACCACGGTGAAGGTCCGTAACTGGGACAAGACCCGGACGACCATCCCGACCTACGCGCTCATCAGCGATTCCTTCAAAAACTGGCGCGGCATGGAGGAATCCGGAGGGCGGAGAATCAAGCGCTCGCTCCACATCGACATGCAATCGGTGAAGCTGATGGGCCCGGCCCTGCGCGCCCGCCTGGGGGAGGTTCGCCTGCTCAAGGACTACCTGGCGGCGAAGGACCGGGAACTGGAGGAATGGCACGCCAAACAAGGAACCGTATCCCCGGACGACATCAACCGCCGCCACCTCACCAACATCGGCACCTTCCGGGCCTATGTGGAAGTCTACCTCTGCCGCCACCCGAAGATCCATCAGGACATGACCTTGCTGGTCCGGCATCTTCCTCCCGACGAAAAGGGGCTGCCCCTGGAAATCTACTGCTTCACCAACGACATTCGTTGGGCTCCGTACGAAAGCATCCTGGCGGATATTTTCGATCACCTGCTGGCCGTCGCCCGGGAATTCGACCTGCGGATCTACCAGCATCCGTCCGGCGGCGACCTCCGGGACTTCCTGGACATCTATCGCGTGAATGCCTGAAGGCTCTGCCGGCGTGCGATAGCTCCGGGATCCGGCTTCATTTTTGCCGTTTGTCGAGGGGATGAAGTTTGTAGGTTTTGACGACGGGTTCCGCACCTTCGGTCGGGATGCCGATGGGGCCCTCCCGGGGATGAACGTCGAAGGCTTCGTTGATCTTTTCGCCGTTGAAGAGATAGACAAGAGTGTCGCCGCGGGCGATGACTTCGAGCTTGTTCCATTCTCCGGGGGGGGCGTCGAGGTCTTCAGGAAAACGGATGCCGGCTTTTTCCTCCCAGTCTTCTTGGCGTTTTTCCCAGTTGATGCGTCTCGTCGCCGTTGAGTTTTTGGTCCATGCGAAGTGAGAATGTTTTCGGGTTAATCAAATCTTCTCACTCGCCGTGGACTACTTTTCTAGGCGGCAGCCAATTTCTCGACGGTACCCGACATGAACCGAAGTTCCGAACGTTGCAGACCTATCGAGAAGTCAAGACGCTCCGGGAATTTTATCATGGCCGCTGTGCCCAAGGGGCGAGTGTGAAGGCTGCGGAGAGCTCGATAGACTTTTCCGGGGACGCCAAGATGCAATCAACTGGGCGAAGGTAAGCAGGATCTCCTGATTCAGGTCAATTTTCAGCTGTTCCAGGCAGGCGAGCCAAAAGTCGCTCTCGGCAGTCGCCACCGGAGTGGGGGCCATGCGTTCTCCCCTGCAAGCTTCGGTGAATCGGATGGCGTTGGAATGTTGGTCAAGCCGGTAACGGGCCACTAACTCTTGAAGGAGCCTTGCTCTACAGTGACCCACCTCCGTCCACTCGAGCAGGTAGCCTTGCCCTCTTTCGAAGTGATGCCCGGACAGCCACCCGGCGTCGCTTAACCGGGAGATCATGCTTTCGAAGCCTGGATGAGGCTCACTTGCAGGGATCATAGCGTTCAATTATCAGCGATCGTCATTGCGTCAAGACCTCTCCTTTGGCCATTGGTCCGGGCAATCGGGGAATTCAGCGGGGTCTTCCAATTCCTGGCCGAGCTTTCGAGGAGGCTGAAAACTTCGATGGTGGTGAGGCTTTTTGCAATCCTTCAGGCACGAAGAATCCTCAAAATGAGCAAATAAAAGAGACACACCCGAATAGAGTATCAGGTCGTTGCGAGAGAGGATTCTGCGCATTGAGCCAGGAGAGTTTCTGCGGGTAGAAGTGGATTTCGGTTTCGACGCTGCACCCCTGGCGCAACAAGTGCAGTCAGATGGACATTGCCGGCGCGAAGCGCCTCCAGGCGCTGGAGGAGGAGAATAACGAACTGAAACGGATGTACGCCGAGGCTATGCTCGGCAACAACATCCTAAAGAAGTTCGTGGCAGAACGGGGGCGTGGAATCAGTTCCGCCGCGATTGCCCGCGCGTGAGGTGTTCCACACGCTGAGTGAAGCGGGGTTGACCACCGAGGTATGGTCCACCGGAGCCTCGGAACGCTGAGTCCCGAAGATTTCCCCGTAAAGAGCGCGCTTCCGCAACGGGCCCGACCGGACGGTCGGCACCCGCGGCTCCGAGGAGAAACCGGTTGCGCCTGCGGATTTCCTTCACGACGGTAGCACGCCCGGACGAACATGCTTCGCCACAACCAATGAAACCCCGAGCTTCCGACCTTTTGCTGGTGGGCGCCACGGCCGCGATCACAGCGGCGGTCACCGTTTTCGCCAGAAACTTCGTCGCCGGCGAAAAGAAGATCAAAACCCGGATTTCTCATCTGTATGGGGTGAAGGATCCCGAATTCGAGCGGGTCATGAGCCAGCTTCTCGGCCCTCCCCTCGTCGATGGAAACCGCGTGGAGCCGCTTCACAACGGCGGCGAGATCTTTCCCGCCATGCTGGAGGCGATCCGGGAGGCGAAGCGGACCATCACCTTCGAGACTTTCATCTACTGGGATGGCAGCATTTCGCGGCAATTTTCCGATGCGTTGTCGGAGCGGGCGGCGAACGGCGTCAAGGTACACGTCCTGATCGACGGCGTGGGCTGCAACTGCATCGATGCGGATTCCCTGCGGCAAATGCGCGAGGCGGGAGTCGAACTCGAAATCTATCACATGGCGAATCTCGCCAGAGCCAATCACCGGACCCATCGCAAGCTGCTGGTGATCGACGGAAAGGTGGGTTTCACGGGCGGCGTCGGCATCGCCAACGAGTGGATGGGCGATGCGAGGAACGAGGACGAATGGCGGGATTCCCACTACCGGGTGGAAGGTCCGGTGGTCGCCCAGATGCAGGCCGCCTTTCTCGACAACTGGATGAAAACCCGCGCCGTCGTGCTTCACGGCAACGACTATTTTCCCCCTCTCAAAAAGGCGGGGAACCATCGCTGCCAGATGTTCAAGAGTTCACCGATGGAGGGAAGCGAGAGCGCGAGGCTGATGTTCATGCTCTCCATTTGCGCGGCGGAGCATTCCATCAGAATCGGAAACGCCTATTTCGTCCCGGACGACCTTACTACGGAAACGCTCATCGAAGCGGCGGGACGGGGCGTGAAGATCGAAATTCTCGTTCCGGGCGACAAGATCGATTCGGGCATCGTGCGCAGGGCGTCGAGGGACCGCTGGGGTGAGCTGCTGAGGCACGGAATTGAGATCCACGAATTCCAGCCCACGATGTATCATTGCAAATGCATGATCATCGATGACTTGTGGACTTCCATCGGTTCCGCGAATTTCGACAACCGTTCGTTTCGGCTCAATGACGAAGCCAATCTCAGCGTCCTCGACCGGAGCTTCGCGGAAGCCGCGGCAGCGAAGTTCGACGAGGATCTGGCGCGATCCCGCAGGGTAACGCTGGAAGAATGGGAAAGCCGGCCGCTGGCGATGAGAGTGGCGGATGCGGGAGCGGCGCTCCTCCGTTCACAGCTTTGAGGGGGGATCGGCGGCCAGCCGGAGGTCGGCAACGAAGCGGGCGTATTCCCGCTCCCTCGCCGCCCCGTCGGGATTTCGCAGAAGGAAGGAGGGATGTACGGTCAGGATCACTTTTCCCGCGAGAGGAGAGCCTTCGATCCATCCGCGGTCCCGGGTCACTTTCGTCTCCTTGCCCAGAAGCGAACGTGCGGCAGTGCCTCCCAGAAAAATGAGGACGTCGGGGGCGACCTTCGAGAGCTCGGCAAGCAGCCAGGGCCGGCAGGCTTCGATCTCGCCGTCGCCCGGATTCCGGTGCAGGCGGCGCTTCCCGCGCGGCTCCCACTTGAAGTGCTTCACCGCGTTCGTGACGTAGGCGGCGGAGCGATCCAGCCCGGCTTCGGCCAGGGCCCGGTCGAGCAATGCACCCGCCGGCCCCACGAAGGGGCGGCCGGCGAGGTCTTCGTGATCTCCCGGTTGCTCGCCGACGATCATGAGGCGCGCATCGGGCGGACCGGCGCCGAAGACCGCACAGGTCGCCCGTTCCCACAACGGGCAGGCGCGGCAGGTTTGGACGCGGCGGGAAAGTTCCTCCAACGAGGCATCCCGCGCGATCGAAGGCATGCGGGCGTCCTCCGGTTCCGGCTCCGCGTAGAGCCCGCGCAAATAAGCGTGATTCTCCAGCGACCGCGGCGCGCGCTCCGGCGTGGCGAACATCTCCTTCACCCGCGGCGCGCTGTGGCGGATCAGCTCCGGGATCAGGCGGGCTTCGGGAAGGTTCTTCCAGTAACGCGCCGGCATTTCCGAGCGCATCATCCGGACCTTCAACCGCGCGGGGTTGAAAATGCTGCGGTAGTAGGTCCGCCAGATTTCCTCCAGCATCTCCGGGCTTTCGCAGGGGTCCTTGTCCACGCCGGGAGCGAACGTCATTTCACCGCCGATCCAGTGAGCGCATCCCCTGGGGGTGAAGATGGACCAATCCATGTTGGCGAAGCGGTCGCGGAAAAAAGGAGCGGCCGCGGCGACGATCCAGTGCTCGGGCTCGAACCACGCGGTGTAGGTTTCGCGCCCGGCCTCGTCTTCGCCGGCTTTGCGGAAACGGACGAAGGCGTGCATTTTGTGAATCTCCCGCCGCACGTTCTTCCCGAACCGCCGCGCCGTGGCGACGTCCGGGTCGCTGGCGATGTTCAACAGGTGCTTCTCCCCGCCGCGGGTCAGCCGCCAGAGCAGCCGGTAAAGCAACGCCCATCGCCGCGGATCGCCATGGCAGGCGACGGCGTCCGCGAGCGGCACGAAGAAGGCGGGAATCCGGAAACCCGTCGCCGCCGCGGCGGGGGGCGGCATCGGCGTTTCCTCGAACAGATCGGCGTGGCCGGCATCCTCCCAAAGAACCCGCTCCGGCGGAATCCCGGCCGCGAGCAGACCGCGGGCCTTTTCCCGCCACTCCCCGAAATCGCGGCCCGGCGGCATCCGCATCATGGCGCGAACAGGCTGAGTTGGACCGGCCGCGGCAGCAGCCGCTCCCGCAGGCGATCGCCATCCAGCAACGCGGCCGGGGGGAAATGATCCGCCGTGATGACGAACGGCATCACCTTCTTCAAAGACACGCGAAGCCGCAGCAGGTCGGCGAGGCGGATCCTCGTGTGCCGGCGGATCCGCACGATCCGGTCCACGGTTTTCACGCCGATGCCGGGAATGCGCAGCAGTTGGCCGCGGGTGGCGGTTTGGAGATCGAGCGGAAAGCCGGCCCGGTTGCGCAGCGCCCAGGCGAGCTTCGGGTCGATCTGCAAGTCGAGGTGGGGCATTTCCGGAGGCAGGATCTCGGAGGCGGCGAAACCGTAGCTGCGGATCAGCCAATCGGCCTGATAAAGGCGGTGCTCCCGGATGAGCGGCGGGGCGGCCAGAGGCAGCACCTTCGAGGGTTCCGGGATCGGGCTGAAGGCCGAGTAGTACACGCGCTTGAGCCGGTAGGAGGCATAGAGTTCGCCGGCCCGGGCCAGGAAGTCGGCATCAGTGGAGGGATCGGCCCCCACGATCACCTGGGTGCTCTGGCCGGTCGCGTGCCGCAACCGGCGGTCGCCGGTTTTCCTGCGGTCCGCCGCGTCTTCGAGCTTCAGCCGGATCCGCCCCATGGCCTGCTTGGTCCGGCCGAGGTTTTTCTCGGGCGCGAGCCGGTCGAGGCCGGATTGAGTGGGGAGCTCGAGATTGATGCTGATGCGGTCGGCATAGCGGGCCGCCTGCTCGATCAATTCCCCCGACGCCTCGGGAATGGTTTTCAGGTGGATGTAGCCGCGGAAGTCATGTTCCTCCCGCAGCCGCCGCGCGACGGCGACGACCTGTTCCATGGTGTGGTCCGCATTGCGGACAATGCCGGAGCTGAGGAAGAGTCCTTCGATGTAGTTGCGCTTGTAGAAATCGAGCGTCAGCCGGATTGCTTCGTCGGGCGTGAAGGCGGCACGCCGCACATTGCTGGAGCGACGGTTGATGCAGTAGTGGCAGTCGTAGATGCAGCGGTTGGTCAGCAGGATTTTGAGCAGGGAAATGCAGCGCCCGTCCGGCGCATAGCTGTGGCAGATGCCCGCTCCACCCGCGGAGCCCACGCCTTTTCCGTCGCGGGAATGACGCCGGTTGGCGCCGGAACTCGCGCAGGAGGCATCGTACTTGGCCGCATCGGCGAGGATGGAGAGTTTCTCGGAAAGGGTCATGAAGTGTTCATGCGGACAGTAATCCGGACGAAACGGCACACCAGTGGAAAAATGACGCCGGATGCGGGCGGGAAGCTTCGGAGTCACCCCGGAGCGGCGAGGGTAGTTCGACGACCTGTTCGCGGAGGGCGACGAAATGCGGTCGGCGGGTTCGTGCGGGATGACGGCCCCGCCGGTGAAGCCGCCGAAGGCAGGAAGCACGAGGGTATTTCCGCGAAGGAGAAAGCAGGGCAGGCGGAGGGCGGTCCGCTTACTGTCGGGGATGCGCACGACCGGGTGCCAGTGTCCGGCGAGGTTGAGGGACGCAGGCGAGGCATGGACAGGATCGTGAACGATGCGGATGGGGCCGAGGTCCAGATGGGGGAGGGGAGCGAGGAACGACGGGAGCGTCGCGAATTTGTCCTCGTGATTGCCGCGGATGAGAGTGACGGGGATGGAGACTTCTTCGAGGAAGCCGGCGAGGAGGGCTTCGAGATCGGTATCGAGGCCGGCGGGGGCGTGGAGCAGGTCGCCGGCGATGACGAGTTGCCTGGCGGCGGTGCGGCGGCAGAGCCGGAGGATGCGGTGGAGGTCGCGCGCGTTGTCGCCATCCGGCACGGGCAGTCCGCGGGCGCGGAAGGCGGCGGCCTTGCCGAGGTGAACATCGGCCAGCACCAAGGCGGCGTGGTCGGGAAGGAAGACCGCGCCTTCGGGCAGGAGATCGACGGCTTGGCCGGAGAGGACGAAGCGGTTCATCCGGCGGCGCGGTTGAGTTCGGCAAGCATGGCTTCGAGGCGGGTGGCGGCGTCCCCGGCGGAGAGAGTGGCGGACAGTTTTTCGGCCCAGAGGGGGAAGGCCATGGGGCTGAGATGTTCGAGTTCGACCAGGTGGAAGGGGCGGCGGCGGAGTTGGCGGATGATGGCGGTGAGGCGGGTGAACTCCAACTGTCTTTCCAGAATCTCGCGCTGGGATTGGGCGAGCAGCAGGTTGCCGGGGTCGTAGCGGCGGAAGACTTCGAAGAGCAGCGACGCGCTGGCATCGGCATCGCGGCGGCGGCGGGCGGGGCGGCCGGGCGGAGTGGGAACGATGAGACCGGCAACGCGGGCAATTTCCCGGAACTGGCGGCGGGCGAGCTGGGAGATGTCGAGGCAGGCGAGGAGGTCTTCGAGGAGATCGTCCTCGCCCAGTGCGGCGCGCAGGCGGGCTTCATCCAGCGAGAGGCCGCGGCGGGCGGAGAGCGAGAAGCCGTAGTCGTTCTGGGTGGTGACGATGGCCTCGCCCGAGTGGCGCGAGAGCCGGTAGGCGGCGAGGGCGGCCAGGCCTTCGTGGACGAGACGGCCGGCGAAGGGATAGAGGAAGAGGTGCTCGCCCTCGCGGGAGCGGGAGAACTCGACCAGCAGGGTCTCGTCGTCGGGGAGCCGTGACCAGCGGTCCTGGATGTCGAGGATCGGGGCGACGGCGGTCATTTCCGTGCAGGAAGCTCCCTCGCCGCGCAGGCGCAGGGCGACGGCGTGGGAAAGCTCGGTGGAGAGGGGCATCTTGCTGCCTCCCCAGATGGCGACCTGGCCCTTGGCGCCGCGCCGGGCCGGGGTGACGGTGGCGACCTGCCCGTGGAGGCGGACCAGCGAGAGCCGGCGGCCGGCGAAGATGAAGGACGATCCTGGCCGGATGCGGGAGATGAACGATTCCTCCACGGTGCCGAGGGTGCGGCCATTGGCGAAGCGGATGGCGACGGCCGGGTCGCTGGAGATGGTGCCGATGCCCAGGCGGTGCTGCCGGATGAGCCGCTGATCGTCGAGCAGGTAGCGGCCGTTTTCGACCCGGACCTTGCGGTAGCGCGGATAGGCGGCGAGCGCCTTGCCGCCGGAGGAGATGAAGCCGAGCGCCCATTCCCATTCGGCGTCGTCGAGGGAGGCGTAGGAGGCGGTGGACTGGATTTCGCGGCGCATCGCGTCGGGCTCGAACGGCTCGCCGATGGCGCAGGTGACGAGGTGTTGGACGAGGAGGTCGAGCGGCCGGCGCAGCGGCGGGCGGCTTTCGATGCGGCGAGCGAGCGCGGCGTCCCGTGCGGCGGCGAATTCGACCAGTTCGATCGCGTGGGCGGGCACGCAGAGGATGCGGGAGGGCTTGCCCGGTTGGTGGCCCGCGCGGCCGGCGCGCTGGAGCAGGCGGGCGATGCCTTTGGGGGAGCCCACCTGGATGACCTGGTCGACCGGCGAGAAATCGACGCCGAGGTCGAGCGAGGAGGTGGCGACCACGCACTTGAGCGAGCCGTCGCGCAGTCCCTGCTCGGCTCGTTCGCGTTCGGCGCGTTCGAGCGAGCCGTGGTGCATGGCGAGGCGGCTTTCCCAGCCGGGACGCAGGGAAAGCAGCTCCTGGAACCAGATTTCGGTCTGCGAGCGGGTGTTGGTGAAAAGCAGGGTGACGCCGGCCTTTTCGATTTCTCGGCATACCTGCGGGGCGAGGCGGGTGCCGATGTGACCGGCCCAGGGGAAGCGATCGATTTCCCGGGGGATGAGGGTTTCGATGACGATCTTCTTGGAGGAGGCCGCGTCGATCTCGACGGAGCCGGGGAAGGCGGAGCCGAGCAGCGTTTGGCGGGCTTCAGTCAGATTGCCGAGGGTGGCGGAGAGTCCCCAGAGGCGCAGGCCGGGCTGCCAGTGCCGGAGACGGGCGAGGCAGAGTTCGGTCTGGACGCCGCGTTTGGTGCCGAGCAGTTCGTGCCATTCGTCGACAATGACCGCGCGGAGCCCGGAGAGTTTTTCCCGGGTGTCCGGGTGGGTGAGCATGAGCGAGAGGGACTCCGGAGTGGTGACCAGCGTGTGCGGCAGCGACCGGCGGAGGCGGGCGCGGACGGCCGCGGTGGTGTCGCCGGTGCGCGCCTCGGCGCTGAGTTGCGGGGCAAGCGCCGCCAGCGGTTCGCGAAGGGCCCGCAGGGTGTCCGCGGCGAGCGCGCGGAGCGGGGTGATCCAGAGAACCTGGCAGGAGTTTCCGGCAGCGGGATCGGCCAGGGATTCGGCGAGGGGGCCGAGGTAGACCGCCAGCGTTTTGCCCTGGCCGGTGGGGGCGTGCAGCAGGCCGGATTTTCCGGAGAGATAGGCGTTCCAGGTTTCGATCTGAAAGTCGAAGGGCCGCCACCCGGCTCGTTCGAAGAAGGGCGAAAGAAGCGGGATGGCGAACATGACGCATATCTTTCAGCAGAGATCGACCGGGCACAAACGATCCTTGCGGCGAGATCTCCATCGGCACAGCCACGTTCGCCTCTGCCGCCGGTGAGCACCGGCTGCGAACGTCGGGCGCGTGAGCTGTTTCACGCGCAGGGTTAAGCGTTGGCGGTCATCGAGAACTGGCGTGACAAGTATAACGGCGTGCGGCCGCATGGGCCGTTGGGGATGCTGACTTCCGAAGAGTTCGCAGCAAAGAGCACGCTCCGCAATGAGCCAGGGTGGCTGCGATGCTTGCGGCCCCGAGGGGTTGGGAAGACTCATTGATCCCGCCTTCCGGCGGTCGCCTGAGGGCTGGCGCTATGTGCCTAGCCCACCTCGCCCGCTCGGTTCTGGTCGCAAGCTCCTCCGCCCGATTTGGCCTGATCAGGGTCAAAGAGGATACTTGAAGAGGGAGGTTATTCAGCTTAAATGAACCTCTGGATCATTCTCACTCCGAATGATCCCAAGAAGCCAACGGCGGCAAATTCCCGAAGAATCAATGAAACTTGTCACTCCTCTCGCCTGTCTCGCCGCCGGCATCGCCATTGGCTTGTTTGCCCGTCCGCTGGTGAGCGGTTCTTCCCCCGGAACCGCGTCCTCTGCCTCCGCCAAGACCCAGGCCACAGCGCTTCAGGCTTCACTGGAAAACCCGCGTCCGGCTCGCGCCGACGACCGCAAGGCAGCTTCTTCGCGTAACGCCGACATCGAGTTCCGGGAAAAGATCAAGGGGGAGTGGCGCGAAGCCAACAAGACCGCAGTCAGGCGGTAAATCGACATATTGCGAGAAAAGTTCGAAGCTCGCCTTCTCAAGATCGTTGCCGAGCTCGATTTGACGCCCGAACAGCAGCAACAGCTACGCGATCAGATGGAAGAAAGGCTAGCGGCGTACAACGACTTCCTACTTGTGGCGTCAGGCGAGGAAAGCCCCGCGGCAACCGATCGCTGGAGGCATATGGAGAAAACCACCTTGGAGGACGCGATCTCCGGCATGTTGGACGTCGAGCAAGCCGCCAGGTTCGAGGAGATTAAAGTGCAACACCGTCAGAAGCGCGTCGAGGAAAAGGCCCTCAAGTCGTTTGCCACTCTCTCGACGGTCGTCGACCTCGATCCGGAACAGCGCGACGATGTCTATCAGGCGCTCGCGGATGCCACCCGGATGGACGATGGGCTTTTCAATGAATTTTTCGACACAAGCAGGGAAGAAACGAGGCAAAATGACGATCTCGACCTCTTGAATACCATACGGCAGCAGCAAAGGAGATTAGAGGAATCCGAGGGCTTCAGTGCGGAATCGTTGAACGCGTTGAGCACATCGAACAGGGAGATGGTCAAGCAGCGGATCGAGGAGCGGATCTCGCTGCTCACTCCACATCTCACCCCTGAGCAACTTCAACAATACCGGATGCACCTCGAGACCACAGGGCTGGGGAAAACGTATAGCGTCAGGGACGAGGATGCCGCAATGTACGACACCCCGCCCGGGGTGCCTGCTTCGGAGGACTGAAACGCCACCTGGCACGCTTCTGCCGCCAGGTAGCGTCGGACCTGCAAACGCAAGCCAATTTCAAGTGCCCACGCTGCACCGCTGTCGTAAGGAAGTCGGTCGGATAAATGTTGCCCGTCGCCGATGCGAGGCAGCGCCGAGAAAAGCTGAAGGCTTCCGCGGCAAATGTCCTGCGCGTGAGGAAAAAAGCTCCAATAAATCCGGAAGACGTTCCATGAATCGATAATCCCTGGCGAGCTGGAGCGCGGTGGAGGGGAATTCAGATTTTCTTTTGCAAAGGTGTTTTCATGAGCTCTGTTTGCCATCGACGAAACCCATATTCTTATGCCAAAACTCACCGACGTTATGACCCTGCTCGTTCAGGAAGTGAAGGACCTCTACAGCGCCGAAAATCAACTCACCAAGGCGCTTCCCAAGATGGCGAAGGCCGCTTCGTCGCCCGACTTGAAAAAGGCGTTCACCGACCATCTTGAAGAGACGAAAAATCATGCGGCACGTCTCGAACAAGTGGCGGAATTGCTCGGAGCTTCGCCGAGAGGCAAGGCATGCGCGGCGATGAAGGGTCTCATCGAGGAGGGCTCGGAGACCATCGAAGAGGAGGGTGAGGCCGCCATCAAGGATCTCGCATTGATCGCCGCCGCCCAAAGAGTGGAGCACTACGAAATTTCCGCATACGGAACCGCGCGGGCGCTGGCCCGGGCTCTGGGATTGAAGCAGGCGGCCGATCTCCTGCAGGCCACTCTGGATGAGGAAGGCGCCGCCGACAAAGGTCTGACGAAGCTTGCGGACAAACTGCTACCCGCCGCGGTCGAAAACAAAGCGTCATGAACCTCGGAATTCCGCCCGCTCCCGCAAGCGATGCGCTTATGGGAGCGGGCGGTTAAGCGACTTACACGAGGTCACGCAGTTTGGGTTCGCGTTCCCAGATTCTCCCATTTTTGGCCCTGGCGACGTAATCGCGGCAGGCTTTGTGTGATTCGATCAAAAGCACTCCGTCATCCGGCTCGATTCCGGCTGCTTGCAGAAGCGGGAGGCATATCTCCTCGCAACCGATGACCTTGAGGTGGCCGAAGGCGTCCCGCACCCAGTTCACCGCCGCGGCCTCCCTCAGCAGAGCGCCGGTGGAGTCTTCCGAACTGAGAATGGCAACCGTATCGAAGAAAAAGGAAGGAGCCCCGGAAAGGGCGTGATGCACGTCGAGCCACTCTCCGCTGCCGGATGTCACTCCTCCAATGCGGAGCGCGATGAACTCGACGGTCGCCTTTTCCCTGACGAATGCCTTGGCGAGGGCCGCAAGCCGTCCGGAGTCGAAGCCGTCCGTCAACAGAACCCCCGCTTTCCTGCCCTTCAAAAGACGGGGATCTTTTTCAATCAAACTGAGTGAGGGAGAAACAGGGAGATTTCGCGGCGGGATCGCGGGCTTCGGCTTGATGGCCTTTTCCCGCATGCCGAGCGCCCCCGCGACGGCATCATGTAGGGCGGGATCGATGACCTGGAGATGGCCCAGCATCCTCAGCCGGATTTCCGGAATCTCGACTTTCGCCAGCTCGAAGGATAGCGCGCCGGCGATATGGCGCCGTTCCGGTTCCGTCATCGAGCGGTAGAATTGCCGCGCTTGCGAGTAATGATCGGCGAAGGTTTCCGCGCGTCTGCGGAGTTTTTCCCCGGATTCGGCGGCGGGGTGGGTGCGATAGCCGGTGACTGGACACTCGCGGGGACTTCCCGGATCGAGCAAGCTTGGTTCGTAGGCAACCCGTCCCTTGGGTACTTGCATCTGCCGCAGCCCGTCGCGCTGGAAATTCTGGTAGGGGCAGCGTGGTGCGTTGATCGGAATCTGGTGGAAATTGGGTCCGCCCAGGCGGCTGAGCTGGGTATCGAGATAAGAGAAGAGGCGTCCCTGAAGCAAGGGGTCGTCGGTGAATCCGATTCCGCGAACGATGTTGCCAGGACAGAACGCCACCTGCTCGGTTTCGGCGAAATGATTGTCGGGGTTCCGGTTGAGCACCATTTTCCCGAGCATCCTGAGTGGAACCATCTCTTCGGGAATGAGCTTCGTCGGGTCCAGGACGTCGAAGTCCAGCTTGCCGGCATCGCCCTCCTCAATGACCTGCACCCCGAGCTCCCATTCGGGGAAATCCCTCCGTTCGATCGCTTCCCAGAGATCGCGGCGGTGAAAGTCCGGGTCCGCTCCGCTGATCTTCATCGCCTCGTCCCAGACGACGGCTGACGAACCAAGCTTGGGGCGCCAGTGAAACTTCACAAAGCGGCTCCTCCCCCGGGCATCGATGAAACGAAAGGTGTGGACCCCGAATCCCTCCATCATTCTCAGCGAGCGGGGTATCGCGCGATCGGACATCACCCACATGATCATGTGCATGCTCTCGGGAGTGAGAGAGATGAAATCCCAGAAAGTCGCATGAGCGGACGCCGCTTGAGGAAATCCCCGGTCTGGTTCCATTTTCACCGCGTGGACCAGATCGGGAAACTTCATCGCATCCTGAATGAAAAAGACCGGGATATTGTTGCCCACGAGGTCGAAATTCCCCTCATCCGTATAGAACTTCACCGCGAATCCCCGCGCGTCGCGGGGGAGGTCGATCGAACCGGCTCCGCCGGCGACGGTGGAAAACCTCGCGAAGACCTCGGTTTTCTTGCGTGGGTCCTGAAGAAATGAGGCTTCCGTGAGATCGGCGGCGGGCTCGTAGGGTTGGAAGTAACCGTGAGCGCCCGAGCCCCGGGCGTGGACGATGCGTTCCGGAATGCGCTCGTGATCGAAGTGAGTGATTTTTTCCCGGAGGACGAAATCCTCGAGCAAAACCGGCCCGCGCACCCCCGATTTGAGAGAGTTCTGATTGTCGGAAATCGGAACGCCCTGATTTGTTGTCAGGGGAGGCTCTCCTTCGGAGGCGGTCTGATGGGTTTCAGCGGAACTCCGGACGGCAGCTGCCGGGCGGACCGATGTGGGCGGGCTTTTCCTGGCCATCTGTTATCGATTGGGTTGAATGGTGTAACAGCATCCTTCCGAAAACCAGGTGCGGGAGCATCAAGGCCGGATTTAGTTTGGGTCAATCCAAGAACTATACTTCGCTTTGGCCTTTGTCAGCTGAAAAGCTCCACCTTTCCGGTTCCTTCTTGCCAAGACCTGCGTCCAAGCGTATGGGCACGGCCGTCCGGAGCGTTTCCGGATTTTTCGGGCCCGAAGGCAGTGGCCCGCCCCGTGTGTCCGGTCTTCGTCGATGAGAGGAAAGGTTCCCGGTTCATCCTCACCTCCTTCATCGAGCTTCCCCGCACCGCTTCCCGGCCGCGGGCATCATCAAATACAATATGACTCCGAACACATTCGAGGCGCTGCCATTGGCCGCACCCATCCAGCGCGCGCTCATCGAGCGCGGCTACACTTCTCCCTCGCCGATCCAGGCGCAGGCGATTCCTCTATTGCTCGAAGGGCGCGACCTGCTTGGTTGCGCTCAGACCGGCACCGGCAAGACGGCGGCCTTCTCGCTGCCGATCCTCGATGCGCTCCACCGTCGGCCGCGTCGCCTGAGACCGGGAACCACCCGCGTCCTGGTGCTTACACCGACCCGCGAGCTTGCCACCCAGGTCGGCAAAAGCCTGGAAATCTATGGTGCGCACCTGAGCTTCCGCCATGCACTGGTATACGGCGGTGTGGGACAGCGGCCGCAGGTCGATGCCATGCGCAAGGGCGTCGAAGTGCTCGTCGCC
>JBBCJF010000010.1:0-257272 GCA_037190465.1 Haloferula sp. | reverse complement strand
CCCCCCCCCCAACATGACCGAGGAACAGCTCGCCGCCTGGAACGCCTACTACGAGCCCCTCAACGAGCAATTCCGCCAGGCCAACCTCACCGGCAAAGATCTCGTCAAATGGCGCTATCAGCGCTACATGCACGACTACCTCGGC
Source organism: Haloferula sp. (assembly GCA_037190465.1). Lineage (GTDB taxonomy): Bacteria > Verrucomicrobiota > Verrucomicrobiia > Verrucomicrobiales > Akkermansiaceae > Haloferula. The sequence continues at coordinate 257,127 of JBBCJF010000010.1, read as the reverse complement.
ACCGTCAAAGCCGTCGATGAAAACGTCGGCAAAGTCCTCGACTACCTCGATGCCGAAGGCCTCGCCGAAAATACCCTCGTCATCCTTTCCTCCGACCAGGGCTTCTACCTCGGCGAGCACGGCTGGTACGACAAGCGCTGGATGTTCGAGGAAAGTCTCGCCATGCCCTTTCTCGTCCGCTGGCCCGGCGTGGTGAAGCCCGGCATGCGCAACGACGCGCTCATCCAGAATATCGATTACGCCCCGACCTTCCTCCACGCCGCCGGCGTCGAAATCCCCTCCGCCATCCAGGGGAAAAGCCTCCTCCCCCTCCTTAAAGGTGAAACTCCCGCCGGCTGGCGCGAATCCATCTACTACTTCTACAGTGGCGAAAGCACCCACCGCGTCGCCGCCCACGACGGCGTCCGCGACCGGCGCTACAAGCTGATGCACTTCCCCAAAACCGGCGAATGGAACCTCTTCGACCTCGAAAAAGACCCGTCGGAAATGAAATCCGCCCACGACGACCCCGCCTATGCGGACACCCTCGCCGGCATGAAAAAACTCTACGAAGACCTGCGCCGCCAATACCGCATGAGCCCCGCCGCTCTCCCTGCCAGCCGCCTCGGCGAAGGCTGGTGGAAACAGCGCCACGAACAAAAGAAACCCCTGGCGCAGCAAGGAGGCCATCACCTCGTCTTCATCGGCGACTCCATCACCCAGGGCTGGGAAGGCGCCGGCAAAGCGATCTGGGAAAAATACTACGCCCACCGTAACGCCCTCAACCTCGGCTACTCCGGCGACCGCACCGAGCACGTCCTCTGGCGCCTCATGAACGGCGAACTGGAGAACGTGAATCCGAAACTCTTCGTCATCATGATCGGCACCAACAACACCGGCCACCGCCAGGACCCGCCGGAACAGACGGCCGATGGCATCAAGCTCATGCTCGAACTCCTCCAGGACCGCAAGCCGGACTCGAAAATCCTCCTCCTCTCCCTCTTCCCACGCGACGAAAAGCCCGACGGCAAGCTGCGCCGAATCAACGACGCCATCAACGAACGCATCGAAACCTTCGCCGACGGTGAAAAAATCCACTGGCTCGACGCCAGCGGCGCCTTCCTCGCCGAAGACGGCACGCTGCCGAAGGATATCATGCCCGACTTCCTCCACCCCCAGGCCGCCGGCTACGAAATCTGGGCGAAAACCATCGAAAACCGCATCGCGGCGCTGACGGACACGCCGGAAGTGAAGTAGAGTAAGGAGTGTGGACGTTCCGCCCACACTCCTCAAAACAACCCCACTCAATGAAAGCCATCGCCATCACCCGCAAGCTGCCGCTCGACGACCCTCACTGTTTCGAGGAAATCGAACTCCCCGACCCCGTTCCCGGCCTGCGCGACCTGCTCGTGCGGGTGAAGGCCGTCTCCGTCAACCCCGTGGACTACAAAGTCCGCCGCGCCCGCAAGGATGACGAAACCGAACCGCGCATCCTCGGCTGGGACGCTGCGGGCATCGTCGAAGCCGTGGGCGACGGCGTCACCCTCTTCCGCCCGGGCGACGAAGTCTGGTATGCCGGCGACATCACCCGTCCCGGCTCGAATGCCGAACTCCAGCTCGTCGACGAGCGCATCGCCGCGAAAAAGCCGGACAACCTGAACTTCGCCGAAGCCGCCGCGCTCCCCCTCACCGCCATCACCGCCTGGGAAACCTTCTTCGATCGCCTCGGCCTGCAAGCCGGGAACATGGCGGAGGGCAGGGACAAGACCCTGCTCATCCTCGGCGGCGCGGGCGGCGTCGGCTCCATCGGCATCCAGCTCGCCGCCACGCTCACCGGCTTCACCGTCATCGCCACCGCTTCGCGCCCCGAAACCGCCGCCTGGTGCCGCAAAATGGGCGCTCACCATGTGATCGACCACTCCGGCGACTGGCCGACGGAATTGGAAACCCTCGGCATCCCCTCCGTCGATTACATCGCCTGCTTCGCCGACACCACTTCGCACTGGGCCGCGATGGCCAGAGCCATCGTCCCGCACGGCAAGATCTGCGCCATCGTCGAGTCCCCCGAAATCCCCGACATCGGCCTGCTCAAGAGCAAGAGCGTGACCTTTTCCTGGGAATTCATGTTCACCCGCCCGATGTTCACCACCCCTGACATGATCGCCCAGCACGACCTGCTCAAGGAACTCGCCCAACTGGTATCCGCCGGCCGCATCCGCAGCACCCTCCACAGCCACGGCGGCATCCTTTCCCCCGCCACCCTCGCCGAAGCCCACCGCCATCTCGAAACCGGCCGCAGCATCGGCAAGCGCGTCCTCGAACTTACCTGTTAGACCATATGATTGCGATCCTGCCTCGAAGCGTTCTCCCAAGCCTTCTCGTCGTTGGCTCCGCCTTGGGCAGCCCGATCGAAGAACTGCTTGAATCCCGTGAAAGCCTGGCCAAGGCATCCATCAGGATCGAACTCGTGCAACCGGACGCCAAAGAACCGGCACTTTCTTTTAAGGTGGTATGGACTCCCAACCCTGCAAAAACCGACGCAATCATACCTCCAAGACTGGATCTCATCCAATTCGGCAAGGACCGCAACGCCCCTCCCAGGCTCCAGGTCCGTCATGACGTGGACAACAGCGGACAGTGCAAAGCCGATTTCTCGATTTCCGCGGATGCCATCGACTCGACCCGACTTGTCTTCTGGTTCTCGCAACAAACGGCTTACATTCTTGAGCTCTCACATTACGTGGCCGGATTCCGCGGCTTGCCGAAGGCTGACTCAGATCCGTTCGAAAAATGATGGTTCAGCAAAATCTGCTATGCCCCCCGGAGGATGAAATTCAACCAAGTGGAATCAGGCCGAAGAAATCATGAAATCCCATCTCGCTTTGTCGGTGATCTTTCCAGCAGGGGATTTGATCCGATCCGGAAAAAAGACTCTCGAAATCCGGCAATGGAGTCCCGAATCCCTTCCTTTGCGCGATCTTGTCATCGTTCAAAACAAGATTCGGTTGAGTGGCGATGGAGTCACGGATGATCCCTATGGCGAAGCCGTGGCGATGGTCGATGTCGAATCGGTGGAAGAATGGAAAGAAAACGAAGTGAATGCAGCTTGCGCCTCATGCTGGGAATCCGGATGGAGAGCGTGGTGTCTGAAGAACGTTCGTCCGCTATACTTGAATAACCGGGTTCCTGCCAGACTGAGGATTTATCCGATTGATTTGCCAGAGAAGTAAAAAAGCACCGCCTGACATCATCACCGAATCCAAGCGCGATGGAAGTCCCCTTGTATCGCTCAAAATGAAAACCCCATTGAAAACCGCTCTCATCGCGTTCCTTTGCGCAGCTTCACTCCAGGCCGATGATACGCTTCCTCCGGCCAGTGTCCGGGGCGATTGGAAGGAACTGGCGGAGTCGGATTTCGATCAATGGACCATCTCGAAATTCACGGGTTGGGACACTCCCTTCGACGGCGGCTCCAAGGTCTTTTTCTTCGAAACGGATTCAAACGGAAGATTCGACATCATGGCCGCGAATCCCGCCTACTGGACAGCCGATGACAAGAAACAGGGGATTCAGGTATTTTACCTGATTCACAAAGGCCAATTCTTCCGCCTCGAACCAAAGAGCGAACAGGAGAAATCCCTGATCCGAATGCTTCGCGAAGCCCAGCCCCGGCTTGTGGGCAAAGACAGAACTGATCCGGGCCTGCTGTTGAAACTTGTCGAGACCCTTGAGAAGAGAGCACCCATGTTCAAAACCAAGAACTGACAAACGACCCGCACCGCCATGCCCGACCTTCCCGTCCTCTACCTCAAACCCGGCTGCCCGTGGTGCGAGGATGTCGTCGATTTCCTCGCCGAACGAAACATCGCCGTCTGCAAAGTCGTCGTCACCGGCAACCCGGAAGCGATGCGGGAAATGATCGACCTCTCCGGCCAGACCAAAGCTCCGACCATGGACTGGCACGGCGAAGTGCTCGCCGACTTTGGCGTGGAGGAGTTGATCCCCTTTCTGAAAAAACGGGGCGTCCTTTGAAATCGCCGCGCCTCAAACGGCCCGGGAACGGCTGCCGCCATCGGGCCAATCCTGCAACCCCAGCTTCTCCAGCCCGGAAGCTTCCCAGGTTCGGAATTTGGAATTTGGAACTTGGGATTTCAACCCTCACCCTTCCCGCGTGACCGACCTCGAACTCACCGTCCACGCCGCGCGGGAAGCCGGCAAACTGCTCAAGGAACATTTCGGCCGCGACGCCGCCGTCGATGAAGCGACCCATCACGACATCAAACTCGCCCTCGACAAGCAGTCGCAGCAGCTCATCGAAGGCATTCTCCTCGGCGCCCGCCCTGGCGACGCGTTCTATGGCGAGGAGGGCATCGGCGGCAACCTTGACTCCGGCCGCCAATGGATCGTCGATCCCATCGACGGCACCGTGAATTTCTACTATGGCATTCCCCACTTCTGCGTCTCCATCGCCCTGCGCGTCGCCGGAGAAGTCGTCCTCGGCGTGATCCACGACCCGATCGCCGGCGAGACCTGGACCGTCGAACAAGGCGGCCAACCGCTGCTCGACGGCCGGCCGGTCCAGGCCAGCAAGCGCACCAAACTCGAAGAATCCGTCCTCTTCATCGGTTGCGGCAAGGACGAGGAAGCCCTGCGCATCGGCCTGGAGCGCTTCCGCAAAGCCTCCCTGCGCGCCCGCAAGATGCGCATGATGGGCTCCGCCGCACTCGGCCTCGCCTACATCGCCAGCGGCCGGCTCGACGCCTATGTCGAGTCCCGCATTTCCCTCTGGGACATCGCGGCCGGCAAACTCCTCGTCGAAGCCGCCGGCGGCAAAGTCGATCTCGGCTCCTCCGATTACGACGATTCGTGGTCCATCGTCGCCACCAACGGACTCATTCCCATCGAGGAGATTCTTTGAAATAGTTGAAAGTCGATAGCTGATGGTTGATAGCAAGAACCAGCAACTATGGCTCTCGAACCATCAACCATCCACTTCCCATGACCGGCTTCGGCTACGACGTTCACCGTTTCAAGGAAGGCCGCCCGCTGATTCTCGGCGGCGTGGAAATTCCCCACACCCATGGGCTCGACGGCCATTCAGATGCCGACGTGCTCTGCCACGCCATCGCCGACGCCGTGCTCGGCGCGCTCGGCCTGCCGGACATCGGCCACTACTTCCCGCCCGGCGACCCCGCCTGCCTCGACATCTCCTCGCTGAAAATCCTGGAAAAAGCCGCCGCCCTCTGCCGCGAGCACGGCATGACCCTCGTGAACGTCGACAGCACCCTCGTCGTCGAGGCCCCGAAAATCCTCCCTCACCGCGATGCCATGAAAGCGAACATCGGCCGCGCCCTCGGCCTCGACCCCGCCCGGGTCGGCATCAAGGCCACCACCAACGAACTGATGGGCTTTGTCGGCCGCCGCGAAGGCATCGCCGCCATGGCCGTCGCGCAGGTCGGGTGACTCCGGCCGTTCATTCCCCGTCCGCCATTCGCTCGATCTCCTCCGCGACTTCCGCCGCGCTCTCCTCCAACAGTCTTTTTTCCTGCGGAGTCAGAGTGCGGGGAACGGTGTCCATGAGACACAAGGCCCCGATGACCGCGCCATCCGCGACCTTGATCGGGGCGCCGGCATAGGAGCGGATCCCGTGCTCCACGACCATCGGATTCCGGGAAAAGCGGCGGTCCCGCGCCAGGTCCCGGATCATCACGGTCTTTCCCGCGGACACCACATGCCCGCAGATGGAAAGGTCGCGGGTGGTGCCTCCTTCCTTTTCCAACCCATCGGGCAGGCCCTGGTACGATTTGAACCACTGCCGCTCGCGGTCCACCAGAGTGACGGCCGTTATGGGCGCCTGGAACACGCGGGCGAGTTTTGCGGTCACATGATCCAGCACTGGCTCGCGCTCCGCGTTCGCCAATCCCGTCCGGTCGAGGGCGAGCAGCCGCTCCTCCTCGCCTTCCGGAATCCCGGCGGGCACCGTCTCTTCGGCGAGACTGGAAGCAAAACGCCCCGCATGGGCCGCGAAATCGGCGATGGCCGTGAAGACCTCATCGGCTCCGGCATCGCGCAACGCTTGAGCCTCCGCCTCCCCCTCCGAGCCCTTCCCCCACAATCCGACCGCGATCTTCACTCCGGGCAGCGCGTTCCGCACCTTGCGGCACAGCGACTTTGCGTGCCCGCTTTTCGACGGGGCGACCACCGATATGCAGACCAGGTCCGGCTGCTCCTGTTGGAGCGTTCCGATCAGTTCTCCCACCACCCGTTTCGCGGGCATCTGGATGGCGTCGAAACCCATCCTTTGCAGCACCTGGGCGGCCATCCCGCCGGCGATCGCGTCCCTCTCCGCCCTCGCGGCCAGGCAGCGCACCCGGCAATCCACCCCTCCCGGCGCCTGCTCATCCGGCCCCTCGGGCCGCTCGGACAAGTCTTCCACCAACTCGCCGAGCGCCTGCAGAATCCTGTCCCGCTGCCCCTCATCGATGAAGCCCGCCCGCTGGTCGTTCTCCGCCGCGGCGATCACCGGAACCAGCACCGCGTCGTAAAACTCGGCGAGCGGCTTGTCGCGCAGGAAAGCCTCGGCCAATTCCGTTTCGTCCCGGTCGCTCCTGCTCAGAAGGCGCTGGTAACAATCGTCCGCCGGGGTCAAAGCCCGTTCTTCCCCGAGCAGCACGCCGAGAAACGCAAGCTGCGGAACATGCCTTCCCATCACCACCAGACACACCGTGAAGGGCGTGGAAAGCACCAGGCCCGGCGTCCCCCACAGCCAGGTCCAGAACACCGCGGAAACGATCAGCGCGAAGGACGACACCCCGGTGCTCGCCCCGTATAGCCAAGGTTCCATGATATTGTTGCTGATCAGCTCCAGCACGATGAACAGGCCGACCGTCAGCAGCGGAGTGGTCCACCCGGGCGACACCGCCAGCGACAGCAACACCGGAAACGCCGCCGCGATCCACGGGCCGATGTATGGGATGAACCGCAACCCCGCCGCCAACGCGCCCCATAACACGGCATTCGGAACGCCGATGAAGTGCAACCCGATCGCCAGCGGTATGCCATAGCTAACATTGATCACCAACTGCATCAGGAGATATCTCCTGACCCTGCTCCCCGCCTCGTCGAAGGCGCGCGTCGTCGTGCTGATCCGCCCCTGTCCGATCAAACGCAACAGCCGCGAACGCAGATCGTCCCGCTTGAGAAGCATGAACGTGGCGAGCAAAAGAACCAGCGCACCCGTCCCGAGAGGCCCCGCCACCTGCGACACCATCGCCTGCACGGTATCCAGCTTGCGGCCCGGCTCCCCCTCCACCACCCTGACCGGCATCGGCCCGGCCTCCTCCGGTTCGTCCCGCGCGGCGGTGTCATTCTCCCCGCCGGGAAGATCTTTCTTCAAATCCTCGATCGTCTCCGACAAGCGGCTGAGCAGTCCCTCGTCCGGAACCTGGAACGATTTCAACTTCGCGCGGATATTCTCCTTGTACCCCGGCAACTGGTTGGCCAAGTCCACCGCCTGATTGCCGATCGTCCAGCCGAGCGTCACCACCCCTCCCAGCACCAGCAGCATCACCGCCAGCACCGCCGCGATATTCCCGATCCGCCTCTGCAACTTGTTCGCCAGAGGCGAAAGCAGAAAGGTGATGAGCGCCGCCAGCGCCAGCGGGATCAACACATCTCTACCGAAATACGCCCCCGCGAGCAGGGCGGAAACGAGACATACGGCGAAGATTCCCGACAATGAATCCGCGGAGCTTCTCCGGGGGCGGACACGGATCGAACCTGGCGGGGGAAGAGCGTCTGGCATGGTTTTTCTCCCCTTATCGCAGAAAACGGGCTGGGACAACATCCCCGGTTTCAAGGAAAGCCTTTTTCGCAAAAACCCGCCGCAGCCCGGCCCTCTATGCACGGCATCCGGCAAGCTCCGTTGCAATTCGCATGATCCGGTCAATCTTGCGAAAACCCCTCCAATCCATTAACAGGAGGCCGTGTTCCACGCCAAACCGGACCGCCCCTATCTCGAAAGCTGGTTGCGCCGCACGCGCAAACAACTCGCCGGCAGCGGCCGCCTGAGCGAAGCGGCGCTCATCCTTTCCCGCGAGGAAGGCGACACGCCCGGTTACTGGAACGCCTTCCTCCGCGAAGTGCTTGAGGCAAAAACCGTCCCCTCGCTCGACCTGCTCACCCGCATCGACGCCCTCCTCGCCCGCCCGGTCCGCGCGAATACGGACCAGCTCGATCAGGCGCACCTGTTCTGATCGGCGCCGTCAAACCCCGCCCAGCCCCGCGATCCGCCGCAGCACCTCACGCGCCTGACCCGCCTTGTCCTTCCACGGCTTCTCCAGCCGCACGATCTCCCAACCCCGCGCTTCCCCGATGGCCGACAGGCGCACCGAAGGATTCACCAGCGTATTCGCCCCGCAGCACTCCAACATCGGCAGATCCGCGGAACTGTCCGAATACCCGTGGCTCCGCGGCCACACACCCCCGGGCGGAGGCCCGAGCAACTCCGAGATCCGCCTTACCTTTTCCACCCCCTTGTGATTCCTCAGTTCGGGAAAAAGCGGCATCACGCCGCCGAACTCCACCGGCGTCCCCAGCGCGACATCGAACCCGAGCACGCGCGCGACCTCTTTCATATAAAATTCCGGGCTCGCCGACGCCAGCACCGTCAGATGCCCGGCTTCGCGGTGACGCCGCAGCCTCTCCAGCATCGTCCCGTAACACCTCGACGGAAAAAACTCCGCCACGAACTCCCCCGCCCAGTGCTCCAACCGCTCCCGGTCCACCCGCCACAAGTAACTCAAAAAGATGCGCTTCATTCCCTCATCCCCCAACAACCTCGCCGCCGGCAGGAAAGCCGCGAAGAAAGGCAGGTAAGCGCGCCGCCAGCCTTCCCGGCGCAGCACATGGTCGCAGAAAAGCATCTGCGTGTCCCACGCGATCAATGTCCCATCGAGATCGAAAAGAGCGAGTCCGCAGTCGAGCTTGGCGCGAAAGTCATCGGTCACGCGGGAGATTCAACCGCCCGGACTCCACCTTCGCCAAGGACGTTCACTTCTCCGCCGCGTATTCTTCCGCCCATGTCTTGATCGCCGCCGCATCGGGCTCCCCGTCCAGGGAGATGATCCGGTAGCGGGCCGTGTAGGCTTTCCCCGGCTCGATCGCCATCTCCCCGAGCTGCTGCGGCGCGTAGCAGAAAAACGGCTCCGTAGGGTGCACCCGGATCGGTTGCGGCGCGCGGAAATTCCCCGGATGGCACAGGATCACCACCCCGCAGACCGCCCCCTCCACCTTGCCCCCCACCCAGCACCAGGCTTCTCGCGAACCGTTCACCTGGTTGCGCTCCGACTTGCCCGACGCCGTGAGAAACCGGCAGTTCCCCGCACCGTCCCACGAGCGGTTCCCGCGGAACCCGAGACCGCCATAATGATATTCGGGAAGCTTCAACGGCGATTCGCCGGCGCAGGTCTGGACGATCGAAATGTCGATGACGTGCCTCTTCCCCCCACCGGAAACGCTGACCTCCCAGGTCTCCAGCAAGGCGATCTTCTCCGGCCGCGCCGTCATATCGACGAAGCGGTGCCGCGCCTTGAAACCGGCTTTCCCGTCCTTTTCCCATACCTCATCCACCGCCACGAAATCGACCCGCCCCTTGCCTTCGCCCATGTTCCAGAAATCCGGCTGGCGCCCCTCGAACACCGTTTTCGTCCACGGACTCCACACCCCGTGGTGATGCACGTGGTTCGGAGGAAAATCGTCGGTGAGCAGCCTGCCACCAGGCGAATGGATCGACTGGATGTAACCACCGCGGCGGAAGATCTCCTTGATGTCCGGCCGCGGAAACTCTCCCGGCTCCGCCTGATAACGGAGGATCTCCTGTTCGCCGAAGCGGATGACCACCTGCTTGCCATCCCGGACGGCGGTGGTCTCCCCCGCGACGGGAAGAATTGCAGCGAACAAAGCGGCGGCGATGAAACGATGGCAGGATTTCACGTGCCCATCCTCTACGGACGGACAGCGGCATGCATCTCAAAAAACCCGCCGGACAGCCGCGGAACTACCCGATCAACCTCAATTTCGGAAAATCCCCCCGCAGCACCGGCTGCGACGGTGTTTTCAGCCAATCCTCAAGCACCGTGGCGTAGATGCTGCGGAAATCCACCGTGTGCTTCAGATCGCCCTGATCGAGATCGCTCAGGCTCGGCGGCTCGCCGTAAAGCCCGCCCTTCACCCCGCCGCCCGCGACGAAGAGGCACGAAGCGCGCCCGTGGTCGGTCCCGGCGCTGGCATTCTCCGCTACCCTGCGACCGAACTCCGAAAAAGTCATCACCACCACCCGCTCCGCATTCCCCTGCGCTTTCAGATCGGTGAAGAACGACTTCAACGCCCGGTCGAGCTGGCCGAGCAGACGGTCGTGGGAATTGGCCTGCTGGTTGTGGGTATCGAAACCGCCATGGCTCACATAATAAACCCGCGTCGGCAGACCGCCCGCGATCAGCCGCGACACCATGTTCAGACTGCGCGAAACCGGCGTGCCCTCGTAGGACACGCGCGTCCTGTACTTCGCCGCCAGTTCCAGAATCTTCGCCGAACTGACGCGGGCATCCATCGCCACCCGCTCCAGGAACTCCAGATTGCTCTCGCCCCGCACGCCCCCGACCTTGCCGCCGGCCGGCATGTCGATCGACGCGCCATCCACGGGCCCCTCCTCCCCCTCGGACGAATTGAGCGAGGCGAAAAATTCCTCCGCCTGGGCCTTCTCGCCGCCGCCGTAGATCCAGCGGTAAAGCTCCGGCGAACTCAGGCATACTCCGGGATTTTTTAACGCGCCGAAGCTCTCCGGCTGCGTCTTGTTCAGGCTGATGCCCACGGTCGGATCGGCCCCGGCGCATGCGTTGTCGAAATAACGGCCGATCCATCCGGTATTCGAGCGATTCCGGATGTCAGCCGTCTCCCAGATCGACGTGGAGACGAAATGCGAACGGTTGGGATTCGGATACCCGACACCCTGCACGATACCCAGCCCGCCCTCCTTGAATAGCCCGCCAAGAAAGGGCATCGCCCCATTGAGCCCGGCATGATCGCCGATCTTGATCAGATCCTTCTCCTTCTTCGCCAGCTGCGGACGCGCCCGGTGATAGGCGTCATCCCCGAAAGGAATCAGCGTGTTCAACCCGTCGTTCCCCCCGGCGAGCTGGAGTACAACAAGAATCGTACCGTCCTTTCCCGTCACCGGCTGCACGGCCACATCGCGTGCGCCGAGATGCAAATCGGCGAACGTCCGCTCGACGAACATCGGCACCGTCCAGCTCGCGGAGGCCCCCAAAAGCGTCGAACGCAGAAATTCACGGCGCGTCTTCATAACAAAATTTCCGGTTTCAAATTTTCAGCCCGAACAACCATTTCTTCTTTGGAACTTGAAATTTGGAGTTTCAGGCAAGCTGGTAGTAGGGCGTGCTAAGCATCAGGTGGCAGAGTTCGCCGACTTCGCGGTTGGTGAAAATCGCCCCCTTCTTGGCCTTTGCGTATTCGACAAAGGTTTCGCGCTGCCTGCCGGCGAGCGGCGATTGGAAAAAGCGGAACATCAGCGCATCCACCAATCCCGCGGGATCCTCGCGCAGTGGGCGCGGCGCGATTTTCTCATAATCCGGTCCCTGCCAGTGTCGGCTCGCATTGCGCATCGCCGCCCTGACCAACATCCCGCCGCCCTGTCCCGTCGCCATCATCCCGTCGTCGTTCGCGGAGGGATTCCCGGGGCCTCCCGAGCCCTTGGTGATGAAGCCTGCAATATTGTAGCGGGAGAGCAGGGTATTCGTATTGATCCACGCCTTGCCCCAATCCCAGCCGGCCACATTCGGCGGCATGAAAAGCACCTGTCCGAGCTGCTGCTGCGCGGCGAGCAATTGAGCCTGCGGCGCGTCGGCAAGCTCCAGCTCCTTGAGCATCTGCACGAGATACTGCACCGGACACTTGATCTGATCCCGCAGCACCTCCTTCGCATAAAACGCCTTCGAAAGAAAGATCTCGCGCAACACCGGCCCCACCCGGAACTCCGCCGCCCGGAAACGCGCCGCAAGCGCATCGACCGTTCCCTTCGCCGGATTCTCCGCGACGAAGAACTCCCACAATTTCATCGGCACATAACGCGCCACCTGCCTCTGCCCGAAAATCAGATCGATCACGCCGTCGCCATCGAAATTGCCGGTCTCGCCGAATATCGTCTTTTCCCCGGCATCCCACTGTCTTCTGTGATGACGAACCACGCCCGCAGGGCGGTCGATCCGATATCCGGTCAACGCACGGGCCGCCTCCTTGATATCCGCCTCAGTGTAATGGCCCTCGCCGAGCGTGAAGAGCTCCATCAGCTCGCGCGCGAAATTCTCGTTCGCTTTGCCCTTTCGCGAATTCTGCACGTCGAGATAAAGCGCCATCGCCGGATCGCGAACGACCTCCCGGGTCAACTCCTTGAACGATCCGAAGGCGCGGCGGCGGAACAACCCGTTCTGCACGATCAGCAGCGCCGGCTGCCTCACCTTCTGGATCGAAGTCGCGAAATGATCGTGCCAGAAAAGCGTCATCTTCTCCCGCAGCGGCGCGCGGGTCTTCAGCATCCGGCGGAACCACCAGTCCTGCGCCTCGACGATCTGCCGGCGGATCTGCCGCTGGTACTTCTGCTGCATCTCGCGGCGGGCGCGTTCGGCCTGCTCCGGGGTCATTTCCGCGGCGGTCCGCCGCAGATCGCGGATCGCCGCTTGGCGCTTCCGCACATCCTCCGCCGCCCGCTCCGGCGTCGCCCACTCCGGCAGAGGAAACGCATCCGACGCCTCATCCGGCTCCAGCAAACCCTCCACCGCCTTCCTCCGTCCCAGTGCGTGCAATTTCCGGATTTCGTCCGGCGATCCGCCGAAACCCGCGCGACGGAGCAAATGCGCCGCTTCGAAAATCGTCCATTCGTCGGGTGCGGGTGTCAGCATGTCGGAGCAGGATTCCGGGAAAGGAAACCGTGCAAAGCTCCTCAGGTTGCGGTGTTCCTTCCCCTTTCCAAGCGGCCCGATCCGTGGCACTGGTCCGGCCTGCCGATGCACGCGCCCGACCCCACGCCCGAACTCCTCAGCCCCGCCGGCAATTGGGACTGCGCCCGGGCCGCCGTCGCCGCGGGGGCGGATGCGATCTACTTCGGGCTGCCCCGTTTCAACGCCCGCCTGCGCGCCGACAATTTCACCGAAGCCGACCTGCCGGAACTGATGACCTTCCTCCACAAGCACGGCGTCAAGGGCTTCGTGGCGATGAACACCCTCATCTTCACCGGCGAACTCGAAGCCGCGGAAAAGCAACTCCGCCTGATCGCCGAGGCCGGCGTCGACGCGCTCATCATCCAGGACCTTGGCCTCGCCAAAATGGCCCGCGAAATCGCCCCGGAGGTCGAGCTTCACGCCTCGACCCAGATGACCATCACCTCCCCCGAGGGCCTGCGCTTCATCGAATCTCTCTTCCCCCTCGAACGCGCCGTCCTCGCCCGAGAGCTTTCCGTGAAGGAAATCGAGCGCTTCCATGCTTCTTCACCGATCCCCGACCGCCGATCACCCGGCACTCCTTTGGAAGTTTTCGTCCACGGCGCGCTCTGCGTCGCCTACTCCGGCCAGTGCCTGACCAGCGAATCGCTCGGCCAGCGCTCCGCCAACCGCGGCGAATGCGCCCAGGCCTGCCGCCTGCCCTACGAACTCGTCGTCGACGGCGAAACGCGGGACATGGGCGAAATCCGCTACCTCCTCAGCCCCCAGGACCTCGCCGCCGTCGATCTCATTCCCGGTCTCGTCGCCGCGGGCGTCAAATCCTTCAAGATCGAAGGCCGCCTCAAGACCCCCGAATACGTCGCCGCCGTCACCCGCGTCTACCGCAAGGCCCTCGACGCCTGCCTCTCCGGGAGCGCCGGTCCCCGGACCGGCGTTATCACCTCCACCGACCGCTACGAACTCGAAATGACCTTCTCCCGCGGCCTCACCACCGGCTGGCTGGCGGGGACCAACCATCCCTACCTCACCCACGGCCGTTTCGGCAAAAAGCGCGGTCCCCTGCTCGGCACGATCTCCGCCCGCGGCGCTTCCTGGATCGAACTCGGCGACCGCACCACCACCCCTCTCAAGCCCGGCGATGGCGTCGTCTTCGATGCAGGGGAAGACCGCAACCGGGAACAAGGCGCCAAAATCTGGAAAATCGAAGGCGGGCGCATCCACTTCCATCGCACCCACAGCGGCCTCGACTTCACCCGCATCCGCCCGGGCCAGACGCTTTACAAAACCTCCGACGAAAAGCTCGAATCCGGCATCCGTCGCTTCTGGCAGAATGCGAAGCTCCGCGAACAAAAGATCCCCCTCCACCTCATCGTCACCGGCAAACCCGGCGAGCCCCTGGAAGTGGCCGGCTGCCGGTGTTCGGTGGCCAGTGAAATGCCTTTGGCCGCCGCGGCAAAACACCCCCTTACCGCCGAAACCCTACGCGCCCAGCTCGGCCGCCTCGGCGACACCCCCTACGAACTCGCCTCCCTCGACTTCCGCCTCGAAGGGGACTGCCACCTTCCCCTCTCCGAACTCAACCGCCTGCGCCGCGAACTCCTCGAAGCTCTCCAGAAGCAATCGCAATCTCCCGCCCCTTCCCGGTCTTCCCCTGCTGCTTTCCGCGATCTACTTCCAACCATTCCGCGTTCCGAGTTCCGCGCTCCGCGTTTGTCCGTCCTCTGCCGCACCCTCCCCCAGGTCGAAGCCGCCCTGGAATCGGAAATCACCGTCATCTACTGCGACTTCGAAGACCCCCGCCGCTACAAGGATGCCGTCGGCATCAGATCCCGAACTCCAAATTCCAAATCCCAAATCCACCTCGCCACGCCCCGAATCCTCAAACCCGGCGAAACCGGCTATCTCAAACTTATCGAACGCGCGGAACCCGACGGCGTCCTGCTCCGCAATCTCGCCGCACTCGACTACTACAAACACCGCGGCGACCTGCGAAAAACCGGCGATTTCTCCCTCAATGTCGCCAACCCCATCACCGCGAAGCTGCTCAAGGAAACCGCGAACCTCGACACCCTCACCATCTCCTACGACCTCAATATCGGCCAGGTGCTCGACCTCCTGCATGCCGCGCCGCCGGAATGGTTCGAACTTACCCTCCACCAGCACATGCCCATGTTTCACATGGAGCACTGCGTCTTCTGCACCTTCCTCAGCAGCGGCACCACGTACAAGGACTGCGGCCGCCCCTGCGAAAGCCGCATCGTCCATCTGCGCGACCGCGTCGGCCAGATGCACCGCCTGATGGCCGACGTCGGCTGCCGCAACACCCTCTTCAACGGCCGCGCCCAGACCGGCGCGCGCTTCTACGGCGAACTCCGTACCACCGGCCTCTCCAAATTCCGCATCGAACTCCTCGACGAGGACGACCTCGGCGCCCTGCGAACCATTTCCGCCTACCGCGATTTCCTCTCCGGAAAAACCGACGCCACCACTCTGCTGGAAAACGTCCGTGCTCTCGAAAAGCTCGGCGTCACCGAAGGCACGCTCGTTTGACTCCTCCTGCCGCCCTCGCGCCTTGGCCGGAGCTTCCGAAACACACACCCTTCATCCCCGCCATGGACCTCCCCGACACCATCGAACACATCCTCTCCAAACCCGGCGCGGAGGAAACCACCCCTTTCGGCCCCGATGTCCTCGTTTACAAAGTCGGCGGCAAAATGTTCGCCCTGACTTCGCCCGACGATTTCCCCCCTCGCATGAACCTCAAATGCGATCCGGAAAGAGCGACGGCTCTGCGCGACGAATATGAGGCGATCATCCCCGGTTACCACATGAACAAGCGGCACTGGAACACGCTGATCCTCGACGGCTCCCTGCCCTCTTCGCTGATCCATGAACTGATCGACCACTCCTACGGCCTCGTCGTCGCGTCATTGCCGAAAGCGGAGCGGGCCAAGCTGCGTCTCTGAGTCATGCTTTTTCCAAGAATCCGGACGCTGCTCCTCCTGGCGGCAACCTGCACCTCGCCCGCGGCGGAAGTGGCATCGCTGGTTTCGCCGGACGGCACGAACCGCATCGCGGTCCACCTCGACGAAAACGGCGCTCCGGCCTACCGGGTTTTCCGCAAGGACCGGCAGGTGATCGGCGACTCTCCGCTCGGCCTCCGCGGCGATCCGGATTTCAGCCGCGGCCTGAAGCTCGAATCAGCCGGCGAGATGGAAATCCGACAGGAACGCTACGAACTCTTCGCCGGCATCCGCCCCCGCGTCGATCAACCTCACCACCGCCGCAGTCTTGTCTTCCGCAACGGCTCCGGCGAACGCATCACCCTCGATCTCAATGCCGGGAACGAAGGCGTCGCCTTCCGCTACCGTTTCTCCGAACACGGCGCGGAGCGCACGATCGACGAGGAACTCAGCGGCTTCCGCCTCCCGCCCGAGGCGAAGGGGTGGATCTCGCCCTACAACAGCTCCTCCGACTCCAGCCCGGCCTACGAGGACTACTACTTCGCCGTGAAGCCCGGCGACCCGCCGCCGCCCTCGCGCGGCGGGCCGACCCGCGGCTGGTATTTTCCCGCGCTTTTTCAGACCCCGGATGCGTGGATGCTGCTCACCGAGTCCGGTACCGATGCAAACTACTGCGGCTGCCATCTCGCCGCGGACTCCACCGGAGGGCTCTACCGCATCGCCTTCCCCTTTCCCGACGAGAGCACGCGCGGCGTGAAACACCCGGAAAACGTCAAACCCCGTCACACCCTCCCCTGGACCATGCCGTGGCGGGTGATCGTCCTCGGCGACACGGCCGGGGATATCCTCCTCTCGACCCTCGTCACCGACCTCGCCCCGCCATCGGAAATCGCCGACACCACGTGGATCGCACCCGGCCGCGCCTCGTGGGCGTGGTGGGCCTATCCCGACGGCCCCGCCGACACCGCCCTCTTCGCCCGCTTCATCGACGCCGCCGCGGAACGGGGTTGGGAGCACTCCCTCCTCGACGCCGGCTGGTGGAAAGCCGACACGCGGGAACTCGCCGACCTCGGCACACGGAAAAAAACAGCACTTCATTTCTGGTCCCATGCCAATGATTTCTACGATACACATCGTAGATCCCGGAAACTCGACGGATTCGCCCGCATGGGCGCCGCCGGGGTCAAGATCGACTTCTGGTGCTCCGACCGCCAGGAAACCATGACGGCCATGACCGAAACCCTGCGCGAGGCGGCGAAACGCAGGATTATGGTGAATTTCCACGGCTGCACCCTGCCCCGCGGCTGGCACCGCACCTGGCCGAATCTCATGACCGTCGAAGCCGTGCTCGGGGCGGAGTCCTACATGTTCGATCAGCGCTTCCCGGAAAAAGCCGCGGAACTGAACACCATCCTGCCCTTCACCCGCAACGTCGCCGGGCCGATGGACTACACGCCGCTCGGCCTCGCGGAAAAACGCTACCGGCGGCTCACCACCGCCGCCCACGAACTGGCCGCCTCCATCGTCTTCACCTCGGGCATCGTCCACTACGCGGACGACCCCGAGACATATACCGCCTTCCCTGCCGAAGCCCGGGCCATCCTCCGCGACGCCCCCGCGCGCTGGGACGAAACCCGCTGCCTGATCGGCGAGCCGGGCCGCGTCGTCGTCCTCGCCCGGCGGAGTGGAAGCGACTGGTTCATCGCCGGCCTGAACGGCACCTCCGCGGAAATCCCCGTCACCCTGGATCTCTCCCCCTTCGGAAAATCCGCACTGGGCACCCTCGTCCACGAAAGCGGCGACATGCGGATGGAACTGGCGGCCACGCCCTCCGAGCCATCCGCCACATGGCGGCACACGCTCCCGGCGCGCGGCGGGTTCGTTCTCCGCCTCGTGGAGCCCCCGCTTTCCAATGACTGACCGGGAGGCGGGGCGCGGAAAAATCGGGGCATGCCACCCTTTCGGGGAATGGATCGCCGGTTGATGACATCCAAAATGGAGTATCGTCTGCAAAACGCGTTCGATCCGCGCCGTTTTCTGCCCGGCATTTTCCGTACCTCGCCATGCCCGTCCCGCGCTTCCAGTCGCTTTTCCGCCCGGCGCTCGCCGCCGCCATCTGCCACGCGGCGCTTGCGGAGGATCACGCCGCGATCTTCGAAGACAAGATCCTGCCCATCCTCGAAGACCACTGCTTCAGTTGCCACGGCGAGGGCGAGGAGCGGGGCAAGGTCAGCTTCGATACCTTTGGCTCGATCGAGGAATTGATGGCCCAGACCACCCTCTGGGACCACGCCCTGCGCAACGTCCGCGCCGGCCTCATGCCCCCGCCGCGGCGCAAGCGCCCCTCCGAGGAGGAAATGAACACCCTCGTCGAATGGATCAAGCGCGGCCCCCTGAAACTCGACCCAGCCAATCCCGACCCCGGCCGCGTCACCCTGCGCCGCCTCAACCGCATCGAATACCGCAACACCGTCCGCGACCTCACCGGGTACGATTTCCGCACCGACGAGGAATTCCCCGCCGACGACACCGGCTACGGCTTCGACAACATCGGCGACGTCCTCAGCACCTCGCCGATGCTGCTCGAGAAATACATGCAGGCCGCCGAGACCATCGTCGAAAAAGGCATGCCGCTCGAAAACCGGATCACGCCGGCAAAAGACCTCCCCGCCGGCATTTTCCGCGGGGAAGGCGCGGGACACGAGAATGCCCACCGCTACCACCTCTCCCTCTACAACCCCGCCGACCTCACCGCCCGCGTCGAAATCGAGCATCCCGGCACCTACCGCGTCGTGCTGAATGCAACGGTTCACGGTTCCTTTTCCTACGATCCCGGCCGCGCCAAGGCCGTCTGGTCCGTCGACGGCGAAACGCGGCTCGAAGAAGAACTCATCTGGGCCAACGGCAGGCGCCTCGCCTCCAACGTCGAAGTCAAATGGCAGCCCGGCTCCCACCCCCTGCGCCTCACCCTCGAACCCCTCGTCGGCAAGGACCAGCAGCCGCCCGACCTCGGCGACGGCCCGCCCTTCGTCAACCTCGACCTGAACGGCATCACCCTCGAAGGCCCGCTCGAACCCGAATTCGCCGTCCACCCACCGCGCTACGAAAAATTCTTCACCCGCGACGCCGTGCCCGACGACCCCGCGGAGCATGACGCCTACGCCGCCGAGATCATCCGCCGCTTCGCCACCCGCGCCTTCCGCCGCCCGGTCGATGACGCCACCGTGGAAAAACTCGCCGCCCTCGCCAGGGAATCCGGCGCCAGCTTCGAGCGCGGCATCGGCCGGGCCATCGCCGCCATCCTCGCCTCGCCGCGCTTCCTCTTCCGCCTCGAACACACCCTGCCCGAAGACGACCCACAGACCCACCCGCTGCTCGACGAATACTCCCTCGCCACCCGCCTCTCCTACTTCCTCTGGTCCACCATGCCCGACGAGGAACTCTTCAGCCTGGCCGAGCGCGGTGAGCTCCGCAAAAACCTCTCCGCCCAGATCGGGCGCATGCTCAAGGACGGCCGCTCCGACGAATTCGTCCGCAATTTCGCCGGCCAGTGGCTCCAGACCCGCGATGTCGAGGGCATCAGCATCGACGCCCGCGCCGTGATTGCCCGCGACAATGGCACCGAACGGGAAAACCGCGAGCGTTTCGAAAACTTTCGCCGCCTCAACCGCCAGATCGACGAAGCCGAAAAAGCCGGCGACCCCGAGCGCGTCGCTGCCCTGCGCGAGGAAATGTCCGCCCTGCGCGCCCGCTTCCGCGGCCAGCGCCGCGTCGAATTCAGCGGCTCCCTGCGCCACGCCATGCGCCGCGAGGCCGAAATGCTCTTCCGCCACCTCCTCCGCGAAGACCGCAGCGTGCTCGAACTCATCGACAACGACTCCACCTTCCTCAACGAGGAACTCGCCAATCACTACGGCGTGCCGGACGTGCGCGGCGGCGACATGCGGTTGGTCAAGCTCCCACCCGACAGCCCGCGCGGCGGCGTCATTACCATGGGCACCGTACTTGCCGTCACCTCCAATCCCACCCGCACCTCGCCGGTCAAGCGCGGCCTCTTCATCCTCGACAACATCCTCGGCACCCCGCCTCCGCCCGCACCGCCCGACATCCCCTCCCTCGAAGAATCCGAAAAAGGCGCCGACGGCGAGGAACTTCCCCTGCACGAAGCCCTCGCCCTCCACCGCGAAAAACCCCTCTGCTCCTCCTGCCACAACCGCATGGATCCCCTCGGCCTCGCCCTGGAAAACTTCAACGCCCTCGGGACCTGGCGCGACGTGGATCGCGGCCAGCCGCTCCCCTCGCCCGCCGGTCAACTCATCACCGGCGAGAAATTCGCCGATGTCCGCGAACTGAAACGTCTGCTGGTCAATGACCGCCGCATCGACTACTATCGCTGCATTACCGAAAAGCTCCTGACCTATGCCCTCGGCCGCGGCCCGCAGCCGAGCGACACCATCACCGTCGATGCTATCGTCGAACAACTCGAAGCATCCGGCGGAAAATTCTCCACTCTCATCACCGGCATCATCGAATCCGCCCCCTTCCAGAAACGCCAACGACCCGCGCCATGAACCCATACGCCACCAACCGCCGCCGATTCCTCCGCGGCATGGGCGCCTGCCTCGCCCTGCCCTCGCTCGAAGCCTTCCTGCCCCGCGCCGCCGCGGCAACAGCGGCAGGCCCCGCCGCTTTCGCCACCACCGCCAGCGGCGCACCCTTGCGCATGGCCTTCCTCTACTTCCCGAACGGCGCCATCCCCGGCCATTGGACCGCCTCCGGCAAAGGCAGGGACTTCAAACTGGAAAACACCCTCGCGCCGCTCGAAGCGCTCAAGCACCGCGTGCAGGTCATCTCCGGCCTCGAACACCTCAACGCCGACCCCGGCAACGACGGCGCCGGCGACCACGCCCGCGCCAACGGCACCTTCCTCACCGGCGTGCGCGTCAAAAAAACCGCCGGCAGCGACATCCAGGCCGGCATCTCCATCGACCAGATCGCCGCCGAGCACATCGGCCGCGCCACCCGCTTCGCCTCGCTCGAACTTTCCTGCGACCCGCACCGCAAATCCGGCGGCTGCGACTCCGGCTACTCCTGCGCCTACGAATCCAACCTCGCCTGGCGCACCCCGACCTCGCCGCTCGCCCCCGAGTCTAATCCCCGCCTCGTCTTCGAACGCCTCTTCGGCTCCGGCGACCCCGGCGAACGCGGCGAAAGCCTCGCCCGCCGCCGCGCCCAGCAGCGCTCCATCCTCGACTTCGTGCTCGACGACGCGAAATCGCTTCAAGGCCAGCTCACCCACCGCGACAAGGCCAAGATGGACGAATACCTCACGGGCGTCCGCGAGATCGAGCAGCGCATCGTCACCGCGGAAAGCTTCACCGACATCCCCGACCCCGGCATGGCCACGCCCGACGGCATCCCGCAGGCCTACGACGACTACATCCGGCTGATGTTCCAGATGATGGCGCTCGCCTTCGAAACCGACGCCACCCGGATCTCCACCCTGCTGCTCGCCCGCGACGGCAGCAACCGTTCCTTCCCCGAAATCGAAATCTCCGAAGGCCACCACGCCCTCACCCACCACCGCAACAACGCGGACATGATCCAGAAGGTCACCCTCATCGATCTTTTCTACGCCGAACGCCTCGCGGAGTTCCTCACCATGCTGGAATCCAAACAGGACGCCGACGGCCAATCCATCCTGCACAATTCGATGATCGTCTACGGCTGCGGCAACGCCGACGGCAACCGCCACACCCACACCGACCTCCCCATCGTCCTCGCCGGCAACGGCGGCGGCGTCCTGAACCCCGGCCGCCACCTCGCGACCAAGGCGACGCCGATGTGCAACCTCTACCTCAACATGCTCGACACCATGGGCGTCCCGGCGCTGGAACGCTTCGGCGACAGCACCGGAAGGCTGGCGAATGTCTGAGAGTCTGTTCTTTTGTTCGGCAAAAGATGACGCCCGATAAAGAACGCGAACTCCGGGTGCGCGCCGCTGCGCAGATAGCGCTTCTTGGCGAAACGCCACTCTCACTGCGAAGCCTGTCTCTCCACCATGCGGATCGGGAAATCTGGTTTAAGGCGATCTTGGCCAGTGGTGCGACCGATGAAGATAAAGAGGATGTCTCGTGCGCCGCGACAGAGATTCTCGCTGCGCTTGATGACGGCCGATTGTCTTGGAAAGAAGATATTATTATCTTCGATGGCGATCTTCGGGATGCCGAACTCGATCTGATTGTTTATCGAAGGAAAGAAACATAAAATAGCCGAACAAAGCGCCGTACCCAACGGCTACCCGCAGGTGAGCTTGGGCGTTGCATGTCAGCGGGAAGAAACTTCCACGAGACGAAAGAAACGGGAGCCGGTCGGGTTGGCGATGTCGTGAACGAAGACGCCTCCTTCCACCGGATAGGGCCCCGGAACCGGCGTCCAGGAGCCGGGTTGCAGGGCGTTCGGACCGAAACTTTCCTCCAGCACGTAGATCGATCCCGGGTCCTGCCACGAAACCCGGACCGTTCCGCTGTCCGGGAGCCTCCGGATGGTCAGACCCGGGGCTCCGGGAGTCGGGATGCCCCCGTACCAGAAGCCGCCGCCGACCGCAAAGGAGATTCCGCCCGAGACCGGTGAGGCTTCGAACTGGCCGATGGTTCCGGTGACGGTGTAGGCGCCTCCGGTGCTGGAACCGCCACCGCTGGCGACCGCCTTTTTCCCGATCGCATATTGACCGGAACCGCTCTGCACGAGCAGCAGGGCCACGGCGCCAAAGGCAAGAGTTTGGATTGCTTTCATGGGTGTGGAGACCCGGGCGAACCTGTCCCGGAAGACAGGATGCCCGGACCGCAGGGGGATTACTTTGCCTCGGTCACGGATTCCCTGGAGTTCACAAGGCTGACAACCTCGTCGAGCTTGCCCTCGAGCGCGGCCAGGCGGGCCGACAGCGCTTCGTTCTCGGCCTTGAGCGCCTCGATCTGCCCGTCCTTTTCCTCGCGCAGGTCGCGGAAAGCCCGGGCGGTCAGCGCTTCGAAGCCGGTGATGGAGAGAATCTTGTTGCCGCGGCCGTCCTCGCTCACCCACTCGGGAAACACCTCTTCCGCTTCCTGGGCGATGAAGCCGGTGTGGACCCGGTCAACCTGTCCGATCGCGGAAGGGTCCTTGTAGCGATAGGTGACGCTGCGCAGTTGCAGCATCTTGTCGAGCGCGCCATTCAGGTCGGCGATGTCTTTCTTGAGCCGGCGATCCGAAGACACCGCCCACGATCCGCCGCCCGGTTTGGAGGCGTTGCCCGTTCCGACTTCGAAAAAATGATTCCCACCGAAATCGCTGGTCCTGACCAACAGGGTCCCATCGGCCCGGGACACCGCGAACGGAACGTCACCACCGTTTCCGGCGGTCGATGCCGTAACCCAAAGCGTGCCGTTGGAGACACTTTGGTTGATTCCAAGTTTGCTGTTGCCCGTGATGACGGTGTTGCCCGTGATGGTGGTATTGCCCGTGATAGCGGTATTTCCGCCGGGACTGATCTGGAGGCGGGTCGCCACGTCCGTCTCCACAATAGTGAAATCATTGGCCGCCTGGCCGATGTGCCAGCCGGGGGTCGCAGAGTCGGTGTCATTGAACTGGATCTCCGGAACGGGACCGCTGAGGCTGAGCTGGCGGCGCGGACTGGTGGTGCCGATGCCGATGTCGCCGGAGGATTTCTCGACGAACAACCGCGTGGCGCCTTCTCCACTCTCCAGGTCCCGGATATGGAGGCCGAGTGCGCTGCCACGCTCGTCGCTGTAGATCTGGTAGCCATTTCCGTCGTTGAAGTGCAGCAGCTCGATGCCCGAGCGGTGGCTGTTCCCTCCGGCCGTGGCGACGCGCATGAAGCGATCGGCGACGGTGTCGAAGTCGCCGATCTGAAGATGCTGTCCGGGATTGTGCGTGCCGATGCCGACATTCCCGTCCGGGTTGATCGCCAGCCGTGTGCCGCCGCCTGACTGAACGATCCCGAGAGTTCCAAGAGGCCCGTTGATGCTTCCGTTGGAAACGAATATCCATTCTTCCCCGTTCGGATTGTTAAGCCGGAGCTGCGGACCGAAGTTACTGCTGGGTGAGGACCGCGCCTCGATGATGCTGGAATCGCCGGCTCCGCCAACCACATGCAAACGGCGGCTGGGAGTCAGGGTTCCGATGCCGACATTGCCACCGCCGCCAACGGCGATATTGCCGCTTTCGACGTGTTGGTTGCCGGTGAAGGCGTTGCCGCCGCTTCTCAGCGCCACGTTCGGCGAGAGGCGGGCGTCGGCGAGCGTCCCGGCGGCCACCGAGCCGGCGTTGAGCTGCGTGAGATTGGCGCCGTTGCCGAAGAAGGTGTTGCCCGGGCTCGTGAAACTGCGGGGAGCGGTCAGGGTGGTGGAAAGATTGGCGTCGGTAATCTGCCCGATCAGCGAGGAGGCGTTGACGCTGCCCGCATGGATCGCGTAGGGCGTGGAGGTGACGGGTTGCCGCGGCGACAGGATCTCGTAGGGATCGGAGCTGCCCGAGGGACGGACCGCGATTTCGAGCCAGCGGTTGAAGCCGATGAACGCCGGCGCGCCGTAGTCGAGCTGGACCGTGAAGACTCCGTCGGAGACGGCCACCGGATCTCTCGTCAACGTGCCGATCACGGAGCCTCCGGTGGCGGCGTCGGTGAGACTGAATTGAAGGTCGTAGTCGCCGTTGGCCGGCTCTCCTCCGTCGGTCAACTGTCCCTGGTAGGTGAACGTGGTCGTCTGCGCCACGGCAACGGAAGTGGTCATGACGAGCGCCGCAATGACCGGCAGGCTGGCCAGATGGAATGATCGCTTCATGGTATCGTGTTTTTACTGCTGGATGTTTGCTTTTCGGGCCGCTTGGGAGCGGGGCTCCAAACGGCTTCGGGCGGGCGGGAAAGAGGGAGAAGGCAAACTTTGGAGGAGTGGAAACCGGTGGAATCGACAGAGGGGCCTAAACGGTTCCTACGCATTTTCCGGCGAGGCGTTGGGAGCCCGGGAAAGTTTTTTGCGGATATTCCGAAAAGCCTTGGTGCGGCGATTGCCGCCGCACTCCAGGGAACTTCAATCTCCTCCAGGCCGCAGGAGTTCCGCCGCGTGGCCGGGATGTCTTTTCCGGAACTCCCGCCATTTTTTCATCCACGCTTCCGGGGTCAGGTGAACGAGGCCGCCGCCGGGATGGACTTCCGCGTGAGCGTCGATTTCGCTGAGAAGCAGCCGGTCTTCGGGATCGAGATCCGGGACGGGAAAAAGCCCGGCGAGATCGAAGAGTTCGATGTTTCCGTCCAGATAACCGCAAACGGCCAGGGTGCTTCGGTCCGGCGTCAGGTCGAGGGTGAGCACGCTGCCGGGGCGGCGGAGCGGCGGACGGATCGGGAGGCCGGTGCGGTAGTCCCAGAACTTCACCATCCCGTCGTACGAGCCGGTGGCGACCCGTGAGGCGCCGGGAAGGAAAACCCCCGCCATGATGGATTCATCGTGGGACATCATCGGGCAGACGAGTTCGCTCCGCCGCCAGTCCCAGACCTGCGCCGTCCGGCCGCCGCCCGCGGAGAGCAGGAGCCGCCCATCCCCGCTGAAGCGGGTGAGAAGCGGCCAGTTGGTGTAGGGAATGGACGGCGCGGCTTCGCCGCCGCTGCGGAGGTCGATGAACTCGATGCGCATCCGGTTGGCGACGACCGGCCGCGCGGCGACATTTCCGGCGAAGGAGAGATCGAAGGCGTTGCTGTCGTGGAAGAAGGACTCGACGATCGGGCGCTCCTCTGCGCGATCCCAGAGTTGGTTGAACTGAAAAAAGCCCCAGGTGGCGAAAACCTTCCCGTCCGGGCTGTAGGCGGCGCGGCCGTTGTTCAGGATGGCGCCGGCATTGACGACGCGGCCGTGGTCGAAAAGGACGCGCGGCGTGCGCGTGGCGAGGTCGATTTCCACCCCCTCCCCGCCGGCGCAGCCGACGCCGGCCCATCGGCCTGTGGGATGGATGGCGAGCCCACGCGGTTCGGATGGCAGCGGCACCGGATCGCCGAGGCGCTCGCCGGTTAGGGGATTCCAGATCTGGAGATTTCCCGTCCCGCCGCCGGCTTCGAACGCCTTGTCGCTCCGATCCGCACTGGTGCTGACGGCAAGCGCCAGCCATTCCCCTCCCGGGCCGAATGCGGCATCCATGAGGAGGCCGCCGGGAATCATCTCCGGTCCTGCCGGTTTCCCGGTGGCGATCTCGAAGAGACGGGTCGAATCGACCCGCGCGGATGCGTGGGTAAAGCCGGAAGCCGCGAGAAATCTACCGTCCGGCGAGAATGCCGCCAGCGTCGCCGCCCCGATCGGGATGCTCCGCGATTTCCCGGGAACCGTCGCGCGCCAGACGCGGACCATCCCGTTCTGGCCAGAGGCGATGAGCGAGCCGTCGGGCGAGAAATCGAGATTGATCACGGCATTGTGATGGTGGCCGGCTTCACCCAGCAACGCCCCGTCGCTCACGCGCCATAACTTCAGCCGGGTATCGTAGCCGCCGGTGGCGAGAACGGACCCGTCCGGGCTGAAGCGGGCGACCGTGTAGAGCCCGCCGTGATCGGGAAAGGTCCTCTCGCCGCCTCCCCCGCGGTCCAGCAGGGGAATGCTGTGGCGGGCGATGAACCTGCCGTCCCCGCTCACCGCGAGCGGCAGGCCGCTGCCCTGAGCGGCAGGATGTTCTTCCAGGAGTTCTCCGCTGTGCGAATCGTAAATCGCCAGCCCGCCCTCCGCGCGGCCGGTGACGAAGCCTCTCCCGCCATCCAGAAAGTCCGGTGAACCGCCCGGCACTAAAGCCACCGGCGGATGGAGCGGGGTTTCCGGTTCCTCCGTGCGGCAGACCGCGATGAAACCGCCCCAGTGCAGAAGCGCGAGTTCGCCATCGTCGCTGAAACGAACCCGCCATGGAATGTGGGAAAAGTTTTTCGACGAACCGGTCCGCCAATCCCACAGGACGCCGCCCGCCGCGATCCACCGGCCGTCCGGGCTCCAGCGCAGATTGCCCGCCGCATGACCTGCGAGCCGGGCCCGCTCCGTTCCCGACGGATATTCCAGCACGGAAACGCGGTCTTCGCCTTCCTCCCGCAGCCACACCGCGAGGAGCCCGCCGTCCGGCGACCATGCCGCGCTCAGAAAGGGAATATCGGGCCGCCACCGGCTTTCGGCCTCCAGATCCCAGACCTGCGCGAAGTCGATGTTCTCGGCGATGACGATCAAGGCCGGCAGCGCGGGATTCCAGACCAGTTCGCGCATGTACTGGTAGCCGCTGTCGAAAGCACGCACGGCGGTCATCGCCTCCTCCCGCCAGGTGGCGGCGCGCAGTCCGTTCGACGCCGCGCGGGCGGGATCGTCCGCGCCGATGACGGCGGCATTGGCGAACCAGAGCGCGGCCCGCGTCGGGTCTCCATCCTCCGCCGCTTTCAGGCCGGTGCGGACATACATGTCGGCGACGGTGAACGTCGCTTCCCGCAAAGCCCTCGCTTCGCCCGCCAGAGCCTCCCTAGCCAGGCGGGTTTGTCTCATGCTAACGACCAGCGCGAGAATCATGGCCGTCGCCACGGCGGCGGCGGCGGCGACTCCCGCCTGGTGGCGGCGGATGAATTTCCCCATCCGGTAGCCGGGAGTCGGCGGCACCGCATCGACCGCATCCCCGGCCAGATGCCGCCGCAAGTCCTTCGCCAGCGCCGCCGCCCCGGAATAGCGGCGGACGCGCTCGCGGCTCATCGCCTTGAGCACGATCCAGTCGAGATCTCCCCGCAATTCTCTCCGGCGGATCGGGGGGGAGGCATCTTCCTCCGCTTCCACCCGCGTGCTCGGCCGCAGGGCTTCCCTGTCGTGGAGGCGGCGCGGCGATCCGGCGGAACGGGACGCCGTCTTTTCCCCGAAGGGCAGTTTGCCGCACAGCAGTTCATACAAAATCACGCCGAGCGAATAAACGTCCGTCCGCGTGTCCACGTCGGCGCCGCCGGATTCCGCCTGCTCCGGGCTCATGTAAACGGGCGTCCCCAGAGCCCATCCGCAACGGGTGACAAGCATATCGTCGGCATCCGGCCGGGTCATCTTGGCCACGCCGAAATCGATGACCTTCACCGTATCGCCGGCGACGAGGATATTCGACGGCTTGAGATCGCGGTGGATCACGCCCTTCTGGTGCGCGTGCTCGACCGCATCGCAAACGTCGAGAAACAGGTCCAGACGCTCCCGCACGCCGAACCGTCTTTCGCGGCAATGGGTGGTGATCGCTTCACCCTCCACCAGCTCCATGACGAAATACGGCCGCCCCCGCGGCGTCGCGCCCGCCTCGAAAACCCGGGCGATGCAGGGGTGGGTCATCAGCGCCAGCGTGCTCCGCTCGCGCTCGAAACGCCGGACCAGTTCGCGTGTGTCCATGCCGAGTTTGATGACCTTCAGCGCCACGCGCCGCCGGATCGGTTCGCTCTGCTCCGCCTCCCAGACGGAGCCCATGCCGCCCTCCCCGATCCGGCGGAGCAGGCGGAAACGGTCGATCATCGTCCCCGGCTCATCGTCGGTCACAGCCGCCCACTGCATGCGGGCATTCGCGGCCCGGCCGATGGTCGCCGCCGCCCCGTCGCCGCCCGCCTCGGCGTATCCCTCCAGCAACATCAGGACATCCGCCAGGAGCGCATCGTCTCCGCCCGCCGCCCGTTCCGCGAATGCCGCCCGTTCGCATTCGTCATAGAGCAGCGCCTCGCGGAAAATCCGTCCGGCTTCGTTCCCCGTCTCCGTGGCCATGGCATCACTCGGACAGAATCCTCCGGAGATAGGCTTCCTCTTCCCTGGCTTCGTCCGCGTTTGCGGCCGTTTCCATGATCGCCTCCCTCAGCAGATCGCGGAAGCGTTCGCGCAGCTTGAACGCCGCATAGCGGACGGCGGCGGGCGAGGCGTTCATGGCCTGCGCCGCGGCGGAGTAACTCTCGGTCCCTCCGTCCAGCAAGTGATCGCGCAGCGCCTCGAAAACCTCCCCTTTCCCGGCGGACCGATAGGCGTTGCCAAGCTCCGCCAACGCCGACTCGAGCATCTGTTTCGCCCAGGCCCGGTCGAACGCGCGATCCGGCGACAGATGATCGCACGGCTCCAGGGCGTAGCGCTCCTCGGCCTCCAGCCCGTCCAGAGCGATCACCGGAGCATTGCCGCCCCGCTTTTCCGCCTGCCCGCGCCGGTACTGCCCGACGGCGAAATTTTTCATCGAGGCGAGGAGAAAGGTCCGCAGCCTGCCCCGTTCCTCGCTGGCCAGATTCAGCGACTCCCTGGCCGTCAGCATCTCGAAAAAACCCTGCGTCAGATCGAGGGCGTCGTCGCGGTTCCCGCAGCTTCGGCGGGCGTAGCAATAAAGCGGATACCAATACATCCGGCAAAGCTCCGCGAGCGCCTCCGGATTGCCGCTCCTCACGTCCCCGATCAGACTCCACCGGGTGGTCGGGAAGCGGTCGCGCTGACCAGCGGGAACCTGCGGGAGGGAGATCACGAGTGGAACCCTATCAAACAGGGGAGGCTGACAACACGAAAAAACTTCCCCTGCTTGCGGCGGCGGCAAGCAGGCCTCCCGAAGCCGTAATCGAAGCGCGGCTTGCCGGCCGGGGCGCCGGCGGGGAGGATGATCGCGGTGAATCCTCCACCCCTGCTCGTCACCTCCTTCGGCCCCTTCGGCGGGCGGACGGTCAATGCGTCTTCGATGGCGCTTGCGGCGTTGCGCCGGGCGGATCCCGCGCTGCGCGTCCGCACGCTGCCGGTGGACCTCGTCGAAGCGCCGCGGCGCCTGCTCGATGCCGTGCGCCGGCTGTCCCCGCGGGCGGTCCTGCTGCTTGGCGAGGCCGGAAATGCGGAGCGCATCCGCCTGGAAACCCGCGCGTGGAACGAGCTGGACTTCACCATTCCCGACATCTCCGGCCGCCAGCCGCGCGGGCTGGCCATCGATAAGGGCGGCCCCTCTTTTCTCGACACTGTCGTGCCCGCCGAGCGACTGCTGCGGTCGCTTCTCGACGCCGGGCACGACGCCGAACTCTCGACCGACCCGGGCCGCTACCTCTGCAACCGGATCTACCACGCCGCGCTCAGCCGGATCGGGGCTCCCTCGCTTTTCGTGCATCTCCCGCTCGAAAGCCGGCTGGAAACGGCAAAGGCCGCGAGTGCGCTGCGGACCTTGATCGGACGACTCTGAAAACCCGGAAAATCTCCGCGGCCGGCATCATGGGATGCAGTGGCGGGTTTCGGCAGATCCCGCACCATGACCGGGCCACAGGACACACTTACGACCCGAGCTTTGGCAGTCTCCAGGGAGGAGTGTCCTGGTAGGCGTTGACCGTGGGTTGCCTGGTGCGCGGGTGGATAAAGGCGATGGCAATGGTGCGCTGCTGGTCGGTGGAGAGCCAGCGGGTGCTGTTGACGGGGACGAGCGTGCCGCCGGCGTTGGTGAAGGAGATGATCACGCCGGTCTGGTTCATGGCGTTGACCTTCTTCGCCTGGGGAATCAGGTCGCTGCCGCCGGGTTTGAGATCCTTCGTGTTTTCGCCGATGACGAAGCGGACGAGAGCGGGGGCGAGGTTGTAGGCGAGGGTGGAGCCCATCGGGAATTTTGCCTCGGAGTCGTCGATGACGAGCAGACTGTAGGGAAGACCGCCGGGCGCGCCGGGGAGAAAGAGCGCGAGCTGGCGTTCGCCGGGAGCGGCTTTGCCGGAGGCGACGGGTTTGAGGATTTCCCTGCCCTTGTCGTCCTTGTCGCGGACGACGAAGCGGAGTTCGGAACCGGCCAGGCTGGCCTCGATCTCGTCGGAAAAGGTGGAGGTGAAGAGGTCGACTTCGACCGTGGGCTCCTTGCCGTCCGGCCCGGCGAGCAGGACTTTTTTCAGGTCGCCGGCATGTTCGAAGCAGAGGGTGCGGAGCTTGATTTTGCGGCTTTCCTGGGCGTGGGACGCCGTGACGGCGGCGGCAAGCAGGACCAGGATGGCGAGGATGCGGTGCATGAGCGACGGAAATGAAAAGTGAGAATTGAAAATTGAAGAGTGTGAAGAACCCCGTGGGAGCGGCTCCTGCTTCTGCTATCGACTCTCCACCATCGACCGTCGGCCATCAACCCTCTTCCGCCGCCAGCCAGCGGAAGCTGACGACTTCGAAGCGGCGGCCGAAACGTTGGTTGATCTCGTGGAGCGCCTCGGGCCGGCGGCCGGGTTCATCGAAGCCGATCTGGACTTTGTCCGGAGCGTCATCGGGGTGGACGAATTCGGGGATGCGCTGGACGACGGCTTCGCAGCGGGCGGTGGCGACGATGCGGCCCGCAGGGTCCCTGGCGTCGCCATAAGCGCGGATGAGGAAGGTGTCGGAGCGCACGGTGAGGGTTGCGCCGAGGGATTCGAGCAAATCGCCCTGACTGAGGAAGGCATTGGAGCCTTCCTCGGTATCGCCGATGGCGGCGCGGAGGTTGGCGTAGCCGAAGTTGCCGGCTTCGGTTTCCGTGACGCTGCGGCGGATGCCGCCGGTGTCGCGCTGGTTGATGCCGGATTTCCGGATAGCCAGTTCCAGCGCGCCGCCGGTGGAAGTCTCGTCGGTGGGGGCAGTCAGCCGCCGGTTGACGAACTCCGACATGGAGAGGAAGGGGCCGCGCTCGCGGACCTGCGCGACGATTTCCGTGGCGAGTTCGTCGAGATCGCTTTCGGAGAGATCGCGGAAGCCGGTCCAGCGGGTCTGGTTGTCCACCACCGAGGCGTGGTCGATGGAGCCGGCGGCGCCGCGCAGCATACGGGGCAGCGGGGCGGATTTGCCCTCTTCAAGACGCTGCTGGAGCCTGACGGGATCGAGCACGGGGATTTCCGCGGCACCGTGCGAGGCGAGCAGCGCTTTCCAGGCGGCGACGGAGGTGGAGTTCACGTTGAAGCCGCCCTTGATCGCCTGGCGTGCGGCATTGGAAGCCCAGGCATCGCTGTCGAAGGCCAGCGCCGCGGCTTCTTCCGGGGTGGTGCCGGACGGCGACAGGGGTGTGAAGCGCGGGTTGAGCGGCAGGTCGCCGTTGCCGGAGAAGAAGCGGGACGCCTCGCCGCTGTCGCGCAGGGTGGAGAGGTAGCAGGCGTCCCACAGGGTATGGTTGGCCAGCCAGGCGTGGTCGGTCAGTTCGTAGCCGAATGCGGCGCTGGGATTGCGGGCCTTGTCGGCGGGCAGCAGCGGCTGGGCGAAGGATTCGCCGACGGTATAGGTGGTCAGCGGCAGGTGGCCGCTGCTGGCGAGATTGGCGTGGCGGAAGCTGCCGATGTTGACGAGCGGAGTATGGGGTACCTGGTAGCTGGGGAAGTTCAGCGCGCCGGTGAGCAGGCGGCTGCCGGAGAAGTGGAAGGTGCGGTTGGTGTCGTCGGGCGCCACGTCGATGGAGCCGACGACGTTCGCGCCGTCGCCGCGGATCGGCATGAAGGCCATCTCCATGGGCATCTGGGCGGGATGGGCGTTGGTCACATCCATGTCGAGGACCTGGTGGACGAAGGAAGAGTGGCGCACAGGCTTGGTGGGGTGGAGGGAGTCCTGCGCGGTGCGGTCCACCAGGGTGAACATCGCGAACTGCTTCGGCCCGGTCCAATCCTCGATGGGGGTATTTTCGACGTTGGATTGGTATAGTTCGGTGAGCCGCCATGGCTTTTCGCGGCGGAAGGGGTAGGAAATGGGTCCCAGCGAGGGGTGGGCGCCGCTTTGCATGACCTCGACTAGCCTTTGCTTGGTGCCGTAGCGATAGCGGTAGCCGCCGATCTGCGTTTCGCGGCTGCCGACGCGGGCGGAGATGCTGACGCTGAACTGCCCGTTCGAGCCGCCGGGCATTTCCGGTGTGCAGGCGACGTCGATGGTGTCGGTGCCGCGTGCTCCAAAGACGCCGAGGGAGCCGTTGTCGGAGGTGCGACCGGCCCCGGCCGGCCGCAGCCAGTCGACGATGAAGCCACTGCGATAATTCCAGCCCGGACCGGCGATGAGGTTGAGGGTCTTGCTGCTGCCGAGGTCGTTTTGCCAGAGGTAGTTCGTCAGGCTTCCCCAGCGGGTGCCGCGCGGGTGGTTGACGCCGAAGACGCGGGCCTCGCCGGGGTTGAGCGTAAGAGTCGCCCCCGAGGCGGAGCCGGGGGTGTTGCTCAGCGTGACCGAGAATTGGTCTTCCCAATCGGTACGATTCTCCGAGGAAGAGTGAAATTGGCTGAGCAAGGCCGGAGAATTCGTCTGGGGAACGCCGTTGCGGAAGAACTGGAAGGCGAGGGGCAGATGGGTGAAGGTGACCTTCAGGTTGCCGACGGTCAGCGGGGTGTTGTAGGGATTGTAGACGGTGATGACCGGCGTGTAGATCAGATACACCATGTAGGTCCTCTGGGAGTCGCCGGTGGTGCTTGGGATGGTTTGGTCCCAATGCGGATGCGCCTCGCGCGAGATCAGCGAGAAGACGACGGAGACGCGGGTGACGACCGGGGCGATGAGGTTGCCATTGAGCGGCGCGAGATTGGGGGAAGTGATCCCGCGACTCGTAATCGAAGGGCGATAACCGGTGGGCACGCTGACGGTCAGCGGCCTGGTTCCTCCGTCGGTGGAAGCGTGGAGCTTGTAATAGGCGGCGAGATTCGAGAACAGCGGATCGGCCGCGGTCAGCGGCTTCGTCGTGTTCGAGTAGATATGACGGCCGTTGAGGGCGGAGGGCAGAGACGCAGCTTCGAAGGCGCGGGTGAGATCGGTCTTCAGGCCGCCGTCCGCTACATTCACCGGCAGGCTGAGGGACCAAGGGGTGAGGTCGTCGAAATAGGCGCGGTAGCGGTCGTGGTCCGTTGCGGCGAACCTGCCCGTCTGGTGGCTCACCATCTTCACGGCTTCGGCGCGGTCGAGCCGCAGGCTTTCGAGCCCCGGCAGCGTCTCCGGCGCGGTTCGGGCCGGCGCGCGCAGCCGGGCGAGGCGGGCTTCGTCGGTGGCGGGTTCTTCGGCGGGCAGGTCGAAGCGGGCTTTCACGCCTTCGTCGACGGTCGCCCAGGCCATGCCGCCGTGTTCGTTCACGGGCAGGGTTTCCATCCGCAGTTCGCGGGCGGTCGCGCCGTTTCCGCCGTGGGTCCGCAGCAGGATGGCGGTGGCGTCCGCGCCGCCATCCGGCGCAGAGCCCGGGCCGGATTTGGGATTCTTCAGTTCCTGGGAGGCAAGCCAGCCGAGAAACTCACCGTCGGCTTCCTCTCCGGTCCGCGGCGCGCGCTTGGCGGCATCGAGCCCGGGATCGCCATCCGGAGAAAGCTTGCGGGATTCCCAAGCTCCGGTGAGCGCAGGGTGGACCGCCGGATTCATGAGATTGCCCGGGGCGGTGATGCGCTGGTCGGGACCGGCCGCCTTCTGCAACTGGCCGATGGCGAGCGCAAGCGCCAAGCGGGCATTGGCGCGGGCCGTCTGCATGGCGTCGCTCTGGCCCGATGTCCTCAGCGATACGGCCGACAGGGAGAGCAGGCCGACGGACAGCACGATGAGCAGCACCATCATGGACAGCGATGCGACCAGAGCAAAGCCTCGGGCTGCATCCACACGGCGTTTTGCCCCGGACGATACCGGAGGAAGAAAAAGGCAGAAAGGATGATGCTTCATGGTTCCAGCTTTGTTTGAGTAGTAACCGGCCGAAAAACTTCGTTCAGCCGACACTTTGAATGGATGCGTATGGACGTGGTATTGGCAAAATTGCCAAGGCACGGCCGGCTCCGGTGATCGGGTTCCGGATGACGTTCGACGGCAAACGGATCCCCTCCCCATCGCACGCCACAGTTCGAAATCTCAAACCGGGCGGCTCGCCGCTCCGCTGCGGGGTTCTCCCGTGTTCGGAGGAGGAGCCGCCTCGTCCGTTCCTCCGGAAATGGCCTGAGGGACACATCATGATCAGCCAGAGATGGGTTTGGGTTGGGTCTCGCCGGAGCGGCGGAACCCACCATTCGATGTTTTAGGAAAGAGTCAAATATATTCAAAGATATTTTAGGGAAATCCGCCTTGATCACACGAAATAAGAACCAGCAACGGAGTTTCCAGGAACGGGAGATTTCGCGACAACGATAGAGTTCCCCGGGAGGGCAACGGCCTGAAACGCGAGAACCCACTTGAATCGACTCGAATATATTTGACTGGTTCGCCGGATTGGGGCAGGTCCACTCCCAACCTTCCGCCGCCCGGCCCACAAGACGGGTGCGCGTATGAGCCCCGGTAAACCCATGCATCCCCGATTTTTCCGATTTCCCGGTCATGCCGGGTATTTGGCCGCACTCCTTCTCGCCATGAATGCAGCGGGGCTGCGGGCGCTGGAGATTCACGACGATGTCCACAGAGCCGGTACCCTGACCGGAACCTCAGTGGTGTTGACCGGCAGGGCCGAGCTTCATCTGAGCGGTGCGGGAGACCCGCTGCCCGGCAGCGTGGTGCATCTGAATTCTCCCGACGCGTGGCTGTTCCTGCACCAGGTGAAGCCTTCGCAAGGGGCGTCTTCCCTGCTGGGTCGGATCCGTGTGGAGGGAGCTCAGGCGGTGGCGGGCTCGAATGTGCGGGTGGTCCAGCACGGGACGGGCGCGGTGGTCATCCCGCACGCGCCGGATTTCGTCCCGCTGGAAGTCTTCGATGAAGCGCATTTCACCGGCTCATCGAAATCGTTGTCCAGCTACACCGGCTACAGCGGCGCCTTCCTCGGGCCGATGAATGCCGCAATCCGCTCGTTCCGCCTGAAGCGCGGCTATATGGCCACCTTTGCGCAGAATGCGAACGGCACGGGCGCGAGCAGGTGTATCATCGCGCAGGATGGCGACATCGAAATGGGTGTGCTGCCTCCGGAACTCGATCGCGCCATCCGCTTCGTCCGCGTCTTTCCGTGGCGCTGGGTCGGCAAGAAAGGCATCTGCGGGAACATCGAGAACAATCTGAACGTCCAATGGACCTACAACTGGAACCTGAACCGGACTTCGACGCTGGACTGGGAATACGTGCCGATCCGCCAGAACCGCTGGTGGCCGGGACTCGATCAGGATTGGAAGTACCGCGGCGCCACGCATCTGCTCGGCCACAACGAGCCGGATCACCACGATCAGGCGAACATGACCGTGGCCGAAGCCATCGCCGACTGGCCCAACCTGCTCGCCACCGGTCTGCGCGTGGGATCGCCCGCGGTGACGGATGGCGGACGGAACTGGCTCTACAACTTCATGGATCAGGCGGGCGCCGCGAATCTGAGGGTCGATTATGTGGTCCTCCACTACTACCGCTGCCACAACAGCCCCGGCAACCCGGCCGCCATTGCG
The DNA here is from genome assembly GCA_037190465.1 of Haloferula sp. Classification (GTDB taxonomy): domain Bacteria; phylum Verrucomicrobiota; class Verrucomicrobiia; order Verrucomicrobiales; family Akkermansiaceae; genus Haloferula. The sequence goes on along the minus strand of JBBCJF010000010.1, from coordinate 220,876 downwards.
AACCAGTTCTATAATTTCATCAAGGAAGTCCACGACCGGGTGAAGCGTCCGATCTGGGTGAAGGAGTGGAACAACGGCGCGAACTGGACGAGCTGCGCGGATCCCACCTTCGAGCAGCAGCGGGCCGCGGTCGCGGCGATGATCGAGATGCTCGACAGTACACCGTTTGTCGAACGCTACTCGATCTACAACTGGGTGGAGGATGTGCGCCGCGTGAAATGGGACGATGGCTCCCTGACCCCCGCCGGCGAGGTGTACCGCGACAAGGTTTCTCCTATTGCCTACATCCAGGAACTGCCGGATGCGGGCACCCCGGCCTCCGCCCGCTATTCCTTCGACGGTCATCTGCGCGACGTTTCGGGCAACGGCCACGAAGGCAGCGCCCGCGGCACGCCTTCTTTCACCACCGGCAGGTCCGGCCTGGCGCTGACGCTCGATGGGACCGACGATTACCTCCAACTCCCTCCGAAGCTGGGCGACAGCACCGATTTCAGCTTCACCGCCTGGGTGAAATGGGATGGCGGCGGAAACTGGCAGAGGATCTTCGATCTCGGCAGTGACACCGCGAATTTCATCTACCTCACCCCGAAGTCATCATCGAACCAGCTCCGTTTCAACATTCGCAGAAACGGCACGGACCAGCATGTCTCCTCATCCGCTCTGACACCGGGAGTGTGGACGCATGTGGCGGTCACGCTCGGCGGAAATACCGGCAAGCTTTTCGTCAACGGCGATCTGGTGGCGACGAATGCCTCGATGACCTTCAATCCCATCGACCTCGGCACCCGCTTCAACTGGATCGGCAGGGGGCAGTTCGCGGACGATTCTTCCTTTGGCGGCAGCATCGACGACGTGCGTTTCCACGCCCATGCCCTGAGCGATGCGGAAGTGGCCGCGATCGCCGCCGCCCTTTCGCCGCAATTCGCCGCGGATCCGCTGTCTCTGCCGGGCGGCGTGAAATTCCAGCCCTACACCGGGGACATCGCCGGAAGCGTTTCGGGCGGCGGTGAGCTGTCGTTCGCGAAACTGGGAGGCCCGGCGTGGCTGGCGGTGGCACCGAATGGCCGACTGACCGGCGTGCCCGGCCTGGGGGACGGCGGGCTCAACCGCTTTCGCGTCCAAGTCTCGAACTCCGCCGGCTTGATCGGTACCGCCGAGCTCGAAATCCGAATCGACGAACCGGATGGCCTGATCGTCCGCTATGCCTTCGACGGCAACGCGGATGCCACCGCCGGCACGGCCCATGGCAATCCCTCCGGCTCGCCCACCTATACTGCCGGCCGCTTCGGCCAGGCGATCGATCTGGACGGGACGGACGACTTCGTCACCCTGCCACCGACCATCGCGAGCCATGACGAAATCACCGTGGCCGCCTGGGTCCGCTGGGACGGCGGGGGAAATTGGCAGCGGATTTTCGACTTCGGCAATGGCGAGGACGAGCATCTTTTCCTGACGCCGAGGTCTTCCACGGGGCGGGTCCGCTTCTCCATCGAAAACGGAGGCGTCACGCAGTTCATCGAGGGACCGGCCGCGCTTCCCTCGGGCCAGTGGGTTCATGTGGCCGCCACCATCGGGGCGGGCACCGGGCGCCTCTATCTCAACGGCAGCCAGGTTGCGGACGGAGCCATGAGTTTCAAGCCCTCGGACTTCGCTCCGGCCTCGAATTTCATCGGCAAGAGCCAGTTTCCCGATCCTCTCTTCGACGGCCGGATCGACGAATTCGTGATTTTCAACCATGCGCTGACGGCGCCCCAGATCAATGCCCTGAGAAACGACAGAGCTCCCGCCTTCTCCGCGAACCCGCTGAGCAGGCCTGAAGCCGCCATCGGCGAAGCATACGATCATTCCATCGCTGCCTCCGCCAGCGATCCCGACGAGGAAGATTCGCTCGTCTTCTTCAAAGTCTCCGGCCCCGCCTGGCTCGCCGTCGCGCCGGATGGCCGGATCTCCGGCGTCCCCTCGGCTCCCGATGCAGGGTTGAACCGTTTCATCGTCCGCGCCACAGACAGCCGGCTGCTCGCATCGGACACGGCCCTGGAAATCGTGGTGGCTTCCCCGCCGGATCTGGTCGCCCACTATGAATTCGACGGCAACAGCAACGATCGCGCGGGAACAAACCACGGCGTGAACGGCGGCGGCCCGATCTATCAGGCGGCGGTTTTCGACAGAGGTATCCGGCTCGATGGTGTCGACGATTTCGTCACCCTGCCCGCGGGATTCATCAATGGTCTCACGGATGTTACCTTGGCCGTGCGCGTCCGCTGGGACGGCGGGGGGAGCTGGCAGCGGATCCTCGATTTCGGGAACAATACCAATCAATTTCTCTGCCTCACGCCGCGCTCCGGCAACGTCAACCACGGTCTGCGTTTCACGATCAAGAACGGTGGCGGCGAGCAGCAGCTCAATCACTCCGCTCCGCTGCCCACCGACGAGTGGAGCCATGTCGCCGTCACGCTCTCCGGCAATACCGGCACGCTCTACCTGAACGGGGCGGCAGTGGACACGCAGCCCATCACGATCGCCCCGGCGCACTTTTCCCCCGCGCTGAACTACCTCGGGAAGAGTCTGTTCGCCGCCGATCCGCATTTCAACGGTGTGATCGACGACTTCCGGATCTTCGGTCGTTCCCTTTCCCCGGGGGAAATTTCGGCTCTGGCCGTGCCACCGCCCGCCGTGATCGTGCCGGATCACGGCTACGCGGCGTGGGCGGCAGACATACCTTTCCCCACCGGGCAGGACGGGCCGGACGCCGATCCCGACGACGATGGGATCGTCAATCTGTTGGAATATCTTTTCGACACCGACCCCCTGGCTTCCGGTGAAAATGTTCTGCCGCGAGCCTCCGTGCGGAGTGTCGCCGGTTTGGAGACCGGAAAGACCTATCTCTGTCTGGAAGCCCGCGTGCGAAAGAACCGCCGGGGCATCACCCTGGTCCCGCAGGCGGCGGCGACCTTGGAAGGGCTGTCGCTCCCCGAAGCCGCCGGGCGTGCATTACCTGTCGGGCCGCCGCAGGTGGACGGGAACTACGAGATCCACACTTGGTATTACGAGGTCGCCGTCGAAGATGCGCTGCGCGGCAAGGGATTCATGCGGCTGAAGGTTGTCACCGAATGACCTTTCGGGCTCCTCCTGCGGCGGAGTCGGATCGGCCGTTTGTTTCCGCTCCGTCTGTTGCCTTCCCACTTCCTTGTCGCAACCAAGGCTACCAAAAAACCGTAACGGGAACGAAGGTGGCGCCGGTGCCGGACAGGGTATCCCTCCCAGCCAAGAAGAGAAACCGCCATTCGGGAAAGAATGCGCGCGGAGCGCGGTAATTTCACGCCGATGTTCCGCCGCCTGTTTCTACTCCGCTGCTTATTGTCCGCCATTCTTCTTTTCACGACGACATCCGCCCGCGAAGTGACCCTGAAAATCGACCCCGAAGGCTCAAACCACGTTCATCTCGAAGAGCTCGGCAATGGCGAATGGGAAGTCCGCACCACCGGCACCGACCCTTATTTTTATATCAGGACGGATGGCGAGGAGATCGACCTCCGGCGGCAACCCGCGCTTTCGTTCGACTATTTCAGCACCACCGGCATCGGGCGGACACTTGTGTTCGTCGGCCCTGCGATCGACGTGCCGCGCATGATCACCACCGAGCTGGGCCGCCGGGAAGCCTGGGCTGGCTTCGCGGTGGACATGACCGCCACGCTCGAACCCCCACCCGGGCCGGTGACTTCCCTGCGGATCACTTTGGGCCAGGCCCCGGGAGTCGTTGCCCGCCTGCGCTCGTTCCGCGCCCGCCCGGCGACCGAGGACGAAAAACGCGATGCCCACGGCAGGGAAGAGCGCCTGCGGAACGACCGCGAACACGCCGCCCGGCTCCGCGCCTACCTGATCCGGGAATTCCCCCACCGAATCGATTCCGTCTCGGCCGATGCGGAGCGAATCTTCATCGGGGGCCGACTCTCCGCCCCCGCCGAGGATCTCCAACTCGCGGAAATCCCGATGTGGGAAGACATTACCGCCCTGAAATCCCCCGCTTCCTTCCATCCCGTCCGGCCGGACGAAGAAGGAAAGTTCACTATCATCGTGGAGCGGAAAGCGATCCGGGACCGCGAACCCCTGCTCTCCGCCTGGGCGCTCGTGCGGCGTCAGGGCGAGGGTTTCGAGCCGCTCTCTGCCATGCGCTACGTGGAGGATCAGAAAGCGCGTGCCGATCTGCCCCCGGCCCGGCCCGTTTCCCGGAAGGGCATCGGCGGCTGCCCCTTCGACCATCCGGACATGCAGGAACTCGGCATCGCCTCGGTCACCTTCAACTTCATCCTCAACGAGATTTTCCTTCCCGCGGACTCGACCGAAGGCAGGCCCTACGAATTCGCAGGCCGCACCTGGCGCTGGAACGAAAGCGCGGTGGCCCGCTACGACCGCAAGCTCCGCATCGCCGCCGAAAACGGCTGGATGGTCTCCGCCATCGTTCTCCTGCCGCCCATCCGCCAGGCTCCGGAAGGCGCATGGATCCGTGAGGCCGCCCATCCCCACGCCGACCCGGGAGGGATTTTCGTGATGCCCAACTTCACCAGCCGCGAAGGAGTCAATGCCTACGCCGCCGCAATGAATTTCCTCGCCGAACGCTACAGCCGCCCCGACGGCAAATACGGCCGTGTGCACCATTGGATCATGCATAACGAGATCAACAGCGGCTTCTTCTGGACCAGCGCCGGCAACAAGACCGACATCACCTATCTCGATCTCTATCAGAAGTCGATGCGCGTCGCCTGCCTGATCGCCCGCCAGTACGATCCGCACGCCAAGCCCTTCATCTCCCTGGAACATTGCTGGACGCGCCGGCTGGATGTCCGCGCGTATGCTGCGAAAGACCTGCTGGAGCACCTCGTTGCCTTCAGCCGCAAGGAAGGCGACTTCCCCTGGGGCATCGCCTTCCATCCCTACCCGCAGGATATTTCCAATCCCCGCGCTTGGGAAGACCCCGAAGCCACCTTCGACTTCGGCACTCCTTATCTCACCTACAGGAACATCGAGGTGCTCGACGCCTGGGCTCGTCAGACCCACGTCGCCTATCGGGGCGAACCGCGCGAAATCCAGCTCAGCGAGCAGGGTGTCAATTCACCCAATTACAGCGAGAAGACCCTCGCCGAGCAGGCCGCCGGGATGGCCTATGCGTGGAAAAAGATCGAGCCCCTCCAAACCATCACCGCCTTCCAATACCATCTCTGGGCCGACGACCACAGCGAAGGCGGCCTGCGGTTGGGCTTGAGGAAATTCGGCGACGATCCCGAAGATCCACATGGCATCAAGCCCATCTGGCATCTCTACAAAGCCATCGGCACCGATGCGGAGGAAGAGGCCTTCCGCTTCGCCAAGGAAATTATCGGCATCCGGGACTGGAGCGAAGTCCCCCACCGCGGGGAAATCCGCGGGCGCTGAAGGTGAGAAACGAGAACCGAGGGCCGGAGCCATGGGATGTCGGGGCGGCGACGATTCTTTCCGCGTTAGGAGATGAATCCGACTCGGTGCCAATTTTTTCTTTCCACCGGCACGGGCGGACGGCGTGGCGGGGCGACGTTGAGCGGAGTCCGGAATTGGGCCGCAATGGCGGCCGGACGAGGGTGCCGCCGGATCATGGCTTGGGAAAATCAGGAGAGGCCGGGACGCGGGCGAATCATCAGCATCATCACCACGGCCAGAACTGCGGCACCGGAGAAGATCCCGAAGATTCCCAGCAGCGGGACATGGAGATCGCGCAGCACGCCGAAACCATAATCGGCGAAGCCGCCGCAACTGATGCTGACAAGGTTCATCAGGCCGTAGCCGGTGGCGCGCAGCTCGGGCCGGGCGAGCTGGCAGAGGATGGGCATATTGTTGCAGTCGAAAAAACCCCAGCCGAGACCGAAGAGGATGAGGAAAGCGACGGCCACGGAGAGCATGCCCGTCTGCGGTGCGTAGCCGACGCCGAGCATGGCGGGCACGATGAGGCCGATACCGAAGGCGCTGATGTAGATGCGGCCGCGTTCGGTTTTGCGCACCCAGCGGTCGGCGAGGAACCCGCCGAGAATCGCGCCGCCGATAGCCGCGGCTTGCCAGTAGAGCGAGGCGCTGACGCCCGCCTTGCCCTGGCCGATATTGAATTCGGCCTTGAGGATGGCGGGCATCCAGTCCCGCACGACCCAGCCGGCGAGCGCAGGCAGGGTGAAACAGGCGACGAGCAGGAGGAAGGAGCGGTTGGAGGCGAGTTCCCGCAATGCTCCGATCGGAGAAATCCGCGGCGCGGCGGCTGTCAGAGTGCGCGGAGGGTTTTTCAGCAGGAAGAAGAGCGGGATGGCGTAGGCGAGACCGACGATGCCACAGATGTCGAAGGCCCAGCGCCAGCCGAGATTCGGACTGTCCGCGGCATAGCCGCTGAAACCGCCGATGATGACGCCCATGTAGATGCCCATCTGGTGCAGGCCGATCGCTTTGGACCGGGTGGAGCCGGTGTGGTAGTCTGCGATGAGAGCCAGGGCGGCAGGGATATAGAAGGCCTCGCTGATGCCCATGATGGCGCGGGTCCACATGAGTTGTTCGTAGGTGGTGACGTGGCCGGTGGTCCAGGTGACGAAGGACCAGACGAAAAGGCTGCCGGCGATGACATGGCGGCGGCTGAAACGGTCCGCAAGATAGCCGCCGATGGGACTGAGGATGGCATACGTCCATTTGAAGAGGGCGAGGACCTTGCCCCAGTTCGCCTCGTTGCCGATGTCGGGGATGTCCACCATCACGGAGAACTTCATCGCCGCGAGCATCTGGCGGTCGAGGTAGTTGAGCAACGCCACGGGCACGAGCAGGGCGACGATGAGCCAGGCAAGGGAGCCCGGAGAGTGGGTCGAGGAACGATCAGTCATGTTCGGTTTCGGGCTCGAGCGGTGGAACGGGACAAACGGGCGCTCCGCCGGGATGATGGCCGGGGGCGACGTAGATCATCCGGCGGGAAAGATGAGGAGGGAGCCGGTCCAGTTGCCGCGGGGAAGGCGGAGGGTTTCGCCTTTTTTCAGGGGGCGAGTGAAGAGATGGACGCGGGTTTTACGGTGATCGTCGTAGTGGAAGCCCTCCTTGGCGGGGATCCAGCCGTCGAGGTCGATGGGTTCCTGATCGGTGGCGGTGGCGATGCGGAGGGCGGTGTCTTCCTTTGCGGTGACTTCGAGGATGGCCTTGCCGCCACCGTCGAGGCGGGTGAAGGAGGCGCCGGCGAGGGAGCGGGGGATGCCATGCCATTTGTAGCCTCGGTTGGAGAAGGCGATTTCGCCGTTTTTCAGCGGGGCGATCTGGTAGGTGGATCCGGAGATTTCGAGAGAGGCGGTCAGGTGGACGATGGGGATGTATTCGGGCATAGGCACGTCGTCCTTGCGGGTAAGGGAGCGGAAATTCTGCCAGCGATGGAAGGTGAGGAAGTTGGCGTCGTGGTTGTTGCGGGCACCGCCGTGCGGGTCGTCCCAGGCGGTGCGGCAGACGGCAATGAGGTCGTCGCCTTCGAAAAGCCAATCGACGTATTGGAAACCGTGTCTGGCGATGTCGGGATGGTAGAGGAGGATGCCGCGGGTTTCCCAATTACGAAGGTCGCCGGAGAAGAGGAGGGCGAGGGTGTTGCGGATGCCGGCGGGGCGGCCGGCATCGGCGTGACGCCCGGGAACGAGGGTGGCGAGGGTCCAGTAACCGGGGCCGGCAGGGTCCTTGCGGATGGTGAATTTTTTCGCGCCGCCGGGGAGTTCGATAAAGTCATTCTCCGGGTCGAAGGTGGCGGTCGCGCCGTCCGCCGAGATATGGACGATGGCGGCTTTTTCGGGGAGGCTGGAATTGTCGACGCGGAGGATGTTGAGGATGTCACCGGAGGGATCGGCGACGGCGTTGCCTTCGAGCCAAGCGCGGAAATCGCCGCCGAGCCAAGAGGGATCGCGAGAGAGCGGATTGGTAAAGGTCCAGCTTTGCGGGTCGAGCAGGTCGGCATCGGCGGGGGCGGACATGACGCGGGCGCGGTAGCGTTCGCCCCATTTGTCGCCGCCTTCGGCGTCTTCGATGGCGCGCCAGAGGCGGCCGCGGTGTTCGATGACGGGCATGGGTGCGGTGTGCCATTGGCCTTCGGCGAGGATGGCGGGATCGGTCCAGGTTTTGCCAGAGTCGGCGGAGCGGCGGATGAGGACGCGACCGTGGTGCTTGTCAGTGCCTAACAGATAGACCGCGTCGCGGTGGCTGAAGAGGCCGGTCCAGAAGAAACCTTCGAAGTCGTGGAGGTGGGTCCAGGTTTTGCCGCGATCGGTGGAACGGTAGAGGCGGCCCTTGGCGAGTTCGTATTCCTTGCTGGCGGGGCCGAAGAGGTCGTGAGAGGCGAGGTAGGAGCCGTCGGGCGCGACGCAGAGGGAGGGCGAGCCGATGTAGAGGCCGGCGGCGGCGGGAGAATGGTGGATGATGGCGCCAGGTGGCGGAGGTGGAGCGGCGGGAGCGATGGCGGGGAGGAGGGCAGCGAGCAGCAGCAGGATTTTCATTGGAAGTGCCGGGTGATCGGTGATCAGTGATCGGTGGAAGAGGGGCTGAGGGTACCGCAGAGGTTGACGCGGATGCCGAGTTCCTGGGCGAACGCGATGCGTGTGTGGAGGCATACGTCGGCATCGGCGGCGTTTTTTGCGTAGGCGACCTGGATGTGGTTGGCTTGGTGCTTGGCCATGAATTGGTCGCGCGAGACGCCGTAGGTGACGGCGTGCATGACCGGCCATTGCGGGGTGGTGGATTCGAGGCGGCGGCGGCTTTCTTCTTCGGGGAGGGCGATGGCGGCGCCGCGGCCGATGTCGAGGTGGAGGGATTCGTTTTGGACGTAGAGGCGCGACCAGACGATTTCGCCGGGTTTGGAAACGCCGTGGAGAGTGGAGCCGCCGTTGGGGAAGTACATGGGAGGTTGGCGGTAGCCGTGGGCTCCGCGCCAGCCGCCGCGAAAGTGGGAGGGAGGCGCTGCGCCGCTGATGAGGAGAGTCCAGACGAAGCGGTCTTCCCAGGGAGCGCCCCAACGGACATCGTGGAGAGTGGTTGCGAGAGGTTGGCCGAGGGCGCGGTGAACGCGGTGAATCATGAGGGCGTCGAAGCCGGAGCATTCATCGACTTCGTTGAAGTGGGGAAGGGGCCGGCCTTTGAAAAGGGTGCGGCGGCCGTCGCGGGATTTGACCGGCGGGCGGGCGGTGTTATTGAGCATGCCTTCGACAAGGTCGCTGGCGGGGAGGAAGTCCTTGAGACCTTGCTGATACTGGATGCCGATGGCGTCGCAGCCGAAGTCGTCGGCAAGGCGCAGGGCGGCGACATACATTTTGCACTGGAGATGGATCTGGGAGTCGGTGAGGTCGTTGGCGTGGTCGGGGCCGGTGTGGAAGGTCATGCCTTTCCGCTCCAGCCAGGCGCGCACCGCGGCGGCGGCGGTATCGGGAGTCTGGAGGGTTTCGTGGTAGAGGGCGGATTGGCTGAGGCGTTCCTTGAAGACGCCGCAGGCGTGGAGAGCGTGATCGGGAACGATGGCATTGAACATGCCCATGCAGCCTTCGTCGAAGACACCGAGGATGGCCTTGTCGCGGCGCAGTTCCGCGGCGAGGGCGGTACCGAGTTTGCGCGGGCGCGCGGGGATTTTGAGATCGGAGGCGGGGGTGACATGAGAGAGGTCGTGGGAGATGCAGCCATGGCGGAGCCATTGGCGCAGGCCGTTGCGGAAGAAATCGTCGGTGAAGTCCTCGCTCCAGAGGGTGGAGTATTTGATCCCCGCCTTGGTGAGGGAGCCGTTGAGATTGAGCATGCCGACGAGGCCGGGCCATTGGCCGCTCCAGTTGGCGGCGGTGAGGATGGGGCCGCGGTGGGTGGTGAGGCCGGGGAGGACGTGGTGGGTGTACTGCCAGACGGCTCCGGCGACGATGAGCGGGGCGCCGGAGTCGATGTTGCGGAAGATTTCCATGCCCTCGCGCTGGCCAGCGATGAAGCCGTGGCCTTCGCGGCGCTTGAAGGGATGGGCGCGGACGAGCCGTCTCCCCTCCCCTGCCACGGCAGCGGCGAGCTTGCGCTCCATGTCGAGCTGGGCGGGCCAGCAGGTGCGGTTGGCGGCGGGACGAAGGTCGCCGCTGGCGACGAGGAGGATGTGGGGAGAAGGCATTGGAGATATCAGATTGAAGATCGTAGATTTTGGGCCAAGCGGCGGTAGTCGGTGTAGAGGTTGTCGGAGGAACGGCGGCTTTTGGGGGTGGGTTTGAAGATGGTGGCGGCGCGTTTTTGAAGGGCCATGGCGGCGATGGCGGTGGAGGCGGACGGGAAAGCCCCGGCAGCGAGGGCACCAAGGATGGCGGAGCCGAGGGCGGGGCCTTGTTTGGTGGGAGGTACGACGATGGGTTGGCCGAGGATGTCGGCGTAGATCTGGACGAGGAGGGGATTGTGGTGAGGTAGGCCGCCGGTGGCGATGAAGCGGTTCACGGCGAGGCCACCGTCGCGGAGGAGTTCGACGATCCAGCGGAGGCCGCAGGCAGAGGCTTCCATGAGGGCGCGGTAGAGGTGGGCGGGGCCGTGGTGGAGGGAGAGGCCGGTGAAGGCGCCGTGCAGGGAGCCGTCCATGAGGGGGGTGCGGCAACCGTTGAGCCAGTCGAGGCAGCGGACGCCATCGGCGCCGGGAGGGAGAGCGGCGGCTTCTTCGTCGAGGGCGGTGAAGTCGCGACGACCGGCGAGGCGGCGGAGCCAGTCGAAGGCATCGCCGACGGCGGCCTGGCCGGTTTCGTAGCCATGGAAGCCGGGAAGGATGCCGTCCTTGACGACGCCGGCGATGCCGGGGATGTCTCGTTCTTCCGGCGAGTTGAGCATGTGGCAGGAGCTGGTGCCCATGACCATGACGAGGGTGCCGGATCCGGCCGCGCCTGAGCCGGGGACGCCAGCGTGGGCGTCAATGATGGAGGCGCTGACGGCGACGCCCGCGGGCAGGCCGAATTTTTTGGCCATGGCGGGTGTGAGCGCACCGGCGGGGTGGCCGGGCGGGATCAGAGGGCCGGACAGTTTCCCGGCGGCGAGGTTGGCGAGGCCGGGGTGGATGGCGCGGAGGAAGTCATCGCCGGGATAGCCGTCGGCGGCGCTCCAGAGGCCCTTGTAGCCGGCTTGGCAGGTGGAGCGGGCGAGGGTGCCGGTGAGTTGCCAGACGAACCAGTCGCCGGCTTCGATCCAAAGGTCGGCGGCATGGTGGATGCGGGGAGCGAGTTCGAGGGTTTCGAGGATTTTCGGAAGAAGCCATTCGAGGCCGATGATGCCGCCGTAGCGTTTGAGGAAAGGTTCGCGGCGTTCGCGGGCGATGCGGTTGAGGCGATCGGTTTGGGCTTGGGCGGCGTGGTGTTTCCAGAGTTTCGGCCAAGCCTGGGGTTCGCTGGAGGATTCGCGGAGGAGGCAGAGCGGGGTGCCGTCGGCTTTCACGGGCAGCATGGTGCAACTGGTGAAGTCGCTGCCGATGCCGGCGATGTGGCGAGGTTCCGCGCCTGCGTTGCGGATGGCGGCGCGGGTCGCCCTGGCGGCGGAGTCGATCCAGTCGAGCGGGTGCTGGTGGGCGTGACGGGGAGGCAAAGGCGTGTCGTAGCCGGGGAGGTTCCGGTCGATGACGCCGTGGCGGTATTTGGAGATGGCGACGCCATGCTCGCGTCCGCGGGAATCAACGATCAGGGCGCGGACGGATTCGGTGCCGAAGTCGAGGCCGAGGAAGAAGGGCATGGTGGATGAAAGATGGTCGATAGAAGGAGCCCAGCTTGAGGATTCCTGAGGAAGCTTTTTGAAAAAAGCCTCTTCCCGGAACCCAAGACCGGGAAGAGGCGTTTTCTTTCGTCCGGCCAGTTGTCGCCTCAGGACACGCGGCGGCGGAACATCAGCAGGAAACCGAACGACGAGAGGCCGAGGAGAACGGAGGAGGGCTCGGGAATGATGACCATGCCGTTCAGAGTGCCGCTGGCGTTGGTGAGGACGGCGGCGCCGGCCTCGATTCGGATTTCACCGACGCTGCCGGTGCCGCTGTTATAGTGGGCGGTGTAGAGGATTCCTTCGATCCGCAGGATATCCAGGATGTTCTGGCCGCCAGTGGCGAGGACGGAGCCATCGTTGGGAAGTGTGCCGGCGAGGTCGATGGTGCGGATCTGGGTTCCGCTGTTGCCGGAACCGATGTAGAGGGTACCGCCCTCCGCGTAGAGCGACTGGGGAGCCTGGAGACCGGTGCCGGTGGTGATGGTGCCGACGTAGGCGCCGGTGTCGTCGAATTCGTAGATGGGGCGGCCGGTGGCGTTGAAGCCGGCGCGCGACGAGACGTAGAGGTTGTCGCCGACCCAGACGAGGTCGCGGGCGTTGTTCAGGGTGTAGCCGGTGCCGGAGTAGGAAATGAATTGGCTGAAGGTGGTGCCGGCGGTGTCGAGTTTGTAGATGCCGCTGCCGGAGGCGTTGAATGCGGTCGAGAAGTAGAGGTCGCCGTCGGGACCGAAGACGATGCCCTGGGCGTTGCCCGTGGTCCACGAGGAGGCGATGCCGCTGCCCCGCGTGGCGAGGGTGGTGACGGCGCCGCTGGCCACGTTGATGCTGAGCACGGAGCTTTCGGTGGTGGCGTAGATGACTCCTCCGTGGTGCACCATTTGCAGCGCATTCTGGGTGGTGATCTGGCGGGTGTGAGTCCAGGTGGTGCCGTCAACGGAGTATTCGTGGATGCCGTTCACCTCTGAGGAGACAGCGACGAGGGTGGCCGCGCCGGCGGAGAGGGCGGATGCCGCGAAGAGGACGCAGCCCGCGGCGATCTTGGTTTGGATGGTATTCATGGATTTCGGGGTGGGTTGATGGGTGGTTTTGGCTCAGGGGGTGAATTCGACGCGGTAGAACCTGCGGAGGACTCCTTCTTCGGCAGGAGGAGCGGTCCAAGCGGCGGTGTCTTGTCCGGGTTGGCCGGTGACGGTGGTCACCGGGGTCCAGGAGCTCAGGGTTTCGCTGTAGAGAACCCGGAAGCTGATGCCCTCCGCGGACGGCCAGGAGAGAACGAGTCCGGTGGAGGCGCTGCCTTCGGCGGTGACGGCGAAAAGGGAGGCTCCATTGGCGGGGTCGAGACCAAGACGGAACTCGACGAGGTTCGAAGTGCCGTCGCCATCGTAGTCCTCGCCAGGGCCGCTGAGTGGCGCACCCGGGCCGAAGTGCTCCTCCGCCCACTCTTCGTAGGATCCGCCGAGGGTCGTGGAGAAGACGGCGAGGTCATTGCCGCCCGAGGGGAGGGCATTCACCGCCACCGAGTAGCTTCCGTCGCTGCGACGGCGTATGACCTGACCCACATTGCCCGGCCCGGTATTGTAGGCGACATAGTAGGTGTCTCCGTTAAGATCGATCACATCCATGACGGAAGGCGCTCCCAGGGCGCCATAGGCCGAGGGGGAGACGGGGAACTCCGCCGTGAGATCGAGCAGATAGAGACCGTTGAGTCCGGCCGAGGTGCTGGCGACGAGCAGGCCGTTTTCCTCGATGGCAAGCCCCTGCGGCGCGTTGAGGGTGGTGGCGACGGTGGCGGACAGAGAACCGTCGGAGTTGAAACGGTAGACGGGGCGCCCGGTCGCGCTGAACCCGGCCCGGGCCGAGACGTAGAGGTAATTTTCGTGCCATTGGAGGTCGCGGGCGTTGTTGAGGTCCCACGATTCGTCGGGGGTTTCCGGGTCGTTGTCGTGATCCGCGGTGCCGCTTCGGGCGATGAAATTTTCGAAGCCGGAGCCATCGGTGTTGAGACGGAAGACCCCTTCGCCCGCGTTGCCGAAGGCGGTGGAGAAGTAGAGTTTGCCGTCCGGCCCGACTTCGATGCCCTGCGGGTTGCTGCCGATCCATCCCGCCGCGGCGGCGTCGCCTTCGCCGCGGGTGGCGAGGGTGGTGATTTGTCCGCTGGAGGGATTGATGCGGATGATTCTGTTGGGCGTGCCGGGAGGAGCCCCGGTGGTGGGTAGGACGGTGGCGTAGAGGAAACCGTCCGGATGCGAGGCGATACCGAAGACGCTTTCCCCCAGGGCGATGGGGGCGATCCGACGCAGATGGGTCCAGACGCCGCGGGTGACGGAGTATTCCTCAATCCCGCTCTCGTGGGCGACGGCGATGCGCGTGGTGACACCGACGTTGTCCGGAGTGTTGGCCTTGCGCGCGGGATTGGAGCCGGCGAGAAGCTCGGTTTCGTTGTCGAAGCCATCGAGGTCGAAATCACCGTCGCCGGCTTGGGACAGACTGCCGAAGAGGCCCCATTCCCAGCCGTCGGGCAAACCGTCGTCGTCGCTGTCGGGCTGGGAATGAGGATTGGCGGGATCGCTGGAGCCGGTGAAGGGACTCACGCCCGAGACGGAGCCGTCGGAATTGTATTCGATGAGAAGGCCCTGGGATGCTTCGTACTCTTCGAGGTCGAGCGAGCCGTCGCCGTCGAAATCGTCGTAGCCGTCGCGGGCAAGCGTGCCGAAGTGAAGCCATTCCCAGCCATCGTCCATGCCGTCGAAGTCGCTGTCGCCCTGGGGAAAGGAGTCTTCATCGCTGGGGATGGTGCCGGCGAGGTACTCGATGAGGTTGCTGAAGCCATCGCCATCGGAATCGTCCTCGGAACCCTGGCGGGCGAGGATGGTTTCACGGTCGGCCACGGGGTCTTCGCCGTCCCGGATGAAGTGGAGGATTTCCCAGGCATCGGGCAGGCCGTCTTCGTCGGTGTCGTCGTTTTCCACGGCGAGGGCCGCCATTTCTTCCACGGTGAGGGCGTGGTCGTAGAAGCGAACATCATCGATGCGGCCGTTGAACTGAAATTGAGCGGTATTGGGACGCATGCCGATGCCGATGTCGGTGATGGCGAGAGCCGCGGTGCTGGAACCGATGGCGTGCGGGACGCCGTCGATGTAGAGGGTGGTGTCGCCGTCTTCGTTGCGGGTGATGCCGACGTGGACCCATTGGTTCAAAGAGCCGCTGAAATCGAAGCCGGGATAATAACTTTCCCCAGCGATGCCGCCGTTGTGGAACCAAAGAAGTTGCGTCTGGCCGGCGATGACATTCAGCGCCAGGCTCCATCTTCCGGAGCCTCCGTTGTTGCCGGAGATGATGTGCATCTGGCCGCTTGCGGCCTGGGGCAGGTAGATGAAGGCCGACATCGTGAATTCCACGCCGGGCACGACGACGGCCGGGAGGGTGACGCGGGAATTCGGATGGTTGGCGGCGGCGGGAAAGCGGAAGGAGGTGCCGAGGCGGCCGGCTTCGCCGAGGGTGACGTTGGCGCCGATGGAACCGTCGGCTTCTCCAGCGGCGTCGGCGGCGATCGGGCCGGCGGTTTCGTCGAATTTATAGTGGTGGAGGAGATCGGCGTGGAGCTGGCCGGCGAGCGGACAGAGCAGGGCGGCAAGAACAAGAGTCCGGCGGGTGGATTTCATGGGTTCGGGGTTTGGGGATGGCTTGGTTCTCAGACTTCCGGGCGTTTCGGCGTCCTTTTCCCGCAGGAAAGGCGTGGCGCGCCATGGGAATTGCCGGGGATCGGAACGAAGTTTCCGGAAGGGCTTGGGTTGATTGCGAGCGAAGGTGAGCAATTTTCAAAAGCAGTCAAATATATTCAACGATATTATGACAATGGGTCTGTTTCTTCGGTTCGGAGATGGGGTTTCAGAGAAGGTCGACGAGGTGGATCTGGAGGAATTCACCGCCTTTGGGGTGGGGAGTGAGGCGGTTGAAGGCGAGGCGGTTGCCCTCGGGGGAGAAGACGATGGCGTAGCGCGGTTCGCAACCGGGAAGGGAGGGTTCGGTAAGGGGGCGGGATTCGCCGGAGGAGGCGTCGATCAAGTGGATGCGGCCGCCGGAGGAGCAGGCGAGGCGGAGGCCGTCGGGAGACCAGTCAAAGGTGCCATCGACGCCGTGGTCGAGGCGGGTGAGAGGAGCGGGACGGCCGCCGGAACGGGGGACGGTGTGGATCTGGATGGTGCCGGAGGAGTCTTTGGCGAGGAAGGCAATGCGCCGGCCGCCGGGGGAGGCGCGGACCCAATGGCGGGGGCCCTGGATACCGGGATGAGGGTGGCTGGCGGTGTGAGTGAGGCGGCGGATGGAGACGCCGCGGAGCGGGGCGGGAAGAGATTCCGGCGGGGTATCGGCGGAGGGGAGGAAGGGGGGAAAATCCTCGGGGAGTTCGGCGAGGAAAAGTTCGGTGATTTTTTCGCCGGAGGCGGTGAGGACGATGCCCTGGAAGGCGAGGGTGCGGTCGTCGAGCCAGTCTTCGTCGAAGGCGCGGAGGATGTCGTCGCTGCCGGGACGGGGGGAGAGGGTGACGGGGACGACGAGGGCGGCGGTGGCGACACCATGGAAGTCGCCGGGCGGGCGCGCATCTTTGACCCCGACGGGCCGGCCGAGGAGCATGACACCGACGGTCCTGAGGTCGCCGGGGGCGGGATGCTGCGGGATGAGGGCATCGTTGTAGGTGAAGGAGAGCATGCGACCGTCGGGCGACCAGTGGAAGGCATGGGTACCGCCGCGCAGGGAGCCGGGGGTGAAGGGCGGGGTGACGTCGCGAGCGTCGAGGCGGGTGGCCGCGCCGTCTTCCGCGAGGGTGGCGCCGCCGCGGTGGTGGGCGGCGTAGGGATGGCCGGGAAGGCCGAGGATGAAGGCGAGGCGTTCTTCCCGCGGGTGGCAGACGACGGCGCCGGTCCCTTCGTTTTCCGTGCGATGGAGGATTTCCTCACGGCCGGTGGCGATTTCGACGCGGCCGATGGCGCGGGATGCGCCGAGCATCGTTTCATCGTTACGGGCATCGTAGTAGATGAAACGGCCGTCGGGGGAGAAGCATTGGCGGTTGTGGATCTGATGGCCGCTCCGTGAGGTCGTGAGCTGTCTTTCCGCGGCATGGCCGGCGGAGAGGAAAAGCAGCAACGACAGGAGGAAAGGGCGCATGTTCAGGCGGCGGCGGGGGAGACGAGAAGGGCGCGGAGGCTGGCGATGAGTTCGGGCGAGCAGGGTTCGATGGGTGGGGCCATGTGGGGTTCGCAAAGACCGAGCGCGGCGAGGCCGCCCTTGACGGCGGCGAAGACGGAGCTGGGGTTGCCGGTGGCGTTGAAGATACGTTCGCCGCGGGCGATAATTTCGCGTTGCAGGGCGGCGGCAGTGCCGAAGTCCCCGGCAGCGAAGGCGTCATGGAGCCGGCGGAACAGATGCGGGTAGAGATTCGCGCCGCCGGCGACGGCTCCGTGGGCGCCGAGTTTCAAACCGTCGAGGAAGAGGAAATCGTTGCCGACCAGCACGGGCAGTTCCGGGCGGGCCGAGACGAGGGAGATGAGATTGGAAAGATAATCGAGATCGCCGGAGGAGTCCTTGAAGCCGGCGAGCGAGGGAAAATCCATGGCGTGGAGGATGGTGGCGTCGTCAAAGCTGTGGCCGGTGAGCCAGGGCATGTTGTAGAGAAGCACGGGCAGCGGCAGGCGGGGGACGATGCGGTCGAGATACGCTCGCATTTCCTTGCTGCTGATTTCGTAGTAGGAGGGAGCGTTGAGGACGACGGCTGCGGCGCCCTTCTCCCCGGCCCGGTTGGCGAGGGCGACGCTCTGGTCCAGGGAGGAATCGCCGATGCCTACGATCAGGGGGGTGCGGCCGAGAAAGGCGTCGGCGGCCGCATCGGTGGCTTCCATCCGGCGCTCGAAGGAGAGAGAGGCACACTCGCCGGTAGAGCCGAGGATGAAGGCGGCGTGGATGCCTCCGTCTGCGAGGTGTTCCGCAATGAGGTGGAAGGCTGCCCGGTCGATGGCTCCGCCGGATTTCAGGGGAGTAGGGACCGGCGGGACGATGCCGCGGATCGAGGGAGATGGCGCTTTCATGAAATGGGTTGGGAAAGGTGAAAAAGGCGGCGCAAAGCGGTCATGGCTCATTTGCATCGAGCCACGAGCCGGAGCTTTCGGCGATGCGGTAGAAGCGGATGGAGTCTTCTCCGGGATGGTGGCGGAAATAGGCGGATCCGCCCGGGGTTTCGAGAGTCAAGCCGGTGTCATTCCATTCGACGAGATCGTCCGAGGTTTCGAGGCGATAGAGGCAGGCGGGCCTCGATTCGAAGTGGACGGTGCAGGCGCCGTCGGCGCTTCGTTCGAGCCCGGTGGCGCGGAGATCGCCCGGGTGGGAGCGGCGGCGGAAGTCCGGGATGCGCTGGAAGAGATGGTAGTTGGCATCGTGGCCGGCGGGGGCGCCGCCTTCGAGATCGCAGAAGGCGGTGCGGACGGTCATGAGGATGTCGTCGCCCTCGATGAGAAACCAGGGGTACTGGAAGCCATAGGCGCTGTGGTAGTAGCCGGAGCCGTAGGGACCGTGAAAGGCGGAGGCGCGGACGCTTTCGTCTTCGGAGTAGATGCGGGGGTCGTGCATGACGATGCGCTCGACGGACCAGTCTTTGAGATTTTCCGAGGAGACGAGGGCGAGGACGGCGCGAAAGCGCTCAGCGTTGTAGGAGGCATTCCGGTAAGTACGGGGGATATAGGAGCAGATCGACCAATAGCGGTCGCTTTCCCCGTCGTAACGGATGACGAAGCGGATGCCGCCGCCGGGGAAGTCGATGAAACCGGAGCCGCCCGGATCGGCGGGGCCGAAGTCGCCGGGGGAGAAGGAAAGGACGGGCGTGGGCGCGGCGGGGTCGTTCACTCGGATGAGGGCGGCCTTGCCGCCGATGCCGGCGCCGTTCGGGTAGCGGTTGTCCACGCGCAGGGCGACGAGCAGACCGCCGTCGCGCGGGGGAACGGGGGAAGCTTCGAGCCAGCCGCGGAAGGTGCCGCCGAGCCAGGCGTTGTTTTTGGTCAGGGTGTTGGAGTGGGACCAGGAGGAGGCGTCGAGCAGGTCGCTGTCGCGCGGGGCCGCGATGAGGCGGATTTCGTTGTCGCCCCAGGTGCCGGAAATCTGGTGCTCCAGTGCGGCCCAAAATCTTCCGGCGTGCTCGAGAATCAGCGGACCGTTGGCCCAGGCGCGGTTGTTGGCGGTGGTGACGAGGGTGCCGCGGCTGACATTCACATCGGTCCAGGATGCGCCGTGGTCTGAGGAGTGGCGGATGACGAGATGGCCGGCAGCGCTTTGCGCGCCCATGCTGAAAAGGTCGCCGTCGCGGGCGAAGAGACCGTGCCAGAAGACCCCGTCGTTGTCCGGCCCGGGCTGGGTGAGAGTGCGGATGTCGCCGAGGGATTGCCAGGCTTGGCCTTCGTCGGTGGAACGGTAGAGGAGCGTCTGGCCGGCGGTATTCTGGGTGGAGGCGGGACCGTAGTAGTCGTGGCTGGCGAGCAAGGAGCCGTCGCCGCAGCGGATGAGCATGGGGGAGCCGAGATAGAGACCCTGGGAAGGCGGGCTGTAGGCCAGAGGGATGCCGGGGAGCGGCTGGCAGAGTTCGATTTCGCAGGGGCCGTCGTGAGGCGTTTCTTCCAGGGCGAGGAGCTGGCCGGGGCGGTTGAGGCCGGAGACGACCAAGCGGCTGGAGTTTTCCGCCAGGACGGCGCGGACCGAGTTGCCGTTGTAGTCGGTGAAATACAGGTGGCCTTCGATGGAGGCGAGGCCGAGGTAGTTGGCGTTGGCGGTGCGATGGACCGTTGTGTTGTCGCCATTTCCGGCGAAGGCGGAGATAGAGGAATTACCGCCGTGGGTGGCCAGCATGCGGAGGGTGACAGGGTCCCAGGCGAGGGCACTCGGGCGGGGAAGGCCGGTGACGATATCTTCAAGGGAGGAGCCGTTCCAACGGTGGATTTTGCCATTGGTGGAGGAGAAGCCGCCGCGCGAGGCGAGCCAGAGAGTGCCGGAGCCGTCGAAGGCCAGAGCCCGGGGCGTGTCGAGGCCGCTGCCGATGAGGAGGGAGACATTTCCCGTCGCGGGGTCGATGCGGTAAACTTTCCCGGCGTTGGCACCGAAAGCGGTGGAGAGGTAAATGAAGCCATCGGAGCCGGTGGCAAGGGAGTGGGGATTCCCGGAAAATTCGACGCCCTCGCGGCCGAGGGTGTCGAGAAAAACGCCGTCCACGGAGAAGCGCAGCAGACGCCCGCCGGTTCTTTGTTCGGCGACATAGACACGGCCTTCGGCGTCTTTCGCGAGGCCCATCGGTTGCTGGAGTGGGATGCCATTGTAGGAACCGGAGGCAAAATCGGCTTCCGGCGTCCACTTCATGCAGTCGGTGTGGTAGCGGCGGACTTTGTTGGCGTCGCTTTCACTAAGAAGGACCGTGCCCGCCGACAGGGAGGCGGGAGAAGCCGCGAACGCGAGCCACCACGAAAGCCTGCGAGCCCCGCGTAATGGCGCGCGGGTTCCCGGGGTTTTGAAGGGAATTACCATGGCGCTGGGGAGAGCTATGCGCCGGGGGTGATCGAGTCAAATATATTCGAATATTGCAGAATGTGCGTTTGGAGGAGTTTCGAGCACGATGAAAGGCGCCCGATGCACCCATCCATGGGTGGGCATCGTCAGACCGTGATGGAGGCTTCCAGGTGGTCGAGAGTAAGTTTGAGAGAAGTGCGGATGTGGCTCCGCATGGCCTCGGAGGCGGCGTTGCCGTCGCGCTTTTCGAGGGCGGCGAGGATTTCACCGTGTTGCTGGCAGGCGAGGGAGACGCGATAGTTGTCGTGCATGCCGCGGTCGGCGAAGAAGATGCGAGCTTGGATCTGGCTTTCCTCGACGGTTCGGGCGAGCGCGGGGTTGCGGGCGCCAAGCAGGACGGTGCGGTGGAAAGCGAGGTCGGCGTCGAGGAATTCACGGAGCGCGACGTCTTCGAGGCAGGTCTTGCCGGTGGCGTTGAATTCGGTGAAAACGCGCTGCATGGTAGCGAGTTGTCCTTTCAGCAGATCGAGATGACGAGTGGAGAGACGCTCGGCGGCTTTGAGCGCGGCGAAGGTTTCGATGGCTTCCCGGACTTCGTAAAATTCGGTCGCCGAGGTCTGGTTCAACGAGCGGACGACCGCGCCGAGGCGAGGCACCAACTCGACGAAACCCTCCGACGCCAGTTGCGTGACGGCTTCCCGGACGGGGGTGGTGGAAACGCCCAATTCCTTCGCCAGTTGTTTGTAGTCGAGGCGGGAACCCGGAGACAGCGAGCCATCGAGAAGTTTGGAGCGGAGCGTGGCGTGGACCCGGCGGGGCAGAGGCTGTTTCACATCGGGAGACTAGGGGATTGCAAGAAGGGGACAAGCCGCAATCGCTTCACGCCCGGTCACCGACGCGGACCTCGTCTCGGTGCCCAACGACGAGCTGCCGCTGATAGGGGGAACGCTGCAGAACAACTCCCCCGGAGCCGTCTCGCTGACCCGTCTGCCGCTGACCGCGGGTGTGGTGTTGGAAGATGGCGGCGAGGATAGGCTAGCTGATGGAACGCGCGAGATTCAGTTACGAAAAGCTCTACGATCTTCTGGCGTTGCGCTTGGTCAAAGCGAGGGACTGGCACGAGGCGGCTGCATTCCACCCAGGTCCGAAGAATGTCATGCACGGCAAGCGGCGCCGGAAATCCTCCGTCGAATCAGGCCTTCAGGCCTTAACCTGGCACCAATGATATGATTCCCAAAACACATATAGCCGGACTTTCAATCTCGCCCATGAACACGGCGGCGCCCAAGCAGCGCCAACATGCCCAGCCCGCCCAGCAGAGCGGCCGACGGCTCCGGGATGACACCGACACCCAAGGCGAAAACGATCGAATCCCCCGTCCCGGAGGCATATGCTTCCGGGATGGACAAGACCACCCTAGCATCCCCACCTGTCAGCGGGGCGATCTCGAAGAACGCGAAGCGGGATTCACCGTCGGCTCCCGGCACGGTCGACAGCGTGGTCCCGTCCCATGCCAGACTCTGGGAGTATACCTTTCCCCCGTCGTCCCCGGCCAGGGTCTCGATCAGGGCGACCGGAACGCTTCCGGCGCCCGATGACGCCTCAATCCGCACCCCGACGCTCGCCGCCGCGGCCGTCCGCAGGAGTTCGCCGACCATGAGATAGAGCGGCTGCCCCGCCGGCACGGTCAGCTCCACGCGGTAAGCGGCCTGCCCGCCGGCGGGGGCCACGCGCACGGCGAAGCCGGACACCGAGCCGTCGCCAGCGGCGGAGTCCTCCGCCTGCGGCGGCGTTCCGCTCCAGAAACCTTCTTCCGCATTCCATGGAGACGGGCTGGAAAGAGCGAATCCCGAACTCACAACAATCGTGCCCTGCGCTACGATGCCGCCGCCGTCATTCCGCAGGGAAAAACCGCCGGGACCGCCGCCCGCAGCGAGTTGCAGCCAATCGACCGAGACCGTGGCCGCCGGAAGGGAGCCGGCCATGCCCGCCGCGGCCAGAGCGTTTGCCATTACCGTTTTCATGCTCATGCGAGAGGTGGATGTCATGGGACGGACCGTAGGTTATTTGCGGGTCGATCTCACACGGTAGAACTGTCTGGCCGGCGTTCCGTCCGGGTGGTATTCGAAGATCCTGAAGTCCACTTCCCGCGTGTGCGGTCGCGAGTCGTCGTCACCATCCGGGTCGATGAGAACGCTCCAATCCGCCGGCGGCACGGGCTCCCAGGCATCCATCAGGTTGCCGCTGCGCTCGATGCCGAGGTTAACATAGGCTTCGGAACCGGCGCGACGATGCAGGCTCAGGCCGATGATCGAGAAGGGACCCTCGAAGTCCGCATGGATCGCGAGCGGCACGCTGTCGGGCTGGAGCGGATGGGTCAGCAGGGCCATTTCGTGGACGTTGCCGCGGCCGTCGCCGTCGGGGTCGGCGTCCATGTCGAGCAGGGAGAGGTCAAAGCCGTCCGGCAGCTCGCCGAAAGCTTCCTTCACCCACGACCAGTAGAGTTCGTCTTCCTCGATCCGGATGCGGACCGTGGCGTGGGCGGAGGCTCCGTTTGCCGTGGCGGTGATGGGCACCTGATAGGTTCCGGCTTCCGCCGCGATGGACGGCCAGCTCAACTGGCCGTTGCCCCCTCCCTGGTCGGCGAAGGACGCGCCCGGCACGGCGGCGAGGTTGGCGGAAAGCGCCACCGGATCGCCGTTCGGGTCGGCGGCGGAGACGGTCAGCGAGTAGGTCTTGCCCTTGAGCCACAGCACCACCGGGACCTTGGTGAAGACCGGCGGGCCATCCTCCGCGGAAACGACCGCGACAGAGAAGCTGGTGGAGGCGCTCTGCACCGGCGTGCCGTTGTCGCTTACGGTAACGGTGAAGAGATGACTAGACCCGGCCTGCGCCGGTTGCGGCGACCATTGGATGACGCCGGTGCCGGGATGAATCGAGGCTCCTGCCGGCGCTTCGGCCAGGGAGAAGGTCAGGTTCTGCACCGGGAAATCGCCGTCGGTCGCGTCGACATCGACGATGAGCACGCCGCCCGGCTCCAGGGTCTGCGGGCCAACCGGCGAGATCTGCGGCGGGCGGTTCACGTCGATCACGGAGATCTGGAAGGTGGTCTGCACGGTCTCGGGCGGCACGCCGCCATCGGTGGCGCGCACGGTCACGGAGACGTTCTTGCCGCCGTCCGTCTCGGAGGTCGTCCAGCGGATGACGCCGGTGACCGGGTCGATCACGATGCCCGGCTGGGTGGTGACGATGGAGTAGCGGATGTCGCCATTGGTTCCGTCCGGATCGGTGGCCGAGGCCTGCGCGGTGAAGAGGTCGCCTTCGTCCACGCTGCGGTTGCCGATGGGCGTGAGCACGGGCGGCTGATTGACCGCGCCGACGGAGGTGGAAGCTTCGGCCGCCGCCGTCTTGCTCTCGACATTGCCCGCGTTGTCCCTGGCCACGCTGTAGAAGGCGTAGCTCGAATCCGGGGTGCCCTCGTAGATCGCCGCGGTGGCCTGGGTGTTCGTCTTCCACGCGGTGAACGGCCCGCCATTGACGGAGACGAAGACGGTGAACGAGGCCACTTCGCGGTCGTCGCTGCCCGACCAGAAGACCGGGATGGCGGCGGGGCTGACCGGCGGCAGCGCGGTGACGGAGCTGGCCGGCGGCGTGGTGTCGGGCGCGGCCAGCGGCGCGTAGTTCAGCGTGTAAACGCCCGCGCTGTCGTGGTCGACGAGGTGGACAATGTGCTCGTAGCGCGGCCGGCGCCCGCCGCCGATGAAGGTGCGGTCGCTTTGCCAGGCGTTGAAGTCGAGCGGCAGCACGCGGCCGTCCGAAACGCGGGTCACGGAGACGAGGCGGAAGTTGCCCATGGCCGGATCGGGCAGGCGGATGTAAGCCCAGCCGCTGAAGGCCCCGGTGTTCAGGGTGACGGAGGGCGCTCCGACCGTGGGCGCGCCGGAGAAGGTTCCGGTTTCCTTGACGATCACCTGATCGCTGCCGCCGTGGCTATAATGGATGGTGTCGGGGTAGTCGTTGGCATCCGCCACGTCGTTGGTCAGGAAGTCGGGGGCGCTGTCCGCTCCCGCCCGCTGGTCGCGCACCATCCGGATCATTTCGTGGATTTCCACTTCCTTGAGCAGGGAGATGCGCGGATCGCCCAGGCCGCTGACGTGCTCGAAAGTCGCCTTGTAGTCGGTGAAGAGCCCTTGCAGCGTGGAGGTCAGCAGCCAGGTCGCGATCTTGCGCTGGCCGGGCGCGACGGTGCCGAAGTTCGCCGTGAGCGAGGGGCTGAGCGGCTCGCCGTCCACTTCGGTGCCGATGACCTTGAAGTCGATGAAGAGGCCCTTTTCGTTGTCCACGATCTCCGGCTGGCCGGAGACGATCTTGAGGTTGCGGGCGTCGCCGAAGCCCTGGTTCTCGACCAGCACGGCGAGCTTGAAGGGCTGGGCGGGCTCGATCGGATCGGTCCAAGGATCGTCGCTGACCACGTCGCGCTGGTGGAAGTACTTCAGGCTGAGCGCGGCGTCGGGGCGGACGGTGATCGGGACGTTGTCCACCGGGATGTTGAAGGTGGTGGTGCCCTGGGTGTAGGTGATCACGCCGCCGACGGTGTATTCGACCGGGCTTTCGAGCGCGGCGGTGTCGCGGGGGATCAGCGTCCACTGGATGGTGCCGATGCCCCTGCTGCCGATTTGGCCGTTGCCGTCGATGGCATCCAGCCCTTCGAGCCGGGTGACCTGGATGTTGAAGAGGTCCTCGGCGGGCTGACCGAAGGCGTCGCGGACCTGGAGGTTGAAGCCGACGCCGGTCAGTTCCTCTTCGCGTTCGTTTTCGAGCTCCAGCGTGGCGCGGAAGGCGGTGCGGGTCATGGTCACCGCGTGGCTGAGCTGGATCTTGACCCGGGCGCAGGCGCCGCCCTGGCTGCCTTCGAGGTCCTGGCGCAGGGTGTTGTAGTCGGCGAGGAATTCCTGGAAGGGATCGACGAAGCCCGTGGTCCGGCTTTGGTCGAAAGCCGCGATCAGTTCCCCGGCCTTTGCTTGCAGGAGGTCCCTTGCAATGAAGTCAGTGCTTTGTCCCGCGGGCACGTCGGCGAGATCGAAAATGCCCTGGCCGTGGTAGGTGACAGTGCGGTTCCAGCGCTCGATGGCGGGGGAGAAGACGTCCCAGTCGATGCCGTGGGAAAGAACGAGAGCCTGGATGTTGAGGCTTTCGTTCCCGTCGATGGTCCGGCCGGAGGGGCTGTCGGAAGCGATCGCCGCGGAGAATTCGGCGATCACTTCCTCCATGCCGGCTTCCTTCTGGAGCAGGACGATGGCCTTGGAGCCGAAGATCGCTTCCTGCAGGGAGAAGATCGTCTCGACCCGCTCCCAGGCTTCCCCGACTTCGGGCGCGTAGGATCTCGCCTGTTCGGGCAGGATGTAGTCGCCGGGGTCATCGCGCGTGGAGGAGCCGAAGATCGGTCCACTGAAGGGCGCGAAGCAGTTGATATAGCTGAGCACGCAGAATCCGGCATTCACGTAAGGCCCGGCCCAGCAGAGGGCGGCACCCGCGCAGGTCAGCGCATCGCCATTGGTCGCGATGCAGTTGGCGACAGCGTAGGGGCAACCGGCGGGCGTGAAGCCGACCAGGCAGTCGAGCGTCGCGTTGATGAGGCAGGGACCGAGGCAGGGGTCCGGCGGGGAGAAGCTCATCATCGTACCGCCCGCGCCACCACCACCACCGCCGCCGCCGCCACCGCCGCCATAGAAGCCACCCGCGAAGCCGCCTCCTCCTCCACCGCCGCCACCGCCGCCGCAATTTCCCTGAACGCCGCTCATGATGAGCGCCGCGGTGCGGGATACGAGATGCGGTCCGCAGGGATAGCCGTAGTCCACCGCGCCGCC
The DNA here is from genome assembly GCA_037190465.1 of Haloferula sp. Lineage (GTDB taxonomy): Bacteria > Verrucomicrobiota > Verrucomicrobiia > Verrucomicrobiales > Akkermansiaceae > Haloferula. The sequence continues at coordinate 194,711 of JBBCJF010000010.1, read as the reverse complement.
GGCGCCGCAAGGCACGCTGCTCTTCGGCATGGGGAGGCGTTCGCCGCGCAGAGTGACGATGCCGCCGTCGTCGCCGAAAACGCCCTTGCGCGTGATGGTGACGGGCACCACCAGCGAGCTCTTCGCCGGAATCGTGCCGATATTCGTCACCAGCGGGGTGAATTCGTAGAAGGGATGCTCGGAGAAGCGGAACTTGCTTTCCTGCGCGGCGATGAAGCCGTGATTTTCCAGCGTGACGTTGACGATCTTGGTCTGGCCGAGCGCGACCAGATCGCTGACGTCGATCGTCGAGGGGGTGGCGGTCACCACCGGCGCCGGGACGTTGGTCTCGAAGGTGGTTTCAATCGTCACGCGGTACTCGTCCTCGATCTCCACTTCCTCGACTTTCCAGGTGTATTTGACGAGTTGCTTGGAAATGAAGATCTGCTGGCGGTTCGGCTCGCCGGCGTTGATGTAGTAGTTGCCCGAGAAGCTGTCGTGTTCCGGCGCGTTGACTTCGACGCGGTACCAGCCCTCGCTGAGATCGGTGAAGGAGGCGAGCCCATCGGGCCCGGTGACGGTCGTGGCGATCTGGGCGGAGGTGATCGCGTCGCGCACGGTCACCTGAGCGCCCTGAAGTTTCGGCGCTTCGGCGGTGAAGTAGAACGCTTCGTTGACCACTTCGATTTCGAGGTCGCCCTTGAGATCGGAGACGACGCGGACGCGGTAGGGCAGCGACTTGCTGCCGCCGTTGGCCGCATTGATCGCGAGGTTGCCGGTGAAGAGGGTCAGCGGCACATCCACGCCCGGGGAAAGATTCAGCGACAGGGCCGCGGTGCCGCCCGGCGGGATCGAGGGCATCGGATTCACCGAGGCGAGCGAGAGCCAGGGGATGTTCGGCAGCAGCACCTGGATCGGCCCAGTTTCCAGGCCGCCGGTGTTGGTCAGCACGATGGATTCGGACTTGGCGACACCGCGCAGCACCGAGCTGTTCAGGCTGGCGGGGTTCAGGGTCAGCACCGGCTTGAGCAGTTCGATGCGGACGTGGAGCAGGGCCTGCATCACCACGCCCTCCGTCGTTCCGACGGTGAGCGGGAAGGAGCCGTGGCCGGAGAAACCCGCGGTGGCGGTAATCGAGATGGGCACGGTCATCTGCGCCCCGGCGGCGAGCGTCGTGGCGGGAAGCTGCGGGGTGATGGTGAGACCGGCGGGCGTTTCGCCGACGGTCATCGAGATGCCGGTGAGTGGGCGGCCGTTGGGATTGCGCAGCACCGCCTGGGCGACGGCGGTTTCGGCCTCGTTCATCACCACGCCGCCCGGCCCATCGAAGCCGAGGGTGAGGATTTCGAAGGTATCCTGCACCGGCGCGGTGGCGGTGCCGGGGTGGGAGGCGCCGATGGTGTAGATGCCGCCTTCGTTGCGCAGCGGGGTCCAGGTGGTGGTGAATTGCCCGATCGAGTTGGTGACAGCGGAGATGACCCGGTTCGTGCCGTTGAGGCCGATGTGAATGTTGATCATCGCGTAGGTGGCGGGCTGGCCGTCCTCGCGGGTGGCGGAGCCGGCGAAGACGATGGGCGTATTCGCCGGGACGATTTCCGCGGCGGTCTGAACGACGGCGGAGTAGGCGGCGCGGACCTCGATGGGCTGGACCAGCACAGTGGTATTGTTCGTCTCGTCCAATTCGACCACGCTGTTGCCTGGATCGACGGTGACGATCAGGTAATAGACGCCCGCATTGCGCGGCGTGAGCACGGTGACGTTGCGGCCATAGCCGGCGCCCGGAGCGAGTTCGCCGGTCTGATCGATCTGGCGGACCAGGATGTCGTCGGGGCCGGGCGAGGGATCGAGCGAGAGGAAGATCCGCTCAGAGAAGGGTCCCACGGCGGGCGCGCTGCCGTAGTTTTCGATGCGGTAGCCGACGGAGGCGTATTGCTCGGTCGGCGCCTGGGTGGGCGCGGACAGCGCGGTGGCGGCCAGTTCGGGCAGTCCCTGATCGCTCAGGGTCAGCGTCGAGAGCGCGTCGGTGTAGCTCGCCGCGGCAGCGCGGACGGTCAGCACGCGGGTGCCGTTGACGGACGGGGAAGACGGCGCGGAAACCGTGAAAGGCGCTTCGTTCTGCCCGGCCGGAATGACGACCGTGGCGGGGATCGAAAGCTGCCCGGCGGGGGTCGAGGTCAGATTGACGGTCAGGGCGGAGGTATTCGGCGCGCCGGAGCGGCGGACGGTGCCTTGGAGCGAGTTGCCTTCGGCCAGGAAGGGCTTGGCGAGTTCCAGCGCGAGCAGGGGGCCCTCGTCATCGCGGACTTCCAGCGTCACTGTCGGCGTCGTGGCCACGACCGTGCCGCTCACGGCGACTTCGCCGCGGAAGGTGACGTTCTGGTTTCCGTCGTCCAAGTCGTCGTCGACGATGACGATGGTGAAGGTCTTCGAGGTTTCGCCGGCCGGGATGTCCACGTAGGCGGGAGAGGAGGCTTCGGAGGGCTTCGAGTTGACGATATTGACCCGCAGCGAGCGGTCGGTAGCCTGGGCGCGGCGCACGATGCCGACGACGGCTCCGTGTTTCTCGGAAACGGAAGTCTGATCGAGTTCCAGCGTGATGTCGGGGTAGTCGTCATCACCGAGATACAGTTCCACCGTCGCGCTGCGGTGCTCGGTGGCGGAGGCGGTGACCAGCACGGTGGTCAGCAACTCGATCAAGGAATCCTGCCGGGCGGTCAGGGTAAAGGTGGCGCTGGTGGACCCGGCGGGGATGACGACCGGAGAGATCGCCTCGAACTGGCTCGCCTTGTTGGTGGCGACGTGGACGGTGAGATCCGCCGCTTCGGCGGCCGGGATGGAGACCGTGCCCATCACCGAAGAGCCTTCCATGACCGTTTCCTCCGCGAAGGCCAGCACGAGCTGCGGGAACTCGCGGACGCGGGTGACGCTGACCACGTTTGAATCCGGGCTTTGTCCGGCGCGGTTCTGCACGGTGGCCTTGAACAGGCTGGTGCCGGTCGGCAGGGAGGCCTGGTAGTCGAGGCGGCCGAGCGTGTTGGCATAGCCGGCGAAGAGGAACACCCCGTCGCGGTAGATTCTGACATTGGCGCCGGGAATGGTTTCCACCCTCAGCCCCACCACCGGGTCCTGCACGGTGATGCCGCTGGCGGGCAGCGTGATCTGCGGCGCGGGCGGCGTGGCGAGGGCCACGGAAATATTGCGGGTGCTTTCCGACCAGGTGCCGGTGGTGTCGTACACCCGCACGATCACCGCGTAATTCCCGTCGGGAATCGCGGCGATGTCCCAGGCGGCGGTCAGGCCATTGGCCGGGGCCGTATCGGTGCCGATCAGCACGGTCGTGCTGGTGCCGGCCGGGCGGTAGTAGAATTCCGCGCGGGAGATGCCTTGGTTATCGGTGGCGGCGGCGGAAAGGGTGCCTTTGACGACGAAGGTTTCGCCGTTTTCGATGGGCTCGCCGTTCCAGTCGAAGGCCCCGATCAGCGGCGGCTGCGCGTCGATGGTATAGCTCACCGTCGCCACGCCGCTGGGGTTGAAGCCGGCCTTGTACGCCCTAGCCCGCACCGTGGTGGTGGCGCCGACTTCGAAGGTCCCGCCGTAGACCGGAGAGGTGGTATTCGGTTCGCTGCCGTCGGTCGTGTAGTAGATGGTCGAAGCCGGGGTGGCAGTGGAGATGGTGACTCCCACCGCCGCGGTATAGATGCCGCCCGCGGGCGAGATCACCGGGGTCGCGACGGTCTGACTGTAGGTCGCATTCGAGAAGAGCTGACTCTGCGGGATAACCGACTTCGCCTGGCTGAAGGGCGTGCTCCACAGCAGGTGCGTCTCGGCGTGGCCGTTGTATTCGAAGTACTCCAGCTTGATGTCGTAGAGCAGGCCAGCGGTCAGCGCCACCGGCACGGTCGCGCGTTCGATGGTGCCATGCGGGGTCCAGTCGTTGATGAGCAGTTCGGTCTCGTCATCGAAAGTGCCGTCGCGGTTCAAGTCGATCCACAGCCGCGTGCCGTCGTCGCTGGAAGTGTAGAACGTATAAGGCTCGTTGAAGCGCGGCATCACCTTGCCGGTCCAGCGGGTGGAGAAGAAGTCCACGCCGATGGCCGGATCGGGGCTGCCGGAGCCCCAGTTGAAACTCACCTGCGGATCGACCCGCGTCAGCGACGCTCCGGTAAAATCCTCGTTGTCATAATACGTCGCCAGCAGGCCGTCGCCGCTGGAGGGAGGCTGGCCGACGATATAGGTCGCCTCGCTGAACTGGCTCGCATTGAAACCGTCGGCGAAGGCGCGGGCGCGGATGCGGGCCGAGTTCGTCAGCGCGATGGGCGTGGTGTAGAGCGGCGAGCTTTCGTCCGGGACGCTGCCGTCGAGGGTGTAGTGAATCCGCGCGTCCGGCGTGACCGACTCCAGCGTCACGCTCACGCCGGCGGGGTAGAGCTGCGAGGGATCCGGCGAGAAGGCCACGGTGCCCGTCGCCGAAGTGGAGATGCCATAGATCCCGCGCACGGAGGTCTCCAGCGTTTCGCGTTCCAGGTCGCCGAGGGCGGTGTTGTAGAGGAGGATTTCCGAGATCGCGCCGTGGAAATTGGGGTCGCCGGTCCAGTTGCTTTCGCCGATGTAATTGACGGTCCGCACGATGTTCGCGGGCAGCGCAAGGCTGGTGGGTCCCGCGACCAGCGAGCCGTTGTGGAAGATCTTCACCGTTCCATCCGGCTGGTGCGACACGGTATAGATCGCGTTGGTCGCGTTCTGGAGCACTTCGGGCGCATGGACGGCGTTGACGTAGGTGAAATCGTTGCTGGTCGAGCGCCGGCTGAAGAAGATGTTGGAGTTGTTCGGCCCGCGGCCGAAGCACAGGAAACGCTGCCAGTTGCCGATCGCTTCCGGCCGCACCACGAAAATCGCCGTGAGACCCTGGCTGAAATCGGCGAAGCCTTCCGGCACTTGCAGAAAGTCGTTGTTTCCATCGAAAACGATGCCCGGCGCACCGCCGATCGCCGCGGGGTCGAGCACGGGGCGCGAGGCGGCGACGCTTTGGCTGGCGTCCTTGCCCTGGCCGGAAAGGTCGCGCCAGCGGGCGACCGCGTCACTTTCCAGCTCCGCGCCGACACCGGCACGCAGCCAGAGCTGCAGCGACTGGCGCTGCGGGACCACCGTCGCCGCCGCGTCGATGATGAAGCGGCTTTCCTCGACATCGCTGTCGGCATAGCCCGTCGCGAAGGCCCGGGCCTTCACCGTTTCGCTGGAGGATACCAAGAAGGGCGCCGAGTACTCCGGCGACGATGCCGTCGGCTCGCTGCCGTCCCGGGTGTAGCGGATGACCGTGCCGGGCACCGGGTGGCTCAGCGACACCGTCCGGCCGGAGGAGAAGTAGCCGCCATCCGGCGAGGCGATCGGCGGCGCGACTTTTTCGAGCGGCAGTCCATGGCGGGCCGCCAGCGCGGCGGAGACCTGCTGCCTTTCGCTCGGCGAAAGCGCACGGTCGTAGATGATGAGTTCCACCAGATCGGCGTTGGTCGGCTGGAAGTAGGTTCCTTCTCCCCCACCGAGCGCCACCCGCCCCAGCACACCGTTCGGATTCGGGTCCTGGGTGAGATCCACGCCATTGTAGAAATAGCGGGTGTCGCCGTTGCTCATCACGCCCACCACCTGGGAGGGCGCGTTCCGGCGGATGGCGTGCTGGGTGACCCAGCCGTTTGCATACAGGCCCTGCGGGCTGCCGTGCGGACCGATGAGCCAGTTGTGCCCGTTGCCGCTCTGGATCAGGCGGCCCATCGTGCCCCCAAGCTGATTGAAGATCATGAACACCGTCGACGGCCGGCCGATCGACAAACCGGCGGGCCCCAGCAGGCCGTCATCGACACCGTCGAAACGCACCGCCGGTCCTGCGCCGCCGCTGGCACCCTGCTTGCGGAATTTGAAATTGCCCCCGTAGTTCAGGTAACGGTTGTCGCCGACCAGATTGCCGGGGATGAGGCCGGCCTGAGTGCCGTGCCAGCGGCTCACCGAGGGGAAGGAGATGCCTTCGCCGACCGTCTCGTCCAACGAATCCGCATTGCGGTAGCGGTTGCCGCCGTTCCAACCCGAGGACTCGATCAGATAGCGGCCCGGCGCCAGCGCCAGCGGCTCGTCCAGTTCGATGAAACGGGTGGAGCCGTCCAGCACTCCCGGAGCTTCCACCGTGAACGAGGCGGTCGCCAGAACGCCCGCGCTGCTGTCGTCGTTGGCGCTGGCCGGCGTGCCGTTGTCATTCACCGCGTGGAGGCGGACGGTAAGCGTTTCGGAAAAGCCGTCTCCATTGCTGTCGAAAACGCCGAGATGGGTGATCTCCACCGGCTCCTCGACAATGAAATCCGTGCCGAGAAAACCGTCGAAATTGGTGTCCCCCGACGCTCCCGCCGGCGCCACCACGGCGGTCTTGAGCGCTCCGCCGAAAGCCTCGGAAAGCAACCGGGGCGACTGCTCCGGCGAAGAGGAAAGCATGGCATGACCGTTCCCCGACAGATCATGCCAACGGAGCACCGAACCGTCCCCGCGGGTCTCGATCCCGCGCCCGGCCTGCAGCCACAGCACGGGATTCGCGACCGGCAGCGGATGGGCCGCCGCATTTCCATAGAACGCCTGCGCGACACCGCCCGGCACAGCCCCTGCAAGGAATGCCCGGGCCTTGACCGTGACGCCACGGGCCACGCTGAACGGGTTTTCGTAAAGAGCGGAATCCGCGGCCGGCTCGGTGCCATCGAGGGTGTAGCGGATTTCCGCTCCCGGCGTCGCCACCGACAGGCTCACCTCCACATTCCCGGTCCCGTATCCCGATGGCGGGGAAATCGAGGGCGTGCCCACATACGGATCGTACACCCGGTGGCGCGCGGCGAGGTGGGTCTGCAGCGCCCACAATTCCCCGTCGTCCAGCACCCGGTCGAAGACGACAAGCTCCGACACCCGGACCGGAATCGGGTCGTTCTGCTGGCCGCTCCCTCCGCCCATCGCCAGGCGGCCCGGATTCACGTTGGACGGCGAGGGATCGACCGTCACATCGTCCCCGTTGCGGATGAAGCGGGTGAAGCCCTCCCCGTTCGAGATCACCGTCAGATAGCGCCGGCGGATGTCGAAGCTCTCGTTGCGCACCCAGCCGTTGGCATAAATGCCGTCGTTGCGGATCCACCAGTTTCCTCCGCTGCTGTTCTGCAACACATAGCCGCTTTCGTTGCGCGTACGCTCGAACACGGCCACCACGGTGGAAGGCCGGGCGAAATTCATGGCCTCCACTCCGTGCAATCCATCATCCGAACCGTCGAAAACCACCGTGGGAGGAAGCGGGCCGCTCCCCGCCGCCGGCACGACCTTGAAATTGGCCGCTCCGTTGTAGTACATCCCGGAACCCTCCAACGACCCAGGCCAGGCGCCACCCGAGCCGGAGGCGCGGGACGCCCCGACGAAGCGGAAGCGCCCGTCGTCCAGACCGCGGGAGCCGCGGCTGCCGTAATTGTAGAGATCCTGCCCGGTGTAACCCCATGCGAAAACCGTGTATGAGCCCGGCGGCAGGGTGAGCGGGGCCAGTGCCTTGAAACGCCCCACCCCGTCCAGCACCCCCGGATCGGCGCTGTCGAAGACCGCTTCGGCCAGCTTCTCGCCGGGCGTGTCGTCGTGCTGGGTCAGCGGCGTCCCGTTGTCGTTGCGGCTCCACAGTTCGACCCTCACCGTGCCGGAGAGTCCGTCGCGCCGGTGATCGAAAATCCCGAGATGGCTGACCACGATCTCCTCATCGACCACGAAATCCTCTCCGAGAGAACCGCCCCAGGCCGAAGTGCCGTCGATATCCGGGACATCGATGGCCGAGGTCAGGGACGCCGGCGAACCCAGCGCCGGCCGCTTGGCGGTGAAGTTCTGCACCATGTCGTTGCCGTTGCCCGTCAGGTCCCGCCAGCGGGACACGCCGCCGGAGGCATCCATCTCCACGCCTGCATCGGCGCGCAGCCACATCTTCGCACCCGCCACCGGCAGATCCTCTGCTTCCGCTCCGTAGTACGCGACCGATACCGCACCCGGTACCGCACCCGCCAGGAAGGCCCGCGCCTTCACCGCCGTCCCGCGCGGCACGTTGAAAGCTCCCGCATAGAGCGTTGATTCCGCGGTGGGCTCGGAACCGTCCGTCGTATAGCGGATCTGCACGCCGGGGACGTCCTGCGTCAATGTCACGTTCACCGCACCGCTGCCGTAGTGGGACGCCGGAGAAATCGCCACCGGCGGCAGTTCAGGCAACTCGGACTTGTAGCGCCGGGCGAGATAATCCTCCACCTGCCAGCGCTCCGCTTCCGACAGCACCCGGTCGAATGCCAGCACCTCCGCGATTTGACTGCGCGACGGTTCGTTGCTGTAGCCGCTCCCTCCGCCGACCGCGAGACGGCCGGGGGCGACCGCCGGCACGCCGGGAGTCGCCGTAATGTCCGTGCCATCGCGGTACAAGCGGGTTTCCACGGGACCGTTCGTCATCCCCGCGATCACCGGCGTCAGTGCGGGAAAGGAAAGGTTCGCCACCCAACCGTTCGAATAGCCGCCATCGTGGCGGATGAACCACTGCGAACTGCTATGGCCCTGGAGAATCCGGCCGTTGCCGAAGCGCTCGAAAGCGACATATACTGTCGAAGGACGCCCGATATTCGAGGTCGGCAGCGCGGCGAGACCGTCATCCACACCATCGAAACCGATCACCGGGCGGCTGACCGGCGAGCCGGAAGCCAGACGGTAGCGGAAATTCCCCGCCCCGTTGTACTTCACCGGATGGGAATCCATTGAGGTCGGCCAGGCGCCGTTCGCGCCGATGTAGCGGGAATTGTTGACGAAGCGCAGTCCGTCCTTCTGCCACGAGGCATCGCTGCTGTTGCGATAGTAATTCGATCCCGTGAAACCCCAGGCGAGGATCGAGTACGAGCCGGGTGGGAGCGTGACCGGCGCGATCGCCTTGAACCGGGTCCCGCCTTCCAGCGCGCCCGGTACGGCGGCGGTGAACTCCGCCTCCGCCAGCATCGTGCCGCCGGTATCGTCCTCCGGTGTGTGGGGCGTGCCCTGATCGTTGCGGCTCCAGATTTGCACCGTTACCGCCCCGCCGAAGCCATCCCCCAGGTGGTCGAAAGCCCCCAGTTCCTCGATCACGACCGGCTCCGTCACCTCGAAATCCGCCCCCAGCGTGCCGGCATGGTTGTGAGAACCCGAATCGCCGTAGAGCGACCTGATCGCCATCCCGCCGCCCATCGGGAAAGCATCCACCTGCCGCGGCCGCTGCCACTCCGCTCCCTGCACCATGTCGTTGCCGTTCCCGGTCAGATCCTGCCAGCGGGCGACCGCGCCATTGCGGTCCGTCTCCACGCCGCGATCCCCTCGCAGCCACAGCAACGCCCCGCCCACCGGCAGGCCGGATGCCGCCGCATCGCCGTAATACTGCGCCGCCACCCCGCTCGTCGCCGCCCCCGCGAGAAAGGCGCGGGCCTTCACCTCCGTGCCGCGGGACACCTCGAAGGGAACCGAATAAAGCGTGGACCCCGCGGTCGGCTCGCTGCCGTCCGTCGTGTAGCGGATCTGCGCGCCCTCATCGCCGGAGGCGAGCGTCACCGTGACATTGCCGGCTCCCAGATGACCGGGCGGGGAAATCGAGGGCGTCTGCGCCGTCGCCTCGTACACCCCGTAGCGCCCGCCGAGCCAAGATTGGATCTGCCAGATTTCGCCATCCGAAAGCTGCCCTTCGTACACCAGAACCTCCGCGATTTTCACCGGAATCGGATCGTTCTGCTGGCCGCTGCCGCCGCCCAATGCGATGCGGCCCGGCTTGGCAGTGCCCAGGGTATTCTCTTCGGTCACCTCGCCTAATCCCTGCCAGGCACGGGTCGTGCCCGTCGCGCCGAGCATCGCCACCACATGCGTCCTGCCCCACTCCAGATCGCGGTTGCGGACCCAGCCGTTGGCGTAGAATCCATCGTTGCGGATCCACCAGTTTCCGCCCCCGTCGCCGCTCGAATTCTGCAGCACGTAGCCGCTTTCGCCCGACTCGCGCTCGAACACGGCGAACACCGTGCTCGGCCGGTCGAAATTCATCGCCGAGATTCCCTGCAATCCGTCATCCACTCCATCGAAGCGGACCGCGGGCAGTGCCGCCGGCGTCTCCCCGGTCTTGTGGAAGCGCATGTTCATCGCGCCGGCGAAGTATTCCAAGCTATGGGAATAGAGATGCACCGGCCATTCGCCCGCCGCGTTGGCATAGCGGCTCGCCGGCCCCCAACGGACCCCGGAGCCGGGAGACTCCTTCGCATTGTTCGACGAGGAGTAATACAAGTCCGTGCCGACAAAACCCCAGCACACCAGCGTGTATGAGCCGGGCTCCAGCACCCGCGGGGCGGGCAGCGCCTTCCAGCTGTACGGTCCGTCGAGCGTTCCAGGATCGCCAGGCGTGAAAGTCAACTGTTCGAGAATCAAATCCCCGCTGTCATCCTCGTAGGTGGCCGGCGTCCCGCCATCGGAACGCTTCCACAACTGCACCGTGATGTTGTTCGAGAATCCGTCCCGCAGGTGATCGAAGGCCGCCAATGCCGACACCGACACCTCTTCGTCCACGATGAAATCCATCCCCAGCGAAACGCCCCAAGTGTTGTTGCCGTTGATCGTCCTTGGGAGCTTCGACAGCGTGTAATCGCCCTTCACGAACCCGTCCGCGGCGAGCGTCGGCCGCTTCGCCTCCACTCCCTGCAGGAAGTGGTTGCCGTGCCCCGACTGATCCTCCCAGCGTTCGATCCCGCCGTTTTCATCGGTCACCACCCCCTGCCCGGCGTGCAGCCAGACTTTGGGACCCGCCACGGGCAGGTTGCCCGGGAACGAGCCGGGATCGACCTCGAACGCCGAGTAGCGCACACCGGCCTGCGAGAGATTGTAGAATGCCAGGCGGCCGTTGGCGAACGTGCCGGTGAGGTTGAACTGCTCCACGCCGTCAACGCGCACGACGAGGTTGTTGGGCCCGAACTCGAACTCGAATTCATACTCCACGCCAAAGCTCCAGCCGACATTGCCCAGCGTCGCGCCGCGCGCCAGCTCGACGAGTCCGCTGCCTGCCGGCGTACCGCTGAGGTTCGCGTGCTGCCAGAACTCGTCGGCGTCGGGGATGCCGGTGACACGCGACACCGCCAGACCGGCCTGCGCGACGCCGCCCGGCGAATTCGACGGCGCGCCGAAGTTGGTAGTCTGGGTGACCTGCTTCCAGTCCAGCAGCAGGTAGTCGGCCGATTCGTTCGCCGCGTCGCCGGGATTGAAACCCAGCGCGAAGCCGATGAAGTCGTCGTCGCCGGCGCCCGGATTGACTCTGATACGGCCGCTCAACCTAGTGCCATGGGCATTGAAATCGCTGTAAAACACCGTCGGCCGGCCGTTGGCCGATTGCAGCACGCTACTGCCGTCGGGATCCACGGTCCAAGCGCCCGCAGGCTCCGACGCCGGCGCCAGGGAATACGACTCGGCAGTCCACGTATTGAGATCAACGGTGTCGGCATGCGCTATGACAGACAAAAGCAGCCCGGCGAAAAAGAAGCGCGGTCGTTTCATTGGAAGGGGTTTTGACCTGCTAGTCATCTCTCCCCATTTTCCTCGCTTCAAGAAAATATCCCGCGACGGGCGCACAATTCCTTCCAATGAAGCAGCTTGCTCTTGCTGAAACCCTTACGGAAGATTCTTCGATTTTCCGAAGGGGATTACAGCAATCGTCTTTTTTCAAATCGCCTGCCAGCCCGAACCCGGCGAACGAACCCCATCGGGTCCAGAAAACAAAGTCGGCCAACTGCGCCTACCCTGAACATGCGGAGCCGGTTCATTTTTCGGGCCGCTGATTCGAAGGGAGCCAACGAATCCGCCTCATTCCTCGGCAAGCGGGACATTTGGAAGAAGACCCATTCATCCCGCCCCATGGAAACAACGACCATCTCCCGCAGGAGAGAGGAGGAATTCTTCATCAAGCCCGCGAAACTGATGAGGCTGCGCGACCATACAGCAATCGTTGCCCACCCGTCGAAGCGGTTCAAAAACACCAAGCTGAAGCCAGTCGATGGCAACGGTAAGGTGTACGAGTGGTATTGAAAATACGGGGAGAGCCTCATCGTGAACCGATTTGAAGCAGCTCATCAGGGCAATCTCAACCGGAGGTTCCGAAGGATCATTCCTGCCAGCCGGGATTCCCCGCAGCCCATAACAATCTCCACGGGATCACTTGTGTGGCGTTTCGGCCTCAATCGGTTGAGAAAGGGAATGCCTGGAGCGATTTCCGCTCCGCCTCGGCTTCGACTGCGGACCAATTCACAATGTATTTCCATGCGAACTTCTTGATTCCCCAGTCGGCATACTGTTGCACATGGTAGAGCTCATGGGCCCACCAGCGAAAATCGCGTTCGCTGGGCGGGCGAGAGAAGACGATAACGTTCCCCACCGTCACAGCGTGCCCGTGGTTGCCGAAGAACTCCCTCGCGCCATTGATGACCTCCGGCAGGTTGATACCGACCTTGCCTACCGCGTATCTGGCTTTCTTGAGGATTTTCTCCGGGAAATGACGAGCCATCGCCCTAGCCACGGAAGCAGGGATGGGTTTTGCGGTCTTCCGGAATTCCGTGGCGGCAGCGGAGATTGCGGCGGTAAGAGGTATTGCCAGGACTTCTAGGGGATTGTCCCCGTTGAAGATTCCCACGAAACCATCGGCAGTTGCCGCAGCGAGTTCAATTTGATGGACATTTGAGCCCGTCAACACTTCCGCAATGAGCTGGCCACCGCTCCCCAGTCGATCATGGGCGATCTGAATCACCACCTGATCCGGTAGTGTAGCTAAATGAGTGACATCGCGGACGGCTCCCTGAACATCGCCTGCAAGTTCTCTGATCGGCTTCATAGCGGATCTGCCGCGAGCGACGTTCACTACCACCTTTGTGGGAGCCGTGACCGGCGCTGCGGCCACCCGGACAAATCTCCTGATCTTTTTCCAGAATGACATTCGCCGATCCAACGAACCATCGCTTCCGATGACAAGTCGGAATGCGGAGGTCGTCACCAAATGCATACGAACCAGCTCCTTGATGGGAACGCGGATGCGCCCGCCACGAAAACCTGCGGTACGCGCTCTCCACAATTTTGGAGAAACATACCGATTTCTCGCACTTCGATCTAATTCACCGGCCTTTCTCCGCCGCCTCGATCTCCCGAATCATTTCGGTGGGCGATACTTTCAACCCCCGGCAGATTCGAAAAATCGTGTCAATCGTAGGCATTCGACGGCCATTTTCGATAAACGATATGTAGCTTACATCCAGACCGGCGGCCTCCGCCAGTTTCTCCTGCGTAATACCGGCTCCCGACCGAAATCGGGCTACGATCCGGCCAACAACGGGTTTCAAATCAGGATGATCTCGCGGGTCTAAGTGGACCATCATAAAGAGCCGTCTCTGTTTTTACCATTGACTATAGTAGGTGCATAAATTGTCCTCGCCTCGATCGGCTGAAGCGACCATTCAAGGACCATCGATAACAAAAAACTCGTGTAAAGAATCGACACATATGAAACCTCCATCCGTTTCCGCCGCGCTTTTGGGCCTCCTGACTCCCTTGGCAGCCCAAGAGGCAGCACCCATAGAGACCTGGGACATGGAGATTCCCGCGCCAGCCGTTGAGGAGGCGGCAGCGGCGCCTCGCGAAAAACCCGCGCCAATCCAATTCAACGTTCTGGAGTCCCGAACCGTCCGCCGGGACGTGAAGGAAGCCCCGCCGATGACGGGGCTTCCTCCCGTAGAGGGGAATATCACGGTCACGGTTCAACTCGTGGAGAATCCGGGGCTGCCCGATCCGCCGCCCCCGTTGCCTGCCCTGCCGCCGAACGACCCGGCCGTGTTGGGGCGGATGAGGGACGCACGGAATGATTACCGGGGCACGGATCTGGTTTTCATATCGGCATCGGTATATAATGAATCCAAAACGCTGCTCCGCATCTAACTTATACAATCGTTATTCTTCATAATCAGGTTTTGAACGGAGGATTCCACCAGTATTTTGTCAATGCCTATGGGCAATTTGCCAAAGAAACCATACAGCATTTAAAACAAATTCATGCTTTTGAGGAGGCGAATCTTCTAGATCAAGCATTGAATTTTGTTAAACCATCAAATATGTCATTTTCGTCCTTTCGCACTGCTCTTCTAGAGCGAAATTTGAATAATCTATTTGTTGAAGACGATCTTTTTGAGCCGTTGGATAAATTGGATCGGGAGTACTATTCCAAGGGCGACAATGTGCTTATCAAACTTCAATCCTATCTTCTGGAGGAGAAAATCTAAATTAAGGGGTGAATCAAAAATCACTGATATATATTATACACAATGAATGCCCGTTGCCATACTGTTTTTTTATCACTTGTATTTTTCGTTGTCTCTTGTGTGACGATTCAGAAAGCCCACTCCGCTACCGTAACCTACCGGGTGCATTCCTCGGAATTGGGATTTGATTTCGTTTCAGTAGTCGAATTGAGCGAGGCGGCTGAGGTTCAACCCAGCGGAGCAGTTCGGTTCTACGCTTTGTCGGCGAGTCTTCAAAGCGATACCGGATTAAGTCTTCTGCCGCCTTCCGATTATCAGAATACCTACGTCGAAATTTTCGGATCGAATGAACCGCAATTCATCGAATTTTCTTTCGATTTTCCTTCATCGCTCGGTACCGGATTTTCCTCGGCGAGAATCAGTATTGGAAATTCAGGGGGTCTTGGAGGCTTGGGAAGTCCGGACCCAACTGACATTCGGATTTTTCGCGAGGATTGGGACCATTCTTCCAACGACGGACTTGCCATAATCGGGGCCTATTTGACCACAACCGACGGTATCAACGTACCTCCGAGTTTCGGAGTGGAGATTCTTGAGGTAATCCCTGAGCCTGCCACGACGCTTTTGGGAGTGATCGGAGTATTTGGCTTTCTGCACCGCCGCCGTCGGGTTTTGAGTCGGGAATGAATCGGCTGCTCTTGCTCATTGGCCGTTGCATCAAAGCATCGATGCAAGCCTGACAGGCCGTTTCCATTGCAACAGCGGATGTCGAATTTACAGTATTCTGTGCTGTAAGCGCTGGTTTCCGAACCAAAACAATCGAGCGAGTTAGGAACGCTCCTGTAAGACCTGAGCCCCTTTCTGTGAGAGGTGATTGCGGATGCAACCGCATGCCAGCGGAAGACCACCCTTGGGGGAGTGAGGTTCAAAACTGCCGGAAGACCTTCGGAAACCCCTTTCCGGGCAACAAAAAAGGAGGCTTTCGAAACCTCCTAATTCGTTAATTGTCAATAAAGTGCGCGCGAGAGGACTCGAACCTCCACGGGGTTGCCCCCACTAGAACCTGAATCTAGCGCGTCTACCAATTCCGCCACGCGCGCGACATGCGGTTTCCCGCCGGAGCGGCGGGCCGCGAAACCACCACGGGCAGGGGATTTTTGCAATACCGATTCTCGGAAAATTCTCCGGCACAAATCCCCTCCCCTCGCGGCGCTTTCGCCGTTGCCAAGCACCGTCCCGTCAACTCAGCCTCGCGTCATGCGGAATCCCGCTCCACTCATCCTCAGCCTCCTTCTCGCCGTCATCGCGGTGTTCTTCATCCTGCGCCAGCCGGAGGCGCCGCCAGCCCCGCCCGCCGCGGAGTC
This sequence comes from Haloferula sp., assembly GCA_037190465.1. Classification (GTDB taxonomy): domain Bacteria; phylum Verrucomicrobiota; class Verrucomicrobiia; order Verrucomicrobiales; family Akkermansiaceae; genus Haloferula. The sequence goes on along the minus strand of JBBCJF010000010.1, from coordinate 179,053 downwards.
TCCCGCCGCCCCGGAGCCAGAGGAAGCGCCCGCCCCGGACAAAACCGAGGCCAGCGTCAAAACCGACACCACACAGCCCGCAGCCCCCGCGCCGGTCTGGCCGCATGAAGGCAGCGACATCCCGGCCGATCCCAAGGCCACCTTCGGCAAACTGCCCAACGGCATGCGCTACATCATCTACCCCAACACCGAACCTCCCAAGCGCGTTTCCCTCCGCATGCACATCGCCGCCGGCTCTCTGATGGAAGCCGACGACCAGCAGGGCCTCGCCCACTTCCTTGAACACATGGTCTTCAACGGCTCGAAAAACTTCACCCCCGACGAACTCATCCCACGCATGCAGCGGCTCGGCATCGCCTTCGGCGCCCATGCCAATGCCTACACCTCCTTCGACGAGACCGTCTACATGCTCGATCTCCCCGACCTCAGCGACGAAACGCTCGATCTCGGCTTCACCGTCATGCGCGACTTCACCGACGGCGCCAAGCTCGACATCGAGGAAATCGACAAGGAACGCGGTGTCATCCTCTCCGAAAAAACCAGCCGCGACACCGTCAGCTACCGCCTGATGCTCCAACAATTCGAGGAACTCCTGCCCGACTCCCTGATCCCCCGCCGCTTCCCCATCGGCACCGAGGAAGTCATCTCGAACGCCCCGCGCGAACGCTTCGTCGATTTCTACACCAAATACTACACGCCCGACCGCATCACCTTCATCGTCGTGGGCGACATCGATCCCTCTGCGATGGAAAGCCGCATCCGCGAGGCATTCGACACCCTCGCCAACCCCGCGGAATCCGGCGAAGACCCGGACCTGGGGAAAATCACCGTGCCGGACGGCATCGAAACCGCCGTCTTCTCCGACAAGGAAGTCACCTCCACCGATCTCTCCCTCGTCTCCCTCCGCTCCTTCGAGCGCGTGCCCGACACCCGCACCCGCCGGCTCTCGCTGCTGCCGCTGGACCTCGCCCACACCATCATCGGCCGCCGCTTCGACCGCATCTCCAAGCAGGACGGCTCGCCCATCGCCAGCGGCAGCGCCAATCGCTATGATCTCTTCAACCACGTCGAGCTCGGCTCCTTCGACGTGACCGTCGCCAACGACCGCTGGCAGGAAGCCCTGCCCGTGCTGGAGCAGGAATTCCGCCGCGCACTGGAACACGGCTTCACCGAAGCCGAACTCGCCGAGGCGAAGGCCAACCTGCTCAACGCCTACGAGCAGGCCGTGAAAGCCGCCCCCACCCGCAAATCCGAAGGCTTGGCGACCATGCTCGCCCGCTCGATCAACGACGGCACCGTCTTCTCCACGCCGGAAACGAACCTCGAAATCGCCCGCGAGGGGCTCGACGCCTTCACCCCCGAGGCCTGCCATCAGGCTTTCCGCCACTTCTGGGCCGACCAGGGCCTGCACCTCATCCTCACCGCCAAGGAAGAGCCGGACAATGCCCGCGCCACCCTGCTCGCCATCTACGACGAATCCCGTAGCAAGCCGGTCGAAGCGCCGGAGCAGAAGCAGGCCGCCAGCTTCGGCTACACCGATTTCGGCCCTGCCGGCGAGGTCGCCTCCCGCACCGAGATCGAGGACCCGGGCCTCGTCCAGTTCGTCCTATCCAACGGTGTGCGCTTCAACTTCAAGCAGACCGACTTCGAAAAATCCAACATCCGCCTGCTCGCCCGCATTGGCTCCGGCAAGCTCACCCAACCGCAGGATTCCCCGGGCCTCGACCTCTTCGCGGGCTCCGTCTTCGACGCCGGCGGCCTCGGCAAGCATTCCGTGGACGATCTGCGCCAGATCCTCGCCGGCCGCACCGTCAGTTCCGGCCTTTCCATCGGCGAGGATGCCTTCAACCTCAACGGCCGCACCACGCCGGACGACCTGGAACTCCAGCTCCAACTCATGTGCGCCCAAATCACCGACCCCGGCTACCGCGAAGAGGCGCTCGTTCAGTTCAGAAAAAACCTTTCCCAACTCTTCCAGCACCTCCGCCACTCTCCCGCCGGCGCGCAGGCCGGCATGAACGCCTGGCTCCACGGCGACGATTCCCGCTGGGCCGTGCCCGACGAAACGAAACTCGCCGCCTACACCCTCGACGATGCCCGCAAGTGGCTCTCCCCTGCCCTGGAAAAAGACTACCTCGAACTAAGCATCGTCGGCGACATCGAGGAGGAAACCCTGCTGCCGCTCGTGCTGAAAACCTTCGGCGCCCTGCCTACCCGCGCCGAGTCGAAGCCCGACCAGCCCCGCCTGCGCCAGGTGAAATTCCCCAAAGCCCCCGCCACCCGCGCTTTCACCTACGACAGCAAGATCCCGCAAGGCACCGCCGTGGTCGTCTGGAAAACCGACGGCTTGCGAGGCAATCACCAACACTTCCGTCGCCTCAACCTTGTCAGCGAAATCTTCACCAACCGCCTGCGCGAGGAAATCCGCGAAAAACTCGGCGCCTCCTACAGTCCGAACGCCGGTGCCGACGGTTCCGATGCGCTAGACGACTTCGGCTACCTTGCCGCGATGGTCGTCGGCAAACAGGAGGACACCCAGCGTCTCGCCGACCTTGCCGCGGATCTCGCCGCCGAACTCGCCGCCAAAGGCGCGACCGACGACGAACTCGACCGTGCCCGCAAGCCGTTGCTTTCCCAGCTGGAGAAATCCAAACGCGACAACGGCTTCTGGCTCGGCACCGTGCTCGCCCAATCCCAGGAAGACCCGGAGCGCCTCGACCTGATCCGCGGCCGCGACGCCGACTATGCCGGCATCGAGCTCGCCGAAATCAACAAGATCGCCGCCCGCTACCTCGCAGCGAAGAACGCGCTGAAAGTCCACATTCACCCGGCGGAATGATGCAGAGGAATGGCTGCGCCATTCCGCCGTCCCGCCCGCACCTCCTCCCTCATCGGAATGGCGCAGCCATTCCTCTACGGGTGAACGCCGGTCGGAACCACCTTTCATCTTGCCCGGCCATCCCTCGTCCGCTCAGTCTCCGCACATCATGAAATGGTGGACAGCCCTCGCCTGCGCCGCATCGCTGCTCCCCGCCGCAGCGGACTCCATCCTCAAGAACAGCGGTTTCGACAAGGAACTCGCCCCCTGGGAATGCGAAGAAGGCAAACTCTCCCCCGACCCCGAAAAGGAAGACAACCAGGTGCTCCGGATCGAACTGGAAGGCGGCGTCTTCTCCCTGGCCCAGGACATCCAATGGCTCGCGGAGAAAAAGAAACTCACGCTCGCCTTCCGCATCCGCGCTTCGAAAGCAACCGCGGCATCACTGGTGCAACTCCGCGTGCGGATCTACGACAAGGAAGGAAACTCAGAACTCGCCGACGGGCTGATAGTGAAAAAATCCGGCGTCTGGATCGACTTCAAAAGCGTGCTGGAGCGGCCCGATTTCGAGCCGGTCTCCTTCACCCTCGAGAGCAACCGCGGCGAGGGAACGCTGTGGGTCGATGATGTGACGCTGGAATGAGCGGGCATCCCCGGAGGCTTCTCAGTTGAGAACCAATACGTATCCGAAAAACAACAGTGCAGGCGTGCATCCGTAGATAACGGCGGCACCGAATCCGGCCGTAAAATGCTCGCGGCGATCGACGGCAACCAGCACCGCCAGGAGCAGCGAGACCACCGGCGCGGCCAGCATGCAGAAAAACCACGCAACGGACACCCAGGCAGGCAAGTAGCTTCCCGGAAACTTCCCAAGGCCAACGGTCTGCCGGAGAATCTCGGCAACCCACACGATGCTGGACATCGCGATGATGAGAGCAGCCGCCCCGTGCTTGCCGGTGAATGAAACGACTCGAGGCATTCTTCCTCCAAGGAGCATAGAATAAAACCGCCGGAGGTGGAAAGCCCGGATTCTATTTGGCCGGAGCCTGACGAATGAAAGACGGTAAACAGCCATCCGCCATCAAATCCTCCCCAACAACTCGACCAACCTCCCCTCCAGCATCGCCGTCAATTCCCCTGCTCCACCTTTTTTCGGCAGCTCTCCGGCGACGAGCATGCGGCTGACGGGGATCGGCTCGCCGGCGACCACGCGGGCGGTGCGCGGCGTGGGATAGTCCGGGAAGCCGAAAAGATCCTCCTCCAGCTTCATAATCGTCTCCGCACGCCGGTCGAGACTCGGGCAGCCCAGTAGATAGTCGCCGATGTAGCTGTGGGCCTGGAGCGCCGTGAAAACGCGGTCCAGATCGTCCAGCAGCGATTCCTTTTCCTCGGACGGCGGCGGATTCTCCGCATCCAGCAGACGGCGGCGGAGCCGGTAGCGCACGGCGCGGACCCGCTCGGGCGCGGTCACGGCTTTCGGGTCGCCTCCCTGTCGCGCCTCCACCTCGGCGAGCAGTCGGGAACACAGATAACCCAACCTCTCCTGAATCCCCCCGCGGCCGGCTTCGCCGAGAAATTCGGTCTCCTTCAGGGCCAGCACTCCCGCCCCCAGGCGCAGGATGCGGTCGTCGAGCGGCATCGACGGCTTCGGCGTCCAGCCGATGCGATCCTCCAGCCGCGTGAGCCGGTCGCGGAAGGTCGGCTCCACCGCGGCGTCGTGGCGGAAACGGATGCCGACGGGCACCAGAAAAGCTTCCCGCCCTTCCGCCAGCCGCGCCGCGGCTTTCAGCAGGATCGAAGCCACTCCCTCGTGCAGCGGATCGATGCGTTCGTGGTGGTGATAGATTTCCCCCTCCGGGTAAATCACCAGTGGCTCGCCACCCTTTTCCAGCAGACCGATGGCCGTCTTGATCGCGGAGAGATCGGGCCCGTCGCGGTCCACCGAAAAAACCCCCATCGACTGGAGCATCCACCCCGCCAGCGGGCTGATTTCGAAGATTTCCCGCGCTCCCATGAACGACGGCCGCAAGCCGTGGCGGGCAGCAAGCTCCACCATCACGTGCGGGTCGGAGTGATCGGCATGATTCGGCGCGAGCAGCACCGCATGACCGGCGCGGCAAAGCTCCCGCACCGCCGCGAATCCCTCGTCTTCCAGCGCGGCGACCCGATACTTGTTCTTCAGCCAATGCCGGTTGCCCAGCAAGCCCAGCGGACGCACCCAACCCCGCGGCTTCGGCGGGCGAAAGGTATAGGGCAGATCGTTGCGGAGCCGGCGCATGGGAGGAGGGTAGGGACCATGGAGAAAGTTCCAAGCCCGGAGGGGAAGTGCCGAGTGATCAGTGATCGGTGATCAGTGGAAAGACAATCTGGTTCAAGGCGCCCAAGGCAGCATTGACGGTTTTTCACCGAACTGAAGACCGAAGGCCCGAGCTCAAGAGGCCGTAGTGACGGAAGAAAGGGTCCGAGTAGAAAAGGCTATTCCACTGATCACCGATCACTGATCACTCGGCACTTCCCCTCACCTCCTGTTAAACCTCGCCACCTCCCGCTGCGCTTCGCGCAACTCGACCCGCTCTTTCAGATCATGCCGCTGGTCGGCGTGGGTTTTGCCCTTGCCGATGCCGATCTCCACCTTCACGCGGCGGTTCTTCCAATACATCTTCAGGCACGGCAATGTGGCGCCCTTGATCGCGCTCGCCTGCTCCAGCTTGAGGATTTCCTTCTTGTGGACCAGCAGCCGGCGCGGGCGCTTCGATTCGTGCTGGAACCACGATCCGGCCGTCTCCCACGGCTGGATGTCGCAGCCGTAGAGGAAAAGCTGCCCCCGCTCCACCCGGGCGAAGGCGTCGGAAATATTCACCTTTCCGGCGCGGATCGACTTCACCTCCGTGCCCTTCAACTCGATCCCCGCCTCGTAGGTGTCGGAGATGTGGAAGTCACGCCGGGCCTTCCGGTTGCTGGCGATTTCCGCGCTCATGGCAGTCCGCGCCTGTCGACGGCACGGGAAACGGGCCGGCTCAAGCCTCCTTCGCGGGCTCGGCGAGCTGGATCTTGCCCTCGATGATCTCGGTCAGGGCGATATCGGCGGCCCCCATGCTCGGCCGGGTAGGGATCAGGGGCGAACGGCCGCTGTTCAACTGGCGGACGCGCTTGGAAACCATGTTGATGAGCACCAGCGGGTCGCTGACAATCTCGGAAGCCTTCTCGACGAGGTCGCTTTTCATGGGTGTGCCTGGAAACCGGGAATGAGGCTTCGGTTGCTCGAAAGGGACGATATTTTCGGGAGACATGCCGGGCCAACGATTCCACTTCCGGCCCTCGGCGGCCGGACGGGCGAAAGATCACATCGAACGGCTCCTGACAAGGCCAAAAAGCCATTTTCTCCGGTTTTCACATCAGCTTGAGCCCGAATTGCCGCAGGACGAATATCGTGAGCCAGAAACAGGCCACCGTGATCACGCAGTTCGCCGCCAGCGCCGGCCAGAAACCCCAGCCCTGCCGCAGCATCCACGGCAGGATCAGGAACATCGGCAGCGTCGGCAAAACGAACCAGAAAGTCGCCTCCGCGTGATTGGCGATTTTCGCCGGTTCCTGCTTCTCCGCCCGCATCCACACCATCGCGATGATCGAGGTGAAGGGCAGCGCGATCAGCAGCGCCGAGAGCCGGTCGCTGAAAAGCTGGATTTTCGTCACTAGCAGGATCACCAACGCCGTCACGAGGAGCTTCACGCCGTCCTTGGCGGAGAAACTGAACACCTGATCCCAAGGTATCTTGCCCATCTTTCTTGCGGTCGGATCGAAACTGACGGAAAAAACGTCCCGTGCAATCCCTGCGTTTCATCCTGCCCGCCTGCGCCCTGCTGGCCGCCTGCGGCCCCGCCACCACCGCCACACACGCCGCCGGGGCACCCCCCGCGGAAAACCTCAGCGCCGCCCAGAAAACCGCCATCGGCCGGAAAATCTGGCAAAACGAGTGCGGCGGCACCGTCGACGGCCTCACCACCTGGAATGTCGGCGAGGAATTCCCCTCTCTCGGCATCGGCCACTTCATCTGGTACCCCGCCGGCTTCAACGGCCGTTTCGAGGAAAGTTGGCCGCAATTCGCCGCCTATGCCCGCCAGCGCGGAGCGAATCCGCCCGCCGTCGCGCTGCAACGGCACTCTCCCTGGCGCACCAAGGCGCAGTTCCAGGCCGAATTCCGCGGCGCGGAAATGACCGCCCTGCGTCAGTGGCTTGCCGCCAACGTCCCGCTGCAAACCGATTTCATCATCGCCCGCTCCCGCGCCGCGCTGCCGAAAATCCTCGCCGCCGCCCCGGCCGCGGACCGCGCCCGCATCGAGGCGAACTACCGCAAGGTCGCCTCCACCCCCCAAGGTACTTACGCCCTGATCGACTACGTGAATTTCAAAGGCGACGGCACTCAACCCGCCGAGCGCTACAACGGCCAGGGTTGGGGCCTGCTTCAGGTCCTCGCCGGCATGAAGGACGTGCCCTCCGGCCCTGCCGCCGCCGCCGAATTCGCCACCAGCGCCAAGCGCGCCCTCGACCGCCGCATCGCCAACTCCCCGCCCGCCCGCGGCGAGGCTCGCTGGCGCGCCGGCTGGCACAACCGCTGTGACACCTACGCCCGGCCGCTTTGAGCGGCCGGAAGTTCCAAATCCCAAATCCAACAGCCGGCCCCGCCGGAAAAACATTCCGACTTCCCACTTCCAACCGCCATGCCACCCGCCCTGCCTGCCATCATCATCACCACCAGCGAACTGATCGCCGGCCGCCAGATCACCGCCACCCTGGGCCTCGTCAGCGGCTCCGTCGTCTGGTCGAAGCACTTCGGCCGCGACATCATGGCGGGCCTCAAAACCCTCGTCGGCGGCGAAATCCGCGGCTACACCGAAATGCTCCTCGAAGCCCGCAGCGTGGCCACCCGCCGGATGATCGAACAGGCGCAGGCCATGGGCGCCGATGCCATCATCTGCACCCGCTACTCCACTTCATCCGTCATGCAGGGCATGTCCGAAGTCCTCGCCTTCGGCACCGCCGTGAAGCTCGGCTCTTCTGGCTGAAGAAATAAGATCAATGAATTTAATCAAAGCTCAAGATTTCCAGACACTTTACGCATCGGCCCCTCACATGATGATCTGGATTGATGGCGAGCCACTCGACTGCTACTTAGATCGTCGAGCATCCGGACGTGATTTGGCCGGACTCGTTCCAACTTGGCTGGATTGGATGATCGACGATGCCGAACAAAAGATTGTCCATGCCAGAATGTTGCCAGTCTTGGGCGGCTTCTCCCGTGTCCCGCTCTTAATGTGCCCGGACGATCTCAACTTTAGCTGCTCACTTGTAGTTGCTGAGGTGGCCGCGTCTGCCGATGAGATCCAATGGACTCGCATCGGACTAGATTCGACAGGATCGCTCGATCCACGAGACATTGGCAGTGTTGTCGAGTGGTTCGATGAAGTGGGGCCTCTCCGGTTCCAACGATCTGATTATAATGCCTGTCTCGAAGCGTTTCGACAACAGAACCAAATTGTGAAAAGCGGTGGAAGCAGCCGGCTGTCGCAAGCTCCTCTTTAGCATTCCGATTTTGCATTTTGCCTCTCCAAATCTTCCTTCTTCCCCATGAAACGCCACCTGCCCGGACTCTCCTGGCCTCGTCTCGACGACGCGCCGATGCAGGTGGCCTGCCATTTCTGCGACACCCTGCAAACCTCGCCCCGCCTCCAGGAAGGCGACGCCGCCCACTGCTGTCATTGCGGCGAGATGCTCTATCAGAACCGCCCCCGCTCGCTGGCCCACGCCGCCGGCTTCTCCTCCGCCGCGCTCATTTTCATGGCGCTGGCGCATGCCTTCCCCTTCCTCACCATGGACTCGGGCAGCATCCGCACCAGGCTGACCCTGCTCGAAGCCGCCTCCTCCCTCAGCCGGGAGGGCAGTCCCATTCTCGGCGCAGGCGTGGTCATCTTCACCGTCATCGCCCCCCTGCTGCTCATGGGCGGGCTGCTCTACGTCGCCGCGCCCCTGCGTTTCGGCGTCGCCCTGCCCGGCGCGGTCGCCTTCACACGGATTTTCCAGCGCTCCGAACCGTGGAGCATGCTTGAAGTTTTCCTGCTCGGCCTCATCGTCAGCCTGCTCAAACTCGGTGATGTCGCCGAACTGCGCTTCGACATCGGCCTCTGGGCGCTCGGCGGGCTGGTCGTCTGCACCTCCGCCGCCATGGCCGGCATCGACCGCCTGGAACTCTGGGACCGCCTCGAAATCGCACGCCGGAAAAACGCATGACCGACGACGCTCCGCCCACCGCCGCCGCCCTCGGCCTTGCCGCCTGCCACCTCTGCGGCAAGGTCAGTCCGGTCGCGGAAAAATACTGCCCGCGCTGCGACGCCCACCTCCATCTTCGCAAGCCCCACAGCCTCGCCCGCACCTGGGCCTTCCTCACCGCCGCCGCCGCCTTCTATCTTCCCGCCAACCTCCTCCCCATCATGACCGTCTCCGGCATCGCGGCGAGCGAAGGAGACACGATCCTCTCCGGCGTCGTCGCTTTCTGGAAAACCGGCGCCTATCCGATCGCCATCGTCATCTTCACCGCCAGCGTGCTGATCCCTCTTCTGAAATTCGTCGCCCTCGTCTGGCTCTGTCTGGCCGCCCGGGGGCATGTGAACGGTTCGCCCGCCGCCATGTCGCGCATCTATCACATCACCGAACTGGTCGGCCGTTGGTCGATGGTCGATGTCTTCGTCGTCGCCATCCTCGTCTGCCTCGTCCAGCTCGGCGCGCTCATGACCATCACCGTCGGCCCCGCGGCGCTTTCGTTTGCGCTGGTGGTGATTTTCACCATGTTCGCGGCAATGAGTTTCGACCCCCGCCTGCTGTGGGACCGCCAGCGCGGGCAGGAAATCCAGGAAAAAGACGAGCCGGAGGCGCACGAGCAGCCCGCCGGCGATCCCGACCCTGCCACCCCATGAACGAAGAAACCGCAGAACCCCGCGCCATCGTCCGCCGACGACGACGCTGGAGCAGCGTCTGGCTGGTCCCCGCCATCGCCTTGGCGCTCGCCGGGTGGCTCGTCTGGAAACACTATCGTGACCAGGGCCCGCTCGCCACGGTCAGCTTCGAGACCGCCGATGGCATCGCCGCCGGAAAAACCGAAGTCCGCTGCCGCTCCGTCCGCGTCGGCTTCGTCGAAACCGTCGATCTCGCCAAAGACCTCCGCTCCGTCATCGTCCGCTTGCGGATTGACCCCGACGCCGCCCACCTGCTGCGCGAAGGCACCCGCCTGTGGGTCGTGCGTCCCCGCGTCTCCGCCTCGGAGCTCTCCGGCCTCGGCACCCTCATCACCGGCGCCTATATCGAACTCGAGCCCGGCGAAGGCCCGACCGGCGTCCAACACTTCCAGGGTCTCGAAGAACCCCCCGTCACCAGCTCCAGCGTCCCCGGTCTGCGTCTCACCCTCGTTGCCGAGGAAGCCGGCTCCCTCGTCGCCGGTTCCCCGATCTACTACCGCGGCTACGAAGTCGGTCGCGTCGAGCGCCGCACCCTGAATCTCGAGCAGCGCCGCGTCCTCTTCGAAATTTTCATCGCTGACACCTATGCCAGCCTCGTCCGCAAGGGCACCTGCTTCTGGAACACCAGCGGCATCGATATCAACGCCGGGGCCGACGGCTTCCAGATCAGCACCCCCTCCCTCCAGGCCATGGTTTCCGGCGGCGCCGCCTTCGCCGTGCCCAAGGGCGGCACCGGCGGCGGCCCGGCAGAGAATGGTGACATCTTTCAACTCTACACCAACGAAGCCGCTGCCCAGGCTTCCACCTTCAACCCCGACCGCCGTTGCCTGCTCTTCTTCGACCAATCCGTCCGCGGCCTCAAACCCGGCGCGCCGGTCGAGTATCGCGGCCTGCCCCTCGGCCGCGTCGTCGAAATCAGCTTCAAGCATTCCCCCTCCGGCGACTCCCGCGTGCCCATCCTTATCGAAATCGACGCCGACATCCTCCGCCGCGCTTCCGATGCGAACCTGGACGAAAGCCAGCTTCTCCGCGATGCCGTCCGACGTGGCCTGCGCGCCCGCCTCAGCACCGGCTCGCTGCTCACCGGCGCCCTTTTCGTCGAATTCGACTTCATCGCCGACGCACCCCCGGCGGAAATTTCCCACGTCGACGACATCGCCGTCATCCCCACCCAATCCTCCGGTCTGCTCCAGATGGAGGCAAAAGTAAACGCCATCCTCACCAAACTCGAAGCCCTTCCCCTGGAAGAAACCTTCACCAAATTCGGCAAGGCCGCCGATGAAATCTCCATCACCATCGCCGAAGCCCGCGGCACCCTGGCCGAGGCCGAAAAAGCCCTCGCCGAAGCGCGCAAGCTCCTCGCCAGCGACAGCACCCAAGGCCTGACCGCCGAGATCGACGCCACCCTGCGCGAAATCCGCGCCTCCGTCACCAGCCTCGGCCCCCAGGGCGCCGTTCAGGGCGACCTCGCCCGCACCCTGGACGAACTCCGCTCCGCCCTGCGCTCCTTCAAGACCCTTTCCGATTCCATCGAAGAAAAACCCAACTCCCTCCTCTTCGGCCGCGAAAGCTCCGGCAACCCCATTCCCCGCGCGAAGCGCTAGAAATCCATGAAGTGCCAAGTGAGAAGTGAGAAGTGCGAAGGAACAGCCGATGAAACGCGCCCGGCCGGTTCTTCCTGCCTTTCTTGGCACTTCTCACTTCTCACTTGGCACTTGGCACTCGCTCTCCTCCTCACCGGCTGCGCGACACCAAAGTCCTTCTACATCCTCACCCCCGAAGGTCCCATGCCTTCCGGCGGCGGCACCGCAATCGGGGTCGGTCCCGTTTCCCTCGCCGGCTACCTCGACCGCCCCAACCTCGTTTTTCAGGAAAACGGCAACCGCATGGTCATCGCCGAATCCCACCGCTGGGCCGGCGATCTGGAGGAGAACATCGCCCGCGTCACCGCCGCCAACCTCGGCCGCCGCCTCGGCACGGGCAATGTCCGTACCTACCCTTGGGGCGCTGATGGCGAATTGCGCTACCAGATCTCACTCGACATCCGCCAATTCCACGGCACTGCCGGCGGCGACGCCTTTCTCGACGCCGCCTGGCGCGTCTACTCCCTGCCCGACCGCCGCATGACCGTCTCCAAAAGCTGGTCCGGCACCGAGCCCCTGAAAGCCGACGGCTACGACGAACTCGCCGCCGCCAAAAGCCGCTTGTTGGCCCGCCTCGCCGCCGAGATCGCCGGCAGTTTGCGATAGTGGCGCATGCTTCCGGCTTGCGAACGGTTTACCCGGCTCCACCCGGCACTCCGCAGGAGCCTCAATCAGTGATAGCCGGCACTTTCGGACCACCGGGCATCATTCACCGCCCGTGTCATTCTCCCCAAACATCAACAAAACCCCATCGGTATCCCAGCCCGGAGGCCGGATCAACGCGACCGAACCCGGCTTGATACGGCCGATGAATTCGAGCGAATGCCCATCTTCCCGGGCCTTCCCAATGCTTGCACGGATGCGATATTCCCCACTGGCGTCCAAAAAATGAACCTCGCCCTTCACTTCCATTCCCTCACCGCTCCATGCGATCTCCCGGTCCGCGTTACCGACTCTCGCATCAAGAGCTTCGCCCTCCCGCATGATATCCGCCAATCCGTTCATCGCCCGATCCCGATCAAGCAGGATGAGTGGCATCGTCTCCTCCCGCTCCGGCGGCCGAAACTCTTCCAGCTTGCCGGACGGAACGCGAATCAACACGACCTCACCGGGACCGATCTGAAAAATTGAGCGAATCCGGGCTTCGGCATCTCCTTTGCGCTGGATACGTCCGCCATTCGGGCCGGCATCGCCGCTTTGCCTCCCGGCAAGCTCCGGCCTTCCGCGATGGCCATGCGATGCCCCGGACAAGTCGCTATCGGAGCGCCATGGACACCAGATCAGCAGTGCGATGCCGAGCATGGCCAAGCCGGCCCATGACCACGGCATCGCCCGGCGTTTCATTCAGTGGGAGTGTCGGGGCTTTCAGACCCGGCTTCTTCGCCTCCCTCGCCACTTTCCCCTCCAGCATCCTCGCCATCGGGAATCACCAGCGAAATATCCTGGAGCTTCTCCCCTTCCTTGAGCGTGAGCAACTTCACCCCTTGAGCGTTGCGGCCCGTTTCGCGAATCTCGTTTACGCGGATGCGGATGCTCTGGCCGGTGGAGGTCATCAGCATCAGTTCATCCTCGTCGGTCACCGTCACCGCGCCGACGACCGGGCCGGTTTTCTCGGTCACCTTCATGGTGATGATGCCTTTGCCGCCGCGCGACTGCTTGCGGTATTCCTCGAAGGCGGTCCGTTTGCCGAGGCCGTTTTCGGAAGCGACGAGCAGCGTCGATCCCTGCGTGACAAGCGCGAGGCCGACCACGAAATCCCCCTCGACCGGGCGGATTCCCATCACGCCGGCGGAAGCGCGGCCCATCGAGCGGGTGTCGTTCTCGTGGAAGCGCAGGCTCATGCCCTCGTGCGTGACCAGTACGATCTCGTCGGAACCGGAGGTCAGACGCACACCGATGAGTTCGTTGCCTTCCTCCAGAATGATCGCGGTCAGGCCGGCCTTGCGGTAGTTGCGGAAATCGTGGAGCGCGGTCTTCTTCGCCTTGCCGCTGCGGGTGGCGAAGAAGACGAAACCGGCGTCTTCGCGGAAAGTGACGTCGTTGCCGTCGTCATCCACCGCCCGCTCCAGGCGCAGCAGCGCGGCGATTTTTTCCTCGGGTTTCAGATCGAGCACGTTGCGGATGCTGCGACCCATCGCGGTGCGCGAGCCTTCCGGCAGTTCATACACGCGCTCGACATAGACCCGCCCGGTGTTGGTGAAGAACAACAGGTAATCGTGCGCCTGGACGCTGAAGAGGTGCTCGATGAAATCGTCCGGCTCGTCCTTGCCGGTCGAACGGCGCTCCATGCCTTTCAAGCCCTTGCCGCCGCGGCCTTGCAGGCGGTATTCGCTCGCCGGGGTGCGCTTGATGTAGCCGCGGTGCGAAAGCGTGACGATCATCGCGTCGTTGGCGATGAGGTCTTCCATCGCGATCTCGCCCTCCTCGGCGAGAATCGGGCACCTCCGGGGCGTGGCGTACTTCTCTTTGATCACCCGCAGTTCGTCCTTGATGATCGTCAGCACACGCTCCTCGCGGGCGAGGATGTCGAGGAGGTCCTTGATGGTCTCCAGCACCGAGTCGTACTCGCCCTTCACCTTGTCGCGCTCCAGACCGGTGAGCTGATAGAGGCGGAGTTCGAGAATCGCATCGACCTGCCGCTCGCTGAAAACATAGCGCTCGCCCTGCACCGCCGCCTGCGAGCGGAGGAGAATGCCGAGTGATTCCGCGGTGGCGGTGGAGAACTCGTAAGCCGCCAGCCGTTCGCGGGCTTCGTCGCGGTTCTTCGAGTCACGGATGATCTTGATGAAATCGTCGAGATGGCCGAGCGCGAGCAGATAGGCTTCCAGCAACTCGGCGCGGTCTTCCGCTTTCCCCAGCAGATAACGCGTGCGGCGGAGAACAACCTCGCGACGATGCTCGATGTAGGCGTCGATCGCCTCTTTCAGCGAAAGCTGCTTCGGCCGGTTCTTGTGAATCGCCAGCATGTTCACGCTGAAGGAGGTCTCCAGCGCGGTGAGCTTGAAGAGCTGGTTGACGACGACCTGCGGGCGGGCGTCGCGCTTCAGTTCGATCTCGATGCGGGTCTCCTCGTCGGAGAGGTCGCGCATGCCGGAGATGCCTGTGAGGGTTTTTTCATTTACCAGTTCGGCGATGCGCTCCTGCAGCACGGCGCGGTTCACGCCGTAAGGCACCTCGCGGATGACGATGATCGATTTGCCGCCCTCGCTTTCTTCGATCTCGACCTTGCCGCGCAAGCGCATCGAGCCGCGGCCGGTGCGGAAATAGTCCTCGATCCCGCGGATGCCGCGAACTTCGCAGGGAACCGGGAAATCCGGCCCCTTGATGTGCCGCATCAACTCGGGAAGCGTGATCTCCGGATGGTCGATCTGCGCGCAGATACCGTCGATAACTTCGCCCAGGTTGTGCGGTGCGAGGTTGGTGGCCATGCCGACGGCGATGCCCGTGCCGCCGTTGACCAGGAAATTCGGGAAGGCAGAGGGCAGGACGACCGGCTCCGTCAGCCGTTCGTCGTAGTTCGGGACGAAATCGACGGTGTCCTTGTCGAGGTCGTCCATCATCGCCATGCCGAGATGGGTCAACCTCGCCTCCGTGTAACGCATCGCTGCCGGAGGATCGCCTTCCACTGAGCCGAAGTTGCCCTGCCCGTCGATCAGGGTTTCGCGCATCGACCACTTCTGGCCCATGTTCACCAGCGTCGGGTAGATGACGCTCTCGCCGTGCGGGTGGTAGTTGCCCGAGGTATCGCCACAGATCTTCGCGCACTTGATGTGCTGCTTGCCCGGAGCGAGATTCAACTCGCGCATCGCGTACAGGATGCGGCGCTGGGAGGGTTTGAGACCGTCGCGGACATCGGGCAGGGCGCGCGAGATGATGACCGACATCGAGTATTCGAGGAATGAATTGGATAGCTCCTCGGCGACGTTGATGGGCTTGATGGCGTCTTGGGACATGGAAAACGAAGTGATCGGTGATCAGTGGGCAGTGACCGGTGAAAAATCCGGTCGGAATCAGATGTCCAGGTTCCGGACATTCAGGGCATTGTCCTCAATGAAGCGCTTGCGGGGCTCGACGATATCGCCCATCAGAATGTCGAACATCCTGTCGGCTTCGACGGCGTTGTCCTCGTCGAGGCGGACGCGGAGGAACTGGCGCTTTTCCGGGTCCATGGTGGTTTCGAAGAGTTCCTTGGCGTTCATTTCCCCAAGACCTTTGAAGCGTTTGATCTGGATCCCCCGCCGGCCGATTTCGAGCGCTTTGGAAAGGATTTCCGGGACGCCGAAAAGAGGGTTGACGTTTTGTTTCTCCCCCTCGCCTTCGACGAGTTCGAAGAGCGGTTTGTCGTCGTCGGAGAAGACATCCGTATCGATGCCGGCTTCGTTGAGCCGGGCGAAGATGCGGGCAATGGCGTGGGATTCGTGAAGTTCGTGCAGATTGGCCCGGCGGGAGGGGCCGGCGTGGGCGGCGAGTTCCTCGTCGGAAAGCTGCTCGTCGAAAAGGCGGAGGTCGCGGTTTTCGACGGCGTAAGCGCGGAGTTCAGCCTCGCCGGGGAAGTAGAGCACACTTTCGTCGTTGCCGGTGCGGACGCGCACCATGTATTCCGGCAGACGGCCGTCGCGGCGCGCGGCGAGGTAGTCTTTGAAATTTCCGCCGTTGCCCTCGATGGAGTGAGTGTAGCGGGAGAGCGAAGAGAGGTTTTCGAGGATGGTCTTGAGTTCCTCCGCGGAGAAGGTCCGCGATTGGTCGGCGGTGCGCAGCTCGACCTCGCTCGCCCCGAGATCGATGAGGATGCGGTTGAGCTGTTCGTTGTCCTGGACGTATTCGGAACGCTTCTTGCGGGTGACGAGGTAGAGCGGCGGCTGGGCGATGTAGAGGTAGCCGCGCTTCACCAACTCGGGCATGTGGCGG
This sequence comes from Haloferula sp., assembly GCA_037190465.1. Lineage (GTDB taxonomy): Bacteria > Verrucomicrobiota > Verrucomicrobiia > Verrucomicrobiales > Akkermansiaceae > Haloferula. The sequence goes on along the minus strand of JBBCJF010000010.1, from coordinate 162,677 downwards.
CAGAAAAAGGTCAGCAGCAGCGTGCGGATGTGGGAGCCGTCCACATCGGCATCGGTCATGATGACAATCTTGTGATAGCGGACCTTGTCGATGTTGAAGGAACCTTCCTGGTCGCCGTCGCCGATGCCCGCGCCGATGGCGGTGATCATCGACTGGATTTCCTTGTTCTGGAGCGCGCGGTGGAGGCGGGCTTTTTCGACGTTGATGAGCTTGCCGCGCAGCGGCAGGATCGCCTGGGTGCGACGGTCGCGGCCCTGCTTGGCGGAGCCGCCGGCGGAGTCGCCCTCGACGATATAGAGTTCGGACTTTGCCGGATCGCGTTCGGAACAGTCGGCCAGCTTGCCCGGCAGGCCGCCGCCGGAAAGGGCGGACTTGCGGACGGTTTCGCGGGCCTTGCGCGCGGCCTCGCGGGCGCGGGCGGCGTTCACCGATTTCTCGATGATGCGCTTGGCGATGTTCGGGTTTTCCTCGAAGTATTGGACGAGGCCCTCATAGACGATCGAGGAGACGACGCCCTCGATCTCGGAGTTCACAAGCTTGCCCTTGGTCTGCGAGGAAAAGCGCGGGCTCGGCATTTTCACCGAGATCACGCAGACGAGACCTTCGCGCACGTCGTCGCCGGTCAGGGCGGGATCCTTGTCCTTGAGGATTTTGTTGGCTTTGGCGTACTGGTTGATGCCCCGGGTCAGCGCGGTGCGGAAGCCGGTGAGGTGCGTGCCGCCGTCGGCGTTCGGGATGGAGTTGGCGAAGCAGAGGATCTGGTCGTTGTAGGAATCGTTGTACTGGAAAACGACATCGGCGAAGACGTCCTCCTGCGACTGCTTGCCGTCGTAGTCGATCTCGATCTGGCGCTTGCCGGAGATGCTGATGGGTTCTTCGTGAACGAGTGTCTTGTTTTTGCCGAGTTCGTTGACGAATTCGACGATACCACGCGCATAGTAGAAGGTGGCTTTCTTCTGCGACTCCGGCCGCTCGTCCTCGAGGTCGATGGTCAGACCGGGATTGAGGAAGGCGAGTTCGCGCAGGCGGGTGGAGAGCCGGTCGAATTGAAATTCGATGGTCTCGACGAAGATTGTCGCATCCGGGAAAAAGGTGATGGTGGTGCCGGTGCGCTTCGGGTCGACCTCACCGACGACGTGGAGCGGCTGGGTGGTCTTGCCGCGCTCGAAGGAGATGGCGTGGACCTTGCCGTCGCGGTACACCTCGGCTTTGAACCAGTCGGAGAGCGCATTGACGCACTTCGCGCCGACGCCGTGGAGACCGCCGGAATACTTGTAGGCTCCCTGGCCGAATTTGCCGCCGGCGTGGAGGTTGGTCAGCACCAGTTCCACCGCCGGGATGCCGAACTTCGGATGAATGTCCACCGGGATGCCACGGCCATTGTCGGCGACGGAAATCGAGCCATCGACATGAATCGCAACCTTGATCCGATCGCAGAAACCGGCGAGGTGTTCGTCGATGGAATTGTCGAGAACTTCGAAAACGCAGTGATGCAGGCCGCGCTCGTCGGGGTCGCCGATATACATGCCGGGCCGCTTGCGGACGGCCTCCAGACCTTCGAGTTTGTCGATTTGCGCGGCGCCGTATTCCTGCTCTCCGCTGACGTTCGTATCGGCCTTCTCGGGTTCCTGATGCTCTTCGGACATGGACCCGGGAAAGGTCTGAAATGAGCGTTCCCGAGACAAGGCCGATTGTCGAAAAAATGCGAAAAATCGCAGCTTTATCCGCCGACCCAACCAACTCGAAATAAATGAGATACAAAATCCATCGATCCATGGAAAAGGATCGGGATCAATCGAGTCCCAAACACCGACGCTGCCAACCGAGAAGGACATCCTCCGGAGCGCATTCATCGGCCGCAATGGCTTCGAGAACCGCTCTTGGAGCGAGCAAAGAGGAGTCGATATCCAATCTGGCTCCGGCTGCATCGCGGGCAGCGAGCAGCCGGGAGACCCGCGCGTCGAATTCGGAGTCCCGGCGGCGGCGCAGAACTTTCGATCTCTCGGGCCATTCGTCAGAAGGGGTCGCCTTTGCCGCGTCCAGCGTCTCCGACAGGCGCTTGCGGCGGTCCGCCCGGTAATGCGGCGGAAACTCGATCTTTTTCCCCGCCGCCAGAAGAACACTCCACTCGATCAACTGCCGGTTGGGAACCACCATGAAAGAGGGCCGGTCCCAGGACGACGCTTCGGCGTCGCGCCACTCCCACAGGTGCTTGAGATAGTGCAATCCCTTGCGCTCAAGCCTGCCCGAGCCTTGGATCCGCCAAGGTTCCTCCCGTGATTCGTCCCGCTCCAACACACGCCGGCGGGCAGCTTCGCAGCTTTCGACGAACCATTCGTAGCGGCCTTTTTCACGCAGCCCCGCGACGACTTTTTCGCCCATCGGGAGCAGATAGCGGACATCGTTCAAGGCATACTCGATCATCTTCGGCGACAGAGGACGCTTGCCCCAGTCCGCTTTCTGAGAGGATTTCGAAAGCGTCACCCCGAAATAGCGTTCGACCAGATCGGCGAGACCGAAACGGCGCTCGCCGAGCAGGCGGGCTCCGATCTGGGTGTCGAACACCACCGGCGGAAGGGTGCTGAATTCCCGCTTGAGCATTGTCATGTCATAGTCCGCCCCGTGCATCCAGACAGCGGAGGAGGACAGGTAGTCACCCAAAGGACCGAGATCGTCGATTTCGATGGGATCGATGAGAACGGCCTCCGAGTCGCGCGCGAACTGGACAAGGCAAAGCGACTCGCGGTAGCGGTGGAGGCTGTCGGCCTCGGTGTCGATGGCGCAAAGATTCTCGCCGGGGGAAAAAGAGAGCAACGAGTCGAGATCGTGCCGGGATTGAATCAACTGGGGGACGGACATGAGATCGGCGTGGCCTGCGGCAAAAGAAAGACTCCGGAGCCGCCGAGGACCCCGGAGTGACGGATTCTAATTCATTGGCTCAGGGAGGCGACACTTGCTTCGCCTCAATCCGGTAGAATCTGAACGGATCTTCGAACGGCTCGTCGATCTGCAATTCATAGGTACGGAGGCTGCCATTCGTCTCAACGTTCAGAACGGGAGCAGGCACACTCGCAGGAACCGCGACCCCATCAGGAACATTGGCGCGGACGGGAGCCGGAGTCGATACCGTGAACAGATTCTCCCATGATGCGAGATCCGTCGTGGATTGCACCGTAAAGGCCACGTCCAACAGGTTGAAATCCACGGTGAAACGGAGCGTCAACCCACCTTCGGGATTGGCCGAGATGGCCGGCAGACGGGAGGATGGGCCATTGGCCGATCTCGGATCCGTTCCCCATGCGTATTCGACGAAATTGGAAATGCCGTCTCCATCCGCATCCTCACCGGGATTAGCAATTCCGGCACCGATCTCGGCTTCCGAGAAGAAATCGGTCACCCAGGAATTGTAGAGGAAATGACGTTCGAAAACGACATCGTCGAGGAATGCGAAGTTCTGGCCGGCCGTTTGATTCTCGGATCGCCGGTATTCCCATGTAAACAACCAGTTCCCTGAGGGCACGGGAATTTCATTATCGGCCCATACCGTGTTGTTGCCCGGAATCGAACTCCGGAGAGTCCCGTTGCGCTTCAGTCTGAGAGTGTCCAGGATCGATCCTTGGGTTTTCCACCTGAACGTCAGAATGCCAGGTCCCTTGACCTGTGCTTCCAGACCGACGGTTTGGCCATTGCCTACGGCCGAGGTGGTCAGAGAGCGTCCGCCGGTCGCGGTGGCATCCTCCACAGGGAGCCACAACGTGGGAGTAGTGGGTACGAAATTCAATTCGCTGCCGGCCGATTCCCGGAGATCGTTCAAGAAGTCACTCCAATCGCGCAGGCGCATGAAATCCACAAATCCGCGGTCGGCGCCTACCGGAGAGAGGGTGCCGCCCTTCTGGTATTTCCAGCGGAGTGAGTTCGTGCCGGTCGCCAAGCGAACGCCGACCGTTCCCCATCCGGGCTGCCCATCAATGAACGCCGTCCAATTCGGCGAGGTTTGGTTGAGACTGAACCACAGGCGGTCATCCACCGGCCTTGACGACACTCGCCAGTCGAACAGAGCCACCACGCCGGCTCCCAATCCCACGCCGGCGTCGGCCTGCACGGCCGTGCCGAATTCGGCATACTGGCCATTCGACAAGAAGGGGCTGACGGCATAGTCATCGTCGGGTCCCGTCCTGGGCTCGTCATCGGTGAAGAATCCGAAATCCCACGAGCCCTGCCCGCCGCCCGTAAAGGGCCTGCCATCCTGCTCAAGCGCCTGTCCCAAAGCCTGCTGGACAGGCTCGATGAGGAAATTCAACTCCAGGTTGGTCGAATTTTCCGGCCCGATCAGAGTAATCGCGGTCGAAACCAGTCCTGGATTGACCGGGCTACCGATGATCAGATTCGTCGCCGGATCGAAAACAAGCCCAGCGGGCAAAGCGCCTACAATCGTCACTCCAGTCGCCCCAACCGTTTCGATACGATATTCCAGTTCCCGGTTTTGAATGCCTCGGATCAGCCTGTTGCTCAGCAATACCGGCCTTACGGGGGGCACCGGGGTTTCCGGGTCCACGGAGCCGTAGACATTCAACTGAATGGCATTCAATACCCCTTCATCAATCCCGGTCCGGCGGTCCGTCACCCGCAGCAGCCAATTGCCCTGAGACCCCTCACCCCAATTGCGGACAGAGAGGAACGGATAGTCGGAAATGCTTTGTTCCGTGCTGGTGGTGTGGAACTCCGCCAAGCGGCTCTGCGTACCGCTCGGAGAGATCAGAACTACATCCAAGTCGGCCCTGCGACCGTGGATGATGGAAGTAACGGCTTCAACATGCTCCACCCTGATATTTGGCTGATCGGAAAAATCGAGCACGGCCACAACCGAGTTTCCGTTGTTGTCCGGGATATTGGCGATCGGCATCGCGAGTTTGGTCAATTTCACCCGGTCTCCCAAATTGCTTCTTTCGGGATTCTTTGATTCCGCAACGGCAGCAGCGGCATCGACTATCCCGGCGCCGTATTCGTGATTGAAATGGAATCCGGCGGCGTTTTCGATCCAGTCGGCATTGGTGGGATCCACTTTTCCTGCCGTCCGGATGAGGATGTCCTGAACGTCGCGCCATCCCAGGTTGGGATTGGCGTCAAGCATCAATGCGACCACACCCGACACGAGCGGCGCGGCGGACGATGTTCCGCCGAAATTGTTGATATACGTAGGCAGTGGATAGGCGTCGGGAACGTTGTCGCCGTCAGAATCGTATTGAATCCCGCGGAAACCCGTGGTCGTGATACCCAGGGTGCCGCCGTTGGAGGGGGCGGAGATCAACAGATTGGCCCCGGACTCGGAGTAATAGGAACGCTGTCCGTTGTCGGCGATCGCGCCGACGGCGATCGTTTCCGGTAGCGCGGGATAGGCGCCGTAGTTGGAGTTGTCGTTGTACTCCGCCGAGTTGCCCGCCGAAAAGACATAGATGATGCCCTTGTTTTCGCGGCCGGTGGTGACGCCCTGGACGATCGCATTCCGTTCTATGGTCGAGACGTAGCGCAGGTTGCTCGATGTCTGTCCGCCCGGTCCCCAGCTATTGTTCGAGATGTCAACATCGTTTGGCCTCCATGAGAGCGCCTGAGCAACATCGAAATCATCGATGAAACCCGCGATGAGACGCAGGCCGATCAGTTTCGCCTCCGGTGCCGCGCCCGAAACGCCGATATTGTTGTTCCCCCTGGCTGCGCTCACGCCGGCGACCGCCGTACCATGAGTGTCGAAGTTGTTGGGAGGAGTGGGATCGTTCTGGAATCCGGTATTCCAGTTGAAATGCACCTGCTGGCCGAGGAAAATGTTCGCCGCCAGATCGGGATGGCCGATCTCCAGCCCATCGTCGACAATCGCGATTGTCGCGCTGGCGCCTCTGTGCTCTTCCCAAGCCAGCGTGACGTTCGCGTCGGTTCCCGCGAGCCCTCCGACGTGGCCGGTATTGCGGAGGTGCCACTGATAGTTCGTTCCATCCATGCCCGGGAACCCGAACCACGGATCGTCGGGAATGAAATCGCGGTTGGGCTTGCGGGCCAGCAGGGGCTCGGCGGATTCCACTTCGGGGGCTTGGCCGGCCGCTTCGAGATTTTCCAGCACGGCGGCCGGGCTGTTGAAGACCAACACCGCATAATCGGGACTCCCGGGGACTGGAAGCACGGAGGCAGCCCCCAAGCGTTGGCCAAGCACCTCGGCCGAGGCCCCGGGGCGGAGTTTTACCAGAAGTCGACCGCGCAGCAGCGTGCGCTCGGCTTCGACCCCTTCCTTGCCCACCGGGTAAAACACGAGATGTTTGGCGACTGCTCCCGGTGCGGGGAGCCGGGTGCTCTCGATCAGCGCGAAGGGCTCCGCTTTGCCGACCTTGCGGACGGTCTGCCCGCCATTCGCGGATACATCGACGATCTCGTCGACCGCCAGCGTGTATTGAACAGGGACGCCGTCCCGATGGAACGTATAGACCGGCGGACCTTCCCCCGGAACGCCCGCCGCGTATAGGCCGGCTCCTCCCAGGAACCACGCGGCTGCGTGGAGTATCGCGGCGTGATTGTGCAAGCGATGGAACATAAATGCTCTGTGTGGTAAAATGGGTTTTGGAAGAGTGAAGGAGGATCAGTTTGGAGAAATGCGGACGCGCAGGAAGGAATTCTCGGGCGGCGACGGACGGCGGCTGCGCACACGGATCCGTTCGTCATTGTTGAATTCGATCAGATACACGGGATCTCCGGGCAGGATGGTCGTCCAGTTGATCCGGTCATAGCTGTACTGGATCTGGTAAAGAACGCGATCGCCGACGTGAGGGCGCTTGGGGATGTCCAGAATGATCTGGTCGGTGAGTTCATTCAGATAGGGCTCCACGATCGGCACCGAGGCGGCATTCGAGGGATCGGTTTGCAGGGCGAATTCCTCGAAATTCGTCCAGCCGTCGCCATCGAAGTCGTAGCTGGGAGCCATCTGGTTCGCCGGCGTGCCCGGCGGGAAGGTCGGGACAGGGGAGGTCTGCTGGGCATAGCCCGAGTAGGTGTCGATGAGAAAAACATCCCACTCGAAAAGGCGGCGGGAAGTGTCCCGCGCAACTCCGGAGGTGGCGGCATTCCGCCTGAAATCCAGAATCGCCCTCAATTGCAGACCGGGTGCGAACGTATAGCCGGGGGTCGAGAGGGTGTTGAGGGGGGGAAGCTCGATGCCCGTGGTCGCGCCCGTCATCAGCTGCGGCGCACGATCCGCTACCGGCGTGGCAGGGAAGGGTCCCACGTAGGGATTCCCGGGATAGGGAGGATAGACGATCAGGTTAAACCAGGCGGGGTCCACCAGCGAGAAGCGCGTGTTATCGCCCGAGCGGAAGGTCGAGGGGTTGAATCCACGCCAGTTGAAACGGAAGAACACCCGCGGATCGATCTCAATCCTGCCATTGCGCCAGTTCGCGTCATTCTGGAGGATCCAGTCGTTGACCGTCGGCACCACGCCCTTACCCGGCCACGCTTCGAGCGGCGGGTCGTGGTTGACCGGAAGAGCGAATTCCAGTTGCGGATACCCCGGAGGCATGGGTTCCGGATTCAGGCGGGGAATCATGAAGGTGTAGGTGCCCTGCCGCACTTCCCTGCGCATCCGGTTCAGCTCGGAGGGACCGGCTCCGTAAGGGCGGGAAAACGCATAGCGCGTGATCCGGTAGCGTGTGGAGGGGGGATTCAGTACGTTGTAGAAAACTTGGATACTCGCATCCCGGAAGCCCGTCAGGGGCTTGGGCAGGTCGGGCGAAGGCGACGAATAGAGACTGAGGCGGTGGGCGAGAAACGGCTCGATCGCCTGCGCCCGGTTGATCGCGACAATCGACCAGAAACTGCTCATGTCGCTCATCCCGTCACCGTCGATGTCGCCATCGATGACGAGACCGGTGGTGCCGATCGGGCAGCCGGGCGTCACCGGCGGCTGGATGATGAAGCCGCCGTTGGCGAAACATCCGGTATAGACGTAGTTTCCATCCCAGATCTCGACGTTCAGAGCCCCCCCCAGGAAATTGGCGGTGGACGGCGCCACCTGCTGGAAGCGCTTGAAATCCGAGAACATGAGGTCGACCTGCGCGGCCAAGGGCAAGGCGCCCAGCGCTGCGGAGAAAAGCAGGGCGCCTGTCAGCGCCCGCCTGCTAGGTTTTTCAAGGTACATAGAGTTTCGGTGAAGGAATGAGAGGGGCCATGGAGCGTCAAGGAAAAAGCCCGGGATCGGGGGCCCTTCGTGAAGGTTTCCGCGCCTGAAACCTGAGCGTTTCGCGCAGGGTATGGACGGTGGCTTGACATGGTGTTCTTGCGGCGGGTCCGGTCTGCTTTCCGGAGCGGGCCGGGCGCTATTGGGGGGTTCCGGTCCGGGGCGTTCATCAACGCAAGCCGCGGAGAAGAAGTTCGGCGTTTGACTTGGTCGCGCGGAGATTTTTCATGAGGGTTTCGATCGCTTCTCCCACAGGGAGTTGGGCGAGCTGGCGGCGAAGATCAAGGACTTTTACGAATTCGTCGGGGTGGTAGAGGCGATCGTCGTTGCGCGTGCCGCTCTGCGGGATGTGAATCGCCGGAAAGATCCGGCGCTCAGCCAGTTCGCGGTCCAGCCGCACTTCCATATTGCCGGTGCCCTTGAACTCCTCGAAGATCACGTCGTCCATCCGGCTTTCCGTCTCGATCAGGGCGGTGGCGAGCACAGTCAGGCTCCCGCCTTCCTCGACATTGCGGGCGTTGCCGAAGAATTTGCGGGATTTCTGGAGTGCCGCCGGGTTGATCCCGCCGCTGCCGATCGGCCCGCCCTTGATCGCGGAATTATGGCCGCGGGCGAGGCGGGTCAGGCTGTCGAGCAGCAGCACGACATCCTTGCCCAGTTCGACGAGACGCCGGGCCCGCTCGATGACCAGATCGGCCACCTGGGCATGGCGGCGTGCCGGCTCGTCGAAAGTCGAAGCGAAAACGGTGGCGCCGATGGTTTCCTCGAAATCCGTCACTTCCTCCGGACGCTCGTCCAGCAGCACGACGACGAGTTCGATTTCCGGATGGTTCAGTCGGATCGAGCGGGCGATCTGTTTGAGGAGGATGGTCTTGCCGCCGCGCGGAGGCGCCACGATCAGGCCTCGCTGGCCCTTGCCCAGGGGCGCGACGAGATCGAGCACGCGCGGGCTGAGGAATTCCGGCCCGTCGCCCTCAAGCACGATCCGGCGGTCCGGGAACAGCGGCGTGAGCTTGTCGAAATCCTTCGGAGCCTTGAAGTCCGCGGCGGGGATGCCCTCGACTTCCAGGACCTCCGCGGCGGAGAGATACTTGTCGTGACCCTTCGGCGGCCGGATCCGCACCTTGGCCCGGTGGCCGGGGCGCAGACCGTGCTCGCGCAGCAGGTGGCCGCTCACGTAGAGATCGTCCGGTGAGGTGCGGAAGCTGCGCCGCGGATCGCGCAGCATGGCGTAGTTTTCCTTCGCCTGCTCGACGATGCCTTCGCCGATCAGGGTCGCGCCTTCGTTCGCCTGGAAGCTGAGGAGTTCGAACACCAATTGGGCCTTGCCCGAACCGGCATCGATCCTGGCCGGCACCGCTTCGGCCATGGCCAGCAGCTCGGCCAGCGGCTTGTTGCGGAATTCGTTGATGTCGATCGTCTCCGCCACGGCGGGTGCGGCGGGAAGAGCCGCCACGGATTCTCCCGCGGCGTTTTCCACGGGCTCGGTTTCTTCGGTCATGATGGTGAGGGATTGGAGAAAGCGCCGGATCTGGGTCTCCAGCGCCTCGGGCGGGCCTTCGTTCCAGAATACGCGGTCGGCCCGGCGGAGTTTTTCTTCCTGGGGCATCTGCGCGGCGAGAATGGCTTCGATCAGGGCATCGTCGAAACCGTTCCGTTCGCGGAGCCGTTGACAGCGGGTGTCGCGGCCCGCGGCCACCAAGAGATTGGCCTCCTGGCCGAAATCGAAGCCGTTCTCGAACAGGAGGGGGATATCCGCCACGAACAACGGCGCGCCGAGTTTGCCCGCTGACGCCAGAGATTCAAGACATTCCTCGCGCACCCGCGGATGGAGGATCGCCTCCAGATCGGAACGCGCCGCGGGATCGTCGAAGACCACCGCCCGGAGTTCGGAGCGCTTCACCGCTCCGCTTTCGCCAACCACCTCCCGGCCAAAGCGTTCCGCCACGGCCGCGGTCACGGCGGCATCGTTTTCCAGCAGGCGGCGCACCGTCGCATCGGCATCGAAAATCACCGCGGAAGGACAGGCGCGGACGATCGTTTCGCAAGCGGTCGATTTCCCGCTGGCGATCCCTCCGCTGAGACCGAAGACACGCATGGCGGGCAGCATCGGTGGCGGGGCCGGTTGGTCAAGTGGCCATCAAAGAGCGCCGGTGTCCCGCCGGTGGTTTGGAGAAGTGGTCAGGGAAGCTTGTTCCGGCTGGCATGTCCTGATCGCGCCCCTGGCTGCGCCACTGATCCCTGACCACGTTGCTTCATCACCGGTGAGGCGCAAAAAAAGAGGGCGGAGGGACAAACCCTCCACCCTCTGGAATCGAAACGGCAAAGCTTACTGGCCGACCGGCAGCAGTATGTCGTCGCCAAGACCCCCGCCGCCGCTGTCCGGCGCACCGAGCGCATCCACGCCGCGAAGCGGGCGGCCGGTGGCATCGATGATCTGCGCGGTGACGAAGATGATCAGGTTGCTCTTGATCCGGTTCTCGGCCTTGCTCTGGAAGAGGCGGCCGACCACCGGGATGTCGCCGAAGATCGGCACCTTGTCTTCGACGGTCTGGATGTCTTCGCGCATCAGGCCGCCGACCGCGACGGTGTAGCCGTCGAAGATCGTGAGCGAGGTCTCCACCCGGCGGGTCGAGAACACCGGCATTTCGATGCGGTTTTCGGTGATGGTCACCGTGGTCGGGTTGCCGAAGAAGTCGGTGGCGGGCGACTGGATCGGGCTGCCGTAGTTGATGAAGCCTTCGAACTCGGTGATGTTCGGCGCGAAACGCAGGTCGATCACGAAATCATTGCCGCCGATGGTCGGCTCGATTTCGAGTGTGACACCGGTATTGCGGGTTTCGAACGAGGTCGGTGTGGCCGGGGTCACCGGGAAGATCCCGCTGTTGCCGCCGAAGCCGCCAAAGCCGCCGCCGAAGCCGCCGCCGATGGAGTTCGGCAGTTCCGGGGGCTCGTACTCGGTCGGGTAGATGAATTCGCGGATGATCTCGATCAATGCCTTTTCGCCGGAACGAGCGGTCACGCTGGGTGCGGTCATCAGGTCGGTGCCCTTTTTCTGGGCGAGCCCGCGCATGATCATCTGGAGCTGGCCGTTGGAGAACAGGCCGGTGAGACCGAAGATGCCTGGCGCCGCGCTGACGGACTGGGCGGTGCGGTTTGGGTTGTTGAGCACCGCATCGATGTTGTTGCGGTTGATCGCGCCATCGCCGCTGCGCAGACCCGCCGTACCGATGTTCGACACGTTCTGCGCCGGGTTCGCCGGGATGCCGGGAAGCTGGGTGAAGTCGATCGGGTTGATGAAGTCCTGGTTGGTCCGGGACTGGCCGCTGCCGACCGTGCCGCCGTGACCGAAGACGGAGGTGGCAGAGAGGCCGAAGGGACCCACGATCCAGTCGAAGCCCAGCTCGTCGGTGTTTTCCTGGGAGATTTCGACAAATTTGGTGAGGATTTTCACCTGCTTCGGCGAATCGGTGACGAACGCCTCGATCAACTGCTCGATGATGTCGATATTGCCCGGGGTGTTGTTGACGATGAGGGTGGAACCGGAAATCGTGGCCGACGCGCCATCGGGGAAGGGAACGCCGTTCTTCTCCAGAAGTTCCTTCAATGGCGGGCGCGGGCGGATACCGCTCGGGGTATCGCTGCCGCCTCCGAAGGGATCGGCGGTGCCTCCACCATCGTCACCGCCGGAAGCGGCGGCGGCGAGCTTGCTCTGGAAGTCGGGCGGGACTTCGAAGTTGCGGCGGACCAGATCGACATCGGTCTCGGTCGCAGGAACGAGGGTCACGGCGAAGTCGTCGACCTTGTACTGCAGGCGGGTCTGCTCGCAGATGTATTTGAGGGCCTGCTCAAGCGGGACGTTGCGAAGGCGGAGTTCCTTGATGCGGAGCGTGCCCGGATCGGCCGCGGCGCCCAGGCCGCCGGCATCGGCATCCAGACCGGCATCGCCGCTGCCGCCGGAGCGGGGCTTGCGGATGACGAAGTTGATGCCCTTGCTGGCGGGATTCGGCTCGGGGTCGAGCTCGACGGAACGCGCGCGGAGGAAGTCGACGGCCTCTTCGACGGAGGTGTCCTCGAAGTTGATCACCGGCAGCGTGATGTTGCGGAGCTTGGCGATGATCAGGGAAGCGCCGAAACCGGTCCTTTCCCGTTGGGTCATCGTGGCGGGATCGTCCGTCAGCAGACGGGGCACGGAGAGTTCCCATGCGGCATCCACCTGGGCGAGCAGCTCGGCGCGCGTGTGGTCGTAGGCGGCGCGGTAGTAGTCGGCGCGGGCCTGGGCGACACGCTCGAGACCGCGGCGGGCGGCCTTGTTGTAAGGGTCGACGCGGATAACATTTTCATATTCGCGCTTCGCGTCGTCGAACTTGCCGAGGTTGTAGTTGCCTTCGGCAAGATAGAGCGTGCGGCGGACCCGGTCCACGTTCTCGGTGTGCTCGTAGGTGAGCGCCGGGTTGGTACGGATCGGATCGTCGAGGTAGGAGATGAGTGTCTTGGCATTCGCGTTGTTCGGATCGCGCTCCAGCACGCCCTCGGCGAGCTGGCGAGCTTCGTCATATTTGCCAACCTTGCGGTACTGCTCGCCCAGCGCGTATGCGGCATCGCCCTGGACCTGGATCAGGTAGTTGCGGCGGTCCTGGACCACCGGCGCGTCAGGCAGGGTATTCAGCGCTTCGGTGTACTTGTCGTGCGCCTGCTTGTAGTCGCCCTTGGCGTAGGCTTCGCGACCTTCGTCGCGCAAGCGATCCGATTCGGCGACCGCATTCTGGCGGCGGATCATTTCCTTCTGGGCTAGGCTGCTATAGCCGCCGCCGGAATATCCTTCGCCGGCGTTGGCGACTGTCAGGGTAACGGGCATGACCGCAGCTACGGCCATCAGGGCGGCGGCGGTGGTGCTGTTACGATGCGTTGGCGTTTTTTGCATGGTTGGGCGTGTGTTCTGCCGGGCAGACCGGCGGTTGGGAAGCGATTTTTTCAAAAACAGGTTGGGTTTTGTTCAACGAGTGGCACCTTTGCTGATTTGTACTGACTCTGTAGTGCCATCGTCTTTCGTGATCTCCACTTCGATGGCTTCGGGGGTGACGCTCTTGAGGAAGTATGCCTTTTCCGGAGCGTCGGGCGGCAAGGCGAATCTCGTGCGTTCCTCGACTCTGAATTCCTTGCCTTCGTAGCCGATGGCGCGGAGATCCAGGACCGCAGTGCGGTCATAGTAGGCGGCCCGGTCGAGCTCGCCCTGGGGCAAACCCTGCTGGGATTCGTATTTCTCGCCCTTCTTGTTCTCCTTGAGGTCTTCGTACTGGGCGAACCTCACCTCCTGGGTGTGCTGAGTGCGCTCGCTGGTGATTTCTCTCTCGATGATGCCGGTGAATTTGAACCGGTTGGAGAAATCACCGCCTTTGAAGAAGGTATCGCCGGGCTCCAATGCCTCCTCGAAGTTCGCCCGGTTGGTCAGGCGTTTGCCGTCTGCCATGCGGCCGGTGAATCTCGGCACCCACTTGCCGTCGATGTCCATGCCGTACTCGACATACCACATCGTGGACTCATCCTTGACGTAGGCGAGCTTGTTGATGAGCGACGGGACGCTCTTCGGGTCGGTGGGACTGGTTTCGGCCTCGAATTCTTCGCGGTTGCTGAAACCGTCGCCATCGTCGTCGCGGTCGGGCGAGTTGGCGAAGGACATATCGGCCCCGGTCTTGAGCCACCACTCGTTGGGGATGGGCGGGTGCACGGGATCGCCTTCGCGGGGATCGACGGGTTGGTTCGGGTTGTCGCGGTGGGCGAGAAGCGGGATACCGGTGAAAAGGTCGACCGGGCGGTCCTTGGCATCGGCGCCGGGTTCTATTTTCCGATCGGCAGCGAGCGAATTGGTGGCCTTCACGGTCTCGGCCGCGGCGGGGATGGACGGGTCGTCCTTGCCGCGCCCGGCCAGGGTTTTGTCGAAGTCCGTTTCGACGGCTCCGAATTTGAGGAAACCCATGACAGCGAATCCGACGGCCACGAGGCCGGCGCCGCCGAGAAGGGCTTTTTCGTAATTTTTGGCGAATTTGGACATGGCGTTGCGGGTTGGGCGCCGTTGGTGAAATCAGGGTTTGGGCAGGTCCTGTGCGGGGAGGAACTGCAGGATGTCGATGCGGAGGAAGACGTTGATTTTTTCGGTCCCGAGCACCTGCTCGAGAATCTTGCCTTCGTCCGAGGAAGCAGCGGGCGGCTCCGCGGCAGGTTCCTCGGCAGCGGCGTCACCCGCGTCCGGGGTGTCATCGCCCGGCAGCACGAAGCCGCCGCCGGCGAAGATATCGGAGGCACCGCTTCCGGCGGATGCATCCTCCTCAGGTTTCTTGAACGCGGCGTCGCTCGCGGTCGGGGCTTTCTGCTTCTCGTTGGAGATGCGGATCGAGCGGATGACGTAATAGTAGTTCCCGGCGTCGGAGGCGTCGTCGAGCGAACTCAGGAAATCGCGCAGCGACGACTCGGGGCCGTTGAAGACGATCTCCACCGGCAGGGCGCGGAAGGTCTTGCCCGCCGGGTCGAAGGCCCGGCCGCTTTCCTCTTCGAGGGCCGGGCGGTAGACGTTCAACAGCTTCGTCGGCTTGGCGGCGGCGAGGCCGTGGAACAGCTTCGCGATCGCATCCATCTGGTAGCCGAGGATGCCGGTGGCTTCCTTGCGGACGGGCGAGTTGGTGTAAGACTCGAAGCCGAGGAAAAATTCGGCGGGCACTTCGGTGCCGGCATCGGCCAGGGCCTTGGCGGCGGCATCGCGGGCTTTCTTGAGGTTGTCGGTGAAGTCCGACGGTTCGATCAAGGGAAGCTGGCCGGGGCGGAAGGGCTCGTAGGCTTTCTGGAGTTCCCCGACGCCCTCACGGTAATCGTCGAGCGCTTTTTTCTTGGACTGGACGTGTTCCTGGTTCGGGTAGAGTTGGGATGTTTCCATCCTGTCGACATCCCCGGCGGCGGTGTCGTATTCCTCCTTGGCCTTGTTGTATTTGGAGCCCGCGGAGGCGCCCCAGAAGATGAGGCCTCCGGCGGCAATGGCGGTGATGCCGCCCAGCGCGGCGGCGAAACGGTTTTCCTGGATCCAGCTCATGTGGAAAGGGCGAAAAGGCTTAGGTTAACGGACAGGCACCTCGCGAGAGAGGGGCAGCACAAGTTCGAACGGCGCGGCGAAGTCCGCTTCGGCCGGGGCGGCATCGAGTTTCTTGACGATCTGCTCGTCTTGAAGCTCGACCGTGGCACCGGCGGGCGGGCGGGAGCCCCTTTCGGGAACCGGGGCGGGAACCGAGAAGGTGAAGTGCTCCGGGTTTTCGCGGAGTTTTTTCAGCAGGTCGTAGATGAGGTTCTGGCTGCGCGGATTGTCGCGCCAGAAGCCCCTGATGCGGACGGCGTTCGCGGTGGGAGTGATTTCCGGAGCGGCGGGCTGGTTGCGGGCCGCCCTGCCGGTCTGGGGTGCCTGCACGCGGATCGCTTCCAGGCCGGTGGTACCGTAGGAGGCACCGGCGAACTCGGCCTTCACCGTGCCGCGGCCGCTGGCTTCGGTGGCCAGGGGGTCATAGCCGAAGAGAGGCTCGAAATCGGTGATCCAAGCGGCGTCGCTGGCGAAGTTCGCCTTGAGCTCCTGAATGAGATCGAACCAGAAGACGCGATCGTTTTCGGCGCCGGTGTACTGGCTGGCGATCGCGGCGATCTGGCCCTCTTTTCGGAACATGTCCTGCAAGGGCGTATGGAAGTTCTCCAGACTTTCCTTCTGCTCGCTGAGCGCGGCCAGCTTCTCGCCGGCCTTGGAGGCGGCGAGAGTGTTGAAAAGCCCCCACAAGGCGAGCCCGCCGAGAAGCGCGGCCGCGGCGCCGATGAGGAAAGGCTTGCGCTTGTCGGCGTCGCGGGCGGCCTGAACCTTGGAGGGCACCAGATCGATGTTGAGGGCGGATTTGCCGATGCCGCGCAGGCCGAGGCCGACAAGTTCGCCCATCAGGTGGGCCTCCTTCGACATCCGCTCGGCGTCGACGCCCTTGCCGACAGAGACGGCGGCGAGCGGATTGAAGAACTCGACCGGGAGGTGAAGCTTTTCTTCGAAGAATTCCTTGGTGTAGGGCAGGTTCGCGCCGCCGCCGGCAAGGACGATCCGTTTCGGGGCGTTGCCGCCCTGCTGGCTGCGGTAGTAGTTGGTGGTGCGCGCGATTTCGGCTGGCAGGCGGCCGAGCGCGTTGCGGATCGTCATCGCCAGCGCGGCGGTACTTTCGTCAAGCTGCTCGGTATGACCGCCGCCAAGGGCGACCAGGCCGCTGCGGGTCTTGTGGGCCTCGGCATCGGCAAAGGAAACGCCGAATTCCTTGGAGATCGCCGCATTAATCGCCGCGCCGCCCATTGCCACGCTGCGGGTGAAGAAGCGCTTGCCCTCGATGTAGAGCAAGTCACTGGTCTTCGCGCCGATGTCGATGAGGAGCACCGGCTCGGTGACGTTCGGGTAAGAGGCGCGGAAAGCGTTGTAGAGGGCCATCGGCGCCACATCGACCTCGGCAGTGCTGAGCCCGGTGCCGGTGACCGTGTCGTTGAGCTCCTCCAGGGCGTCGCCCTTGATCGCGACGATGACGACTTCCTTTTCGCCGGCACTTTCGAGGATTTCGTAATCCCACACGACTTCCTCCAGCGGGAAGGGCACGTGCTGCTGGGCCTCGAAAGTGACAAGCTGCTCGACATCGTCGGCATCGAGCGGCGGCAACTTGACGAAGCGGGTGAAGACGGATTGGCCGGAGATCGCATAGCGGACCTTGGACCGGCTGACCTTAAGACGCTGGACGAGCTGGCCTACGGCGAGGCCGATCTGAGCGTTGCGGGTGCCTTCGGTGGCGGGATCGGCGAGGATCGTTTCGCTATCGTAGGCCTTGAGGACGAGACCGCCGGATTTCGATGGCTCGAACACGGCCATCGTGATCCGCTGCGATCCGATGTTGAGGGCGATGGTGGACTGGGTATCAGCCATGACGGGCTTTTTTGGAGAAAATCGATGGACCGGCGGAGAAACGGGCAGCCGCCGCGGCGGTTCTTAGCGCTCTCTCTGGATTTCCGCATAGCGGTCGTACCAGAATAGGGCGAAGGGCGTTTCATTCTTGTTGAGCAGGGGGAAACGGCTGCTCTGGTCGGAGAGGCTGCCGGCATTCCACCAGCCTTCCTTCATTTTCGACGTTGCTTCGCCGACCTTCACGCCGTTGACGAGCACTTCGAGGCCGACGACTTCGACCGCCCCTTTGCCGGCGCGATCACTGCCGGTCAGGCGTTTGAGGGTGTTCGGCGAGATGTAGACCGAGGTATAGACGGCTTCGTCCACGGGGACATTGATATGGTTGATGTCCTTGGCGAGCTTGTACACTCCCTGGCCATCGGGGTTTTTGACGGCGACGTACCATTTCACGGTCACCTGGTCGATGAAACCGGCTTTCTTCTGGTCGGCGTTCTGGGCCGGGATGGTGACCTCGGCTTCAACCTCAAGCCAATCCTTCGGCTTGTAGGATTTGTTCTTGCCGATGGAGACATCCGGCGACGGCAACGCGTCGAAATTCAGCTTGCCGACGGTGGCCTTGCCCTGCCCGAAAGCGAGCGGTGCGGCGGCGAGCGAAAAAAGAACGGCTATGGCGGCGAGCGCCGGACTACGGAGCGAACGTTGGAAATGTTTCATGGTGGGCTTTTGGATTTTTCGAGAACTAGGGAATCGTTCCCGGCATTGGCCAGAGAAATCCTCGCAACAGGGGGAGAAAAATCTTCGTCGTATTTACATCGAAGAGACCAAAAGGCCGTCCCGGCCCCGGTCCTGGCGGTTGACAGCGCATGCACGGGACGTGTCTGCTCCGTCCGTGAGCCGCCGGTCCATCGTCCTCGATCCCACCCGCCCGCTGGTTGCGGGCAGTTTCGGCAATGCGGCCGGGCTTCTCGGGACTCCGCCGGAGGCGGTCCGCAAGGCCTGCGATCTGGTCGAAATCCGCCTGGATCTTCTGGAAGCGGAAGGTGTCGCGGCGGGATCGCGGCCGTGGAACGAGCTGCCGGATTTGCCCCTGCTCTTCACCGCCCGCCGCGGCGACGAGGGCGGTGCGGGGGATTTCGATGCCGCGGCACGCAGCGAAATGCTGGAGGAAGCGCTGGACGACGCCGCGCTGGTCGATGTCGAGCTGGCCTCTGCGAGGGAAATGAGCGCGCTGTTAGACAAGCTCGCCGCGCGCGGGATTCCATGGGTCGCTTCGTGGCACGATTTCGAAGGCCGGCCGGATTCCTTCGCCCGCATCCCGGAACTCGCGGCACGCGCCCATGCCGCCGGGGCCGCCTGCTTCAAGGCCGCGATCCGTCTCCGGGAAATCCCGGATCTTTCCCGCCTGGCGGAAGCGCTGACAGCCCCCTCACCTCTCCCTCTTGCGCTGATGGGCATGGGGCCGCTCGCTCCGGTCTCGCGCCTGCTGGCCGCGCAGTGCGGCTCAGTGCTGAATTACGGCTATCTCGGGAATGAGACGACGGCTCCGGGGCAGTGGGAGGCGGCGCTCCTCAAGGCGGCGATCGCTTCCCTGGCGCCCATAGGTCCCACAAGACCCATCGCCTAACCCACAATCTCCACCGGCGCCTCCGGCAGCGAATCCAGAAAAAGCCGCCCGTATCGTTTCGTCAGCACCCGGTTGTCGAGGATGCACACCGTCCCGCAATCCTTCGCCGTGCGAATCAGGCGGCCGACGCCCTGGCGCAGCTTCAGGATCGCCTCCGGCACGGAGTATTCCATGAAGGGATTCCCCCCCTCCGCCTCGATCCACTCCAGCCGCGACTGCGTGAGGGGATGATCCGGTACGGCGAAGGGCAGCCGCGTGACCACCACATTCGAAAGCGCCTCCCCCGGCACGTCCACGCCCGTCCAGAAGCTGTCCGTCCCGAAAAGCACACTGTGCACGTCGCGCCGGAACTCCTCCACCATCCGGTGCCGCGGCATCCCATCGCCCTGCATCAACAGTCGCCAGCCCTGCGAATCGAACTCCTCCCGCAGCTTCTCCGCCGCATCGCGCATCGTCCTATAGCTCGTGAAGAGCACGAAGGCCTTCCCCTCGCTCGCCGACACCGCCGCGCGGATCGCCTCCACCAGCGCCTTCGCATACGGTGGCGTGCCCGGCTCCGGCATCGACTTCCAGATGCGGATCTTCATCTGCCGCTTGAAATCGAAGGGACTGCCGATGCTCAACGCCTTCACCCCCTCCGCACCCACCCGTCCGCGGAACCAGCTCAACTGCGGATCGCCGGTGCCCAGCGTCGCGCTCGTCATTACGCACGTTTTCCCCGCTCCGAAAAGCAGCGGCCGCAGCCGATCGGCCACCCGCACCGGCGCCGCGTGCAGCGAAAACAGCGTTTCGTCCCTCCCCCCCCTCTCGATCCAGTGCACGCAACCCTCGTCAGGCTGATCCAAAAACGCCCCGATCGCCCCGTGCGTCTCGCGCAGCCGCCGCGAAGCGTCCTGCAACTCCGCCTTTGTGCCCTCGCTCTCCACATCCGCCGCCAGCGCATCGATCTCCTGCCAGAGCCGCCGCAACGGCTCCGCCGCCGTATTCGCCACCACCTCCGGCTGCCGCACGCGCCACTCCTTCGACCACTCGCCGAATTTCGCCGCGCCGCCGATCTCCCCGAAAAACCCGTCCGTCGCCGCCAATGCCTCCTCCACCGCCTTCAACACCGAAGCCCGGCGGAAACTCCTCAGAATTCCCTTCCTCGTCCGCGGGTGATACAAGCGCTGCAGATCGAAGCGCAGCCCCGCCTGGCTCACCCTCAACCCAAGCTGCACCGCCGCCACCTGCTCGATCGTGTGCGCCTCATCGAGAATCGCGAAATCGTTCGCCGTCAGAAACCCCGAAGGCCGCTCCCCCTCCGCGTACTCCCCCGTATCCAGCAACGCGAAAAACAAGGTGTGATTCACCACCAGCAGCGCCGCCTCCGCCGCCGCCTTGCGCGCCTCCTGGAAAAAGCAATTCCCCCGCGGCCCGCAATGCCGCGCCGTGCAAAGATGCGCCTCCGAGCATACCTGCAACCACACCTTCATCGACGGCTGGAACTCCAGATCGCTCAGCGTCCCGTCCCGCGTCGCCTCCGACCAGCGCAGGATGCGCATCAGTTCCTCCCCCTCCGTGCTCGTGAAAAGATCCGCCGCCTGATCGATCGCCCGCCGCAGCCGCAGCGGACAAACGTAATTCTGCCGCCCCTTCAACAACACCGCCGGCAACTCCGCCCCCAACAGCTTGCGCACGATCGGGATGTCCTTCCGCACCAATTGCTCCTGCAAATTGATCGTATGCGTCGAGATCACCGCCTTGCGCCCTGTATCGAGCGCATAGCGCGCCGCCGGCACCAGATAGGCCAGCGACTTTCCCACTCCCGTCCCCGCCTCGGCCACCAGCGAACGTTTCGCCGCCAGCGCCACCGCCACCGCCACCGCGAGTTCCTGCTGCTGCGGCCGGTATTCGAAATCCTTCGACCGCGCCATGATCCCCCCCGCCGCGAACGCCGCCATCATTTCGGCCGCGAACGCATCCGGCAGCGGTTGACCTTCCAGCGTCGAAATCATCGGACGCGCCATTGCGCCGGGCCGGGGAAAGAAAGCCAAGCGCGGAATCGGCGGTTCCAGGTGGTTTCACCGCCTCCGGGTTGATTCTCGAAGCAGGGTCGCCTGCCCGGTCTGGCCCCTGTCTGCGGGAATCTTTCTTTGAGAGGGAGAAATTCCACGCAGAATTCGTCCCGTGAGTTGATCGTTGCCTCATTGTGTCCGACCAATGAATGAATACGGACATGTCCGATGCCTCCTCCTTGACCAGGCCTCTTGCCGTTCTGATCGACGCCGATAATGCATCCCCGAAAACGATCGAGGCGGTGCTCGACGAAATCACCGCCTACGGAACCGCAAGTGTGAAAAGGATCTATGGCGACTGGACATCCCCGCAGCTCGCGCCGTGGAAAGCGACCCTTCTCCCCCTTTCCATCCAGCCCGTCCAGCAGTTCGCCAACACGAAAGGCAAGAACTCGACCGACAGCGCCATGATCATCGACGCGATGGACCTGCTTTATACCGGCCGGTTTTCGGGTTTTTGCCTCGTCACCAGCGATAGTGATTTCACCCGGCTTGCCGCCCGCATCCGTGAGCAAGGCCTCACCGTCTATGGCTTCGGAGAAAAGAAGACGCCGCTCGCCTTCGTCGCTGCCTGCGACAAGTTCGTTTACACGGAAGTACTCGCCGCCGCAGCCGAACCCGAATCCGGCGGAGGAACCAGCCCGATTCCCAAAAAATCGGGGAAGGATCTCCGCAAGGACGAGAAGCTGATCGGCGGTATCCGCAAAGCCCTTGATGCAGCAACCAGCGACGACCGCGACTGGGCTTTCCTGGGGGTAGTCGGCTCGCACCTGTCGAAGCTCATGCCGGAGTTCGACTCGAGGAACTACGGATATTCCAAATTGAGCGACCTCATTGCGGCCATCGACCTCTTCGACATCCTCAAAAAGGATCAACATATACAGATCCGTCCGAAAACGGGCAAAGGCTGATTCTCCCGCCGATGACGACGAAGGTTTAGCGCCGGATTTTGTCCGTCCCTATCCATGCCGCCCCTTTGCTTCCACCACTGGCGTGACACCGGCGCTGCTTGAATCACGCGAACCAATTCACCCCCGCCTTGAAGATCGGCTGGCGTTTTTCGCCGGGGATGTTCTTCGCTACTTGGGTTCCGCTGCGCTCGGTGTGGGCCATTTTTCCGAAGATGCGGCCGCAGGGGCTGGTAATGCCTTCGATAGCGGCCAGCGAGCCGTTCGGGTTAAAGGCAATGTCCATGGACGGGATGCCGGAGGGATCGACGTATTGCGTGGCGGTCTGGCCGTTCCCGGCAAGTTCGGCGACGGTTTCGAGGTTCGCGAGGAATTTGCCCTCGCCGTGGGAGACGGGGACGGTGTGAAGATCGCCGACCCGCATGCCTGCCATCCAGGGCGAGAGGGTGCTGGCGACGCGGGTGGTGACGTAGCGCGAGACGTGGCGGCCGATGTCGTTGAAGGTGAGGGTCGGTGCTTCGGGATGCGGGTCGCGGATCTCGCCGTAGGGGACGAGGCCGGTTTTGATCAGGGCCTGGAAGCCGTTGCAGATGCCGAGAATCAGGCCGTCGCGGTTTTTGACGAGATCCATGATGGCATCGGCCACGCGCGGGTTGCGGATGATGGTGGCGATGAATTTCGCCGAGCCGTCGGGTTCGTCGCCGGAGCTGAAGCCGCCGGGGAACATGAGGATCTGCGATTCGCGGATTTTTCGGGCGAAGGCGGCGAGCGATTCCTCGATGTGTGCGGGAGTGAGGTTGCGGAAGACGAGGATTTCGGCCTCCGCCCCGGCTTCGCGGAAGGCTTTGGCGGAGTCGTATTCGCTGTTGGTTCCCGGAAAAGCCGGAATAAGAACTTTGGGAGCGCGGAGTGCGAAGTGCGAAGTGCGGAGTGGTGGAGAGGACGGAGCGGAAGCGAATAAAGGAACGGGAATTTGATACTCTTCGATCCGCAATCCGCAATCCGCAATCCGCAATGGATAGACGGGTTCGAGCGTGGCTTCCCAGGCAGCCTGGAGGTCGTCGAGCGAATGGGTTTCGCCGGCGAGGGAGAGGATGGGCTCGGCGATGGTTTGACCGAGGGGGATGGCGTCCAGGGAGGCGGGAAGTTCGGCGTCGTGCTCGATGAGGAAGGAGAAGTGGCGCTCGATGAACCATTCGGGCGGATTGGAATCCGCGGTCCCGGTGAAGCCGATGCGGTTGCCGAAGGCGCTGACGGCGAGAGCGTGGAGCAGACCGCCGGAGCCGAGAGCTTTCATGGAGAGGATTTTGCCTTCTTGGTTCAGGGCGTGAAGAGTAGCGGCGATTTCGCGGAGTTTGTCGAAGTCGGGGAGGCGGTCTGCGTCGCGCGGGGTTTCCACGAGGGAGATCGTACTTCCGGCTTTCTTGAACTCCGGGGAAAGGGCGAGGCTGGCCTTGCCCGGGGCGAGGGCGAAGGAAACCAGGGTGGGCGGGACGTCGAGGTCGTTGAAGGAGCCGGACATGGAATCCTTGCCGCCGATGGCAGCAAGGCGCAGGCCGTGCTGGGCGTGGAAGGCGCCGAGCAGCGCGGCGAAGGGCAGCCCCCAGCGGGCGGGGTCGGCGCCGAGTTTGGGGAAGTATTCCTGAAGGGTCAGGCGGATGTCCGCGAGGCGGGCGCCGGCGGCGGTGGCCTTGCAGACGGATTCGGTGACGGCGTAGACGGCGCCGTGGAAGGGGGATTTTTCCGAAATGTAGGGATCGAAGCCCCAACTCATGTAGGTGCAGGCGTCGGTGTCGCCTTCCAGCAGCGGGAGCTTGGCGACCATGGCGTCGGGGGGGGTGATCTGGCGCTCGCCGCCGAAGGGCCAGAGGACGGTGCCCGCGCCGACGGAGCCGTCGAACATTTCGCCGAGGCCGCGCTGCGAACAGCGGTTGAGGGAAGACAAGTGATCGGTGATCGGCGATCGGCGATCGGTGGGGGAAGGAAAGGATGCCGCAGCCACATGGACTTTGGCGCTTTGCTGGACTCCGTTGGTGTCGAGGAAAGCGCGGGAGAGGTCGACGATGGTTTGGCCGCGCCAGCGCATGCGCAGGCGGCCGTGGTCGCCGACGACGGCGACCTGGGTGCATTCGAGGTTTTCCTTGTCGGACTCGGCGATGAAGTAGGCGGCATCGGCCGGGTCGATGCAGATGGCCATGCGTTCCTGGGACTCGGAGATGGCGAGTTCGGTGCCGTCGAGTCCTTCGTACTTCTTCGGGACGGCGTCGAGATCGATGTCTAGGGAGGGGGCGATCTCGCCGATGGCCACGGAGACGCCGCCGGCGCCGAAGTCGTTGCAGATTTTGATTTTCCGAGCGAGCTCAGGGTTGCGGAAGAGGCGCTGGATTTTGCGCTCGGTGGGAGCGTCGCCTTTCTGGACTTCGGCGGAGTTTTCGAGAGCGGTGTCGGTGTGTTCCTTCGAGGAGCCGGTGGCACCGCCGACGCCGTCGCGCCCGGTGCGGCCGCCGATGAGCAGGATGAGGTCGCCGGGAGCGGGTTTGCCGCGGAAAACCTGGGAACGCGGAGCGGCGGCGACTACGGCACCGATTTCCATGCGCTTGGCGACGTAACCGGAGTGGTAGATTTCGGCGACCTGGCCGGTGGCGAGACCGATCTGGTTGCCGTAGGAGGAGTAGCCGTGTGCGGCGATCTGGCAGATTTTTTTCTGTGGAAGCTTGCCGGGAAGAGTTTCGGAGAAGGGGGTGAGGGGATCGCCCGCGCCGGTGACGCGCATGGCCTGGTAGACGTAGGAGCGTCCGGAGAGAGGATCGCGGATGCAGCCGCCGAGGCAGGTGGCCGCGCCGCCGAAGGGCTCGATCTCGGTGGGGTGGTTGTGGGTTTCGTTCTTGAACATGACCAACCATTCTTCGGTGGTTGGGTTGTCGATTGAAGACTGCCGATTGAAGATCGGGACGTCCACGACGATGGAGGCGGCGTTGACTTCGTCGGAGACTTCAAGGTTGTCGAGTTCGCCGCTGGCCTTGAGTTCGCGCATGCCGAGGAGAGCGATGTCCATCAGGGTGACGGGCTTGTCGGCACGGCTGAGTTTTTCGCGGGTGGCGAGGTAGGTTTGCCAGGCGCGCTGGATGACATCGGTGCCTTCGGCGAAGGTGACTTCGTCGATTTTCGCGAGGAAGGTGGTGTGGCGGCAGTGGTCGGACCAATAGGTGTCGAGCATGCGGATTTCGGTGATGCTCGGGTCGCGCTTTTCTTCGTCGCGGAAGTAGTTCTGGCAGAAAGCGAGGTCGGCATCGGACATGGCGAGACCGAGGTCTTTGCGGAGGGCGGCGAGTTCGGCGGAGGAACGCGCGGTGAAGCCGTGGAGGATGGCGACGTCGGCAGGCGGGCGGATGGTCGGCTGGAGGGTTTCCGGGAGGTCCATGCGCGCTTCGTGGGAATCGACGGCGTTGATGACGTAGCTCTTGATGCGGGCGAGATCGGCGGGGGAGATGTCGCCCCGGAGGATGACGACTTTGGCGGAGACGACGAGGGGGCGTTCCTTGCCGGTGAGGATCTGGACGCACTGCGCGGCGGAATCGGCGCGCTGGTCGAATTGGCCGGGAAGGTATTCGACGGCAAAGGCGGTTTCGTTTCCGGCGAGGGCGAGTTCGCGGGTGGCGAGGTCGACCTGCGGTTCGGAGAGGATGAGGCGGACGGCCTGGTCGAACTCCTCGGCGGAGAGGCCGTCGATGTCATAGCGCTGGACGATGCGGACGCCGTCGAGAGCAGGCAGGCCGAGGGATTCGCGGAGGTCGTGCAGGAGGCGGCGGGCCTCGGAGTTGAATGCGGGCTGCTTCTCGACGAAAATACGGTTCATGGGCGGCTTGGACCTGCGGAGGCAGGGATGCTAGCCGCGGTCCGGGGGAGGGCAAGCCGGGGGATTGAAGCGGAGGGAGGTTATGCGGTGACGGCGGTGCCGAGCATGTGTTCGTATTGGCGGATGTAGGCGGCGGCGGTGGTCTCGTGGTTGAAGCGGGCGGCGGATTCGGTCATGACGCGGGCGAGGTGGCGCTCGCGGACTTCGGCGGGCTGGGCGTGGAAGCGCAGGGCTTCCTCGACGCCCCAGCGGAGGCCCTGGGCGTCAAAATATTGGAAGAGGAAGCCATTGCCGCGGTCGCTGGCAATGTCGAGGGGTTCGACGGTATCGTGCAGACCGCCGGTGTCGTGGGCGACGGTCAGGCTGCCGTACTTCGGCGCGATCATCTGCGGCAGGCCGCAGGGCTCGAAGGAGGAGGGCATGAAGATGAAATCGCTGGCGGCATAGCCGAGGTGGGAAAGTTTTTCGTCGAAGTCGTGGACGGCGACGCGGTCGTGGAGGCGGTGGAGGCCGACGATGTGGTGGAAGTGCTTCTGGTGGCTGCCGCTGGCGACCACGGCGATCTGCATGCGGTGGCGGGAGACGAGTTCGAAAAGGATTTCGGTGAGGAGCTGGCAGCCCTTCTGCACCGGGTCGAGGCGGGAAGGCCAGAAGAAGAGCGGAATGTCGGGGTCGCCCATGAGGCCAAGGCGCTCCTGGAGTTCGAGCTTGTTGCGGCGCTTGCCCTCGGCGTGATCGACGGGACCGTAGTGGTGGATGAGATAGGGGTCGGTGGCGGGGTCGAACACAGGGTCGGGCGCGTTGAGGATGCCGGTGGCGCAGCCGGAGTGCTTTTTGGCGCGGAGTTCGTTGCGGATGGCGTCGGGGATGAACGCATGGGCACCGCCGACGATTTCGTCGAGGAAAGTGGGGCTGACGGTGTTCACATGGTCGGCGGCGAAGATGCCGCTGGTCAGGAGGTCGACGGGGTTCGAGCTACGACTTTCCTCGTAGTTCCACGGGGCGCGGCGGTAGTAGAGATGCTGCCAGAAGTCGGCGGCGTCGATGCCTCGGTCCTCAATCTGGGCGAGGGTGAGGTATTCGGAGTGAATATTGTGGACGGTGAAAAGGCAGGAGATGCCATGGCGGCGGGCGACGGCGGGGATGAAGCCGGTCATCCAGTCGTTGCAGTGAATGAGGTCGGGACGAACCTGGGGGATGGTGTGGTTGATCACTTCACGCTGGAAGGCGAGGGCGATGAGGTGGTTTTCCGCGCCGTAGACCTTGGAGCGGTGGTAGAAGACGCGGTCCTGCGCCAGGTGGATGCGCTGCTCGGGCAGGGCGCGGCTGACTTTGCGGAACTCGTTGTCGAAGACGCTGGCGACGTCGAGGTGGAACATGCGCCGGTAGTTCGGCAGGGCGACATGGACGTCGGCACCCTGATCGTGAAGGGCTTTGACGAGCGAGGCGGAGACGTCGGCGAGGCCGCCGGCCTTGGCGCACATCCGCTGGGCGAGGTTGCCCATGCCTTCCGGAAGATAGGTGATCTCGGGGGTGACGACGAGGATGCGGGGGCGACGGGGCAATTCGGACACGGGAAAAGAGTCGGGTTCCACTCGCTTCTAGCGGACCGGCTTTCAAACTGCAAGAATTGGTGCGAAAATGGCGGATTTTTGCGGGGAGAGAAACTGAGAGCTGGGTGAGAGGTGATTGCAAATTCAGGCGAGCTCCGATCCAGGCATCCATGCTACTCTGAGGAAGCGTCCCATCTTTAAAGGTCAATCATCCCAAAACAATTGCAAGGTCACCGATTTTCTGGAGAAGACCACCGGAGGCGGCTTGTCTTTACGATCGATGCGGCTAATTTCAGGCTCTAAAAATTCCGCTATCCGGCAATAAATTATGACTCCTTCCTCAAGCAATGATTATGAATCTGTCGGCTGGTATCACGTCGCGGAAGCTCGGCGACTATTTAAAGTTCTCCAGAGCCACGACATTCGCTTTGTATTTGAGACGGCAGATGGAATCGCAAACCAAGATGCGGTTACGGCGCGGTTCGGCGGCACTTTTGGCAGTGGCGCACAAGTTCTTGTTTCAGTGCATCGAGATGATGAACGCCGATTCCATGAGTTGCATAGAAGCGTGTTTGATCCGGTCAAGAATTCCGACACGGATTGGAGACGACGGCTTCGGGAAGGATGACGTCATGAGAAAATAGACAGAAAGACTGAACAAGGCGTCAGGCGCGCCATGGCAATCAAGGCGCTCCCCAGAAGGTCTGTTCGGTGTTCACGGAGGCGTGGAAGGCGTCGATGAGGGATTTGAGTTCGTTGACTTTCGCCGCATGGAATGCCGCCTGGTTGATGCGTTCGGAAGGGTCCTGCTCGACATGGAAAAGGAGCGGATTGGCGGCGGAGGCGGTGAAGCCGTAGTTGTTGCCGGTCTGGGAGTAGAGGCGGGTGTGGATTTTCCAGGGGCCCTTGCGGGCGGCGTAGACGGAGTTGTCGCCGTTGCCGGTGTAGATGAAGGCGAATTCCTCCGCCGGGGCGGGGGCGAGGGACGGATTCAGGTAGCCGCGGAGGTCGCGACCATCGAGGGTGCGGCCGGTGGGCAGAGGCTGGCCGGCGAGGGCGAAGGCGGTGGGGAGGATGTCGAGGGTGGAGGCGGGTTCGCGAACGCGGGTGGCGGGGGCGATGGTGCCCGGCCACCACCAGACGCCGGGGACGCGCATGCCGCCTTCCCAGGTGGAGCCTTTGCCGTCGCGGAAGGGCAGGGCGGAGCCGACGAGGAAACGGGCTTCGGCGTAGAGCGGATCGCTGGCGGTGTCCTCGAAGCGAATCCAGGGGCCGTTGTCGGAGGTGAAGATGACGAGGGTGTTTTCGGCGATGTTTTCGTCGCGCAGGGTGTCGAGGAGGCGGCCGAGGTGGTGGTCGATTTCCTGGATGCAGTCACCGTAAAGGCCGCGGGGGGATTTGCCCTTGAATTCGTCCGAGGCGTGGACGGGGAGGTGGGGCATGTTGTGGGCGATGTAGATGAAGAAGGGGCCGTCCTTCTTTTCGCGGATGAAGTCGATAGCGGCATCGGTGTAGCGGCGGGTGAGGCTTTCCTGGACCGGGACGTTGGCGGCGATGTTCTGCTCGACGAAGCCGTAGCCGGCGATGGGCTGGTTGGCGGCGGAGGGGGCTTCGATGAGGTGGGCGCCGGGGTTGTAGTCGTTGGAGACGTTGGTGCCGAGCCAGCGGTCGAAGCCGTGGGCGAGTGGGAAGGTGTCGGGGGTGTTGGCGTTGGCGGAATTGGGATTGCCTAGGTGCCATTTGCCGAAGATGGCAGTGGCGTAGCCGCGGGCCTTGAGGCCTTCGGCGAGGGTGATTTCGTTCGGGTGGATGTGGCGCTGGTCGGCGGGGCCGAGCACCCATTTGCCGAAGCCGGAGCGGCGCGGGTTGCGGCCGGTGAGCAGGCTGTAGCGGGAAGCGGAGCAGGCGGGGGAGGCGGAGTAGAATTGCGGGAAGTTCGCGCCTTCGCGGACCATACGGCTGACGTTGGGGGTGTGGATGGAGGGGTTGCCGGTGTGGGAGAAGTCGCCGTAGCCGCAGTCGTCGAGGAAGACGACGACGAGGTTCGGTTTTTCGAGCGCCGGGCGGGCGAAGGCGGGCGAACAGAGGAGGAGTACGGCGAGGACGGGAAGGCGCATGGCGTGTCAGGGGTGTTCGGAGCGGAGACGGACGAAGGAGCGGGGGCCTGTCAGCAGCGGGTGGTCGCGGGGGATTCGCAGGGTGAGGGTTTCGATGTCGTTGTCGTGGGGAACGGTGGATTCGATGAAAGGGTGGATGGGTTCCGCGGACCAGTCGATGAGGTTGGTGGAAAATTCGACGAGGTAGCGGTCGTCGAGGGATTCCGCCGGGCGGTGGAAGGTCCAGGCGATGGAGCCGTCGGGGAGGATGGAGGAAGCGGGTTCGCCGATGAAGGGAGGGGCAGGCGGCGGGAGTTGGGGGACGGCGGCGGCGAAGGTGGCTTCGTGGCCGGCGAGGGCGGCTTGCAGGGCGGTGACGAGGCCGGGCTGAGCGGAGGCGAGGTTGATGCGCTCGTAGGGGTCGATTTCGAGGTGGTGAAGACGGGGCAGGGGCCCGCCGGCAGGATTCTGGGGGTCGGTGTTGTTGATGGAGAGATGGAGTTTCCACAGTCCCGAGCGCAGGGCAGGGATGAGGTGGGTTGCGCCGTTGCGGCGGTGATGGAACATGGGCATGCCGGGAGCGGTGCGGGTGCGGGCGGAGAGGAGGATTTCCGGGCGGGGCTGGCCGTCGAGCGGGCGGGCGGAAGGCGCTTGTCCCCGGCCGATGGCGAGGAGGGAAGGAAAGAGGTCGGGCAGCCAGAGGGCGGCGAGGTTGTCGGTGGCGGAGGGGATGACGCCGGGCCAGCGGGCGATGGCGGGGACGCGCAGGCCGCCTTCCCAGGTGCTGCCCGCGCCGTCGCGGAAGGGGGCGTTGGAGCCAAGGGAGGGGCCGGGGGAAGTACGGTTCGCGGTGTAGCTGGAGAGGAACATCGTAAGGGTGTCGTCTGTCAGGCCGAGTTGATCGAGGTGGTCGAGGATTTCCCCGGCGCAGGCGTCGAAGGCTTCGACGCGGTCGCCGGCGGGGCCGAGGAGGGAGGAGCCGCTTGCAGGGAGCTCGGGGATGTGGACGACGATAAGGAAAGGTTGGCCGTTTTGAACGGCGGAGAGGTGATTTTTCGCGCGGTCGGCGAGGGCGGCGGGCAGGTTGGAGAGGTCGGGGGCGGAGTCGAGGGTGATGTCGTTTTCCAGGAGCGGCGGGGCGGGAGAGAGCGAGGGGGACCAAGGGAGGCCGTGGAAGAGAGCGAAGCCCTGGTCGCCGGGCAGGCTGCCGGAGACGGAGCCGAGTTGCCAGGCGCCGATGAAGGCGGTGTGGTAACCGGTTTTGCGCAGGGCTTCGGCGAGGGTCCATTCGCGACGCTCCCAGCCGGTTTGCTGGGCGGGGACGGTGTCGGGGAGATCGGCGCGGCGGGGGACGCGACCGGTGAGCAGCGCGTAGGGGGCGGAGGAGGAGCCGGGACCGGCGAGGGAGAGGCCGGTGAAGCGGGAGCCCTGTGCGGCGAGCTTGTCGAGGTAGGGTGTGGAAGTACTAACGGAGCCGTAACAGGAAAGGTCGCCGAAGCCGATGGCTTCGCCGACGAGAATGAGGATGTTCGGCGGGTCGGCGGGAACCAGCGCGAAGTGGGCGGAGGCGACAGGTCCGGCGGCGTTTCCCTGAAAAGTGCGGGCGCGGATTTCGCCCGAGGCGGAAGGGGTGATGGGGGCAGTGTAGAGCGGGGAGTCTTCGGTGGGGTCGCCGCCGTCGAGAGTGTAGCGGATGGGGAGGTCGCCGGAGGCGAGGGTGACGCTTTCCCCCGGGCGCAGAAGGCCGGAGGCGGGGGAGATGGTGACGAGGGGCGGAGGTTCGACGGGGGGAGGGCCTTCGAAGACGAGGGATTCGAAGACCGTGGTGCTGTCACCGGAGGTGGGGTCTTCGTAAGCGATGAAGAGGTAGCGGCAGCCGATAAGGTTGACCGGCACGGACGGCACGCCGTCCACGGAGAAAGTGGCGTCGGTGAGATTGTTGGTGGTGATGGTGAGGGTGGTCGATCCGGCGCCGGCGGGGTTGGCGGGGGAGCCAAGAGTGGGCGTATTAGTGCTGCCGATGCGGGTCCAGGCGGCGATGCCGGCGTCGGGCGAAGTGGCGCGGATGCGCACAGCAAAGTTGTCGGGCTGGGTCTGCATCTGGGCGCCGACATTCTGCGCCACGGTGCTGAAGCCGGCGAAGAGGACGGCATTGCTCAGAGCGGACCAGCCGACGGTGAAGGTGTAGGTCTGGTTGGGCAGGAAGGCGAAGTCCGCACCGAGGTCGAGGGAGGCTCCCTGGTCGGTGTTGTTGCCGTCGTTGACGGAACCGTCGGCCATCATGATGGGGCCGGCGTTCCATGAAGCGGAGGAGAGGAGGTTGACGGCAGGGACGCGGCCGGAAAGCGGGCCGGTGCCGTCGAAACTTTCGACGACGAGTTCGGCGGCGCAGAGGGGCGCAGTCGAGGCGAGCAGGGCGATCCAGGTATGTCGGAGCATGGGTCGGGTGGTGGGGACAAAAAGCCGCGGCGCGCTCGTCGCCGGGCGCCGCGGCGGGGTTCCTCATCCCATGAAAAAGCGGGAATTCAGCGACGGCGGCGGAGCAGCGAGAACATGAGAAGGGAGCCGAGCACGGCGGTGGAGGAAGGCTCGGGGATGGCGACGGAGCCGCTGACGACGATGCTGTCGATATGGATGTTACCCGATCCGCCTGTCGGGGCGAAACGCAACAGGATGTCCCCTCCGCTGACGGAGTCGCTGAATGACGAATCGCGGAAGATCGAGTCGCCGGCGTTCGTTTCCTCGTAGGTGGAGCCGAACGGTGTCCAGGTGGTCCCGCCATCGAGGGAATAATCCCACTTATAGAATTCGGGGGCGCCTCCTCCATTTCTCCAGGCCGAGAGTTCGATGGTATCGATGGTGAGCGTATAGCCCGCGTCGGCGGTAATGGCGAACTGGAACCAACTGTCCGGGATGTCATTGCCGACAGATCCGGTCGTGCCCACGGAACCCGAGGTGCCGGTCAGGTCCCATCTCTGGAGATTGAGTTCTCCAGAGGCGACGGAATTGCCGGGGCTCCATTCGATCCTGCTGGTGTAAATGAGGCTGCTTCCCGAGGTGATGTCCCCAACCGTGTAGCCGGATTCGCCGGCGGTGGCGTGGGTCGATGGGGCGATGGTGGATCCCGCGGGAACGGATACGGCGGCACTCCCGTGGGCCGGGTTGGCGAGGCCGGTGAAATCCCAGGTGACAAGGGTGGCGGCGTGGGACGAGGCGATCAGCAGAGGGATCGCGGTCAGTATTTTCTTGGTCATGGATCGTGTTTTCATGGTCATGGGTCGTGTCTTTTTGAGGAGGAGAGTCAGGGACGGATGAGGCGGTAGAATTTGCGCGGACCTTCCGCGAGATCGGTGAATTCGATCTCGGAGCCATCGCCCGCGAAGGGGTTCCAGTCGGAGCCGTCCAGGGGCTGCCAGTCGGCTAGGTCGGAGGAGCCCTGGAGGGTGTAGCTTTCGTCCTCGACGGACAGCCACGCGATGGTGGCTTCGCCTTCCTCCGCGTCGTAGGAAACGAGGCGCGGCAGGGGCAGGGGCGGAGGCAGGGGGCCGGCAAGTTCGAGGAAGTCGAGCTTGGCGTCGCTGGGAGGCGAGGCCGCGGTGGGATCTTCGTAGCCGGCGAAGAAGTAGCGCCAGGAGTGGGCGGTGAGGTCCAGCGTCACCCGGGCATCGCCGATGGAGACGACGGCATTGGTGAGGTCGTTGGTTTCGAGGGTGAGGGTGAAGGTGGCGCTGGCATTGGTTTCGTAGGAAAGCCCGCTATCGGTGAAAATCCCACCCGGCCATTGGAAGATGCCGACATTGTCCGAGCCCGCGATTTCGCGGACGCGCAGGGCAAAGACGTTGCCCTGGGTCTGGACCTGGGCATTGCCGGAGGGGTTGGCGTCGCGAAAGCCGGCGAAGAGGACGGCGTTGTCGAGATTGGAGAAGCCGAGGGTGATGGTGTAGGTCGATTGGGGCCGGAATTTCCATGACAGGCCAAGGTCGAGGACCAGACCCTGATCGGTGTTGGTGCCGTCGTTGACCTGGCCGTTGGCCGCGAGGATCGGGCCTGCGTTCCATGGAACGGGGCGGATGCGGTTGGTGTCGGCGTGGAGCTCGTTGAGAGGAGCCTCGGCGGAGCCGCCGAAGCGGTGCTCAACCAGAGTTTCGGCATGGATTGGAATCGCGAGGGAGATGAAGGGGATGACGGGCGTGCGACCGAAGAGACGATTGGGATATTTCATGTTGTCTTTTGTTGTGTTTGTGGGCGGAGCGAGGCATCGGCCTGCTCGGGAACGCCCTCCGGTCATTCGGTCGGGCAGGTAAAAGGATCGGGGAGGGAGGGAGCCGCTTTCCGCGGCGAAGCGGGTGATATCCTGCGGTTGCACCCGATGATCCTCCGTTTCTCCACCGCGTCAGAAGCGGGAAAAAGGACAGAGGAGACGTGCCCGTGCGCCATGTGGGATTGAACCAAGGAGAGTTGGATTCCTCGGGAACCAGCCCGGAAGCGCGTGCGCGAACGACCGATGCGGCGATGACGGGGTTGGAATGGCCTTCATGAGAGAGGTGCGGAATTGCTGTGACTCCAGCCCCCTCATAGGCATCCGCTCCCGTGAGGTTAGCGGATTTCTCGAAAAAATATCCGTCGCTCCCGCCGGCCGGGGAGAAAGGAGGGGAGAAGGATGCGGCAGGCTTCCGTTGTTTGCCGCCGGTGCCGGCTGGCGCTTCGTTTGCCGGCTCCTTTTCAGGCCCGGCGGAATGGGGGCAGCCGCTACCTTTGGCCGGCGAGGTCGCGGATCTCGGCGG
This sequence comes from Haloferula sp., assembly GCA_037190465.1. Taxonomy (GTDB): domain Bacteria; phylum Verrucomicrobiota; class Verrucomicrobiia; order Verrucomicrobiales; family Akkermansiaceae; genus Haloferula. The sequence goes on along the minus strand of JBBCJF010000010.1, from coordinate 128,640 downwards.
GGTCGAGGGCTCCGGCGAAAATGCGCAGGGAGTCGAGGGTGGCGCAGAGGTAGGGATTGCGTCCGCGGGCGTTGAGCTCGTAGCGCCCCAGGGTCATGCCGTAGTGGGAAGAATCGGTGTCGGTGAGGATCGGGCCGGAGGTGACGCCGCTGTGCGTGGCGAGCTCCTCTTTTCCGTCCACATAGAGGGTCACGAGCGGTTCGCCATCGGGATTGCTGCCGCGATAGACGACGGCAAGGTGGTGCCATTCGCCGTCGGCGATTTCGGTGCGGCCGTCGATGAGGTAGTCGCCGAAAGAGGCCCGCAGCACGGTGCGGCCGTCATTGCCGGTGCGGGGCGCCACTTTGAATTTGCGGTTCCAGCCGGTGACGGGGTTCCCCCACAGTGCGAACGGCGGGGTGGTGAGGTGGCGGGTGCCGGGGGGAATGCGGCACCAGAGAGCGACGGAGCGCGGGGCGGTGCCGGAGATGCCGGGCCAATCGGTTTCGAGCCAGGCGGAGGTGCCGTCGAGTTCGAGCGCGAGGCCATCGATGCCGGGCACGAGACGGGCGCCGCCGATGCCGTGGAGGCGGGTTCCGGCGTGGCGGGAGCCGAGGATGTCGCCTTCGAGGACGAGGGAACCGTCGCGGATTTCCTCGAAGTCCATTCTGAGTTCGGGAAGTGCGGAAGGCAGTGCGGTGCGGAAGTGCGGACTGGCGCCGGGCAGAGCTTGCCAGCGGCCGTTCGGCGCCAAGCTGCAGGCCTGCCCCGCGGAGATGCGGATCTTTTCGCCGTTACCACTCCGGGCGACGGCTTCCACGGCGCCATCGAGCACATGGACGGCAGCCGGCTGGTCTTCGCGCAGGTCGATGCCGAATTCGGTGCCGAGGTCGAGGACTTCGACGGAGGACGCGGTGACCTTGAAACCCTTCGCACCGGATGGCACGCGGAACCAGGAGTGGCCGCCTTCCAGCGCGACGGCGTTTTCTCCGGTGAGGCGGAAGGAGGCGGGGCCTTCGATGACGGCTGTGACGCCATTCGGCAGGTCGAGTTTGGCGACGCCTTGGGAAAGCGTCAGCGGGATATTTTTCGGAAGCCGGTCGCCGGTCATGCCCGTACCGTCGGCGGTGGTGAGCACGCTGCCCGGGGAAACGGCGAGATCGGCCGACCATTGTTGCGGTTTCACGAGGAAGAGGCGCAGGGCGACCGCGCTGAGAACGAGCACGGCAGCGGCGGCGAGACCGGAGGTCCAGATCTGGCGGCGGTGGCGCACGCGGCGCGCCACTTCCTCGCGGGCCGGAACGGTACCGGGGATTTTCAGGCGGCCGCGTGCGTGGCGGCGCAGCTCGGCATCCATCAGCGCGTAGTCGCACCAGAGATCGAGCGCGGCGGGGTTTTCCAGCAAGGTGTCGCGCAGAACATGCGGATCGGAGGGTTCGCCGTCGAAGGCGTCCTGAATCCGGTGTTCGATGTCGCGGCGTTTCACGTCAGGATCGGGCGGCCTCGACGGCGAGGCGTTCGGAAATGCAGCGGCGCAGGGCGGCGCGCAACCGGAAAAGGGCGACTTTCAGCGTGCCGACGGTGCGGCCGGTGCGCTTCGAGCATTCGGCGAGGGTTTCACCCCGTTCGTAGTGGGAGAGGATGAGTTCGCGGTCGGCGTCGCGGAGTTTGGAGAGGCAGAGGCGCAAAGCCGCCTGGGGCGCATCGGGTGAGTCGGGGAGGCGCTCCGCCATTCGTTCGGTCACGGCGCGGGTCAGTTCGTCGTCGAAGACGAGCCAGTTCCTGCGCTGCTTTTCCTTGAAGTAGGCGCGCATCGTCCACTTCGCGCATTCGAAGGCCCAGGCGCGGAAATTGGTGCCGGGGGTGTAGTCCGCGCGCTTGCGCCAGAGGGTAATGTTGGTGCGCTGCATCACTTCGTCGGTGCCGGGATCGCCGGGCATCAGGGAGGCGATGAATGCCTGCAACGCGGGCTGATGGGCGGTCAGCTCGGTGACGAAGGTTTCCTCGATGGGGGTTCCGGAGGTCATCCCGGAGTCCACTAGCGTCACCGCCGGAGCGGCGGGTCAAGCGGGAAGTTGTGGACGGAGGCCGGGCGGGTCCGCGAAAATCGGATCGGCGGACCGCCCATTGGGGTGCATGTTCTGCCCGTCATGAAAATCGAAGGCATCTCCGGCTGTTACGAAAAAACCCTCGGCATGTTCTATTTCGCCCGCATGTGCTCGAAAATCCGCCTTCATGCGGAGGGGCGGCTGCCCGAAGAGTATTTCGAGATGCTCGGCCGGGGCTTCGACGGACGCACCTGCCGCTATCTCGGTGTGGCTTACGACGACGTGAAATCCCGCGTCCTCACCGGCGGGAGTGATGAGGAGGTGCTGGGCTGGTGCTTTGCGAACGGCCGCCGCCTGACCGACGAGGAAATTCTCATTTACGACAGTTTCATGAGTAAACGCGGCTGGCGCGACGACGAAACCGACGAATTCATCCCCGCCATGATCCGCGAGTATGGTCTGCCGGACGACGGGCGGGTGCTCACCGATTTCGATCTCATCGAAATGGATGAAGGCCGCTGGCACGAAGACCAGTGGCGCGAGGCGTGGAAGTGAGCGTTTCGCCCTCTCCATCCTCTGTTAGAGCGCTCCTTCGACCTTGCGGGAGGATTTCGCCAGACATTGCCTCAAACGCAGGAGCTTGCGCCGGGATTCCTGCGCTTTCTCCATGTTGCCCAGCCGGGTCCAAGCTTCGATATTATGGCTCAGACACACCAGGCGGGCCGCCACGTCGTGATGGCCGGAACGGATTTCATCCGCGACTTCCGTTTCCCGGGACTTGTCGGCGCTTTCCATTCGCCGTTGCGGCGCCTCCGAAGACCTCGTGCCGAGCCGGTCGATCCAGAAGCGCTTCACTTCATTTACCGTCAGCACCCGGTCGGAACGCGGCACCAGGGGGAAATCCGCCGCCGTCAGCGGTGTTAGCGCGGAAAGGAAATGAGGAGTGATACGGCGGAAGATCATGCCCCTTGGACGCGCCTTCCGGCATTTTCATTCGATCCTCCATCCGCGCGCTATCCGGAAAAGACCGGAAAAATCCCATTTCCAAATCCCCTCCCCTCGCGCCAGCCTCCCGCCGTGCCCGAGACCCGCCTCCTGACCGCCAACGACGAAGACATGCGCGACGCCGTGCGCGAAGCGGCCGTCCTGCTGCAAGCCGGTGAGGTCGTCGCGCTGCCGACCGAGACGGTTTACGGGCTCGCCGCGGACGCCTTCAACCCCCAGGCCGTGGCCAAAGTGTTCGAGGTGAAGGAGCGCCCGGCTTTCGACCCGCTGATCGTCCATATCGCCTCCTTCCGCGAACTTTCCGATGTCGCCGAGGTGCCGGAAGACATCGCCTCGGTGGTCAAAAGTCTGGCCGGAACCTTCTGGCCGGGACCGCTGACGATGGTCCTGCCGAAGACCGCGAAAGTGCCGGATCTCGTCACCAGCGGCCTGCCCACCGTGGCCGTGCGGCAGAGCGGCAACCTGATTTTCCGCGCCGTCGGCAAGGCGCTCGGCCGTCCCATCGCAGCGCCCAGCGCGAATCGCTTCGGCCGCATTTCCCCAACCGCCGCCAGCGCGGTGGAAAGAGAACTCGGCGGACGCATCCCGCTCATCGTCGACGGCGGGGCGTGCAGCGAGGGGCTGGAGAGCACCATCGTCGCCATCGAACCGGGGGAGAAGCGCCCGCTGATCCGCGTGCTGCGCGCCGGGCCGGTGACGAAGGAACAGCTTCAGAAATTCGGCAAGGTGGTCATCGAAAAGCGGGTCACCGGCCGGCCCGACGCGCCCGGCCAGCTCGAAAGCCACTATGCGCCTCGTACTCCGCTGCTGCTCTTCGACAAGCCGCAGGATTTCAAGCCGGAGCCCGGCAAACGCTACGGCCTGATCAGCTACCGCGGCGACGAAAAGGCCGGTTACCTCAGCCGGCACGACTGGGAGGAGGTCGAGGAGCTCAGCCCCGGCAGCGGCAAGCTTCCGGAGGCGGCGATCCGGCTCTTCCACGTGATGCGGAAGATGGATGAAGCCGGATTGGATTTCATCGTCTGCGAGCCGGTCAGCGAAGTCGGCCTGGGAGTCGCGATCATGGACCGACTGCGCCGGGCGGCGGCGAAGTGACCGGCAGTTCTCTTCCCAGTTTCTGACCGATGCCCTCGCAAGCCGCCAAATCCACCTGGATCGTCAGCATCGCCGTGATGGCCAGCCGCGTGCTGGGGCTCATCCGCGACCAGATCTTCGCCGCCTTCTTCGGCAACGGCATCCTGATGGATTGCTTCATGGTGGCCTTCCGCATTCCCAACCTGCTGCGCGACCTGTTCGCGGAAGGCGCGCTGTCGCAGGCTTTCGTCACCACTTTTTCCAAGCGCGTCGAACTCAGCGGCCCGGAAAGCGCCTGGCCGCTGGCGGCGCGGATGCTCACCATCGTGACCATCGCGATGTCGCTGCTCTCGCTGCTCGGCATCCTGCTTTCCCCGCAGCTCGTCGGCCTGATGACGGCAATGGACGGCGCTTCCGGCCGGGCCCGGACGATGAGCCCGGCCGACATCGAGCTGACGGTGCTGATGACCCGCATCATGTGGCCCTTCATGCTGCTTGTCAGCCTGGCCGCGCTGGTGATGGGCATTCTCAACTCGCGCAAGGTCTTCTTCATCCCGGCGATTTCCTCCTGCGCCTTCAATCTCGGTTCGATCATCGCCGGCTCCGCGATCGGTCTGTGGCTCGACCCGAACCTCGGGCCGATGACCATGGTCGGCTTTTCCATCGGCACCCTGATCGGCGGGCTCGGGCAGCTCGTCGTGCAGCTCCCCGCGCTGCACAAGCTCGGCTTCCGCTGGAAACCGCGCTGGGACTGGCGGCATCCCGACGTGCGGAAAATCTTCTCGCTGATGGGGCCGGCCGTGATCTCCGCCTCGGTGGTTCAGATCAATGTGGTCATCAACACGCAATTCGCGCTGTCCATCGGCGAAGGCGCGGCGAGCGCGCTGGGCTATGCCTTCCGCCTCATGCAACTGCCCATCGGCGTCTTCGGTGTGGCGGTGGCGACGGTGACGCTGCCCGCGCTTTCCCGCGCCGCCACAGCGGGTCTCGGCGAGGGCTTCGGCGGAGTGCTCGCCCGGGGCATCCGGCTGGTGAGCTTCCTGGTGCTGCCCTGCGCGCTCGGTCTTTGCCTGCTCGCCGAACCGATCGTCAGCGTGATCTACGAGCGCGGCGCCTTCGACGAAAACTCCCGCGCGATGACCGCTGCGGCGCTGCGCGGCTACGGTGTCGGCCTGCTCGCCTACTCATGGCTGAAAGTGCTCCAGCCTGCCTTCTATGCTGCGGACAAGCGCTGGATTCCGATGCTGGTGAGTTTTCTGGCGATCGCGCTGAGCGTGTCGCTGAACTGGTATTTCATCCACGTCCGCCACCTCGGCGTCGAGGCGCTGGCGCTGACCACCAGCACCGTGGCGGTGGCGAATTTCGCCATCCTTTACATCGCGATGTCGCGGATCTCCCCGGGACTGGAGAGCCGTGCTCTGACCCGCCTGATCCTGCAGCTCCTGCTGGCCGGCGGTGCGATGGGACTCTTTTGCTGGCTGGCGAACCGCTTCGTCTTCCACGATCTCACCGGCATGAGCCAGTTCCTGCGCATCGTCGCGCTCGGCGCCGTGGTGCCGCTGGCCGCCGCGGTGTATTTCGGCGCCGCCCGCGCGCTGAATGTCGAAGAGGCGAAGGAATCGTTCGAGCTGGTGACGAAGCGCCTGCGCCGGGGGAACGGTTAGGAGGGAGCGCCCGCTTGCGCGGCATTTTTTCCCGGCTAGCTTCGCCCACGTCATGGACCGCCGTGCGTTTCTGGTGAAAGCCGTCCTTGTCCTCGTCCTCATCTGGGGCGCGGTGTGGGGTATCCGCGCCTGGGCGGGTTCGAAGCGGATCACGGCGGAAAAGGTATCCGCCACGATCGAAGCAGCGGCCTTAGAGGACTGGTCGGCGCACGCCGAAGCGCCCGACACCGCGGCAGGAAAACGCCGCGAGGAAAAACTCCGCGAAATCGCCGGGCTGGTGAACCGCCTCGACTTCGCCGAACGCCAGAAAAGCCGCGACGACCGCACGCCGGAGCAATTCTTCCGCAAGCTCAGTGGCGCGGAGAAGAGGCTTTTCATCGACCTCACCATCCGCGAATCGATGGGCAAATTCATGGAAGCGCTCGACGCCCTGCCGCCCGACGAGCGGAAGAAATTCGTCGAGCAGGGTTTGCGCGACATCGAGGAAGGCCGCACGGAGGAGGAAATGCTCCGCGCGAAGGAACTCGGCGACGATCTTCTGGAAACGATCAGCAGCGAGGGCTTGCGCGCCTATTTCGAAAAAGCGAGCGCCGATACCAAGCTCGACCTCGCCCCGTTGATGGAGGCGATCAATGAAACCATGCAGGGCTTGCGCGGCCCGGACTTCGGACCCGGCCAACGATGAAAACTTCCCGCCGCGGATTCACCCTGACCGAGCTGCTGGTCACCCTCGGGATCGTCGCCGCTCTCGCCGCGATCTCCGTCCCGGTCGGTCTCAGCGTCCATCGCAAGGCCCAGCGGGCGGCCTGCCTGTCGAATCTCCGCCAGATCGGCATGGGATTGGAAAGCTATCTCCAGGACCACGGCCAGGTGCTGCCCGAGTGGCAGGCCGGCCGGCGTTCGAAAAACGAGGACGTGCCGGTGATGGAAACCGCGCTGCTCCCCTATGTCGGAAGCGAAGAGATCTTCCACTGTCCCGCCGACAAAACCGAATTCGCCCGCAGCGGCTGCAGCTACCTCTGGAACACCACGCAAGGCGGCCGCCACCGGACCCGGCTGGAATTTTTCGGTTCCGGCGGCGATCCACGCCGCATCCCGCTGGTCATCGACAAGGAGGCATGGCACCCGGGCGAACCGGGCGCGAATTTCCTCTACGCGGATCTTTCCGCCTCCAGCAAGGTCTCCTTCGGCGTGAACGAATGATCCCTGCATTCATCCCGCGCCCTCTGTTTTCAAGTCTTTCGTCTCATTCATGCTTTCCGTCACCGGCCTCCATAAATCCTTCGGCGGCAAACCCGCGCTTGAGGACGTTTCCTTCCGCGTGGAGGAAGGAGAGATTCACGGTCTGTTAGGCCACAACGGCGCGGGCAAGAGCACCACCCTGGGAATTGTCCTCGGCATGGTCGCTCCCGACCGGGGCGATGCGAAGATCGGCGGTGTTTCCGTGCGGAAGAACCATTCCGCCGCCTTGCGGCAGGTCGGTGCGATATTTGAAAGTCCGGCTTTCTATGACTATCTCAGCGGCTGGGAAAACCTGCGCATCCTCGCCGGATATTCCGGGCACTTCGATGCGAAGGCGGCGCGCGAGGTGGTCGCGCGGGTCGGCCTGGAAAAACGTATCGGCTCGAAAGTCGGCTCCTACTCCCACGGCATGCGCCAGCGCCTCGCGCTCGCCCAGGCGCTGCTGCCGGAGCCGAAGGTGCTGCTGCTGGACGAACCGACCGACGGGCTCGATCCGGAGGGCATCAAATGGTTTCGCGACTTCATCCTCGATCTGCGCAGGGAGCGGGGCACCACGGTGCTTTTCAACTCCCACCTGCTCGCGGAAGTCGAACAAATGTGCGACCGTGTGACGATCCTGCGCCAGGGCCGCCTGGTCTTCGAAGGCCGCATCGCCGACCTGCGGGACGAAGCCCCGGTTTACGAGGTCGAACTCTCTCCCTGGAGTGCGGCGCGGGATTTCCTGGAGCTTCAGGAGGTGAAAATTCTCGCCCCCGGCCGCATCGCGCTGCCGCCGGAACTCGACCCCGCCATCCTCGTCGCCGCACTGGTCGGCTGCGGCATCCGTGTCTCCGCCTTCGCGCCGGTGAGAAGATCACTGGAAGATCTCTATCTCGAAATCACCCGAGCTTCCCCCGCGGGGGAAGCCCTCCCCTTCCCTGCCGCCCGCCCATGAATTTCCTCCGCCAGCTCCGCGGCGAACTCGCCAAACTTTTCGGCCGGCCGCGCACTTACATCGGCTATGGGGTCTTTCTGGTGATGGAGGCAATCATCCTCTTCGTCTTCAAACTGGAACGCAGCCAGCGCGGGATGCGCGAACTCATCGAGCGCAACGGCTTCGGTTTCGACGACTACTACAGCTCGCTGACGGTGACCTACTGGGTGATGGGCTTCAGCATGCTTTTGTTAGGCTCGATCTATTTCGCTCTCGTCGCCGGCGACATCGTGGCGAAGGAGGCGGAGGATGGAAACCTGCGCCTTGTGCTCGCCCGGCCGGTGTCGCGGCTGCGCATCCTGCTGCTGAAATATGCCGCCGTGTCGATCTACACCGTGAGCTTCGTGTTCTTCGTCGGCATCACCGGCTACCTGATGTCGGTCGCCGCGCTGGGTTTCGACGGCGGGCTCTTTGTCTGGAACCAGAAAATGAAGGTCTTTTCGGTCTTCCCGGAATGGGGCGAAGGCATCGGCCGCCTCGCGCTGGCGGCGCTGGGGATCGGGGTGAGCATGATCACGCTGTCGTCGATCGCCTTCATGTTCTCCTGCTTCAAAATGAAGCCCGCCGCGGCAACGATCATGGCGTTGAGCATTCTCTTCGTCGATATGGTTCTGCAGGAATTCCCCTTCTTCAAACCGTATGAGGAATACTTTGTGACCTGGCGGATGAGTTCCTGGGTCTACCTGCTGGAAAACGCGATTTCCTGGCCGAAGGTCACCGGTTCCTATGTCTTCCTCCTCGGCCTGAACGCCACGCTTTTCCTCACCGGCTTCACCGCCTTCCGCCTGCGCGACTTCAAGACCTGACCTCCCCATTCAACATTCGATGTTGGACGTTCGATGTTCGATGTTCCTCTCCTCCTCAAAAAGCAAGTGGCCGGCGGAAGCCCCCGGGATTAGGTCGCCATTCCCGGGGCCGCCGGTCACCTGCTTTTTGAAGAGGGGAGACCGTTTCGACAGAGCAAGGTTCCGTGAGGAACGAGGCCATGCTGCCATCGTTTCGGAAAACTGAATATTACATGATCACGTAGGGCAGCGGATTTCCATTTCGCGGTTTCCGAAATTCCTCCGCTGACCGAACATCGCCGCGATGCGTGACGACACCCGGCGCTGGATCGAGGCGGACAAACGGCACTGCTGGCACCCCTTCACCCCGCAAGCAGAGTGGACCGCGCCGGAGCATGAGCCGCTGGTACTGGTGCGCGGCGAAGGCCCGTGGTTATGGGATTCCGAAGGCCGGAAATACCTCGACGGCAACTCGTCGATCTGGACCAACATCCACGGCCACAATCATCCCGCGATCAATGCAGCCATCGCGCGCCAGCTCAGCGAAGTCGCCCACACCTCCTACCTCGGCTTTGCCAACCCCCGGGCGAGCGAACTGGCGGAACGGCTCTGCGCCTTCTTCCCCGCCGGCACGCTGGAGCGCGTCTTTTTCTCCGACGACGGCTCCACCGCCATCGAATGCGCGATGAAGATGGCGATCCAGTACCGCCAGCTCACCGGCGAACCGGAGCGGACGGGCTTCATCGCCTTCGACCAGGCCTATCACGGCGACACGCTAGGCGCGTCCTCGCTGGGCGGTGTGCCGCTTTTCCATGAACGCTTCCGCAGGCACGGCGTGCCGGTGCATTTCGTCGCCGGGCTCGACGCGCTGCACGCCCTGCCGGAAGGCATCGCAAAATCCACCGCCGCCGTGGTCATCGAGCCGCTGATCCAGGGCGTGAACGAAATGCGCCCCTGGCCGCCAAGCATGCTGCGCGGACTGCGCGAATGGTGCAACCGGCACGGCGTCCACCTGATCCTCGACGAAGTGATGACCGGTTTCGGCCGCACGGGGAAAATGTTCGCCTGCCAGCACGAGGACACGACGCCCGACTTCCTCTGCCTGGCAAAAGGGCTGACCGGCGGCTATCTGCCGATGGCCGCCACCCTGACGACAGGCCGGATCTACGACACCTTCCTCGGCGACGCCGGCCGGGCTTTCTACTATGGACACAGTTACACGGCGAATCCTCTCGGCTGCGCCGCGGCGCTCGCTTCGCTCGATCTCTTCCACAGCGAGCGGACCCTGGAGCGTCTCCGGCCGAAGATCGCGGAATTGGCCGCGCTGCTCGCGGAGTTGAAAGCGGCGAGCCCTTTCGTCCACGATATCCGCCAATGCGGTTTCATCGCGGGAATCGAGCTCCGCCAGCCGGACGGCACGCCGTTTCCCCCGCAGCGGCGCTTCGGTGCGGAAGTCTGCGTGGCGGCGCGGCGGCGCGGTCTGCTCACCCGGCCGATCCGCGACACGATTGTCGTGATGCCTCCGCTCTGCACCACGGAGGACGAACTGCGGCTGATCTTCGCCGCGTTGCGTCAGGTGCTTGAGTGACTTCAACCCCGGCGCCGGCACAGGAGCGATCCCATGGCGGCGAGAGCCGTCATCAACGCCGCCGACGGCTCGGGGATCAGCGTCCAGCCGATGTCACGCAGGGCACCGGCTTCCAGATTGGTCAACTCGTAGCGCTGCGTATCGGAATCGAAATCGAAACTTGGATTCATCAGCAGAGGCTGCATGCCGGCAGGTCCCACCGTGCCGGCGTAGTTCGGATCGCCGGGTGCGAAAATGCCGGACTGATAAGCTCCGTCGGCCCAATGCTGGCCCGAAGCGTCCAGGTTGAGACCGGGCAGCGCGGTTCCGTGTTCGCTTTCGTATACCGCCAGAGCTTCGGCCCCGACATAGAGTAATCCTTCGGTGTTCGCCGACCATTCGTTCCATGCCGCACCCAGGCCCAGCGCGTGACCGATCTCGTGCAGTGCGATCGAGTAGAAATCCACCTGCCCGTCGACGCCCGCGGTCGTGTGGTCGAAATGCCAGTCGGTGTTGCCGCTGCTGTCGAAGGACAGGGCGCCGCCCCACACCGGGAGACTCATGAATCCCGAATTGAAGCCACGGTTGAGGATCGAAGAAGGATCGTCGAGAACATCGCCGAAATTCGTACCGCTGCCGGTTCCTCCCAAGGCGGCGCTTCCCAGCGGCATCGCTCCTGCATAGAGAACCCATACGTTCTCGTCCAAACTCCAGGCTCCCCGGTACTCGTTCGCGGCGGAAGCCCCCATGCCGACCAGCGCGTCGCTGCCCGCACTTTCCGCGGAACTGACCTGCCAGGTCTGTCCCAGACTGGGATGCCTGAAAGCGATCCGCGCATCGAGATTGTCATCCGAAACGGCGACCGCGCCGAGTCCGGTCGTGATCACTCTCGAATAGCGCGCCGCGGCGGCCTCCAGCGCGGCGCGCGCCTGCTGGCCCTGCGCTGTTTCCGGATTGAAGAAGTTGTTGATGTCGTACCGATAATCGATCTCGATTTCGATGCCCCCGGCCAGCGAGATGAGCGCAAGCCCCGCAATAATGACACATCCCCCCGAATGCTTCATGTCGCCATATCATCAGGAATTCCGGACCATACAAAGAAAATCTTCCAACCTACGCGATCGCGTAACCGGGGCTGCGTTTTCGACTTCCGGGCACCCCGTGGTTTTCCGCTTCTCCTTTCAGGGTCGGAATATGGAATGAGCGGATCCTCTTCCGCTTTTTCCCCTTCCCTCCGTCGCTCCATTTCCTAGCGTCGTTAGAAGTGGACCCTGAAATAAGAAATTTGCTGGAAACCGCCTTCGCCGGCGGCGCGACGGATGTCTTCCTGACCGAAGGCGAACGTCCCCGCGTGCGCACCAATGACGAACTCGTCATCGCCCACGGTCACGATATTCCACGCGAAGCCATCGCGGAGATGTGGCGGACCTGCGGCCTCGACCCCGAATCCACCTGCGACGGCGACGCCAGCATCCAGGTCGACGGAACCGGCCGCCTGCGCATGAACGCCTACCGCACCCTTGGCCGCCTCGCCGTGGCCATGCGCCCGATCAAGCGCGTCATTCCCTCCTTCGAGGAACTCGGCCTGCCCGGCGACGTGCTGGCAGGCTGGATGCAGCGCCGTTCCGGCCTCATCATCGCCACCGGCCCCACCGGCGCGGGCAAATCCACCACCCTCGCCGCCTGCCTTCAGTGGGTGAATCAGCACCAGGCCCGCCACATCGTCACCATCGAGGACCCCATCGAATACCTTTTCGAAAACGACCGCTCCCTCTTTTCCCAGCGCGAAGTCCACCGTGACACTCCCGACTTCAATGTCGCCCTGCGCGCCGCCCTGCGGCAAAATCCCGACATCATCCTCTTCGGCGAAATCCGCGACGCCGAGACCGCCTTCACCGCCCTCCGCGCCGCCGAAACCGGCCACCTCGTCCTCTCCACCGTCCACGGCTCCGGCGTGGCCGGCGTGGCCAGCTCCATCGAGCGCCTCAACCGCATCCTCAGCGACTCCCGCCTGGCCGGCTCCTCCACCCTGCTCTCCCAGCAGCTCATCGGTGTCATCGCCCAGCAACTCCTCCCACGCATCGACGGCGGCCTCGTCGCCATCCTCGAATACTTCCAGAACGTCGCCATCACCCGCAAATGGATCGCCGATAACAACTTCAACGAAATCAAAGACTACCTCAACAAATCCGAAGACGGCCTCTCCTGCTCCTTCCTCCGCTATCTCGTCGCCGCGACCAAGCAGGGCATCATCGACCCCGATACCGCCCGTTCCGCCACTGACCGTCCGCAGGATTTTGATCGCGCCATGCGCGGCATCTCGTAACCTCATTCATCCACCACCGTGAGCCAGGTCCGCGATATCACCGACTACCTCCGCCAAACCGTCGAACTCGGCGGTTCCGATCTCCACCTTTCCACCTGGGCCCCCCCCGCCGCACGCGTCGCCGGCAACTTGGTTCCACTGGAAGACTTCCTGCTCGACCCCGACACCACACGCAGCCTCATCCTCGACACCCTCAGCGAAGCCCAGCGCGCCGCCCTCGAGGAAAACTGGGAACTCGACTACGCTCTGCAAGTCGAGGAAGTCGGCCGTTTCCGCGGCAACGTCCACATCGCCCGCGGCTGCCACGAAGCGGCCTTCCGCCACATCCCGCAGCACATCCCGGAACTCGGCGAACTCGGCCATCATGCCGTCGTTCATGACATCTGCCAGCTTCGCCGCGGTCTCATCCTCGTCACCGGCATCACCGGCTCCGGCAAATCCACCACCCTCGCCGCCATGGTCCGGAGGATTTCGGAAAGCCGCTCCGGCATCATCGTCACCATCGAGGACCCCATCGAGTTCGTCTTCTCCCACCGGAGCTGCCTCATCAAGCAGCGCGAAGTCGGCTCCGACACCCGTGCCTTCCCCACTGCCCTGCGACAAGCCCTGCGTCAGGACCCCGACGTCATCGTCGTCTCCGAACTCCGCGACCTCGAAACGATCCGCATCGCCCTGACCGCCGCCGAAACCGGCCACCTCGTCCTCGCCACCCTCCACACCCTCGACGCCCCCCAATCCATCGACCGCCTCGTCGATGTTTTCCCACCCGAGCAGCAGCCTCAGATCGTCACCCAGCTCTCCGGCGTCCTCGAGGCCGTCGTCTCCCAGCGTCTCATCCAGCGCGCCGACGGCCAGGGCCGCATCCTCGCCAGTGAGGTTCTGCGCGCCAACCACGGTCTGCGCACCTGCATCCGCGAGCGCAAGCTGGAGCAAATCGTCGGCCTTATGGAGATCGGCTTCAAGGACGGCAACCGGACCATCGACCAATCCATCGCCGCCCTTCTCGACGCCGGCTACATCACCCGCGAGGAAGCCCTCTTCCACTGCCGCGAAAAACGCAACTTCGACCCGCCGCCGCCCGCCGAGCCGAAGAAACCCAAATCGATCTGGACCTGATGGATCCGCGCCTCGCCGACATCCTGCGCCACACCCTTGTGGCCCTGATCCTGCTGACGCTCGCCCTCGTCGGCTTCAAGCAATACAAACGCTACTCCGACAAGCAGCGCCTCGTCGCCGGCATGCGGACTGACATCTCCGATGCCTCCTTCTACCGCAGCCTCAGCGCCGAAGAAACGCGCCGGACTTTCCTCCGTTCCATCGCCCGCATCGAGCGGGCGGCCAAGCTCGGCCTGGAGCCTCCGGTCTTCTTCGACATCGTCTTCGACCGCAAGGACCACAACAAACTCGCCCTCGGCGACGACACCGGCTACCCGACCCGCGAAAAGCTCGTCCGCACTTCGCTGCAGCGCGCCCATCAGCACGCCCGCCAGCTCGGCCTGCTCGACCGCCCCGAACACCTGTACGACCTCGAAGCAGGCGAAATCCCGCCCATCGAATCGAAGCCCGTCATCGGCACCCTCATCGACCCCGCCCTCTCCCCCGGCCTCGAAAAAGTCGTCCCCAACCTCGAACTCCGCGCCGCCCCAAGAGGCCCGGATCACAAACCGACCGACCTCGAAACCGCGGCCGCCCGCGAACTCATCCGCGACCTCTCCGACGCCAATCTCATCGAGGCAGGCGCCGCCCAGAGACTGCTGGAACATTACTGAGCGGCGAACGGAGATCAAAAAGGGGGGCACGGGCGGCTCGCCTCGCGCATGATCCCTTTTCTCCCGCCGAAAATGCCCGCCCTGCCGCCGATTTCCCCCTCTACCCCTCTCCCCAAGCGCGTGGAAAACCTAGGTCCCGGCCCGGATGCGGCTCTCCCCTGCCGCCGGACCGGACAAAAACGACCCGCCCTTGGAAACCGTGAAACACGTCGCCCTTTTCCTCGCCCTCCTGACGCTCCTCGCGCCCGCCGAGACCCTCGTCCACAATAACGGCTTCACCGCCGTCAACAATCCACTGCCGGGCGCCCCGAACTATGCCTCGAACGTCACCGCCAACGGCGCCAACTGGGACGCCACCGCCGGAACCTGGGGCGTCACCGGCACCCCGGACATCGCGCTCGCCTGGGCCGGCGGGAGATTCGACACCTACACTGCCTGGGACGGCCGCGGCAATGTCGTTCAGCTCGACGCCTCCGGCGGAGGAAGCAGGATCTTCACCATCACCTTCACTCCCTCTCCCACCAACGGCGTGCATATCGAATCCTTCGTTCTCGACGCCTGGAGCGGCGGCACCCCCGCCACCAAGACCGTCGTCTGGTCGATCAGAACCGCCGATGACGAAGAACTGGCATCCGGCGACTGGAGCCGCTCGTCCGGTCGCGACACCATCTCCCCCGCCTACTCGGGCGAAATCGGCCAGATTCTGGTCCTGAAATTCGACCACATCTCCGGCGCCGGCGACTACCTCGCGCTCGACGAACTCCAGTTCGACCAGATTCCCGACGGCACCGATCCCTCGCCCGCCATCGTTCTCGACCGGCCATCCTACACCGTAGGCCAGAACATCGCCGCCACCTTCAGCCACGGCCCCGGCCTCCCCGGCGAACGCATCGCCATTTTCGCCCAAGACGCCGTTCCCGGAGAAGACTCCGCCCTCCTCCAGCAACCCGTGGACGGCACGCAGGGAACCGTCACCTTCTCCTCCCCCGAACTCCCGCCCGGCGCATACGCCGCCTGGTTCCTCGGCGAAGACGATACCTCCGTCCTGGCCGGCCCTGTCGCTTTCGCCGTCGTCCCGCCCCCCGCCCTCACCCTCGACAAAACCCGCTACGAGCCGGGAGAAAACATCGTCGCCAGCTTCGCCAACGGTCCCGGCAGCCCCTCGGACTGGATCGGCATCTACCCGCAGGGCATCATCCCCAGCGGCAACCCTGTCTCCACCACTTGGTACTACACCAATGGCACCCGCACCGCCAGCGGTGCACTCACCCAGGGAACCGTGACCTTCGCCAACCCCGGCCTCGCCCCCGGCGCCTACCACGCCTGGTTCCTCGCCAACAACGGCTATGGCGTGCTCGCCGGCCCCGTCGCCTTCATCGTCGACGGCAGCGGCCCGCCGCAATGGCTGGTCGACCTCGTGCGCCTCCGCCACGCCGTTATCGGCGAACCTTGGACCGGCCGCATCTCCGCGTATGTCTCATCCGCCGGGGCTCCCTATACTTTCGAAAAAACCGGCGGCCCCGGCTGGCTCTCCGTCGCCGGGGACGGCGCCCTCACCGGCACCCCCGGCGCCGGTGATCAAGGCCGGAACCTCTTCACCATCCGCGCCACCGGCACCGCCAGCGGCCTTTCCGCCGACATCTCCCTCGAAATCCCGGTCTTCCCCGCGGGCCAGGAAAACGTCCCCCGCCTCGCCGTCATGGCCTACAACACCTGGCACTCCTGGGGTCAGGTCAACAACGGTTTCCAGAAGGGCATCGACTCCATCGTCCGCTCCGGCGCCGACATCGTGGGCCTCCAGGAATCCTCCGACGGACACGCCCAGAACGTGGCGAACGCGCTGGGGTGGTTCCGCGCCACGAGCGGCAACGGCAGCCGGCAACTTGTTAGCCGCTACCCCATCGTCGAAGCCTTCTCCGCCGGCAACGCCATCGGCGCCCGCATCCGCCTGACCGACAACCCGCGGCGCGACATCGTCGTCTATAGCTGTCACCTCGACTACCAATTCTACGGCCCCTACGCCGCCCAGGCCGCCGGAGCCACCCCGGCCAGCGTCCTCCAGGAAGAGAACCGCTCCCAGCGCCTCCCCCAGATCCAGGCGGCTCTCGCGGGCATGTCCGCCCATCTCGCGGATGCCGACAACGTCCCCGTCTTCCTCACCGGAGACTTCAACGCCCCCTCCCACCTCGACTGGACCGCGGCCACCGCCCCCATCCACGGCACCGGCCCCGTCGCCTGGCCGGTCAGCACCGCCGTGGAAAACGCCGGCCTCCTCGACTCCTACCGCGTGGCCCATCCGGACCCGCTGACAGACCCCGGCGCTACCTGGTCACCCATCCACAAGGGCACCGAACCCCAGGACCGCATCGACTTCGTCTATCACAAGGGCGCCCCCCTCAAAGTTCTCTCCTCGCAGACATTCACCACCGAAGTGCAGGTCACTGTCGGTGAATGGGGAGTTCCCGTCGGTCCCGTTGCCAATAACTCCTGGCCCTCGGACCACGCGGCCGTGCTCACCACCTATGCCATCCGCGCCGTGGATTCCGACGGCAATGGCCTGAGCGACGCCTGGGAACACCGCTGGTTCCAGTCCCTGGGCAACGATCCGCAGGCAGTCTCCAATGCCAGCGGCCTGAGCCACGCCGCGTCGATGCTGCTGGGACTCCCCCCCGTGGGTTCCTCCCCGCTGCCGCTGTCCCTGCTCTCCGACGACGGCTCTCCGCAACTCGAACTCTCGCTGTCGGACCACGCTCTCGGCCGCGGCCTCATCGTCGAACGCTCGCAAAATCTGGAGAACTGGCAGACCCTGTGGGCCTTCGACGCGGATCCCTTTCTCTCCAGCCCCTTGGTGGAAGATGCCCTGCCTCTCGCCGGAGACGCCTGGAAAATCCGGCTGACCGATCCCCTTGCCGACCCGGAGGATGCCGCGGGCTTCTTCCGCCTGCGATGGCAGCCTTGATTTCCCGTGGTCCGGACCACCTTCATTCCGCGTTCCGCGTTCCGCGTTCCGCGTTCGCCACCCGCGTGATCTCCAGCGCCAGCTCCAACGCCGCCGTCCCCTGCTGACCCGTCACCGCCGGGTCCTCCCCCCGCGCCACCGCCGCGAGGAATGCCTCCAACTCCAGCTTTAGCGGTTCGTCCTTCTCCACCTCCACCTCGGCCCGCCGGATCTCCATCCCCTCGCGCCAATGGATCTGCCCGGCCTGCGCCTGGTAGTCCAGCGACAGATAGCAATCCTCCTGAAACACCCGGATCTTGCGCATCCGCTCCGGGCTGATCCGGCTCGCCGTCACATTCGCCACACAGCCGCTCGCGAAACGGATCCGCGCATTCGCGATATCCTCGCTCGGCATCAGCACCGGCACCCCCACCGCGTCGATGCTCTCCACCGGCGACTTCACCAAATGCAGAATCACCTCCAGATCGTGGATCATCAGATCGAGCACCACCCCGATGTCGATGCTCCGGTTCGGAAACGGCGAAAGCCGGTGCGCTTCGATGAATTTCGGCCGTGTCAGCCGCTGCTCCAACTGACGCAGGACCGGATTGAACCGCTCGATATGCCCCACCTGCAGGATGCGCCCGTACCTCCGCGCCGCCTCCACAAGCTGCCTCGCATCCTCCACCGACGGCGCGATCGGCTTCTCCATCAGCACGCTCGCCCCCAACTCCATCAGGCGGCACCCCACCTCCCGGTGCGCCACTGTCGGCACCGCCACGCTCACCGCCTCCGCCGCCGCGGCCAGCGCCTCCAGCGAGCTCACCGGCTCCGCTCCGAACTCCTTCGCCACCGCCCGGGCCTGCGCCGGGTCCGCGTCATACACCGCGCACAACCTCGCCCCCTCCAGCGCATGATACACCCGCGCATGATTGCGCCCCATCGACCCCGCCCCCGCCACACCGGCCCGGATAGTTTCCATGCCATTTACCTAGCCGCCCCGCCTCCCGCCCGGCAAGCGCCGGAAACCGCCCTCTCCCCGGCCATTCGCCCGACGCGGCCGATTTTCCCGAAATGACCGCTAAAATTGCCCTTCCTCCCCCCGTTTCACCTGTAGGGTCAAACCCGCCCGAAGCCGGTTTTTCGGCTGGCCACCCCGCTTCTCCGGCGTAATTTCCCCTCCAAGCCACGAAGAACCCATGAGTCTCCACGCCCAGCTCAGCCCCGAAGCCCAGGCGCGCCTGAACGCCCAGCGGCGCAACTCGACGATCACCTCGATCATCATTTCCATCCTCGTCATCGTTCTGATCGGCCTCATCCTCGCCTTCATCCTCCTGCCCGCCATCATCAAGGAAACCCCCGTCATCGTCAGCTACCAGGGCGCCGGCGGGATCGAAGAGGGCCTGGAAGCGAAAAAGGTCACCACCACGATGAGCCGCAGGCCCTCCGCGCCATCCGCGGCCATGTCCAGAGTCATCGCGGCGAATACCGTCTCCTCGCTCTCCGTGCCCGTGCCCGACATCGACGTCCCCGTGCTGAGCGCCGAATTCGGCAGTTCCAGCGACTTCGGCGACGGCTGGGGCGGCGGCGGCGATGACGGCGGCGGCGGTGGCGGCGGTTTCGGCAACATCCCCGCCGAAATGCGCAAACGCTGCTCGCAGGAGGACCGCATGCAGCGCCTCACCGAAAGCGGCGGCACCCCGGAATGCGAGGAAGCCGTCATGAAGGGCCTTCGCTGGCTGAAGGCCACCCAGAACGACGACGGAAGCTGGACCGGCTCCAACAAGACCGCCATGACCGGCCTCGCCCTGCTCTGCTACCTCGGTCACTGCGAAACCCCGCTCTCCGAGGAATTCGGCGAATCCTGCCTCAAGGCCATCACCTGGCTCGTCAACCACGGCATGGCGCAGAACGGCCGCCTCACCACCACCGGCGACCACATCCAGCAGGTGTACGAACACGCCATCGCCACCTACGCCCTGGCCGAAGCCACCACCTTCTGCAAGCAGCTCAACATCACCGTTCCCAACCTCGTCGAAGTCACCCAAAAGGCCGGCCAGTACATTATCGATCACCAGCACAACCGCTCCGGCGGCTGGGACTACGGCTTCAGCGTCGATAGCGGCCGCGGCGGCGATCTCTCCGTCTCCGCGTGGATGATCCAGGCGCTCAAGGCATGCAGCCACACCGGCATCGACTTCAAGCGCATCGCCCCCGCCCTGCGCAAATCGATCGACTACGTCGCCGAGCGCCAGGGTGATCACGGCGGCTTCGGCTACGTCGGCAAGGGCGACCACGACACCGACGGCTACCACACCCTCACCGGCGCGGGTGTTCTCGCCCTCCAAATGGCCGGCCGCGGCTCCCACGCCGCCGCCCGCAGCGGCGCCCGCTACATCGAGGAAAAATCGAAATTCGACTTCAACACCCCCTTCGCCGACCTCTACGGCCACTACTATGAATCCCAGGCCATGATGAACCGCGGCGGCGCCCAGTGGACGAAGTACAACAACATGTTCCGCGACCAGCTTCTCAAGAACCAGAACGAGGATGGCTCTTGGAAAGCCCCCGGCGGCGGCCAGAAACTCCGCGCCGTGGCCGCCGACCGGCTGACCTCCAACACCCACTACCGCACGACTCTCTGCATCCTGATGCTGGAAGTGTACTACCGCTTCCTTCCCGGCACCGGCGAGGGCACAAAGTAAACGGGCGAAACATTCTTAAAGGCACGGCGGCTCCGGCAACCCCGGGCCGCCGTTTCCTTTCAAAAAACTGGGGCCGCCGGTGTATCTTTTTCACATCGCAGCGGGGAAAAAATACACACCCGCCCTTCCGAAAATCCCCACCACCCCGCCAACGCGTTTTCCCCTCGCCATCCGCCCCGTTTCGTCCTACCCCGCCCCCGCCATGAGCGCCACGCAACTCGACCAACTCAAGGGCTTCACCGCCGTCGTCGCCGACACCGGCGATTTCGAATCCATGAAAGCCTACCAGCCCCAGGACGCGACCACCAATCCCTCGCTCATCCTCCAGGCTTCCGAAAAACCGGAATACAAGCACCTCGTCGAGCAGGCCGTCGCCGAACACAAGGACTCCGGCCTCACCGGCCCCGCGCTCCTCGAAGCCGTCCTCGACCGCATTCTCATCCTCTTCGGCCTCGAAATCCTCAAGATCGTCCCCGGCCGCGTCTCCACCGAAGTCGATGCCCGCCTCTCCTTCGACACCGAAGGCACCATCGCCAAGGCCCGCCACCTCATCGCCGCCTACGAAAAGGAAGGCATCTCCCGCGATCGCATTCTCATCAAAATCGCTTCCACCTGGGAAGGCATCAAGGCCGCCGAAATCCTCGAAAAGGAAGGTATCCACTGCAACCTCACCCTCCTCTTCTCCTTCCCCCAGGCCGTCGCCTGCGCCGAAGCCGGCGTGCAGCTCATCTCTCCCTTCGTCGGCCGCATCCTCGACTGGTACAAGGCCTCCACCGGCAAAACCTACGAAGGCGACGAAGACCCCGGCGTGATCTCCGTGAAGCAGATCTACACCTACTACAAAAAGTTCGGCTACAAAACCGAAGTCATGGGCGCCTCCTTCCGCAACAAGGGCGAAATCCTCGCCCTCGCCGGCTGCGACCTCCTCACCATCAGCCCCGCCCTGCTCAAGGAACTCCAGGACTCCACCGACCCCGTCGCCCGCCGCCTTTCCCCGGAAGAAGCCGCCGGCGCCGACCTCGAAAAAGTCAGCTTCGACGAGAAATCCTTCCGCTTCGCCTTCAACGAGGACCCCATGGCCGTCGAAAAAACCGCCCAGGGCATCCGCGCCTTCTCCGCCGACATCGTCAAACTAGAGAAGCTCGTCGGCTCCCTGCTCTGAACAAAAGAGACAATGACAAGAGGGTCACGGGCGGGCCGCCTGTGACCTCTTCCCCCTTCTTTTTGAGTTCCCATCCCCTCCCCGTGCGGGCACTCTCCCCCGCATGACATCCCGGCGCTTTCTCATCCTGCTGCTGGCCGCCCTGCCCTTCTCTCCCGCCCTCGCCGGCGGCAAGAAGAATAATGAGGTGAAGATCACCTTCCACCTCCAGGCCGACGCCAACGAAAACCCCAAGATGATCTTCCCGCAGCTCACCAACGGCCGGGAGGTCTTCTACCGCCGTCTCAGCGAAGTCAGCGAAAGGGATATCGCCCATTTCAACCCCTTCCCCTCCCGCGACGGCGACGGCTACGGCCTGCTCCTCCAGCTCAAGCCCGGCGCGGTCACCCGCATCAACGCCGTCACCAGCGACAACATCAACCGCTGGCTGCTCGCCATGGTCAACGGCCGCGTCGTCGATGCCGTCTTCATCGAAAAACCCATCAATGACGGGCAGCTCGTCATCTGGAAAAATGTCGGCGAAGGCGAAGTCCACGCCATGGACAAGAAATTCCCCCGCATCGGAGAAAAGAAGCCGCGCCTCTGACCCGCCATGCGATCCCTGCTCGCCGCCGTCCTGCTGCTCGCCGGTCCCGCCGCCGCGCTCGACCTCCAGCTTCCCACCGAGAACCGCCACCTCTTCACCGGCCAGCCGGAGAAATTCTACATGTATGTGGACCGCACCTTCGAGGGCGAAATCTCCAAGCCTTGGGAAGGCGGCAGCTTCGGCTTCGTCCGTACCCCAGCACGGCTCAAGGGCGAAGTCGTCATGACCAAATTCCACGAAGGCATCGACATCTCCCCCATCAAGCGCGACAAGGCCGGCAACCCCCTCGACCTCGTCTCCAGCATCGCCGATGGCATCGTCGTCCACGTCAGCGACATCGCCGGCCGCTCGAACTATGGCAAATACCTCGTCGTCGAGCATCAACTCGAAGGCGCCGCCTTCTACAGCCTCTACGCCCACCTCGCCAGAATCGAAGTCAAGCCCGGCGACCCCGTGAAAACCGGCTCCCTGGTCGGTCAGATGGGCTACACCGGCGTGGGCCTCAATCGGGTCCGCGCCCACCTCCACCTCGAACTCTGCCTCCTCATGAGCCGGCACTACGAAGGCTGGCACAGAGCCTTCTCCGGCGGCGTCAATCACCACGGCCTCTTCAACGGCATGAACCTCGCCGGCATGGACATCGCCCGGCTCTTTCTCGAACACCGCGCGAATCCGAACATTCGCGTCCAGGACTTCGTCCGCTCCACCCCCGCCTACTTCAAAGTCACCGTCCCGCGCAAAGACCGTTTCGACTTCGCCGAGCGCCACCGCTGGATGGTCCACGGCGACATCTCCGCCCCCTCGCCCTCGTGGGAAATCTCCTTCAGCGCCACCGGCCTGCCCGTCGCCATCGCCCCCAGCCAGCGCGCCGTGGCCGAACCCATCGTCAGCGCCGTCCGCGACTCGAAGCATGCCCACCGCCATATGACCCGCGGCCTTATCGACGGCAACGGCCGCGCCGCCAACCTCACCCGCGGCGGCAAAAATCTCGTCGCCCTCGTCACCGACGACTTCCCTCCGCCGGAGCCTTAAATTCCAAGCTAGGTGGTAACGTACGCCATGAGTCATATCACCCTGAATCTTGTTGTGCTGAGGTCTCCTGACATTGCGCGTGCAGCCGCTTTTTACTCCCGGCTTGGTTTGCAGTTTTCACAGCACAGACACGGCAGCGGACCAGAGCATTTTGCAGCCGAATTGCCCGGCGGCGGAGTATTCGAGCTTTACCCTGTCGCATCGGATGGCGCGTCCACGTTCGGCATACGCATTGGGTTTCGTGTTCCTTCGGTTGATGCCGCATTGGCGGCGTTGAGTGATTATCCCGGTGCCATCGTGACATCAGCGAGAGACTCAGAGTGGGGACGCCGAGCGGTGGTTGCAGACCCGGACGGTCATCGAGTGGAGTTAATGCAGTAATGACGATGCTGCCACCTAACCAGGGTGCTGCAGCGAACCGCCGGGCAGTCGGATGGTTCGGATAATTTGTCAGCGATGGTTGCAGCCGACTGGGCGTTTCCGGCGCTGGTTGCTGAGCTTGAACGGTCCAAACTCCAAATTTCAAAAAACAGCCAAACAGTCTTTCCCGCTTCGGGCCGGAATTTGAGATTTGGAATTTGGAATTTGGAACTTAGAGCTTCCTCCGCATGGACCACACCCTCGCCCGCCTCGAATCCCTCGGCCACACCCTCCCCGAAGTTCCCGCCCCCGTCGCCGCCTACGTCAACTGCGTCCGCAGCGGCAATCTCCTCTTCCTCTCCGGCGGCCTCCCCATCGACGGCGACCGCAAGATCCTCGGCAAAGTCCCCGCCGATGTCTCCATCGAGGAAGCGCAGGAAGGCGCCCGCATCGTCATCCTCAACCGCCTCGCCGTTGTGAAGCAGGAGATCGGTTCCCTCGATAAAGTGAAGCGCATCGTCGCCCTCAACGGCTTCGTCAACTCCGCCCCTGATTTTTATGGCCACCCACAGGTCATCAACGGCGCCAGCGAACTCCTCATCGAAATCTTCGGCGAAAAAGGCAAACACTCCCGCACCGCCCTCGGCGCCGCCGCCCTGCCGCTCAACGTGGCGGTGGAAATCAACCTGATCGTCGAGGTCGAATAAACCGCGCCCGCCGGCGGTAAAAATTTTCCAAGGATTTTCCCGGATCGGTGTCATCCTTCAGGAGAATCCCGAAGCCCATGAGAATCGCCGCCATGACCACCGCCCTCGCGACCGTTGCCAGCGCCGAGACCGCGCTGACGATCTACAACCGCAACCTCGCCGTCGTTCGCGAATCCATCCCGCTCGAACTCAAGGCCGGCGAAAATCCGCTGACTTTCGACCGCGCCACCGCCCAGGTCCTGCCCGACTCCGTCGTCCTGCGCGACCCGGCGGGCAAGGCCGTCTTCTCCATCCTCGAACAAAGCTACCGCAACGACCCCGTCAGCAAGTGGCTGCTGCTCCAGCACTTCGAAGGCCGGGAAATCGACTTCCGCAGCACCTACCCCGACGGCAAAATCGAAATCAAACCGGGCAAAATCGTCCGCTCCGGCTACGTCCCCGGCGGCGAGCCGCAGGACCCCATCATCGAGGTCGAGGGCAAACTGCGCTTCCAGCTCCCCGGCGAGCCGCTTTTCCCCGCTCTCGGCGACGACTCGATCCTCCGTCCCACCCTCGGCTGGCAGATCCACAGCCCGGCCGACGCCTCGTTCGAAGCGCAGCTCTCCTACCTCAGCCACGGCTTCGACTGGGAGGCCGACTACAACCTCGTCGCCCCGGAAAAGGGCGAAACCGTCACCCTCACCGGCTGGGTCACCGTCAACAACCGCAGCGGCACCGGCTTCGACCAGGCGAAGATCAAGCTCGTCGCCGGCGACGTGAACATCATCGAAGACTCCTTCGCTTTAGCGGCGCCCGCCAGGGGCGTTCGCATGAGGGAAATGGCTGATGCCGCCCCCGCCGTGCAGGAAAAAGCCTTCGACGACTTCCACCTCTATACCCTCCAGCGCCCGCTCACCATCCGCGACAAGGAAACCAAGCAGGTCGAGTTCCTCCGCGCCCCGGAAGTGAAAGCGACCAAAAAGTACGTCTACGACGCCGCGGCCATGCGCTTCTTCGGTGGCGCCGCGCCGCAGACCCAGCCGCTGCAGGGCCAGACCTTTCCCAAAGCCGTGGCGATTTACTGGGAATTCAAGAACGAGGAAGCCAACGGCCTTGGCGTCCCCCTGCCCGCGGGCCGGGTCCGCTTCTACCGCTCCGACGATCAGGACGGGAACCTGGAATTCGTCGGCGAAAACGATATCGGCCACACCCCGCGCAACGAAGACGTCTCCCTCTACACCGGCAACGCTTTCGACCTCGTCGGCGAGCGGAAGATCACCGATTTCCAGCGCGACGACCGGGTCAACTGGCTCAAGGAAACCATCGAAATCACGGTCAAGAACCGCTCGAAAGAACCGAAGGAAATCCTCGTCCGCGAGCACCTCTGGCGCTGGCTGAACTGGAAAATTGAGAACCCCTCGATGGAACACGCCAAAAAAGACGCCCAGACCATCGAGTTCTCCGTCCAACTCGCCCCGGACGAAGAAAAGAAAGTCACCTACACCGCGCACTACTCCTGGTAGTATCGTACGTAGTCCCGGCTTCAGCCGGACGAATCACCCTCCCGGCATGCCCTACCTCTGGCGCAAACTCACCGAAAACCAACGGACTGAACTCCTCGAATATCGCCAACTCTGCAAGCGCCCGTGGCATCGCCCGCCTCATTTCGAGCAAGGAGCGCTCCACTACCACCTGACCGCCGCCTGCTTCGAGCATCGGCCCCACATCGGCTGGAACCCGGAGCGCATGGCGGACTTCTCCCGGCGCCTAATCGACACCTTCGCAACTCCTCCCGCCGCCTGGTGCGTGCTGCCGAACCACTATCATATACTGGTTCATTGCACCGACCTCAAAGCCGCCGTTTCAGCGCTTGGGAGACTCCACGGCAGAACTTCCTTCGAATGGAACGGCGAAGAAAACGCCCGTGGTCGCCAAGTCTGGCATTCCGTCAGCGATCGCGCCATGCGTGGTTCCGACCACTTCTGGGCAACCGTCAACTACGTCCATCACAACCCGGTCAAACATGGATATGTGGCCACTTGGACCGATTGGCCTTTCTCCAGTGCAACCGGTTTCCTGGAAGAAGTGGGACGCGATCAGGCCATCGCGATCTGGAAAGCCTACCCTGTCCTCGACTATGGAAAAGGCTGGGACGACTGATGTACGTAGTCCCGCCTTCAGGCGGACATTTCACTCGTTTCGTCCGGCTGAAGCCGGGACTACGTACGGCTTTTGAAACACCCCTTCACATGATCGTCCACCATCCCGACCGCCTGCATGAAGGCGTACATCGTGGTCGATCCGACGAAATTGAACCCTGCCTTGCGCAGTCCCTTGCTCATCGCATCGGATTCCGGCGTTTTCGCCGGGACCTCGGCCAGCGCCTTGAAACGGTTCTTCCTCGGCTTCCCGCCGACGAAGCGCCACAACCACTCCACCGGATCCCCTTCCCGCTCGCGCAACGCCAGCCACGCCTTGCCATTCTCCCTCACCGCGAAGATTTTCCCCCGGTGGCGGATGATGCCCGGATCGAGCACCAGCTCTTCCAGCTCGGCATCCTTCATCCGCGCCACCTTCTCCGGCTCGAAGCCATGGAACGCCTGCCGGTAGCGCTCGCGCTTCTGCAGCACCGTCCACCACGACAACCCGGCCTGCGCGCCTTCGAGACATATCATTTCGAAAAGATGCCGCCCGTCGAACGAAGGCACCCCCCACTCGGTGTCGTGATACTCAATATAGAGCGGGCGGTCGGCGGGCACCCAGGGACAGCGGATCATGCGGATCAGTGTGCCCCTTCCCGCTCCGGACGCAATCCCGCCTTGCCGCCGGTGCGCCTCCCTGATTCCATCCGCGCCCCAACCCGCAGAACCTCATGGCCAACAAGGACCACACCGACCCCGCCCGAATGGAGAAGATCGTCTCCCTCTGCAAACGCCGCGGCTTCATCTTCCAGGCCGGCGAACTCTATGGCGGGTTGAACGGCTGCTGGGACTACGGCCCGCTCGGCGCGGAGCTGAAGCGCAACCTCAAGGACTACTGGTGGCGCAGGACCGTCCAGGAACGCGACGACGTGCTCGGCATGGACGGCGCCATCCTGACCATGGAGCAGGTCCTCGTCGCCTCCGGTCACGTCGGCGGCTTCAGCGATCCGATGTGCGACTGCCTGCTCTCCAAAGCCCGCCTGCGCGCCGACCAGATCCCGCCGCAGGACGGCACTGCCGTGCATTTCTCCAGCGCGAAGCATGAATCGAGCGGCTGGAGCGTCGAACGCGCCTTCGCCGTGCTCGTCGCTCCCGGCAAAGACCCGGCCGAAGCCCACAAGACGGCCCGCAAATATTACGCGGAGTTCATGCCGGACAAAAAGATATCTCCCAAGGAACTCGAACTCGTCGAGGACCGCCGCGAGGAAGTCACCGGCAGCACCTCCTTCAACCCGGAAAACGGTTCCATCCTCACCGAGCCGCGCCAGTTCAACCTAATGCTCCAGACGAATTTCGGCGCGACCGGCGACCAGATCGCCTATCTCCGCCCGGAGACCGCCCAGTCGATCTTCGTCCAATACAAGAACGTCCTCGATTCGAATCGCATCAAGCTGCCCTTCGGCATCGCGCAGGTCGGCAAGTCGTTCCGCAACGAAATCAACCCGCGCAACTACACCTTCCGCTCCCGCGAATTCGAGCAGATGGAGATCGAATACTTCTGCCGCCCGGAAGACGGCCTGCGCCTGACCGACGAATGGCTGGAGGAGCGCCTGAAATTCTACGGCGAGATAGGCATCCCTCGCGAGAAGCTCCACATCAACGATATCCCCGACGGCGAGCGCGCTTTCTACTCGAAGAAGACCTATGACATCGAATACGAATTCCCCTTCGGCGTGCAGGAGCTCGAAGGCGTGGCCTACCGCACCGACTACGACCTCGGCGTCCACCAGAAGGGCTCGGGCAAGCCGCTCGAATACTTCGACGAGGAAACCAAGGAGCGCCTGCTCCCGCACGTCGTCGAGCCCTCCGCCGGCTGCGACCGTACTGTCCTGGCGCTGATCTGCGAAGCCTTCGACGAAGAAACCCTCACCGACGAAAAGGGCAAGGAGGACGTCCGCACCGTCCTGCGCTTCGTCCCGCGCATGGCTCCGGTGAAAGTCGGCATTTTCCCGCTGCTCAAGAAGAACGAGGAACAGGTCCGCATCGCCCGCGAGATCCAGAAGAAACTCCAGCCGTGGATGACCGTCTTCTACGACGACGGCGGCGCGGTCGGCCGCCGCTACCGCCGCCAGGACGAGATCGGCACGCCTTTCTGCGTGACGGTCGACTTCGACACGCTCGGCGAAAACGGTCCGGAAAACCAGGGCACCGTGACCATCCGCCACCGCGACTCGATGGAACAGGAGCGCATCGCCATCGATGCGCTGCTGCCGTGGCTGCTGGAGCGGGTGCGATAGGCCGGATTCCGCAGGTTTGGCGCCTTTTGGATTACGGCGGCTCGGTTCCCGCGCCCTTCCGGGGCGCCTACCCTCGCGCCTTCAAGCCCGGCCGACGGCATTTCGGCGGCAGAATACCAGCCGCCTTAACGAAAGGGTCTCGGCGAGCTACATCCTCAAGGAGAAGTTCCGCCTGATTTACAGCATCACGGCGAGCGTGCGCTCGGCTCGGGCGAGGATGCGCCGGTGGTGCGATACGGGTGTTATTGTCCAACGTGACCTTGATGGCGTCGACGCTGCCCTGGTTGTCCTCCAAAATGAGCGATCCCGTGGTCGTCCAATCGTACTCCCACGCGGCCAGGATATTCCACAAACCGCCTAATCCCCCGGCTTCCCGTGCCCGACGAAGGCGCCGAAATTCGCCTTCCTGAGCTGGGCGGCGACGGAATCGCTCATGCCGACCAGCAGGTTGTGGAGCGGACAGGGATCCCCCACTCCGCACCAGCCGGGGCCGAAGGGACAGGCGCTCGGGTCGCGGTGGCCTTCGAAAAGATCGACCACTTCGAACAGCGTGATCGTTTTCGGCGGACGCGTCAGCCGGTAACCGCCGCCGGGTCCCCGGGTTCCGTGGACGAAGCCCGCCTGCGAAAGCACCGTCAGCACTTTCGCCACCAGCGGCTGGGAAAGGTTCCGCGACTCTGCAATCTGGTGCGAGCTGAGCGGCACGTCCTCTGCATGAACTTCCGCCAGCGCGCTCATTGCGGCCACCGCGCAGCCGCTCATTTTTCCGTAGCCGAACATCAGGTTTTCGCACGGCTCGCTTGCCCGGAAAAGACGGAGACCGCAACATTCAAAAGCAGAGTGCGGATCATCGGCGCGCCCGCTTGGATGCCCGCTCGCTGGTGCGGAATGAATTGCCGGGATGAAAAAGACCGGCCCGGGCCATCTCCGCCGCACTCCGGTTCCGTGCTCCCGGTATTCCTATCGGTCTTCGCGGTATGCGGCATAGCGGGCGCGCTGTTCGTCGCTCAGGCGGGAAGGATCGAGGCGGGTGTCGGGGATGGAGTTGATCCTGGCGTGGATCACGTTCGCCATGTCCTCCGCGCAGCGTTTGATGTGCCCGGCGTTTTCCCCGGCGAAGAGTTCGTCCACGGTTTCGCGGAAGAGTTCGAGCCAGCGGTCGAATTGCTTGCGGCCCATTTCCGTGAGCGGGACCAGCCGGGCATGCCTGCCGATGGGATCGCCGCGGAAGCCGCCGTTGCGGAAGAGCACGGTCTGCCAAAAGGCGTACATCTTCGGCAGGTGTGCGTCCCAATCGACGGCAGCGACCTTGTCGAAGATGAAGCCGAGCGTTTCATCTTCGCGGACCTTGCCGTAGAAGCGGTCCACCAGCCGCACGATCTCGTCGCGGCCCAGAATGTCGGTCTTTGTCATGAGAAATGCTGCTCGATGCGGACGGCGCGGAGCAAGCCGCTCCCACCACAAACAATTCTGGCGTGGCCGGGACATATTTACGAGTTTTTTTTCTTTTATTCTTGTTTTTGAATGGAGCGGGGCGACGGTGCGCCCGCCATGAGTCATTCCACGATCGCATTCTCTCCGGTCGGCACGCCGCTGCCGGATCGCACGGTGGGCGAGATCGTCGCAGAGCGGCCCTCCCAGTCCCGGGTTTTCCAAGCCTTCGGCATCGACTTTTGTTGTCAGGGCGGGCGCACGCTGCACGAGGCTTGCGAGCGCAAGGGCATCGCCGTGGAGGCGGTGGTGGAGCAGTTGGAGGCCGAGCTGCGCGACAAGCCCGCGCCGGAGATGAATCCCGCCACCTTTCCGCCGGACCGGCTGGCGGACCATATCGTCGAGAAGCATCACCGCTACCTGCGCGACGAGCTGCCGCGGCTGCACGCCATGGCGGCGCGGGTGGCGCAGGTCCACGGCGGGCGCACGCCGTCGCTGGTGGAGGTATACGAGGTTTTCCACGACATGGCCGCGGAACTGGCCGACCACATGATGAAGGAGGAGCAGATGCTTTTTCCCGCCATCAAGGCGATCTGCCGGGGAGAATCCGCTTTCATGCCGTTGGACGGCCCCATCGCCTGCATGCTCCACGAGCACGACGATGCGGGGGAAGCGCTGGCCCGCCTGCGCGAACTGACGCACGGCTTCACGCCGCCTCCGGAAGCGTGCAACACCTATTGCGCGCTTTTCGCGGGTCTGGCCGGGTTGGAGGAGGATCTGCACGTCCATATCCACCTGGAGAACTCGGTGCTCTTCCCCGCCGCGCAGGCGATGGAGAAGGCATAAACGCAGCGTCGACGGAACGTCGGCATTCCTTATTTTTCGAGCGCCCGCTTCAGCGCGCGGGCCGAGGGTTCGGGGCCTTCGCCGGGCTCGGTCCATTTGTGCAGCAGCCGGCCATCCGGCCCGATCACGGCGATGAGATACGAATGCGCGAAGTCGATGCCGTTCGGCAGACGATCGTAGCGAACGCCCAGGGCCACGGCGAGTTCGAGCACCGATTCCTCCCCGCCGGTGAGCAGGTCCCAGCGCGTGTCGTCCACCTTGTGGCGCTCGCCGAGGGCTTTGAGTTCGGCCTGCTTGTCGTTCGCGGGGTCGAGGGTGACGAAGGTGAAGCGGCAGCGCGCGAGTTCATCCGCCGCGAGGGCTTTCTCGATCCGTTGCATGTCGGCGACGATGCGCGGGCAGACGCCCTTGCAGGTCGCGTAGCCGAGCGCGACGACCCGCGCGGTGCCGATGGATTTCTTCCACTCGACCTTTTCCCCGGTCTGTTTGGTCCAGACGGCGTCAAGCGCGTAGAGCGAGGCTTGCGGCAATGCGGTATCCGCGGCGGGCACCGGATGTTCGCCGGATGCTACGGTGGACGCCGTAGCCAATAGGCATAGAACGAACAATGTCTTCATGGTTCGGCGGGATTGGCGGGTGGAGCGTCCCTCGCCCCGCGGAAGCCGAGGCCGGCGAGGCAGAAGTTTCCCTGAAGCGAGGAGCGGAAGGCGACGCGCATGAAGTCGGCGTATTCGACCGCCTGGCCCGGATCGGTGGCCGCGCCGCCGCAGAAGAGCGGACCGTCCGGCGAGCCGCCGGAGCGCGATTCGCCGCCGGTCATCGAGGCGACGAAATTACCCGTCCATTCCCAGACCAGCCCGTGCATGCCGCGCACGCCATACACGTTCGCGGGCATCGAGCCGGCATCGGGCAGCACCTCGGGCGCCGGCTTCGCGTACCAGTCGAGGATGCGCTGGCGGAATGCGGGATCGCCGCTGGCGTCGGTCCGGCTTTCGTCGGCGCGGGCGGCGAATTCCCATTCGTCGAGCGTCGGCAGCCGCTTGCCCTGCTCCTTGAGACAGGCGCGGGCGGCGAACCACGAGACATGGGTGACCGGCGCGTCCGGCGGGGCGAGCGGGCCGAGTTCGGTGTCGCCGGCCCAGTGGCGCAGGTAACCGGCGTCGGCGAAAAGCCGGTTCACCCGCGAGCGCCGCCACTCGGGCCGGGCGGTGACGAAGGCGAGGAATTCGGCGTTGGTCACCTGGCGGACGTCGAGCAGGAAAGGCCCGACCGTGCGAAGCTGGCCGGTCTTTTCCAGGGGCCGGGCATAGCTGCCGCCCTCGATCCGCGCCATCGGTTCGGCCGCGGCGATCGGGGGCAGCAGGCCCAGCAGGAGCAGAATCCGGCGTTTCATGGTTTTGCCGCACGGACTTTCGCGACGTCTGCGGGTGTCACTTCCGTACCGTTGTTGTCCCAGGTATTGTATACGTAGGTCAGCACATTGGCGATGTCTTCGTCGTTGAGCGCGAGCGCGGGCATCACGCTGTTGTATTTGTTGCCGTTCACGGTGATCTCGCCGGTCAGGCCGTGGACAACGGCGGCGATGGCGCGCTCCTTGTCCTCGTTGAGATAGTCGGCACCGGCGAGGGGCGGAAAGGCGTGCGGCACGCCCTGGCCCTCCGCCTGGTGGCAGGCGAGGCAGTTGGTCGTATAGGCGTTCTTCCCACGCTCGATCCGCTCGACCTTGTTCGCCGCCGCGGGCAACGGTTTCCCTTCCTGCGGCATGATCTGCGGCGTGCCGCCTTCGGGCAGGTAAATGCGGTCGTCGATCTTGCCCGAATAGGTCAGCAGATCCGGCTCGCCGTTCACCTTGATCATGCCGATCGCGCCCTTGTTGAAGGCCCGCGTGAGCGCGTGATCGACCAGAATCAAAGTGCCGGGCGCCTCGCACTTGAACTCCACGATGGCCGAGCCGCCGGCGGGCACCAGCGTGGTCTGGACGTTTTCGTTCACCGTCTTGGTTCCTCCTTCGACGTATACCTTGTCGAAGATCTCACCGATCACGTGGAACGACGACGACAGGTTCGGCCCGCCGTTGCCGAAGAAAATGCGGACCGTCTCGCCCTTCTCGGCAGTCACGGCATTGTCGCCGGTCATGGCGCCGACCGCGCCGTTGAAGACAACGTAGTCGGGCCTTTCGTCGATCGCCTTTTCCATGTCGAAGGGTTGCAAGCCCTGCTCGCCGTGGCGGCCCTTGGTGTAGAAGTCGCCCTGCACCACGTAGTATTCGCGGTCCACCTTGGGCAGCCCTTCCTCGGGCTCCACATAGATCAGACCGTACATGCCGTTGGCCACATGCATGCCCACCGGCGCGACGGCGCAGTGGTAGATGTAGAGGCCGGGATTCAGGACGCGGAACGAAAAGGTCGAGCTGTGTCCCGGCGCGGTGAACGAGGCCGCCGCGCCGCCGCCCGGGCCGGTCACGGCGTGGAGGTCGATGTTGTGCGGCATCTTGCTCGTGGGATGGTTCATCAGGTGGAATTCGACGAAGTCGCCCTGGCGCACGCGGATGAATTTCCCCGGCACGACGCCGCCGAAGGTCCAGAAGGTGTAGTCGACGCCGTCCGACATCCGCATCACCTTTTCGATGACCTCCAGCTTCACGATCACCTTGGTGGGATGCTTGCGCTCGATCGGCGGCGGAACATGAGGCGGATCGGTCAATATGGCGGTCTCTTCGCCGCGGATTTCCGGCGGCAGTTCGATCGTGCCATTGATGCGGACTTCTTCTTCCGTGAAACATGGGATCAAGGCTCCCAGCAGGCCGAAGAGGGTGATGGTGCGTTTCATGGCGATGAAGTTTCTCTCTGGTTCGTCGATAAAATAGAAGCGGGAAACCAATTAAAGAAGTTTTTTTCTTTAATTGAGCGGATAGGAATCGCGTTCCGCAAGATATGCGCAATCAGGAGCGTTCCGCGGCCCGGCGCGGGCAGGTTTTGCGGGTGGGGCCTTCTTCGTTTCCGCCGAAGTGCCGGAACAGGGCGGCAAACCAGACGAGACAGCCGGCGGCCCAGGCCCAGGCCGCGTAGATGTGATGGGAGATCCGCACCGCGGGCACGAAGTCGGAAGTCATCCGCGTGGCGACGGAAAGCAGCAGCAGCCCGGCCGCGACGCGGAGCCAGACGATCTTGCCCCCGAGCAGATCGTGCCGGCCCGCATGGCCGAGGACGACGCGAGTGGAGACCGCGAGCACGGCCAGGCCGAGGCCGGCGGCGAAGAACAGGTGCAGGCTGCCGACGCGGCCCAGCGGCCAGATGCCCGCCGCCGCGGTGCCGGCGACCAGACCGATCACCGCGAGACGTGCAACGTTGCCCGGTGTGGTGCGGAGCTTGCCGCGGCGGAAGAGCGGCGTTTCCAGCAGGAACCAGACGAGAATCACCGCGGCGCGCAGCAGATGGCCCGACAGATGTTTTCCCGCGCTTTCCAGCAGAAAGCCGAGGGCGATCAGCAGTCCGCAGATCGCGGAGGCGATGGCCCGCGGCCACCACCCGGCGGGTGGGCGGGGGGAGTCCTCGAAGGAATGCGTGCTTTCCTCGCCCATGAAGCGCGGCAACAGATAAGGTGAAATGCCCAACAACGGGAGCAGCAGGAACCCCTGATAGAGCCACAGCCGGGCGAACTGGAAGCCATGGAGACTCATCCAGCTCCCTTGGTTCCAGGCGAGCGAAGCGGCCGCCGCCGCGCCGCCGAGGACGCCGGCCATCGCCAGCACGAAGCCGGGCGGTGGCGTGTCGCGGTTGCCGCGAAACCAGCGCCGCGCCATGCCGGCGAAAAGCAGCAGAAGCATCGCCGCGAACGCCGTATCCGCCACGGGCACACGGCCCGTGAGGGCTCCCGACACGGCCAACAGCCAAAGCGCGAGGATTCCTCCCAGTTCTCCAAGCGACCAGCCGCGGCTCCCCGTGAGACGGGGGAAGGCCGTGCCGAGAAAGCCGAGCACGAAGGCCCCCATGAAGCCTTCGATCATCACCCGTGCATGGGCTTCGCCGGGGTAAAAGTCCAGTTTGCCGGCGTAGAGCAGCGGCCACATCATCACCCCCGCGACTGCGGCGGCGATGCCGAGCGGGAAGAACAGCCGGTAGGGCTCCGCTGTCCAGCGGGCGAGTCGGGTTTTCATGAGGGATTGATCTGTGAAAAGCGGGAATCCCAACCGCAGAGAACGAAAAGAACACAGAGAAAGACACGGATTCCCTTCTTTGCGATCTTTGTGTTCTTTGCGGTTCATTCCAGCATCGGAAGTCTTTTCTAACAGGCACCGAGTTCTGCGCCGGCGAGGTAGCAGCCCGGATCGCTGCCCCATAGCTCACCGTTGGCGAAGGCGGCGCGGGTGCGGAAGCCGCCGCCGCAGACGGAGAACCAGCGGCAACCGGCGCAGCGGCCGTGCATGCGGGCCTTCCTCTCCTCGGCGCCGAGCAGGCCGATGGAACGGATCTCGTCGAGGACCGGCGCGGAAAGTTCGTTGCCGCCTTCCCAAATGGTGGAGAAGGGCATGCGCTTGACATTGCCGAGGGCGATGTCCTGCCAGAATTGGTCGGGGTGGACATTGCCCTGTGTGTCGATGTTGGCGATGCCGCGGCCGGAACTGTTCGCGCCGCCCCCGTTCCAGCCCAACAACTGGCGCGCCTGCTCCAGGTTCGGGTGGTTCTCGCGCTCCATGCGGACGAGCAGATAGGCGCCGTCGGCCGGCTGGGCGACGGTCAGCACCTCGCGGTCGATGCCCTGTGCGTGCCAGGCTTCGACGCGGGCGATGAGGGTGTCGATCGCTTCGCGCGAAGCCTCGGCGTCGAGCACCTGCAGCTCGCTGCCGCGGCCGGCGGGGACGAGGTGGTAGAAGCAGACGCGCCGGATCTCCTGTTCTTCGATGAAGTCGAGGATGCGTCCGATGTTCTCGACATTGTGGCGGGTCAGGGTCAGCCGCAGGCCGGTCTTCTGGCCGACTTCATGGCAGTTGCGGAAGCCGCGGACCGCTGCGTCGAAGGCTCCCTCTTTCCCGCGGAAGCGGTCGTGGATTTCGCCGATGCCGTCGAGCGAGATGCCGACGTAGGCGACATTCGCAGCCTTCAGGGCGGCGGCCTTTTCCTCCGTGATGAGCGTGCCGTTGGTGGAAATGGTGAGCTTCAGCCCGGCGGCGGAGGCGAGCTCGACGAGATCGAAGAAGCGCGGGTGGATCATCGGTTCGCCGCCGGAAAGCAGCAGCGAGGGAATGCGATAGGCGGCGAGGTCCCGCACCACCGCCTGCATCTGTTCCCAGGTGAGCTCGCCGGGATACTTCATGGCCATGGAGTCGGAGTAGCAGTGCATGCAGCGCAGGTTGCAGGTGCGGGTGATGTTCCAGACGACGATGGGCCGGCGCTCGTGCGCGCTGTGGGGCGTGGCGTGGCCGCGGCCGTAACGGAGGTGGTCGGCGGGCTGAGCCCGGCCGGTCCATAGGCGGGTGAGGTTGATCATTTTGTTAGAGCGGGTTGATAGGAGCAGGCGGGATCCTCGGCGAAGGGATCGCCGGTGAGGCCGAAAGCGCGGGCGCGGGAGCCGCCGCAGAGATTCCGGAACTCGCAGCGGCCGCACTTGCCGCCGAGCGCGCCGGAATCCCGCAGACTGACGAAGAGAGGGTGCTCGCGGTAGATCGATGCGGGGTGGCGCCGGCGCACATTGCCGCAGTCGAGCGGCAGGAAGCCGCTGGGACTGACGACGCCGGTGTGGGAGATGAACATCACGCCGCGGCCGTCGCGGATGCCGGGCGGCGAGCGCATGCCCTGGCGGCCCTTGTCACCGCCCTTGCCGCGCTGGGCGAGCACGCGGCGGAAGTGATGGCCCTCGGTCGTCTTGATCGCAAAGGGCGCGTTGCCGGCGAGGTCGGCCATTTCTTCGAAGATCCGCTCGAGATCGTGCGGGTCGGGCATTTCGGCGACTGCGGCGCGGCCGGTTGGCACGAGGATGAAGACGCTCCACATCGCCGGCTTCAGCGCGAACATGAGATCGCGGAAGGCGGGGAATTCGGCAAGGTTCGAGCGGGTGAGCGTGGTGTTGATCTGCACGGAGAGGCCCACGCGATGCGCCATGTCCACGGCCTTCAGAGTGCGGGCGAAGGTGCCTTTCACACCGCGGAAGCGGTCATGGCTTTCCTCGGTGGCGCCGTCGAGGCTCAGCGAAATGCGCCCGATGCCCGCGTCGCGGATCGCGGTGAAATCGAAGTTCACCAGCCGCTGGGTGCCGGAGGGGCTGAGACCGACGCGCATCCCGGCATCGGCGGCGCGGCGGGCGATGGCCAGCACATCGCGGCGCATCAGCGGGTCGCCGCCGGTGAGGATGAGCATCGGCGGCGCAAGCTCGGCGAGTTGGTCGACCAGGCGCAGCGCCTCGCTTTCGTCCAGCTCGTCCGGGTGCCGCCGCGGCTGGGCTTCGGCGCGGCAATGCCGGCAGGCGAGCGCGCAGGCGCGGGTGATTTCCCAGAAGACGAGGAAAGGCCGCTCCGCGAAAGGATCGCGGGCAGGTTTGCGGGCCTGGAGAGAAACCACCATGCGCTCCGAAGGAAACGCCGGATCGAGTTTTCAGGCCACGCCGTGAGACGCGGTTACTGCGCATATCCTGCTGTCCGCCTTCGGGCGAGCGAGGCATCCACAAAAAAGAAAGCAGGAGACCGTCTTTCTAACCCATGAGACGATCTCCTGCGGCGTTGCAACCCAATAGCAACGTGAAAAGGGGTTTATGCGGCCTGTCTGCGCCGGAAGGCTGTCAGCAGGAAGAGCATGCCGGTGATGGCAAGGCCGACTCCCGCGGGCTCCGGAATCACGGCGAAGATCACGTCGCCGCCGGAGGTCAGCCCCGTCGCATAGTAGCCGTCGAGCGTGATGGCATCCAACTGCTCCGGCGTAAGACCGCTCTCGCTGGAGAAATTCAGCGTATCCAGGCCTACTTCGAAGTTTTCGAGGATCAGCGAGCCCGTCCAGGCGATCGAGCTGCTGTCGGCGAAACTCAACGCATTCGCTCCCGGGATCGCGCCGAAGTCGATGGTCGAGGTGAGGCCCAGCGTGAGCGCCGCGAGCGCTTCGCTGAAATTGTTCAGGTCCAGCGTTCCGCCGTCGAGAGTCAGCATCGATGTGTCCCCGATGCGGTCCGAGGCTCCCAGCACCAGCGAGCCGCCGGAAATGACCGTGGAGCCTCCGTAGGTGCTGGAACCGCCGAGGACCAGCGAGCCGGTCCCCTGCTTGGTGAGGCCGCCGTCGCCCGCGAGGTCCTGAACGACGGTGATGTCGTTGCCGTTGGTATCGATGATCGCGCCGCCGGCCTGAATGTCGATGTCACCGCTCGCGAAGTTGTTGAAGTAGCTGCCGGTGTTGGTGTTGCCGGTGGCCCTGATCACGCCGCCGTTCAGATTGAGCTCGGCGACCGGGCCGGTCTTGTTGAAGCCCGGGGTTTCCACGGTGCCGCCGTTCAGGTTCAGCGTGCTCGTCCCGCGGAAGGCGATGCCCGCGCCGGTATTATCCGCTCCCAGGTTGGCGTGTGAGGTGACCAAGCCGCCGTTCACCGTGAGGCTGGCGGTCGAACTGCTGTGGCCGATCCATACCATCTCCGTCGTGTTGATGGACGCGTTGCCGTTGACCGTGACGTTGGCGACCGCCGAGGCCAGGTCGCCGAGGACGGTGAATCCGCCGACATTGATTTGCGCCGAATCGTTCAAGGTCACCGTACCGGTGG
The DNA here is from genome assembly GCA_037190465.1 of Haloferula sp. GTDB lineage: Bacteria > Verrucomicrobiota > Verrucomicrobiia > Verrucomicrobiales > Akkermansiaceae > Haloferula. The sequence goes on along the minus strand of JBBCJF010000010.1, from coordinate 90,290 downwards.
CGTTGAAGCGGCCGACAACAAAGCCGGTATTCACATTCACCGTGGAGGCACCTTCCATCGTCAGGATTCCGCTGGCTCCCGCTCCATGGCCGATGTAGAATTCATTGCCCGAGCTGGCGCTTGCACTGCCGGTCAGATGCAACTCCCCGCTGGGACCCGCGGACCCGCCGGGCTCCCTGAATCCCACTTGAAAGTTCCCGCCGGCACTGGCCGAGGAATTGTCGTTGAGGTTGAGAACACCCTTCGTTGCGGCGGAGTTGTTTCCCCAGCCGAGACGAATCTCGGTATTCGAGGTGATCGATGCGCTGTCGCTCAGGGTTGCCGTGTTGGTGGTTCCTGAGAAGACGCCGAGCACGAAATTACCGCCGCCGGTCTTGTTGATCTGGGCATCTCCGCTGAGGTTGGCGTTGCCGGTTCCTCCGCCGTCGCGGCCGAAGATGATCCAGTTGGTGTTCGAGAGCGTGCCGCCGGTCATGTTCACCGTGCCGGTTCCTCCGCGGGAACCGACCAGAAATTCGCCGCCGCTGGCGACGAGGCTCCCACCCGAGATGTTCAGGATGCCGGAACCCGTGCCGCCGTTGGAGTCATTGCCGCCGATGTAGGCGTTGTGGCCGCCGAGGGTGAGCGCCAGCGTGCCGCCCGAGATTTCGAGCGAGCCCGTGCCGGAGAACCCGCCGAGAACGAGACGCTGTAGGGTGAACGAATCCGGCGAAGCAATCTGCGCCGTGCCTCCGTTCAGAATGTGGGCGATGTCGCCGGAACCGGGGACCGCGTCGCCGTCCCAATTCGTGCCGGAGCCGAAGGGGCCGGTCGTTCCGTCCCAGGTGATGTCCGCTCCCGGGGCTGCGGAACCCGACACGATGCCCGCAAGAAGCAGGTTCTTCAACGTCTTCACGGCATGACGGCTGCTGATGGATGTTCTTTTCATTTGGGTTCGGTGTGGATTTAACTCAATCGCTGAAGAAACACGGGGGTTTCGTTTCATGGGTCTGTGTTATGGGTTTCAGCCTTGGGGACGGGCTTGAGCGGCACGATCGATTCCATAGCGACACCGCCGATCCGCCATTCAAACGGACGCCAGCTATCCACCCCGCTTGATGGACAACAATGGAAAAGCCGGAATTTTCGACGGATCCTGTCATGTCAATCTTTGCCAGCGATCATTACCATTTCCTCCGGTCACGGGTCGACCGCCCTGAGCCGCGCGAACAGCTTTCCGCTCGGCGCGTTGGATGCCGGAATCGTGACCGTCACTCTGTCGGGCGTCGCGCCTTGGTCGATCACGACCGTGACTCCGTTGGCATACGATCCGCCTGATGCTTCGATCGGAACATCGGTCCAATTTCCATCGAGGCCCGTACCCCACTGGACGATCAGGCCGGCGAATCCGATCGAGTTTTCCTCGCGGTCGAAGGTCAGGATGAGGCCGGCCGTCCCGCCGCCGCTGGCATCGAGCAGCGACGCCGCATCCGGTGCGAGGGGGTTGCCGCCCAAGATCCATTCCAGACCGTTGGCAATACCGTCTCCTTCGGGGTCCGCCTCGAATGCCGGATCTTTGCCGGGGGACCCGTCGAGTCCGTTCGTGGAAGCCCATACGAGGTAGGGACTCGCCACCGTGGTGGATGTCAGTCTCACCTGGGTGGGCGTGTAGTGGATGGTAAAGGTGTTGGTGCCCGTACTGACTTCCGTGCCCTCCGGGTGACCGGCGAACGTGCCGACGCGACCTCCCGACGCCTCGACGATCACCAGTTCTGTTCCAGCCGGGATGAATCCGGCGCCGATTTCACTGAATGTGACGTTGGCCCCGCTGATATCAATGGTTTCGAACGCCTGAACCCGATCGGCATCGATGAAGGAGTTGTCGATCTTCACATGAAGCGTCGAACCGCTGTCGAGGTCGGCAGAGGCGCAGTAGAAAGCCGCGGTGGTATCGTACCCCGGTGCGAGGGTGGCGCCGGACGAAACGGTCAGAGCCGAGTTGTCGCTGTTGCCGGAGCCCCCGAGCGTTCCCGCGCTCACCAGCGTCGCTCCGGTGAACGAATTGAAATTATCCAGAATCAACGTGCCGCTGCCGTTTTTCACCAATCCGCCGGGCCCTTCGATGAATCCGGAGAGCCGGATGGTGTGACCGGCCGTGTCGAAGGTTGTGTCGCCTCCGGTTCCGGACAGGGTCATCGCCATCGACGATTGCCAGTCGGCGGCGGCGGCAACCGTCCCGCCTCCCAGCTGGATCGAGTAGAGGCCGCTGACGGTGGTGATGCCGCCGGCGCCGATGGTGATGGAACCGTCTTCGAGATGGTAGGTGCCCTCCCCTCCCGGCAGGATCGAGCCGAGTTCCAGTTGGCGGACAAGGATGTCACCGCCGGTTTGGGTAAGCGTGGCGGTGACACCGGCGTCGATGCCGCCGAGCGCGATGCCGAGGCGCATGTTGCTCATGTCGAGCGTTCCGCCGTTCATTTCATAGGAGGCGGTGGTACCCAGGGCCGCCCCGCTCGCGCCGATGAAGGCGCTGTCGCGGTTGGAAGGATTGTAAGTGACGGTGCCTCCGTTCTGGATTACCGTTCCGCTCCCTCCATCCCGCCCGACGACCAGGGCGTCATTGTAGGCGCCGGTGATGTTCAGGACGGCGCCCGGTTCGATGGTGAGGGTCGAAAACGCTCCGGAGAAATTGCCGATCCACACCACGGAGCCGCCGCCCACAAGATGGGTGGTTCCGGTCAGGGTGAAGTCCGCGTTGGTCGAAACCAGACCGGTGAAGGTGTTGGTTCCGTTCAGTGCCCGGGTGCCGGCGCCGACATCCAGCAAGCTGCCGGCGAACGTGTTGTTCCCACCCAGGGTGACACCCCCGATGCCGGCATTGAGCGACAGGTTGCCGGATGTCGTGGAAGTGCCGTTCAGCGCGAAATCGCCCCCGTCCACCACGATCGAACCTCCGAATGCGGCCGGAGCGGTCAGGGTGAAGGCGCCGCTGCCGAGTTTGTGCAGCCCTCCCGAGGAGGTGATCGTACCCGTGCCGCCCAGCGTGTAGTCGTTCACGCTGTTATCCATGATGATGGATGCCGTTGAGACATCGGCCGTCACGTTCACGGCGGGCGCGCCCGATCCGGAATCGTCGAAAGTCACCGGATCGCCGTCCACGAAGGCCGTGGCGCCCGTTCCGTCGCTCCAGTTGTTGGCAAGGAAGTTCCACTCGTTGGATACCCCGTCGCCGACCCAGACAAGATCGCGCCGGCTGACGCCGAAGACCACGTCGGACCATGACTGCCCGAGCCGGATCTCGTCGTGTCTGACCGTACGGCCGTTGTCGAATGCGGCGATCGAGAGGCCGTTGAACGACATGTCGGAGGCATCCGGAACGCTGAGAGTGGCCGTGGCAGGCTCGGTGGCCGAGACGGGATTCTGATAGACCCTCACGTCGTCGTTCCCCGCCTTGAAGTCGATGCGGACGACATAGAAGTTCACGCTGGTGTTTCCGGGACCGATGAGCGTCTGCACGCCGGCCGTCCGCAGGGAAACCGTGGGATTGTTCGTGTCGTTGCCGACTCCGCCGATCCGTCCCGGATCGCCGAGATTGCCGCGGTGGAATTCGAATTCGTAGAACTTCGTCGTCCCGTCCGGCTGCTGGAGGAAGCTGATGTAAAGGGTCTTGCCGTCGGCCCCGATATTGCCGTTCGCGTCGATGTAGCCGGCCGCGCCGAACCGGCCGCCGGGAGAAGTATCGAGGAGGCGTCCGTCACGCTGCGCGTTCGGGATGTGGGAGCTGTTTCCGAGGGATTCGTCGTCGTGGCCGTTGGGCGCATTGTTTCCGGCCGCAAGGCTCCCGGAAATCACGGAGCCGCCACCGCCGTTGACGTTCGTCCATGTGGCTCCCCAACCGATCCCGCCGGCTTTGCCGGCCAGCACGCCCTGGCCCTCGTTGTAGTCGAATCCCTCGTAGGCGAGAAGGCCGGGCGCGGCCTCGACCACCTCGACGTGCGCGTCGTGGGTGGTCGCCGAGCCCTGCGGGTTCGTCGCCGTCAGGCGGTAGTCGCCCGCGTCGGTCAATTGCAGACCGCTCAGGGTGAGGGTCGAGGAGGTTTCGCCATCCAGCGGCTCGATGCCCTTGAACCACTGGTAGGTGGGCAGCGGCTGACCGCTGGCTTCGGCGCTGAGCACGACCGTCCCGCCGACAAAGCCGGTGGTCGAGGCTTTCGGCTGCCGGGTGATGGCCGGCGCCGCGACGGGCGGGATGGTGACATCCTCCCATGTTTCCCCGAGGCGCACTTCATCGTGCGTGACAGTGCGGCCATCGACGAAGGCGCCGAACGAAATGCCATCGAACGACATGTCCGCGGCTGCAAGCCGGGTGAGCGTCGGGGCCCCCGGCTCGGTGGCCGATGTCGGGTTGCGATAGACGTAGATGTCGTCGTTGCCTTCCTTGAAGTCGATGCGGACGACATAGAAATTCACCACGGTATTGCCGGGGCCGATGAGCGTGTGGGTTCCGTTGGGAGCGCGGAGATGAACGTTGTCGCCGCCCTGATCGTTGCCGATGCCGGCGATGCGCCCCGGATCGCTCAAGCTGCCGCGGTGGAATTCGAATTCGTAGTAGAGCGAAGTTCCGTCCGCCTGCTGCATGAAACTCACGTACAGCGTTTTGCCGTTCGTTCCGATGAGGCCGTTGCCGTTGATGTAACCGCGGGAACCGAAGGGACCGGCGGCCGAGGTATCGAGCTTCCGGCCCACCCGCCGGGCGTTGGGAAGATGGGCGCTGTTGCCGGTCGAGCGAAGATCGTAGTTCGGCGGTGCGCTGCCGCCGGCGGCAAGACTCGCGCCCAGGATGTCGGCGCTGCCGTTGTTCGCGGTCTGCCAGACTCCGTTCCAGCCGGAGCCTCCGGACTGGCCGGACAGGCTCGAGCCCGCGGGATAGTCGAATCCCTCGTAAGCCAACTGCGCGGCCCGCAATCCGGGAAAAGTCAGCAATCCTGCCAAAATCAAAGCGAAGCTCCTGATGATACCGGGATAGGTTCGTTTCATGGGTTGATGTTATGGGTTTCCGTCTTGGCGGCGGGCTTGAGAGGCTGGGTCGGCCTCCAACCGGATCCACCGATCCGCCCTTCAAGTGATCGCTAGCTATTCACCCGGCCCGGAAGGCAGCAACGGAAAAGCCAAAGTTCCCGATCGGACCTGTCATATCAGCCTTTGCCAACGATCATTACTGATCGTCAATTTCAGGACAACCCCAGCTCTTCTCGCCTGCCTGCGACAGGATGAACCGTTCGATATCGCCGCCGATGAAGAAGCCGGCCTCACTTTTGAGGCGCTGGATTTCTGCGCCGAGCGACGGGATGCGATCCATCAAGCGAGAGTGCAGCAATTCGCCAAGCAAGCCGCCAACAGCCAGCCCGAAGCTACGCGCGACGGCGCGGCCCTTGAGTTCGTCGATGAGCAGGATGCTGGCGCGCGACGTGACCGCCAGCGAAATGGCTTCCGTTTCGCCGGGATCGAGTGGAGTGGCGAAGGCAAACGGGGAGGGGCGGGAGGCTCCACGACCAGCCATCCTTCGGCAACGCCTTGCTCCAGCTGCGCAAGGCCCTCCGATGCCGGAGTGCGCGAAGTTCGTGCCAGACTCCGACAGGAATCGACACTTGCCCGTAACGTTCCTTCAGCAGACCGAGCCGACCAATGACAGCGAGGTTCGAGAGAGGCGAAGTGTCGCTAACGATGCGCATGGGCGATGTCTTCCAGTGCCTCGGTCAATCCATAGTTCCTCGGAATGCCCCGCTCGCCGAGCGCCGCGCCCATGCTAAACTGGTCGAGTCCCGCCAGCCTGGCAGCCTGGCCCAAGGTAAGCCAGCCGTTGGCATAGTAGCGGCAGGCCAACTCGATTTGCATATGGCGCTCCCGCTCTCCCGGCCCCAAGGGGAGAGAGGCGAGAGCCTCTTCATCAAGGTCCAGTGTGATGCTCATGCCCCAATCTGCGGGCAGGGAGGACCAACGTCAAGGCAGCCGGAACCAGCCCCACCGCATCAATGCCTCAAGGCCCGCAGGCGGACAAACAGCCTGCCTTGAACCGCATTGGAACCGGGAATGCGCACGGTGACCGTGCCGCCGCTTACGTCGACGGCGACTCCATTCGGATAGGTACCGCCGTTCGCCTGAATCGGGACATCGATCCAGTCGTCGTCCAGGTCCGCAGACCATTGAAGGAACAGATCCGCTCTGCCGATGGCATCCGCATCGCGGTCGAAGGTTAGTATCAGTCCATCTTCCGAAGTGCCGGCCCACGACGGAGCGGAGTCGAAGGCCAAGGGGTTTCCCCCGAGAATCCATTCCAGGCCGTTCGGGATCGCATCGTGATCGGGGTCGGCCTCGAACCCGGCGTCCGATCCATCCAGACCCTTTTCTCTCGCCCAGGCGACGTAGGGATCTGCGGCGATCACATCCGCCCACGATGTTCCGATCCGGATTTCGTCGTGGACCACGGTGCGGCCGTTCACGAAAGCGCCGAACGAAATGCCGTCGAAGGACAGGTCCGCGGCATCCGGTCTGGCCAGCGTCGCCGCTGCCGGTTCGGTGGCCGAGGTCGGATTCCGGTATATGAACACGTCATCGTTGCCCTCCTTGAAGTCGATGCGCACCACGTAGAAATTCACCGCGGCGTCGCCGGGACCGATGACGGTGTGGGTGCCATTGGGCGCGCGCAGGTGGACGTTGTTGCCCGGCCTGTCGTTGCCGATACCGGCGATGCGCCCCGGATCGCCCAGGTCGGCCCGGTGCAGCTCGAATTCGTAAAAGAGGCCGGTGCCGTCGGGCTGCTGCAGGAAGGAAAGGTAAAGCGTCGCGCCGTCCCTGCCGATACGCCCGTTGGCGTCGACCAGGCCGCGCGCTGCGAAAGGGCCGTTGGGACTAGTGTCTAGGAACCTGCCGACCCGTCGCTGGGAGGGCAGATGGCACTTGTTGCCTGTCGATTGGAGATCAAAGTCCGCCGGAGCCCGAGCTCCCGCCGCGAGGCTGCCGTCGAGGATGTCGGCGCTGCCGTTGTTGACGGTCACCCAGGAGCCCGCCCAGCCGTATCCGCCCTCCTGGCCGGACAAGGAGGATGACCCGGCCGGGTAGTCGAATCCCTCGTAAGCCAGCAGCCCGGCCGGAACTGCGGGCTCCTCGGCTTCAAGGGTCGCATTGTCGGCAAGGTAATGTTTCTCCCCGTCGGCCGCGTCGGGAGTCGCGGAGAGGTTTTTCAGGTCGATCACGGCAAACACCTCGGTGCCGACATCTTCGAGAGCCGGGGTGAAAACGGCGGTGGCTCTTGTGGGGATGACACCGGCAAGCGATGGCAGATCGGCATCGTCCGCGGTGATCACGCGGCTGCCGGCCGTGCCTAACAGAGTTCCGCCGTCGCCCGGAATACCGCCGGTGACGCCTTTCCGGAAGGAAACCGTCAGTTCGCCCGTGTGGGCATAGTTTCCGGGGCCATCGGTGATTCTCGCGCCCAGATCGGCGCCGAGCGTGAAGGTTTTGCCGATGTCGGTGAGTGCGACATGGCCAAGGGACTGAAAGATGCCCGCACGGTTCTCGGCGGCCGCGTCTCTCGCCTTGAAAGCCGCCGCGCCAAGCCCGGTGAAATCGGGGAAGCCCTCCGCTTCCGGCAGGGCGTCGCCGGTATCGTCCCAGCGTCCCGCGGCGTCCTCCCAATCGCCGAAGGTGGTCCATCCGGGAATCGTGTGGTGGAAAGTATCTCCGCTGGGGATGCCCTCCTCGAAGCCCGGATTGACGATCGCCGTGGACAAGGGCGTTTCCGGCGCCCACGCGGATTTCAGGGAATTCACGACGAGCGAGTGAACCCACCCCTGGCCGCCCACCGCATGGATCGAGGGCGTGGAGGTTCCGTTGCCGGGACTCACGTAATGGGAGCCGAATTTCTCGCCGTCGAACACATACCCTTCTAGGCTCAGGCGATCGAGCAGCAGACGCAGGCGAACCCGACCCGAGCGGGGAGCGACCGCGCCGTCGACCAGCGAGCCCGGATTGCCGTCCACATTCGTGAAGGTGAGAGATCCGCCGGAAACGTGGTAACGGACCGTGGTTCTCGGCAGATCGATCACGACTTCCGAGGCGGTTCCCGGGTCGAATTCCAGCGACAGGTCCACGAGGTCCAGCCCGCCGATCCCGGCCAGCAGATTGCCGGCGTTCAGGGCCTGCCCGGAGACCTGATAGGTCGAGGTGACGAGCGCGGAGATCTCGGGAATCGGCGCGGCGCAGAGACGCACTCCGCCCGGTGTGGTCCGCAGCGACAGGTCGCAGGGAAACGACATCTGCTGGTTGAAGGGGAGGCCGTAGGCGACCGCGGAGTTCGGCCCGCCGTTCATCCAGCCGATCTGCACGACGCGGCCGTCCGGCGCGTGGTTGAAGGTCTGCGCGGCGTAGAAACTGCCGTGACCGGCGCGGAACGGGCCCGCCTCGGTATGGAAGGCGGTGCCGTCGAAGCTGCCGATCTCGTAGTCGAAACTCGCATCGTAGATCACGCACTTGGTCTGCTCCGGATTGCCGTCCACCGGCAGGAACACCACATCCATGCATTCGAAGGCCCAGTCGCGCATGAGGTCGGAGGCGAAGGCCCAGTCCTTCATGTCGGTCGAGGTGAAAAAGCGCACGCGGCCCGGATTGCTCTGCACCCAGAGCACCATTACCCACCGCTGCGACTCCTCGTGCCAGAAGACCTTCGGATCGCGCTCGCCGGCGTCGAATCCCTGGTTGGGCACGACGGCCCTGCCGTAATCATGATACTGCCAGGTCACCCCGCCGTCGGTGCTGTAAGCCAGGGCCTGGTAGAAAGGACTGTGAGCGTAGGTGAAGAACGCGGCCAGCGTGTTGCGGGAACTCACCTGATAGCCGAGGCTGTTGTTGTGATCCACCACGGCGCTGCCCGAGTAGATCGTGCCGTTGCGGCCTTCCACCTGGTAGGGGAGCAGGGCGTGCCTGAGCTGCCGCCAGTGAATCATATCGGTACTGACCGCATGGCCCCAGGTCATGTTGCCCCAACCGGTGCCCAGGGGATTGTGCTGGAAGAACAGATGGTATTTCTCCCCGTCGAACACCATGCCGTTGGGGTCGTTCAGCCAATTCCGGCGCGAGGTGAAGTGAAACTGCGGCCGCAGCGGCTGGTCGTAGCCGGTGGCCGGCGCGCCGGCGGCGGGAATGCCGGGCGTGAGCCGGAATCCGATGGGAGCGGGTTCGTCGCTCGCCGCGAAATGGTCGACATTGACGTGTCCCCATCCGCCGCTCGCCTGGTCATAGATCACGAGAGTCGCGTTCTTGCCGATGAGTTCCTGGGCATCGAACGACACCGGCATCATCGCCTCGTTGTCGGCTCCCGTGCCCATCTCGTATTCCTGCCCCTCGCAGACGAGCTTGACCCCCGTGAGGCCGGGATGGTTCCCGCCGCCGATGAGGAATGTGATGTAGCGCCGCTGGATGGTGAATTCCCGGGACATCAGCGTGCCTGTCGGCCCATCGCCGCGGACATCGCCCGGCGCACCCGCGACGCCATCGTAATTCTCGTAGGTGCCGATCCAGTAGTTGCCCTGCATCCCGCATGGGACATTCCCGCGGGCGGCGGTGTTGTCGCCGAAGGTCGGCTGGCGGGTGAACGCGGATCCCGTGGCGGTCCAGTTCTCAAGGGTGCCCGATTCGAAGTCCGAGTTCGGAAACAGGAGTTCGGCAGAGGCAACGGCCCGGGCGGCAAGGAGGATGGCGGAAATCAGGACGGCTGGGCTTTTCATCCGGCGGACGGGCACGAGGGTTTCGACGTGAAGGAGCCCCGGACCGGCATCAGCCGCAACCGGCAACCCGGCGCGCGATCCGGGTTCCTGTCCTGTCAAATCTGTAAGTACTCATGACCGGTCCTTCAGGAATCCGCCCGAGAAATGGGCTTTTCATGGTTCGGAGGATTCCGGAATATCAGAAACTTCTCCGAACAAACCGCCCTTTCAGGTTTGAAACCCAAGAATTGACAGCCCTGGGATTCGCTCAGGTCTCAGCGCCCGATTGAATGCCAAGACAAATTCCGTCGATGAACCCCCGGAATTCTCCAAAACACGAGGAAATCGCCGCCGAGTTGCGGAAGGAAATCGCGACCGGCAAGTACGGCGAAGAAGGGCGCCTGCCCAGCGACTCGAAGCTGATGGAGCGTTTCGGCGTTTCGCGGCCGACGGTGGCTCAGGCCATGCGAACCCTTTCCCTCGAGGGGCTGGTGGTCCGCCGTGCCGGCTCGGGCACCTATGCGCGGCCGCCCAGCCAGTCGTCCGTGCCGATTTCGACCCGCCGGCTGGCCTTGCTGATGCCTCATTTCGGCCACACCGAGATTTTCCAGCTCATCGCGGGCCACCTGGCGAGTCTGGCGCGCCACCACGAGTACGGCCTGGTGTGGGGGGGCTCGACGCTCCCGCAACTCGATGCCGACACCCGCCTGGAGCACGGCGAGGAACTGTGCCAGCAGTTCATCGAGAACCGCGTCGATGGCGTGTTTTTCTCTCCCTACGAATTCGTCAAGGGCGGCTACGAAGCCAATCTCAGGATGGTGAAGCGCTTCCGCGACGCCGGAATCCCGGTCGTGCTCGTCGACCATGACATCGTGCCCTATCCGGAACGCAGCGAGTTCGACCTCATTGGCGTGGACAACACCCATGGCGGATTCCTGCTGGGCAAGCATCTCATCAAGCTCGGCGGCACCCGCTTCGTCCATGTGGCGCGGCCCTTGTCGGCCTCCACCGTCGATGCCCGCCATGCCGGCTTGTGGAAGGCGGTCAGCCAGTACGGAGACGGCGACTGTTTTCTCAAAGCCGAACGCGGCGAGGTCGGCGAACCCGTCTTCGCCAACAAGATCATGGCGTCCCGGCCGGATGCGATTGTCTGCGGCAACGATCACACCGCCGCGGTGCTGGTGCGGACTCTGGGAAAAATCGGCGTGTCGGTACCGGGCGACGTGCGGGTGGTGGGCTTCGACGACGCGGGCTTCGCCGGGCTGGTCACCCCGCCGCTCACCACCGTCCGGCAGCCCTGCCAGGAAATCGCGATTTCCGCGTTCCGCGCGATGCTCGACCGGATTCTGGATCCCTCGCTCCCCGCCCGCAACATCCGCCTGATCGGCAGTCTGGTGGTGCGGGAGTCATGCGGGGCGTATGTGAAGTGAGTGCCGGACTTTCCCCAAAAACGCTTGGGAATGAAGCGGGGGACAGCTCTCCGGAGAAGAATATTCCCTGCCCCTGCCGTGACTTCGCGAAGCAAGGCTTAACCGAGTGCCATTCGGGCTAATCCAACCCTTCGAACAAATCCGCCCATTCGCAGGCCAGGGAATGCCGCAGTTTCACCAGCACGCCGATGGATGGCCAACGCCTCCCCGCTTCGATGCTCTGGAAGTAGCGCCAACTGATCCCGGTCTTCTCCGCGACCTTTTCCTGGGTGAAACCCCTTCCATTGCGCAAGCGGATCACATTTTGGGCGAACCGCCTGAGGTGCTTCTCCGAAAGCTGGCGCATAGCCGGGCACTCTCCGGTGGTCGCAAAACACGAACACGATCACTTAGATCGTTTTATTCTTGTCATGAAGCTACTCAGCGATTGGACTCTTCCGTGTTCTTGATGGGCTGATTTCAGCCCATCCATCGCAGATAGAATAACCCCCATCCATCCATGAAAACCGCTCGCATCTTTCATCTTCCCCCGCGTCTCATACTCTTGGCCGCAGTTCTGTCATCCTTCTGCCTCATCGCGGAAGCGCAGGAAGACAAAGACAAAAACGGAAAGCGCCTCCCTCCCCATACGATCGTAGTCAAGGACTTCTTCGGCAACGATCGCATGATTCACGATGCCGATGGGGACGGTTGGGACGACCTATGGACTTCGACCCATCGGGAGATCAAACACCGCGACCGGATCACTGACACCGACGGAGACGGTCTGACGGATTATGAAGAAATGGTGCTGTGGAGAAATCCCTTCGTGAAGGGACCCCTGCCGAGGGCGCTCACGCAGGAGGAGATCGCCGAAGGCGAGCGAAAAGCCGCGGCGACCCTTGCGGCCGCGAAGCAGGCATGGGAACGGAAGCTGGCGGAACTCTCCCCGCGGCTGCTCCCGATCGTCCCGCCTGGCCAACCGGAGCCGGAGGCGAAGATTCTGCAGGAGGAGGAACGGGCCGCCGCCCTTCGCCGCGACGCCCAGGCATCGCGGCTGGCGCAACCAGCGAAAGAGCGAGAACTGGACGACATCGCCCGGAAATACGACGTGCGGCGGGAGTATGTCGATGAGGACGGCAGGAAGCTGCTGCTTTCCGGAGAGATGCTCGGGCCGGTCTTCATCCAGAGCCACGACACGCTTTCGGCGGCGGGCATCGGCGCGGACGAGCTTTGGCCCGTCCAGAACAATCCTTCCCTGCCAGGCTACTGGCCGTATGCGGAGAGCCACACGGGGCTGAACCTCACCGGAGCCGGGCAGACGCTCGGCATGTGGGAGGTGGATGGCGGCGTGCGTACCACGCATATCGAATTGGGAAGCTCTCGGGTGTTCCAGAAGGACGCCATCTCGCCGCCCATCGCCCACCACGCGACGAGTGTCGCCGGGACGATGGCGGGCGGAGGAGCGGGCCTCATCAACCTCAATCCCGACGTTCCCGCCTCTCCTCCCTACCGCCAGAGCCGGGGCGCGGCGTATCAGGCTGATGTGTTCGCTTACGATCTCACCAATTTTATCATCGAGAGGACGGACGCGGCGGCCGGCGTCAATGACGATCCTCCATTGCGTTTGTCGAACCACTCGTGGGGAGCCACCTGCGGCTGGAGGCAGGAGGACATCGACCCGACGGTGGGGGTCAATATACAATGGGTCTGGTATGGTCCGGATTTGGCAAATTTTCAGGAAGATCACAAATTTGGTCTATACACGTGGGATATGCAAAACGGTAGCGGCTGCGCTCAAATTGACCATTTCCACCATGCCCAGGCACCGCAGCATCTGATGATCTATGCCTGCGGCAACGACCGGGGAGAGGGTCCCGGTCCCATCACCCCCCCGGAAACATACTATTATCGGATCGGGGAGACTTCATGGGTATCCGTCGATGCGGAGGACTTTCCGCGCGATTGGGACGACGGCGATGAGGGCGGCTACGACACCCTCGCCCCTCCTGGTACCGCCAAGAACGTGCTCACCGTCGGCGCCTGCGAGGATGTCTTTCATCTCTCCGGCAGCGACTTCATCCCCGGCTTCGGGCCGGGGACGAACGCGGTGCCCGCCCCGTTCAGCGGTGCGGGTCCGACCGACGATGGACGCATCAAGCCCGATCTGGTTGCCGTTGGCACCATTCACTTCGACGTCCGCAAGGCCTTTGGCCTGACTAGCGGCAGCACTGCTTATCTGTTGGCGCCGATAGCCAACGCCGACACCCAGTACACGGGCGCGGCGGTTGGCACCAGCTTCGCTGCCCCAACCGTGACGGGGGCGCTCGGCCTCGTGCTGGAACGCCGCGAGGAGCTTTACTCCGGCGCGCAGGCGTGGCGTGGCTCCACGCTCAAGGCCATCGCCATCAACACCTGCGACGACGTGGGAGCCGAAGGCCCGGACTATAACAGAGGCCACGGTATCATGAACGCCCGCAGTGCCGCCCTCGCGGTCGATGCGGACCACGGGTACGGCCGCGGCTCGCTCATCAAGGAGTTCAACCTCGATCCCTCGGCGTCGGTTTCGTGGGTTGTCCGGTCGGACGGGGAGGGGCCGCTGGCGGTGACGGCGGCGTGGAGCGATCCGCCCGGCCCAGCGCCCACTCCGCAGGACATTCTCTCCTCCGGGCCGGACCCGCAGAATCCAATGCTGGTCAACAACCTCGACCTGAAGGTGGAATACCTCGGAACCGACACGCAGACCGTGCCTCCGCCATCCGCTCCGCTGGCAACCTACCTGCCGTGGGTACTCGATCCCGACCTGACCAACAGGAGCGCCGCCGTGCGCGCCCAGGCGGCGACACGGGGCGTGGATAACCGGAACAATGTCGAGAAAGTCTCCATCGCCGCTCCGGCCGCGGGCCGCTACCGCATCACCGTCACCCATTCGGGCGGCCTGAGCGGCAACCCGGCGCCGAGCGCCCAAGTCGTTTCCCTGGCGCTTGGCGGGGTGGAGCCCGAACTCCCCCATATCGAGGCGCTGGAAGCCTCGCCCACGGCCGATGAGTTTCTGCTCACCTTCACCGCCGATCCGGGAGCATGGTTCACCATTGAGGGCTCCCCCGACCTCCAGACATGGACGGATGTCGGCTCGGTGCTTGCGGAGTCGGATACGAACACGATAGTGGTGACATCCACCGGCAGCGAACCGCATCGCTTCTGGCGCCTGAGGAGGGGACAATGATGCGAAGAGTCCGAATGATTGCAGCCTGTGTCACCGTGGCCTTTTGCCCGGCGGCGCAGGCGGTCGTGGTAGTGACGGTGCTGCCCGAGCCTCTGGTAATCCGCGAGCATTTTGGGGGACGGCACGACCCGATCGATGTGGATGGAAACGGAACCGTGGACTTCACGTTCGGCAGCGACTATGAGTTTGTTGGTCTGCGGACGGAGCGAAGCAACAGAGCGATTATTCAGACGACACCACCTCCTGATGTTGGCGGCCCGTTGCAACCGCTTTCGCCGGGTTATATGATCGGATCGATTCCCGGCCCCGCCAATGGCATTGAGACGGCATGGATTTCAAGTAATCCCCGTGACGGCTATGTCGAACCGGGTGAGCTTTGGTTTATTTCCATCTCGCTCGTTGTCAGCACCGGCTCGGCGAGCGCGTTTCCCGAATGGGGATTGCGCGCGCCTGTCGGCATCGAGTTCGAAGCCGAAGATGGCATTCACTATGGCTATCTGGATATTCGCGCGGGCAAGGGCTACGCGGGCATCACACTCTACGGCTGGGCCTGGGAAACCGAGCCGGGCAAACCCATCGTGGCGGGGCTGGTTCCCGAACCGTCGAGCGCCTTGCTGGCGGGGATGGGCCTTGCCTTCATGCTGGCGGGACGCGGCCGGCGAATAAGAAGAGCGTGAACGGAATACTACCAATAAAAACCTGCCTTGCCATACTGATCCTGCTCGTGTCGCCGGTCTGCGCGGCGGTCTTCTCCCTTCCAAGACCCGCTGACGTTCTGTGGGGATTTCCCCCCGTGTCAAGAGACCTGAACGGAGACGGTTCGGACGATATTACCGTGCGCTTTTACGAAACGATTTGTTACACGAACTGGGTATCGGGCAACTATTGCACTTTCGGAGCGACCATTTCTTTCGGTTCCGATGTGGAACTGTATGGCACCATCGCGGACGGGGAACTGATTCCCGCCGCTCTCTCTGCGGAAACGGTGCTTGGCGCTTCCGTCCCGGCAGGCAGCTGGAGCGCGACGAATGGATTCCAGATCAAGCTGATTTACAAATTTGGAAGCGCCGAAGGGCTTGAGCTCATCTATGGGTATCCTCCCTACGCGCAGTCGATGGATCGGATCTTCATCGGATTCCGCGTCCCCGATCCGGAAGGCTACAAATATGGCTGGCTCGATGTGCAGTTGAGTTCCACGGCTCCTCGCGACCCCGCAGAC
The DNA here is from genome assembly GCA_037190465.1 of Haloferula sp. Classification (GTDB taxonomy): domain Bacteria; phylum Verrucomicrobiota; class Verrucomicrobiia; order Verrucomicrobiales; family Akkermansiaceae; genus Haloferula. Next base: position 74,696 of record JBBCJF010000010.1, on the reverse strand, counting down.
CCCATAAAGCTTTTCCCGGACATCAACGGCATTTACCTCGCCGATTCCCATGACACGCCGGTGACGGTGGCTCCGATCCCCGAACCGTCGGTGACGGCATTGATTCTCGGAGGATTGTCGGCCGGTGGTTTCCGGCGTCACAGGCGATCCGCCAGGGCATCACTCTGATATTCCGCTGCCTCGCGATATGTGAAGTGAAGGAGTGTCGACGTTCCGTCCACACTCCTTATGATGGGATCGACAGGCTCACTTCCGCTCCCACGCCGACCGCAATTCGTGCACTTCGAGCGAGGTAATCTTCGCCGCGCCGCCGCGTGTTTCGAGGTAGAGGCGCCGGTTCTCCGCCTTCGTGTTGAAGGGCATCGGCAGGAAGCAATGGCCGTCGCTGGCGAAGGCCTCGATGCCGATGCGGTCGCAGTAAACGATGAGACGCTGTCTGCCATCGCGCAGCGGTGCGGGGGCGCGGTGGCCGTTCACGCTGAGCTCCTGTTTCTTCGCGTCGTAGACCACCATGGCATCGCGGATGTTGAAGACCACCTCTTCCGCATCGCCGGGCTCGAACTCGACGCGCAGCTCCACGAGTTCGGCGCGGATGTCATCGAGCGGGTTCCTGTCGCCGGGTTTGAGCGTGACAGGCTCGATGCGATGGGTCTTCGCGCGCAGGACTTCGAGTTCCTTGACCGGGGTGAAGGTCATGCGAGGACCGTCCGGAGTCTGCACGAGATGGAGGTCCAGCGGGATGGACATCGACTGGTTGAAGGGCATGCCCCTCGTTTCCGTCCGCCACCAGCCGATCAGGATATTGCGACCATCCGGCGCATCGCTGAACGCCTGCGCCGCATAGAAGTCCCTGCCGCGCTGGCCGGGCAGCATGGGCGTTTCGGGCGTGAAGGTTTTCCCGTCGAAGCTGCCGATGCGGTATTCGCTGCTGGCGCCGATGAGCACCCACTTCTTGTTCGACTCGTCACCGTCCACCGGCGCTTCGAAGAATTCGGGGCACTCGAAGAAGCCGTCGGTGCGGCTGGCGAAAGTCCACTCCTTGAGGTTCGGCGAGGTGAAGAACTGCATCGTGTTCACCCGGTCCACCTCGACCCACAGCACCATCACCCACTGTTTCGTCGGTTCGTGCCAGACGACCTTCGGATCGCGGTTGCCGGAGGTGATTTCTTTCAGGATGGGATTGCCCTCCCACTTGGTGAAATGGCGGCCGTCGGTGCTGTAGGCCAAACCTTGCACGGTGGGATTTCCCGCGGCGGTGTAGAAGAGCACCATCGGCGGCTTGCCGTCCTTGCCGAAGCCGCTCGTGTTGTTCCAGTCCACGATCGCGCCGCCGCTGAACATCGGCCCCATCTCATCGGGCAGCAGCTTGACGCCGAGTTCCTCCCAGTGGACCAGATCTTTGCTGACCGCGTGGCCCCAGTGCATGTTCCCCCAGCCCCAGCCGTAGGGATTGTGCTGGAAGAAGAGGTGATACTCTCCGTTGTAGTAAACCATGCCGTTCGGGTCGTTGTTCCAGCCGCGCTTCGGCGAGAAGTGGAACTGCCCGCGCATCGGCTCGCGGTAAAGGTCGTCGGCGTTCTTGAGGGTGTCGCCCGCTTCGATGGAAGCGAGGGCCTTGGAATCCTCGTGCAGCTTGTTCACGCGCAGGGTGAGGGTTTTCCCGCGCCAGGCACCTATGTCCATCGGAGCCCACCAGTCCGCGTCGGCGTCGGCGAGTTCGATGTCGTTCCGCACCACCGGCTTGCCGTCGACGAGCAGGGTGACCACGCGCTGCGGCGCTCCGTTTTTGATGGGGATGTGCAGGTAGCGGGTCGTCGCGGCGAATTCGCGCTCCACGTCGTGCAGGAAGCCCTTCGGCCTCGTGTCGGTCTGGACGATGTGGTCCACGTTGATGTGTCCCCAGCCGCCCGTCGCGTCGTCGACGATCCGCAGCACCGCCGTTTTTCCCGCGAACTCGGACACGTCCCATGATTCCTGGGCGAGTTCCTCGCTTCCGCCGGGCCGGTCGTTCTCCCCTGTCGCGCTCCTTACGACCTTGCCGTCCACGAGCAGTTGCAGCGCGAGCTTTTCCTGGTTCTTCCCGCCGCCGATGAGGAAGGCGATGAACTTGCGCTCGATGCGGAATTCGGGCGAGACGAGCGTGCCCGTCGAGCCGTCGCCGTTGTAAAACGTGTTCACGAGCCCCTTGCCGAGAAAGCCTGTCACCGACATCTGGCCCGGCAGCGCGCCGCGCGCCGGCCCCGGGCCGAATGCCTCGCCCGTCGCCGTCCACGGCGCATAGGAGTCTCCTTCGAAATCGGCGATCACGATATCGGTTTCGGCGAATGCCCGCGGGGCGAGCGTGGTACAAATGGCAATGGTTTTGAGCAGGGTGTTCATGAGTTCGTTGCTTGGTTTCAGGATTCAGAATCCGCCGGCGGATGCCCGGACCGATCCGCGGTGGGATCGCTCCTGTGCGAAATTTTCCGCCGCGGTTTGCGCGAGAGCGATGGCGCCGCAAACGCCCGCTTCATCTCCGAGCACGGGCGGGACAATGTAGTCCTCGATGCCGCTTTCGTTCAGAGCGGGCGAGGCGATGTAGCCGGCCAGGATTTCGCGGAACGCGGCGCGCAACCTTGCGAAGAAAGCCGCTTCGCCGAGGCGGCCGGCTTTGCGCACGCTGCCGCCGAGGATGATCCGGCGCGGCGAGAGGACACAGGTGAGATTCACGAGCGCGTGGGCCATGTAGCGGATGGTCAGGTCCCAGACCGGGTGTTCGGGCGGCAGCGATTCTGCCGGCATGCCGGCGCGCCTCGCGATGGCCGGGCCTGAGCACAAGCCTTCCCAGCACCGCCCATGAAACGGACACGCGCCCTCGAAATCGTCTCCGGGAAGACAGGGCAGCCCCATGTGGCCCATTTCCGGGTGGGTCATCCCGTGCAGCAGGCTCCCGCGCACCATCCCGCCGCCGCCGATCCCCGTGCCCGCGGTCACATAGACGAAATCCTCCAGCCCGAGCGCCGCACCCCAGCGCGCCTCGCCCAGAGCCGCGCCGTTCACGTCCGTATCGAAGCCCGCCGGCACGCCCGGAAAAGCCCGGCGCAGAGAACCGAGGATATCGGCATTCCGCCAGCCCGGCTTCGGCGTCGTCGTGATGAACCCGTGGGTCGCCGAGCGCTCGTCGAGATCCACCGGTCCGAACGAGGCCAGGCCCAGCGCCGTCAGCGGGCCGTGCCTGTCCTGTTGGGCCGCAAACCATTCCACGACCTCGCGCATCAGCCGCGCCGGATCGTCACCGCTGGGAAACTGGGTTCGCTCCAGAATCCCCGCACCCGGTCCGGTGCCCACGGCGCACACGAACTTCGTCCCCCCCGCCTCGATGGCGCCGACGATGGATGGGTGCATGACGCTCATGATGATAGGCCGGAGAAAAAGATGGTTTCTGCGATGGTCATTTTGCCGCCGCTTCCGTTCGCAGATAGTCCAGTCCGAACAAATACCCCCCCGTCGACCCGGCCTTCACCTTCGGATTCTGGCCGATGGCTTTTGCGGACAGGACATGCCGGCCGGCGGAAAGGTCGAAAGCGCCCAGCGGGATTTCGCCGGTGGTGGTCACCTTTTCATCGAAAAAGTCGAAGCGCCGGTCGAGTGGCCGGCCGTCCACGGACAGCAGAAACACACCATAGTCCGCGGCCTTCGTGAAAGCGGCGTGGAGATCGAAGCGCCCCCCTTCATCGAGGAAGAATTCGATTTCGATCTCGTCGCCGAGCGTGGCATCGGTCCAGACGAGCTGGGCGTCGCCGCTCCAGATGCCGTCGGGAAAATTCCCCATGTCCTGGACCCAGTGGCGGCCGGAGCCGGCGAGCAGGACCTTCATGCCCTCGCCCTCGATCGTCCCCGGCTTCGGTTTGGTGGATTCGAAGGTCACCGGCATCGCATGCCTCATTTCGCGTGATGGCCGCAGGTGACGGCGTTGATCGATCAACACCTCGGGGTAAGGATTCTCCGCACCCTTTTCACGGTACCAATAAACGCAGGTGTCATAGAGCGCCGGCCGGCAATCGCGGTTCGGCATCACCTCGATGAACCCCTGAAAGCCGCTCTCGAACGGAACGTCGTCGCAGAGATGGAAACGGCAGACCGAAGTGTCCTCCTGGGCATCGGGGCGGATCCTCGAGCACGCCGCCGAAGCGCTGTCGAAGGTCACGAAAGGCGGATCGGCAGCCCAGGCATAGCCGATGTAATCCTCGCTGCCGGTGCCGATCGTCGAGGGAAACGCTTCTCCATCCACGAAGAACTTTTCGTCGCCTTCGCCCCACCATCCGCCGAATTTCCACACATGCAGGGACATTCCCACGTAGCGCCCCCGGCCCTGCACGACCAGCAGCGGCCAGTCGGGCCAGCGGTCGCCGCGGCGGTGAACGAAACGGGGCGCATCGAGCCCGGTGAAATCGTCGCCGTGCCATGCGGCGCAGAAGCGGAGCAGCCCGGCCGCGACCTTCGCTTCGAGCGCCACCGTTTCGAGCTCGACCGCGACCTTTCGCGGCTCGTCGCCGTCGTTGCCGATCGCGAGCCGCATGCCGTCCGAGTAGGGCATGTACCAATACGAATAGAACTCGCCGTCCACGCATCCCATCGGGCGCGTCTTGAAGGGATTGATCCCCGGTGAAGTCCCGAAGAAATCGCCCAGCGGCGCCCACACGCTCGGCTTGCCTTCACCGTCCCAGGAAAGGGAGAGAACCAGCTCGCGGAGGATGTCTTCCTGCCGGATGCGGTCTTCCGGCAGCCCGAGCGGCTTCACTTTCAGCGCGCGCACCGCGCCCGCACCGTCGATGGCGATCTCGCGCTTCTCTCCCGGCGCGATCTCGATCGTCTCCGCCTTGCGGGACGTCTCCGCCTCCGGGTAGGGGCTGCTCCCCCGCCGGCTCCACGAATCGCTCGCCCGCTTGAGCACGGACACGACTTCCGGCGTGAAACCGGGAAATGGCTCAACTTTCGTGCCTTCGGGAAACAGGGTATGCGTGGCGTGGAAGTATGCGCCCCAACCATCCTGCAGCACGACTTTGCACGACTTGGCGAAGGTGACGGGCACGAACGTGTTTCTCCCTCGGGAGAGCGTCATCGCCAGACCGGGATACTCCGCCTCGCAGTCGTTGAAGAAATCCCGGAACGGCTTGTCCACCGCCGGCGTGTCGCTCCCATCGAGATAGATTCGGATATGCCCCCCTTCGGGACGGGCCGACCATACGCGCCAGAGCGCGCCCGGCCCCTGGACGTCCACCATGACCACTCCGTCGCCCTCGCGCCGGATGCTGCCGCCGCCATCGTCGTTCGCGGACCAGTTCCGGTAGGTATCGCTCGCCGGATCGTAGACCGATCTGCGGTCGTGGCTGGTCGAAGCTCCAGACCTCTCCCCCGTCACGACCGGCGACGCGAGCCTCTCCATGCCCGTGAGCCGCCCGACGACCTCCCGATAGGAAAGAACCTCCGATGCCCGGGAATCCGGTGCGCCTGCGAGAAGCAGCAGAGCGGCGGCAGCGATGCTTTTCTTGAGCTTCATGAAATGCCGAGCCGGTTTTGCATTTCCTCCAGCGGGATGCCCTTGGTCTCGGGCACCATGAACTTCACCCAGATGAGTTGCAGAACCATCATGCCGGTGAAGAACAGGAACACCGTGCCCGGCGCGAGCAGGGCCATCATGACCGGGAAGACCGTCGTGAGCGCCGCGGCGAAAACCCAGTGTGTCGCGCTGCCCAGCGCCTGCCCCGCGGCGCGGCAGCGGTCGGGGAAGATCTCCGAGATGAACACCCAGATGACCGCACCCTGGCCGACGGCGTGGGCCGCGATGAAGGCGAAGATGCAGATCAGGACGACGATGCCGCCGGAGCCCGCGGCCTCCGATGCCTGCGAAAGCGCTTCATCCGCGGTGGCCTTGACAGCGGCGGGGGCCGCATCGGGGGCGAAGGTCACCGGCTGCGCGCCCGACTTCGCATGGGCCGTCGCGGCGGCCAGCGCTTCTTTCGTTTTCGCAAGATTGTCCTGCAAGGCGGCGACGCGCGCGGGATTCGCGGTGGCGAGCGAATCGACCGCCGCTTTCACATCGACGGCCGCGGAAGCGGCCCGGAACTGCGGCGCCCATGTGTAGAACGCCACCGCGCACAAGCCGAGCGACAGGATGTAGCCGAACGAGCCGATGTAGAGCAGCGTGCGGCGCCCGAGACGGTCGATGAGCCAGAGGCCGACGAAAGTGAATACGAGATTCGTCACACCGATACCGATGGATTGCGCGAAGGCGTTCTCACTGCCCGTGAGCCCGAAGATGCGCGGGGCGAAGTAGAGAATCGCGTTGATGCCCGAGAGCTGGTTGAAGAAGGCGATGAAGAAGGCGAGCAGGACCGGCCGCCGCAGACCGGCGCTCCACAGGCTCGGGCGGCGCGCATCCGTCTCATGCGGGGTCGCCCGGATGGCTTCGGTGATGTGATCGATCTCCTGCGCCGATTTTCCGGGATGGATCGCCCCTAGAATGCGCTTCGCCTCGGCAGCGCGCCCGCGCGTGAGCAGCCAGCGCGGGCTTTCCGGGATGGCGAAACAGGCCAGCGCGTAGACCAGGGCGGGAAACGCCTCCACACCCATCATCCAGCGCCAGGAATGGTCGCCGAGATTGCGGAGCAGCCAGTTCGAGAAAAAAGCGATGAGGATACCGAAGACAATGTTGAACTGGAACATCCCGGCCAGCCTCCCGCGCCGTTCCGGCGGAGCAATCTCCGAAATGTAAAGCGGCGCCGCCACGGTCGAAACCCCCACCCCTACCCCGCCGATGAAACGCGCGATGCTGAACGACCACGCGTCGGTCGCGAAGGCCGACCACACCGCGGAGACGAAGTAGAGGACCCCGATCCAAAGCAGCGTCTTCCGGCGGCCCCACCGGTCGGTCGGCCAGCCGCCCATGATCGCGCCGACCACCGTGCCGTAGAGCGCGGAACCCATCACGATGCCATGCATGACAGGCGAGAGGTTCCAGAGCGACTGGATCGCCTGCTCCGCGCCGGAAATCACCACGGTGTCGAAACCGAACAGAAAGCCCGCAAGCGCGGCGACAATGGACCAGAGGAAAAGGCGCGAATTCATTGTTTTTGGGTTTTCTGTGACGCGAATCGTGGATTTTAGCTGAGAGGACCTGCAAGACCTCTCGTTCGTTTACGAAGCAAAGATGCCTTTACAGATTCCAAAGCTGTCAAAATCAGCTATGGCAATGGTCGAATCTCCCAGTCACGGGGTCCCTTGACAAGACCCAAGCCTCGTCCGGCGCCGGCAAACTCATTGGAGTGGGCCGGGAAAAAGATGGCTTCACGCTCCGGCGTTGCGGCGCGCTGTCAAACCGGAACTGCCGCAATCCACGGTGCCACCCACGGGCCTTGACGCACCCGCTGCTTGCACGGTGCGGGCATTCAAGCAATCCTCCGGCCGCGAAATGTCCGACAGCCCACCGGAACAGACCATCCTGCTCGTCGATCAGGACCACGATTTCCTCGATTGGGCGACGAAGCATCTCACCGCGCCGGACGTGCGCATCCTGCGCTGCGATCACGCCGACAACGCCGCCAAGGTTGTCGAGAAAACCGAAGTCCACCTCGTCATCGCCGACATCGCCCTCCAACCCTACGACGGCCTGGAGCTTCTCTCCCGCATCCGCCAGACTTCCCCCACCACGCTCGTCGTTCTCACCGCCGGCTTCCCCAGCACCGGCCAGGTCATCGAGGCGACCCAGCGCGGGGCACACGACGTGCTTCGCAAGGAAGCGCTGCCCTTCGAACTCCGCCCCGTCGTGGAAAGCGCGCTGCAAATCGTCGAGGACCGCCGCTCCGCCGAACAACCGGCGGCCGAACTGCCGACGCTCGACGGCCGCGTCAAAATCATCGGCGTCTCCCGGGCCCTGCAGGACGTTTTCAAAATCGTCGGCCGCGTCGCCCGCTCCGACGCACCCGTGCTCGTCACCGGCGAAAGCGGCACCGGCAAGGAACTCGTTGCCAAGGCCGTCCACGAATACTCCCCGCGCCGCCAGCAGGAACTCCTCGCCATCAACTGCGGCGCCATTCCCGAAAACCTCCTCGAAAGCGAACTCTTCGGCCATGAGAAGGGTTCCTTCACCGGAGCCATCGCCCGCCGCGCCGGGCGCTTCGAGCAGGCCGACGGCGGTACTCTCTTCCTCGACGAAATCGGCGACATGCCGCTGTCCGTCCAAGTGAAGCTCCTGCGTGTCCTCCAGGACGGTACCTTCTCCCGCGTCGGCTCGAACGAGACCCTCAGCGCCGACGTCCGCATCGTCGCCGCCACCAACAAAGTCCTCGCCAACGAAGTCGCCGCCGGCCGCTTCCGCGAAGACCTCTACTACCGCCTCAACGTCGTCGAAATCCGCCTGCCCCCGCTGCGCGAACGGCCCGAGGACATCCCTCTGCTCGCCGAATTCTTCCTCCAGCGCATCACCAAAAAGAACGGCATGGCGCGCATCCGCCTCTCCGGCGAGGCGATCGGCCTGCTGCAAGGCCACCGCTGGCCCGGCAACGTCCGCGAACTCGAAAACACCATCGCCCGCGCCTGCGCGCTGGCCTCCTCCACCGTCCTGCTGCCCGCCGACATCCCCCTTGCCGCCGCGCCGGGAAACCTCCGCGGCGGACTGAAAGGAACCTTCGACCAGTTGATCGACGCCGCACCCGTCGGGACCCACACCCTTTCCTGGGTCCTCCGGGAACTCGCCTCCCGCGCCCTCGAACGCCAGGACGGCGACCTGAAGGAAGCCGCCTCCCTGCTCGGCAGCGACACCGCCGAACTCCGGCGCCTGCTCAACGCGGAACGCGGAAGGGCGATCGCGGAATGAAAAACCAAAACGGAATCATTCCACGTTCCGACTTCCGGCTTCCGCGTTCGACACCTCCGCGCTAGACTCGGCCATGCTCCGCCGCACCGCGCTCGCCCTTCCCCTCGTGGCGGTGCTTGCCCACGGCGCGCCGCCGAAGCCCGAAAACATCCCCGCCTTCCGCGACGGGCTCGACGCCCTAGGCTCCCGCCTCTGGGAAGTTGCCGCCGCACGCTTCGAAACCGCCCTCGCCACCCCGGAGCTCGACGATGCCGGCCGGCGCGCCATCTTCCTGAAACTCGCCGAAAGCCGCATCCGCGCCGGCGACAGCGAAGCCGCCTCGAAAATCCTGACCGACCCGGCGCTCGCCGGCCACCCCGCCCTCGCCTTCTGGCAAGCCCAGGCGCTTGCCGCCGGCGGACGTTTCGGAGAAGCCCTCGCCCTGCTCGACGAAAAAGCCACCGTTGCCGCCGCGCCGCACCGCATCGAGGCCATCTTCACCCGCGCCGCCCTTCAGCAGGCCCTTGGCGACATCCCGGGAGCGATCCAATCCCTGGTCGCTTTGACCAAGGACAGGAATCCCGCCATCAGCCGCAAGGCCCGTCTGCGCAGTGCCGCCCTTCACCTCGCCGCCGGCAAATCCGGCGAAGCGCTCGCCATTCTCCCCGCCGAAAGCCAACTCGTCGGTCCCGAAGCCGCGGAAGCCCTGAACCTCCGCGCCCAGGCCCTGCTGGCGCAGGACGAGCCCGTTGCCGCCGCCGATCTCTTCGCCGCCCTGCTCCATCGCGACGACATCCCCGCCGGCCAGCGCCACGCCGCCCACATCGGACTCGCCAAAGCGCGGCTCGCCGCGGGCGATCCGTCCGCCGCCGCCGACGGCCTGCTCGCCTTCCTCCAGCAAAACCGCGTCTCCTCCGAACTCCAGACCGCCTTCGGCCTCCTGCTCGATTGCCTCCCCGGCCAGCCCGCGCCCAACGACCCGATCCTCACCCGCCTCGCCCAATGGCTGCCGGCCCCCACCGCGCGCGCGCCCTCGGGCCTCTCCACCGAAAACGGCTCCGCCTCCGTCCGTCCGGCCCCGGCCCCCGCCCTGGACGAGTTCTCCATCCAGGCGATCTATCACCACGCCCTCGCTCTCCGCCGCGAAAATTCCGCCACTTCCAGGGCCGATGCCCGCCGCTGGCTGACCCGCCTTCGCGCCGAAGCGCCGCGACACCCGCTCGCCGCCCGCGCCCTGCTCGACACCGCCCGCTGGGACCTCGCCGACGGCCGCAGGGAACAGGCCGCCACCTCCCTTGCCGCGCTCGCGGAACTTCCGGGCGAATCGCCCGCCCTCGCCTCCCTGCGCGCCGCCGCCCTGCTCACCTCCGCCCGCGCCGCCTTCGACGCGGGCGATTTCGCCGCCGCTGCCGAACCGCTCGACCAGGCCGCGGAACTGCTCGACGACGGCCCGCGCGACACTGCCCTGCGCAACGCCGCCGCCGCCCTGCTCGCAGGCGGACAAGCCGCCGCCTTCGACGCCCTCGCCCGCGAGCCCGCCGACCCGCGCCTCGCCGCCGACCTCGAACTGGAAAGATCCCTCTACCTCGCCTCGCACCGCGATCCCTCCGCCCTCTCCGCCCTCGACCATTTCATCCTCACCCACCCGGACCACCCGCGCCTGCCCGAAGCCCGCCTCGCCGCCTCCCACGCCGCACTGGAAGCCCTCCCCCCCGACCTGGCCCACGCCCGCGCACAGCTCGAAAGCATCCCCGAAGACGCCACCCTTCCCTCCGATTCCCTTGCCCTCGCGCACATCCGCGCCGCCGGCCTTGCCTCCCGTTGGGCGGATGCCGCGGCGCTCGCCGCCGGCTTCATCGCCGACCACCCGGACGCCCCCCGGCTGCCGGAAATCCAGTTCGAACTCGGCCTCGCCCGCTTTCAGAACCGCGACTTCAACGACGCCCACATCGCCCTGAAACAACTCGCCGACGCCGCGCCCGGCGGCCCGCTGGCCGCTCCCGCGCTCCTGCTCGCCGCCCAGGCCGCCTCTCATGGCGCGACCAGCCAGGCCCGCCTCGAAAGCCTCGCCCTCTACGACCGCCTCATCGCGCTGAAGTCCCCGCTTTCCGGCATCGCCCGGCTGGAAAAAGCCTCCGTCCAGATCAAGCTCCGCCAGTTCGCGCAGGCCGTCGAAGGACTCGAACCCTGGTTCAAGTCGATGAAAACGGACGATCCGCTCCGCCTCACCGCCGGCCTCCTCATCGGCGACGCGCTCTCCGCCCGGGCGGGCAACAACCTTTCCGGCCTCGAACGCGCCCTCGCCCACTATGACGAACTGCTCAAGGGTCTGCCCGCCGATTCCTCGCGGCGTTTCCAGATCGACTACCTCCGCGGCGTCGTGCTCGAACACATCGCCGGCGCCAGCCCCTCGCAGCAGCACCGCGCGGGCGAAGCATTCGACGCCTATTACTCCGTCCTCGAAGCCGCCGCCCGCATCCCGGTCGAGGAATGGAAATGGGTCGACAACTGCGGGATCAACGCCCGCCGCATGCTCGAAGCCGACGGCCGCTGGGAGGCCGCCATCGCCGTCGCCAACAAGCACGCCGCCCTCGGCAGCCCCGGCTCGAAGGAAGCCGCCGAACGCGCCAAAACCCTCGGTCAGGAGCACATGATCCTGCAGGAAACGCCGCTCGAGATTCCCGGAACGGAGGATCCCTGAAGCGGTGGGGTTTCACTTCATGTACTCGGCGAAAAACGAGAGAACCTTCTCGGGGTGGCGGCCGAAGTGGTTGTAGCCGTCCCTGAAGCGCTTCTTCGTGTCCCTGATCCAGAACAGCTCCTTCTCCGTGCTGCCGAGCAGATCGAAGGTCTTCTGCGCGTCTTCGGGGTTTCTCGTCCATTCGTCCTCCAGCAGCTGGACCATGAGCACCGGCATCTTCACGCCCGGAGCCCAAAGGTGGGGCGTCATTTCGGCGGCCACGAAGGCTCCCATTTTCAGCAGCTCGAGATCGATGAGTTCCTGATACTGGCGAATCCCCTGGAGTTCGGAAAACGCGTCGAAGATCGCGCCCATGGAAACCGCCATCGGGCTGCACAGGCACAGGACGTTTTCGAACAGGTCCGACCGCCGGTAGATGGCCTCGTATTGCGAGTTGGCGCCCATGCACTGGCTGTAAAGCCCCACTTTCATTTTTCCGAGGTCGGGGTGGCTGTCCACATACTTCTTCGCACCCACGCAGTCGCGCCACTCCCACCGGCCGATGCCGCTGAGACCGCCGTTCGCGGCGCCGCTGTTGCCGTGGTTCCGGATGTCGTAGGCCAGCACGTTGTATCCGGCATCCGTCAGATGCTTCATCTGGATCACGAAGTCGATTTCCACCGCATCGAAGCTGCTCCAGGGCGCGCCCAGATGGCCGGGGAAGCCCGCCCTGCACATCGGCAGGGCATGGTTGAAGATGATCAGCTTGTCGCTTTCCCCTCCCTTGGCCGGGATGTACCAGCCTTCCAGGGGCACGCCGTCATCGGAGGGGAAATAGATGTCCCGCCATCCCGTCATTCCGTAATCGTCAGGCGTCTTATGAAGGACGCTCCGGAGCGGTTTGACGATGGCGGCCAGCCCTTTGACCTTCGCGTAATCCTCTTCGGAAATGGTCTTGAGTTGTTCCAGGGCCTTTTCCATTCGCTCTTTGGGTATTCTGCTCATGATATTCGGTTTGGTTGGATGAAATGAGTGAGCCCGCACGGGTTGGGAATCCGTCGTGTCCGGCTCCAGGGATTTTCCAGGACCCGAAGCTACACGATGAGGGGAAAACCGGGTAGACGGATCCTGCCCGATTCTTGCCTGATTCTCCGGGCGGCTGGAATTGGTGTTGTCGGTGGGGCGGGCCGTTCCCAGGATGGTTCCGAAGCGGCAATGGGCAAACTTTTGGCAAGCGGCGGGAGCGAAGCATCGGAAACCGCCGCTTGGATCAGCGAATCCATGAAGGACCTGGCGAAGCGTCTCATCGACCGGATCAGCGATGAGGGTGAGTTCGCCAGCGGGATACCCAATCTGACGTTCTATCGCTTCGACGCGCCCACGGATCCGACGGGCTACCTGCTGGAGCCAAGCGTCTGTCTGATCCTGCAAGGCGTGAAGCGCGTGATCCTCGGCGACAGCGAGCATGTGTACGATGCGAACCGCTTTTTCGTCACCTCGATCGATCTGCCGGTGATCGCCCAGATCCTGGAAGCCAGCGCCTCGGAACCCTACGTGGGCATGGTGCTCAAGCTGGACAGGATGCAGATCGCCCAGCTCGTCATGGACAGCTCATTGCCACCCGTGAAGACCGGAACGGCGGGTCGGGCGATCGAGTTCGGTACGCTTTCCAGGCCGCTGCTTGGCGCCATCGGGCGATGGATCGATCTGCTGGCGGAACCGGAGTTCATCCCGGCGCTCTCGCCATTGATTCAAAAGGAGATTCTTTTCCGGCTGCTGATGACGGAGTGCGGCCCGAAGATCCGGCAGATCGCGACCGGGGGCAGTCCCACGCACCAGCTTTCCCGGGCGATCGAATGGATCAAAGCCAATCTTTCTGAGAAGCTTCGTGTGGAAGACCTCGCCAGCCGGACGGGCATGAGTGTGTCAACCCTGCACCATCACTTCCGCTCGCTGACCGCGCTGAGTCCGCTGCAGTTTCAGAAGCGCCTGCGCCTGAACGAAGCGAGGCGGCTGATGCTCGCCGAACATCTGGATGCCGCCACCGCCGCCTTCGAGGTTGGCTATGAAAGCCCCTCGCAGTTCAGCCGGGAATACAGCCGCCTGTTCGGCGCTCCGCCGCTGCGGGACATCAGGAGCCTCTCCGATCGGGGCGGTTCGGATCGAACCCGGACGTCAAGGGCATGATCGACCGGCGCAGTGGAGCCGAAATGCCGCCTCCAGCAAAAAACCCTGCAAACCAGGAACTTGCAGGGCTTTAAAAGTGGCACACCCGAAGAGACTCGAACTCCTAACCTTCTGATCCGTAGTCAGACGCTCTATCCAATTGAGCTACGGGTGCTTGGTGTTTCGCCTTGCGGCGCGGGCGGGAAGAAAGCCGAGGCGAAGGGCAGGTGTCAAGGATTTCACTGCGGGAATTTTCCGGTGGCGGAGAGCACCGGAAACTCCTCTTCGCGCAGCGGGCCGTAGAGTCCGGCGCTTTCGAGAACGGCCCTCCGTTCCTCGCCCTCCCGGCGCAGGCGGGCGAGCAGATCGTCGTGATCCGCAAGCGGCTGCGGCGACAGCCCTCCAAGGCGGGCGATGTGAGCGGCGTAGAGTTCGCGCAGCGGCTCCCGGACGCGGCGCGCGTTCAATGCGCCCGGAAACGGCCGCAGCATCGCGGCATCGGTGGTGAGCAACACAGTGCAGTCGTCGAGCCAAGTGCGGAACGTCTTTTCCGGAACGCGCCGCGAAATCTGCGCGGAGGCGAAACGGGAAAGCGCGAGGGTCAGCGAATGGACGCGGTCGGGACTCAGGAAAACGAGACAGTCCGTGCGGTGATCGCCCGCCGGGGTATCCAGACGGCTGGCATGGGCCAGGGACCATGAGACGAAATCCGGTTCCCTGCGGGTAGCGGCGGCCATTTCGCGCAGGTCGGGATCGCAGTCTTCTTCGCGGATGCCTTCCGCTTCCGAAGGGGCGAACTGATCGCGGACGAGATTCGGCGAGCGGAGGAGCTTCATCACCGCGATCATCACAATCAGGAAGGGATTCCACCATTGATGGGCGATCAACAGGGAAAAGGGAGAGCGATACAGGTAAATGGCGTGGACCTTGCGCAGGCGCATCTCCGGGGATGTCGCCGCGGCGGCGGGGCGGCGGGCGGCAAGTTCGCGCAGGGCCCCGGGATGGACGCCGTGGAGCACGAACCAGCCGTCGCGGAGACCGCCGGGGCGCAGGGGGGAGGCGTGCTTATGAAGGATTCCGCTGGCGGCAAGCATCGCGGCTCCGCCCATCACGCCCATCAGGGCGATCGGATCGTCGAAGAGCAGGTAGCCGAAGAACCCAAGAAACCCGGCCACCTTCAAAACGGCGGCCACGGTGCGTTTTCCCTGCCGGCGATTATCGGCGGCGGCGCGGGTGAACCAGTGCAGGCGTGCGGCGGTGGCCTGATTCGAGATAAAAATCTGGGCCAGTATCCCCGCGACCACAAACAGCAGGATCAGCCCGGGCTGCCAAGCGCTGATGGCGATAACCCAGATCACGCCCGCGGTGACGGGCAGCAGGATGAGCAAGTGTCGGACGTTGGCATTCGAAGTGGATTTGAACTGCTGGGAGCACGGCACCAGATCGTCACTCACTTCGCCGGTGAACAGATCGACCGGGGGCAGTCGCGCCCCGTCGCGGAAAAGGAGCTCGCGTCCCGAGACCTGCCATGCCCCGTCCGATGGGGCGGTGGTCTCCCGGACGGCGGGCGGGCGGTAGGGGTTGTCGGAAGCTTCGCTCAACTTTTCCCCATTTCATCCGGCGGTTGGCATCGAGGCAAACGGGAATCACGGAGGTGGTAGAGGAATGGTGCGCCATTCCCCTATGCAATTTCCGTCTTGGCGCGGCGAAATCCCCGCCCTAGAACGCCCCCGCCATGACCCGTCCGCAGATCGAAGCTTGCGCCAAGCTTTTCATCGTCCTCCTGATCGTCGCGTTCCTCTACGCGGGCTTCCGGGTGCTCGCGCTGATGGGTTTCGTCTGACACTTCACCAGCTCACGACGACTTCCTGAAGGTTGCCGCCGCGGTCGTGGTATTTCAGGTGGCCGTGCGCCAGGCCGTATTCGTGGACGCACTTGGTGACTTTCACGTCGAAGGCGCAGTATTCCGCGATCCTCATCAGCGGGGCGATGTCGCCGGTCTTGCGGTAGTCCTGCCACCATTTCAGGGCGTCGAGACCGTCGGCGGATTTGCCGGTGCCGAGCGAGGCGGAAGCGGCGGCGTCGAGCTTGAGACGGAAGCCGAGCGTCTCCTGCACCGCGAGCATCATGTCGAGATTCACGGTCTGGGCCGGCAGGTCGTAGATGGTGTAGCCCTGAAGCACCGGGTAGTCGAATTCGACATGGTTCCAGCCGACGACCAGATCCGCGCGGACGAGTTCGTCCACCAGCTCGTTGATGTCACTCTCGCTGTAAATCCGGTAGCCGCCGCGGACGGTGCTGTAGGTCACGGCCACCGAGACGCCCATCTTGTCCTTGTGGGCCGCCCCGCCCACGTCGCCGAAGCTCTTCTGCGTTTCGAGGTCAAAATAAACGATGTTTTTCCCGGACACGGGCGGAGGCTAAGGACTGCGCGGCAGGCTTGTCGAGCCGGTCCGGGCCTGCTTTTCTGCATGGGATGAAGACTCTCTTTCTTGCCGCTGCCATTCTCCTCGCCGCGCCGCTCCATGCGGACGAACGCTCGTCCGTCTATCCCTTCGACATCACGCTGGGCGGCGTGAAGGCGGAGATGAAGGATGGCAACGATCTCTTCGCCGAAGTCTCCAAGCCGGTCGCCGCCGACGCCGTGCTGGCGCTGGAGAAAGAGGTGCCGATGCTCATCGTCAACGCTTTCCCCTGCAAGGAGGACGGCACGGTGGAGGAAAGCCAGGCCGCGGCGGTGATTTTCGCGCAGAACGTCAGCGAGGTGAAACTCGACGCCACGATCGACAAGAAAAAGCTGCCACCCGGAATCTACCTCGCAAACGTGGTGGCGGAGGGAAAGACTTCGCGCATCGTGTTCCAGGTGGCCGCGCCGGATGCGAAGCCGGCGGTGGATTTTTCGAAGATCCTCGGCTTCCTGAAGAAGAAGACCACAGACGAATGACCGATGGTCTTCGATGCCGGGCGGGGGGGGGCCCGCCGGTCAATACCCGCGGGATGGGTCCGTGACGTTTTTCAAGGGCAGGCCGCGGGCGAAGCGCGAGAGGTTGTCGAGCAGAAGTTCGCGCTGGCGGCCGGGGCGACCGTCCGACACGCCGGCGATGTGCGGGGTGATGATGACATTGGGCATTTCCCACAGCGGGCTGTCGCGCGGCAACGGTTCGGGATCGACCACGTCGAGGCCGGCTCCGGCGAGTTTCCCGCCCCGCAGCGCCTCCACCAGCGCCGCGGTGTCGACGACCCTGCCGCGGGAGATGTTGATGAAATACGCGCCGTCCTTCATCGCGGCGAATTGCGGGGCGCCGATCATTTTCTCGCTGGCCGGCGTGTGGGGCACGCAGCTCACCACGACATCGGCCTGGGGCAGCAGTTCGTCGAGTTCATCCGGCTTGCCGCAGTAGGCAAGGGTACGGCTGAGAGGGATGTCCTTTTCGTCCACGGCCAGTACCTTCATGCCGAAGGCCGCCGCGCGTTCGCCGACCTGGGTGCCGATGCCGCCGTAGCCGACGATGAGCATGGTGCGCCCGTGGAGTTCGATCAGCGGCAAGGGCGGAGGGCCGGGTCTCGCCCAGGTCTTTTCCTCCTGGGCTTTTTGATAAGCGGCCATGTTTCGCGTGAGGTGGAGCAGCAGCGCGAAGGCATGGTCGGCGATCTCCGGACCCTGATGGATCTTGAGATTGGTCAAAGTGACGCCGCCGTCCTTGATCCGCGGCAGCTCCGTATACTTCTCGATGCCCGCGCCGTACGAGTGGACCCAGCGGAGCTTCGCGCCGGCTTCCAGCAATGCCGCGTCGAGCGGGCCGATGTAGGCTTCGGCATCGGCGATCTTTTCGCGGGCATCGGCGGGATTCGTGTAGAAGCCGGCTTTCAGGGACGGATGCTTTTCCGCCAGCGCCGCCGCGTCATCTTTCATCCATTCGGGCAGGAGCACGGTTTGCGCGGAGGCTCCGGCAAGGAGGCAGAGGGCGGGAAAGAGGTTTCTCATGCCTTCCCCTACAGCAGAGGCGGCGGGCCGGGGCAGCAAAATTCATCGGAGCCATCCGGCCTGGAGAGCGCCGCAGAGGCCGTAAACCACGGCGAGGAAAACCCACACGGCGGAGAAGAACCAGTGCATCGCCGTCTCGAACCACAGGCCGCGCCACCATGCCGGTTTGTAGACGAACCACTGGCACCACAGCCGCGCCGACCAGAAGCCGCAGAGGCTCCACGCGCCCCAGGCCGCGGCCCGGCTCGGTTCCAGCAGCACGCCCGGCTCGATCAGGCAGGGCAGGCCCATCGCCACCAGCACCAGGCAAATAAAAAAGGAATGAACATGGAAGACCGTGGCGTTCAGCCGCGACATTTTCGCCGCGTCCTTCCCCCACCCCAGCCGCCGGGCGATGGGGAAATGCAGCAGGGCCAGCAGGAGGAGGCCGGCTCCGGCGATTCGCAGGCAGGGGGGCAACCACTCGCTCATATCGGCATGCCGGGTCGCGCGGTCGTGCGGCAGGTCATTTCTTGATCTCGGTCGCTGCGCCCACGCCTTTCACATCGAGCTTCGGCGCAGGTTTCGCATCGGGCTTTTTCTCCAACTTCGAGGGGTCCAGCGGCACTTGGAAATCCTCCGGCGTCGTGCGGATGGACTGGAAGAGGAGATTGTAATTGTGCCGAACCGCGGCGGGGAAATTCACCCGTCCCGGTTCCACGATCTTCTCCCGCAGCAGTTTCGCGGAAAGATCGGCCGTCAGATCCGCCCCCACCTTCACGGCCGAACCGACCCCCGGCACGCTCTTGCCGACATCCCCGCCGGCGCGGATCAGGTCGCTGGAAATGGTGCGCCCCTGCAAGGCCAGGCTGGATTGGGCGGAGACGATCGCCCCGTCCTTGTCGATCGTCACCTCCAGCACCGCGTGGTCGTCGCTGGCAAGCCAGCCGCGGCGGTGGTCGATGCGCAGCGAGACGAAGATTCCGCCCTCCGGCGTGGGGCTCACCTCGGGCTTGTAGGTGCGGTATTCCGCGCCGGAGAGTGCGTAGTCGGCGGCGGATTTTTTCTTCACCTTCCAGCCTCCGAGGTGCTGGCCCAAGGTGTCCTGATCGATCCTGACACCGGCGTGCAGGACGGAGATCAACAGCGGGAACAGTAGCAGCGAACGAATCATGACGGAATCGGGGTGCGCGGAAAGTATACCATCAACCGGACGCATTCCTTCACCGAAAAATTCAAGCGAACGAGCGGGGGAAAAACCCGCAAAGGAGATCCATGATGACACGCCGCCGGAATCTTTTGCATCTTCCCGCTCTGCCCCGACCTGCTATGGTCCGGTCATGCCCTCCGACGAAGCGCTGCCGAAAAACATCGTGCTCATCGGTTTCATGGGCTGCGGGAAATCGACCATCGGCCGCAAACTCCAGCAGATGCTGGGTTATCCGCTGGTAGATACCGATCATCTGATCGAAGAAAAAGCCGGCATGCCGGTCACCGCGATTTTCTCCCGCCGTGGCGAAGGGTTCTTCCGCCAGTTGGAAAGCGCCGTGCTCCACGAACTCGCCGCGCCGCAGGCCCCGCGGCGGATCGTCGCCACCGGCGGCGGCATCGTCGGGCGGAAGCAGAACCGCAAGCTGCTCCAGCAGCTCGGCTTCGTGGTCTGGCTGCAGGCGCCCGTGGATGTCATTCTGGAGCGCACCGGCCGCAGCCGCGACCGGCCGCTGCTCCAGACGGAGAACCCGCGCGAAAAAGTCGAAACCCTGCTCGCTCAGCGCACCCCATGGTACCGCGAGACGGCTCATCTCGCGGTGGAAACCCAGGGGCTCGACGCCGCGGAAATCGCAGCCGGCATTCTGGAAAGCGCCCGCTATCACTTCGCCGCGGGCCGGTGAAGGTCACGCCTCCAGGACGAAGATCCGGACGAAGGGAGTGACGCGGAAGGAATCCGCGAGGCGCAGCCCGGCTTTCTCCCACGATGCCCGCCACGACGCGGGAGAGTGGAAATGGAGAAAGCCCGGACCATAGGCGACAAAGTTCGCCATGTCCCGCAGATGCTCGGCCACGATCACGCGCCCGCCGGGCGCCAGGCAGCGGCGGGCTTCCGCGAACCAAGCCGCGCGCTCGTCCACCGGGCGCAGTTCATGGATCGCCAGCAGGCCGAAGATCGCATCCGCTTCCAGATCGGGCCAGGCGTCGAAGGCGGCTGCAAGGGTGCCCTGCGCCGGAGGATGGAGCTTCCGCGCCCGGCGGATCGACGCCTCGGTCATCGTCGCGGGATCGAAGTGATCGAGCACGTGCCAGCGCGCCGCGGGAAACCTACGCTTCAGCACCGCGGAAACTTCGTCGAAGCCGGTATGACAAATCACGACGCTCCGCGGCTCCATGCCGCCCAGCGCCCGCTCCAGCCATTGCCACCGGTATAGATCGGAGCGGTCGTATACCCAGTGCGACACGCCCAGCGATCCGAAAAGAAACCACACGGCTCCCGCCACCACGGCGAGCGCCACGCCTTTCGCCCAAAGCGGCGGAGCGAAGCACACCGCCAGGGCGCCCATTCCCAGCACCAGCGCCGCGGCCAGGTAGTAGGGCCAGTTGAAGCGGACGATCGACGCCACGCCCTGGAAGGGGCCGCGCTCAGTCATGCGCCACCTCCTGTCCCGGCGTCACCACCCGGCCGCGTTGCCAGCGATAGGGCACTTTTTCCACCCGGAAAGCGTTCGCCAGGACCGGCGCGCATTCCTTGAAAGGCGCTTCGTGGAACATCCCGATCCGCCAGTCCGTCACATGCAGCGGTTGCGGCGTCCACTCCGCCCGGCGGCCTTCGATGACTACGAAGCGGCCGCCTCCTTCCGCGTCGAAGGTGAAGGGCATCGGCCCCGCGAAACGCCGCGCGGTGCGCCAGTCGGGAAAGGGCGAGCCCGCGGGAAGCTCCGGATCCGCCACCGGGCTGAAGCCGATGTCCAGGGTGGTTTCACCGTGGGGAAGCGAGGTTTTCACCCGGCCGGGCGTCTCCGCCAGATCGATTTTACGATAATTGTAGTAGGTCAGCAGGTTTCCCGCGACGACCATCCGTGTCCTGTCTGTCTCGCTGCGCAGGATTTTCAGGCCGCGCAGCCGCCTGCCATCGTCATCGCGCAGCCGCACGAAGATCCGGTAGCCGGCGAGGAAGAAATCCTGCCCCAGCCACGCGGGAAATCCCGCTGGACGCAGTCCGCGCGTCCATACCAGGGCGGCGGTTACGAAGCCGAGGCCATCGTATTCGTCGATCTCCAGCGGCTCCGGGACGAGGGGGCGAAGGAGGCCGGAGGGAAAGGCGAAAGACAGCGCAATCACCTGATCGAAGAAGGCTTCGACGGGAAACGGATGTCTTTTCAGCCACTTCGGCATGCCCGGGTTTTTATTACATCAAGGATAGGGCGCCGGATTTTGCCCGGCTGCCTGCAGCCGCTCCGGTTCCTCTCATTCCGCCATCGTGCGATTGGTGTAGCGAGCGAGGTCCCAAACGCGCGACCATCGATCGTAGGCTTTCGCCGTCTGGCGCTTCTGTGCGTTCCATGCGCCGGCTCAAGTTCATTTGCCGGACAGGCTTTCCTACAAGGCCCCGCGCTCGGCGGCGCGGAGGATGCGCTGGTAGCGCTTTTCGAGGCGATCGGCGCGGGCGGTTTCGCCGACTTCGCGGTACCAGGCGCAGATCATCTTGTAGATGGAGGTCTCGGTATTCGCCCGAAACCATTCCCTGGTGCCGGTTTCGACGACGCGTGTAAAGGCAAGCTCGATGTCGCGGACGGCCTTGCGGCTGTATTCGGGATCGCTCTTGACGAGCGAGTAATAGTCCTCGGACATGCGCTTGAAGCCGGTGATGCCGCTGCCGTGTTCGCGCAGGGAGCGGGAGTAGAGGCGGGCGATCTGCTCGTTGGCGTCGGACGCGCCGTTTTGGCGGATCAGACTCGCCTCGCGCTTGAGCGAGTCGGCGATGAGATCCTTTTGCTCGCTGCCGTTGCGCTCGATGCGGCGGCGTTCGCGCATGAGGGCGCGGCGGGCGTCGACCTCGCGGGCGTGGGGGAAGATGTATTCGCTCTCGGCCTTGGCGGCGAGGGCGGCCATGCGCGGGTTGTCGCGGAATTCGGAGCGCATGTCGGCGACGAAACCGGCCCAGGCCTGGAGGATGTCCCTGGCGCCCGGATTTTCGGCGGCGCGGGTTTTGGTGGCCAGCACGTCGTGGAGGGCCTGCCAGGTTTCGGTGAAGGCGGGGCCGAGGGTGTTGGCGAGAATCACGGCTTCCTCGGCGAGCGGCAAGCGGTCCTGCTTTTCGAGGAAGCGGGCGAGCCAGAGGTGGCGGAAGACGTTGCGGGTGGCGACGGGGCTCTGCTGGGATCTGTCGTTCCAGAGCCAGATTTCCTGCTCGGTGATGCGGCCGCCGAGCTGAGGGTGGGAGCCTTCGCCGTTCGACACGCCGCCGATGCGACCGATATGGGTGTCCCACTCGTCGCTTTTCACCTTGAGCGCTGCCCAGGCGTGGCCGCCGAGGTCGGTTTCGCCGGCGAGGATCACAGCGGGGATGCCGTTGGCGCGGGCGGTGTTGACGCAGAAATACGACTGGTCGCCGCAGATGCCGCCCTCCTTGAGGATTTCGGAGAAGGTGTATTCCTTGTAGGGGTTGAGACCCTTCACGGCGCGCTCCATGAGGTATTCGATCATGCCGTAGGCGTTGCCCCATTTGCTGCGGTTGAGACTCATGCGGGCGACGGCCCATTCGAGTTCGCTGTCGGAGACGGGGGCGCAGACGACCCAGACGAGATCGCGCGCGGTGCTGCGGTGGACGGGGGCGGCGAGTCTGCCCTTTTCGTTTTTGTCGACGTACCAGCGGTAGCGGCCGAGCCCGTCGATGGCCTGGGATTCGGCGTAGCGGTCTTCGCCGACGGGGTGCTGGATGCGCACTTCGCGGTCGAAGACGACGGCGCAGGCGAGGGCGAGGTTGAAGTATTTTTCGGCGACGACGGGGTCGACGTACCAGGCCTTCGAAAGCAGGTCGATGACCTTGGCGGTGTCGTCGCCGGGCTTCACGGTGAGAAGCACCTCCTCCATGGCGGCATCGTTGACGAGCAGCCAGGAGAGGAGGGGTTCGGCGTATTCGCTGGAGCGGATGGCGGAGGCGGGGAAAAGCTCGAGCATCTGCCAGCGGAGGAAAGCCTGGTAAAAGGCAGGCTGTTTCCAGAGTTCGCCGAAGCGGTCGCGGCCCTTGGCGGCGGGAAGCCGGTCGATGACCGCGGAGAGGGAAGCGGTGAGCAGGCCGCGGTATTCGTCCCAGGCTCCTGCGGAGACGGCTTTAGCGAGGAGTTCCTTGTCGCGGGCGAGCGCGTCGGTCTTGTTGGCGTCGATGCCGGTGAGCGGGAGCGGGGCTTCCCCTGCGAAGTGGGCGACGGCGGCGGGTTCTTTTTCCGGCGGCTGCGGCGCGAGAGCGGGCTCCGTTTCAGCGGCCCCGGGCACGACAGTGGGCGGGGCCGCCGCGACGGGATCGGCCTTGGCGCTTTGTGGTGCGGCGGGGGCCGGGGACGGGACAGGCGCAGGCGTTTCCTGAACTAGAGCGGGGGCGGAGGCTTGTGGCGCGGCGGGCTTCGGTTTGGCCGCGGTTTCGGGAATTTCGCGCTGGAATTCCGTGTAAATCCACCAGCCGCCGGCGAGGAGAATGGCGAACATGATGGCCATCGGCGCTCCCGGATTCGGTCGGCGGGCCACGGGAGGCGCGGCCGCTTCGGTCTCGGAATTTGGGGAATCCGGTCGGTTCATGGCAGAAGAGGAGGTTGAAAATGCGGATTTCTGACGAAAATGAAGCAGAAAGTCTGTCCCGTATACGGGGAATTTCAATGGAATTTTACCCGAAATAGGAAATCCGATGAAATCATCGGCCCGGCATCATCCAGAATGCCATCGTTCGAAAGGAAGGGATTCGGAAACTGGATGCCCGCCGGGCGATCGTCAAAGGAAAGGACGAACGCAAGGCCGTGTGCTGGTGTCGCGAGAACTTTGGCCTGGGGTTCTCAAATGCGGGTCAGGGACTCAAGGGCATCATCGTCTCCGCCGGTCGCTTTCGCGAGAAGATCAGTTCGAAGAGGTAGGCGAGGATGGGGGAGAGGGCGATACCTGCTGCGATTCCGAAACCGGAGCGAACGACCGGCGAGCACAGGGCTTTCCAAAGGTTGGCGGGTGGCGGAGCGTCCGGAGCCTCGTGGATGATGACCGGGGTCTCCATCAGCCTGTATTCCATTGTTTCCGAGATCAGCCTGAGAGTTGCATCTTCAAATGCCTTTCGGGCCGCCTCGAACTCTTCTTTCATGCGGAGAATCTCGATTTCCTGAGCTTGTGCCGCAGGCGAACCGAGAGTCCCTGTCTGGATCGAATCGGATAGCTTCCGCCTTTTTTCCTCGAGGTCCTGCTCCAGAGCTTTCACTTGTGCCTGCATCGGGACCAACTTCGCTTCGAGCATTGCATGTTGTATCGCAGCGAAGTGTTCATTCGTATGATTCAGCAGCTCGTACCAAATCTTCGTGGATTCGGTCCGGCTCCGGCCTGCGATCCGCACTTCAAACAGTGCCGTACCCCGGATGTGAGTAATGTGGATCATCCTGCGCAGCCTCGTCTGACAGGCCCGGGAATCCATATCCCACTGTCGGGGGAGATCGAGTGAAGCGGCGGTGGCGGAGAGAATCGGATCGGAGCGCAGCACGGCAGCCGGATTGAGCGGGGAGGATGGCAGAGGCCGGATTTGGATGACACCCGTGGCGGAGGGGGAGAAGAGTTGTATGAAATGGAACGAAAGCCCCGCGATCAAGCCTGCCAGCGGCACGGCCCAGAGCAGATGCCGCCACCGCTTGGCGATGAAGCCGGGATTCCAGCGGCGGATCGGAAGCCCTTGCATGGTTCCGATTGTTGCGGATTTCAGCGGCGATACAAGAATTCACCGGCGGAACGCCGGCGCTCCTTGAACTCACAGACCGCCGAAGCGGCGGTGGCGGCGGGAGTATTCGTTGACCGCTTCGAAGAGGTCGGACTGGCCGAAATCGGGCCAGTATTTTTTGAAGATGACGATTTCGGCGTAGCTGATCTGCCAGAGGAGGAAGTTCGAGACGCGCAGTTCGCCGGAGGTGCGGATGAGCAGGTCGGGGTCCGGGAGGTCCGCGGTGTAGAGGCGGGAGGCAAACAGGGCGTCGTCGATCGCGGCGGGGTCGATCTTCCCCGCGACGGCGGCGGCGGCGAGGGAGCGGGCGGCTTCGACGATTTCCTCGCGGGAGCCGTAGGAAAGGGCGAGAACGAGGGTGAGGGAGTCGTTCGCGGCGGTGCGGGCGATGGCGGCTTCGAGCTTGCGGCGAGTTTTGTCCGGCAGGCGGTCGAGGTGGCCGATGGCCCGCAGACGGACGTTCTGCTTCATGAGTTCCCCGGCTTTTTCGTCGAGGAAACGTTCGAGCAGGGTCATCAGCGCGGTGACTTCGGCGGCGGGGCGGTTCCAGTTTTCGGAGGAGAAGGCGTAGAGGGTAAGATATTCCACGCCGAGTTCCTTGCAGGCTTCCACGCATTCGCGGACGGATTCGGCGCCGGCGCGGTGTCCTTCGCGGCGCGGCAGGCCGCGTTCCTTCGCCCAACGGCCGTTGCCGTCCATGATGACGGCGATGTGGCGGGGGATGGAGGGAGCTGAGGACATGTTTTAACCGCGAATGGACGCGAATGGACGCGAATGATGTGAAGTCCGGATGAAGGGAATTCGAAATGATATGCCGCCGCGCGGGGATGGTTCCGGAGTGGAGCCTTCGCGGGAGACCCATTCGCGTCCGTTCGCGTCCATTCGCGGTTTCATATCTTCAGACGACGAGCGTTTGGGCGCGGTCGGGGCCGACGCCGACGAATTTCACCGGCGTGCCGCAGAGGTCGCTGAGACGCCGGAGGTAGGCTTTGGCGTTGGCGGGAAGCCGGTCGTAGGCGGTGCAGGCGGTGGTGTCCTGCCGCCAGCCGGGGAGTTCTTCGTAGACGGCCACGGCGCGGTCCCAGGCATGGCGGTCTGCGGGGGGAAGTTCGTGGACGGTCCCGTCGATGTCGTAGCCGGTGCAAATACGAAGAGTCTCGTAGTTGTCGAGGCCGTCGAGGTTGGTGACGGCGAGGCCGGTGGCGCCGTTGACCATGCAGCCGTGGCGCAGCAGCACGGCATCGAGCCAGCCGCAGCCGCGCGGGCGGCCGGTGGTGGCGCCAAATTCGCGGCCGAGGTCGTGGAGGTATTGCGAGAGGCCCTCATCGGCGGTGGGGAAGGGACCGGAACCGACCCGGGTGGTGTAGGCCTTGCAGACCCCGATGACCTGCCGGATGGCGGTGGGCGGCAGGCCGGTACCGGTGCATGAGCCGCCGGAGGTGGTGTTCGACGAGGTGACGAAGGGATAGGTGCCGAAGTCGATGTCGAGCAGGGTGCCCTGCGCGCCTTCGAAGAGGATGGTCTTGCCGGATTTCCAGGCAGTGTGGAGCACCGGGATGGTGTTGGTCACGTGGGGGCGAAGGCGGGCGAAGGCGACGAGGACTTCGTCGGCCTGCTCTTGGGCGTTGAAGGTGGGCAGGCCGAATCTGGCGAGCGTTTCATTGGCTTCTGCGGTGCGGTGGGCGACCATTTCACGGAAGTACGCTTCATCTAGTAGATCGGCGGCCCGCAGCCCGCAGCGGTTGATCTTGTCGGCGTAGGCGGGGCCGATGCCGCGCTTGGTGGTGCCGATCTTCCGGTCGCCGAGGGCGGCTTCGCGAGCGGCGTCGAGTTCCTTGTGCAGGGGGAGCACGATGTGGGCGCGGTCGGAGATGAGCAGCTTGTCCGGAGTGATGGAGACGCCCTGGCCTTCGAGCCGCTCGATTTCCGCGACGAGGCCGACGGGATCGACGACGACGCCGTTGCCGATGACATTGAGCTTGCCGTCCCAGAGGATGCCGGAGGGAAGCAGGTGGAGGATGTACTTCGTGCCGCGGGCGATGACGGTGTGGCCGGCATTGTTGCCGCCCTGGCCGCGGACGACGACATCGGCGGTTTCGGTGAGGTAATCGACGATTTTGCCTTTTCCTTCGTCTCCCCATTGGAGACCGGTGACGATGGTGTTCATGAAAGAGTGACCAGTGATCGGTGATCCGTGGAATGAGGCTACTTGGTGGAGTCGATCAGCGCCGCGAATTCCTCGAAGAAGTAGGTCGCGTCGTGCGGACCGGGGGCGGCTTCGGGGTGGTACTGGACGGAGAAGACGGGCATGTCCTTGTGGCGGATGCCTTCGACAGTGTCGTCGTTGAGGTTGATGTGGGTGACTTCGACGTTCGAGGGGAGGGAGTCGGGGTCGACGGCGAAGCCGTGGTTCTGCGAAGTGATGGAGATTTTGCCGCTGCGGAGATCCTTGACCGGCTGATTGCCGCCGCGGTGGCCGAATTTCAGTTTGTAGGTCTTGCCGCCGAAGACGTGGCCCAGGATCTGGTTGCCGAGGCAGATGCCGAAGACCGGTTTCCTGCCGATGAGTTTCTTGATTTCCTCATGGATATAGCCGAGCGCAGCGGGGTCGCCGGGGCCGTTGGAGAGGAAGATGCCATCGGGATTTTTCGCGAGGACCGCGGCGGCCGGGGTGCGGGAGTTCACCACGTCCACTTCGAAGCCGGCCTGGCGCAGGCGGCGGAGGATGTTCCATTTGATGCCGAAGTCGAAGGCGACGATGCGGTGTTTGACCGGCGGCAGTTCAAGGCAGGTCTCCAAGTGGCCGGTGGAGGCGTTCGGCAGGGTAAAGCGGCGCGAGTCGGCCTCCCAGCGGTAGCCGTCGGCGGTGGAAACTTCCTGGACGTAGTCCATGCCTTCCATCGAGGGAGATGCCTGGGCGGCGGCGATGGCGGCTTCGGAGGAAAGTTCGGTGGTGAGGCAGGCGCGCATGGCGCCGCGGGAACGGAGGTGCTTGGTGAGGGCGCGGGTATCGACGTGCTCGATGCCGAGGACGCCGTGCCCTGAGAAGTAGTCGCCCAGGCTTTGGCGCGAGCGCCAGTTCGAGGCGACGGGGGAAAGTTCGCCGATGACAAAGCCACGGACGTGGGGAGCGGCGGATTCGGCGTCTTCGGGGTTGATGCCGTAGTTGCCGATCTGCGGATAGGTCATCGCGACGATCTGGCCGCGGTAGGAGGGGTCGGTGATGACCTCCTGGTAACCGGTCATCGAGGTGTTGAAGCAGATTTCCCCGGTGGCGGCTCCGGAGGCACCGAAGGCACGACCTTCGAAAAGGCGGCCGTCTTCGAGGGCAAGGATGGCTTTCATGGACGCGGGACGGCGGCGGCGGCTGCGCTGCCTCCGCGGCGGGCGGAAAGTAGGGGAGGGCCGGGCGGGGTCACAAGCGGAATCCGGATTTCCGGAGTGGCCGATGGTCAGTGGCCAGTGTCCGGTTGAGGGTTGCCGACTACCGGTCACTGACGACGCCCTCAAGCTGCGGAAGCATCAATCCGCCGGCCGGCTGATCTGGCGGCGCAGCTTGTGAGCGCGGGAGAGGTTGCGCTCGTAGATTTCTTCGAGGCGCCTGGTGAAGTCGTGGGCGCTTTCGTCCTCCCCGGGCACGACCGGCTCGCCGAGTTCGAAGCTGAGACGGATGGGGAACTCGGGTTTTTTCCACAGCGGCCAGCCTTTTTCGAGGAAGCGGGTGTTACTGCGGATGAAGACCGGACGCACCGGCACGCCGGCCCGGCGGGCGATCAGGGCGCAGCCGCCGCCCAGGGGGTTGATCCAGCGGGCTTCGCGGCGGGTGCGGGTGCCTTCGGGAAAGAGCAGGAGCTGGCCGCCTTTTTGCAGGGCGCCGGCGGCGTCCCGGATCATGCGGGAGGAAGAGCCGTTGGGGATGTAGCCGGCCAGCCGCGCGCCGCCGCCGAGAAAGGGATTTTTCAGGACCGCCTCCTTCATGATGCAGATCGGCTGCTGAAGCTTGGAAATGACGAAAACGGCGTCCCACAGGGAGGTGTGGTTGGGGGCGATGATGACCGGGTCTTTTTCGTTCCTCAGAGCGTCGAGGGAGGCGAGGTCGGCATAGACCAGGTCGGTCGCCCGCAGGTAGCGGACGAAGACGCGGAATGCCCGGTGCAGCATGCCGCGGCCGAGTTTTTTGGCGGTGGAACGAGGGAGCGCGAGGATCAGCGGCACCGACACCACGGTGAAAAGCAGGCCGAAAACGCCCCAGTAGGCCAGGCCGCCGAGAATCGCGACGGTTTCCCATGGCCAGCGCCACCAACGCCGCAGATACGCGGCGGCCTGGGGATGGCGCAAGGTTTGCAGAGGCTGGGCGTGCACCGGAGGCATGAGGAGGGTGGACCGATGCTACCGGCTTCGGCGGGGGCGGGTCGATGGAAAATTCCGTCGCCGGAGGGTGCTTGAAGGCTTGTCAGCACATCCGGCAGCAGGATGGATGCCCGCGTGAGCGATCCTCTCTTCGCCCTGCCTCATGGTGCCGCTTTTCGTTTCGTCGATGCGCTGGAGACGCTCGAGCCGGGGAAATCCGCAACCGGCCGCTATTTGGTGCGCGGCGATGAGGCGTTTCTGGCGGGGCATTTTCCGGGGAATCCGCTGGTGCCGGGTGTGATTCTCATTGAGGCGATCGCGCAGCTTGGCGGCGTGGTGGCGCAGTGCGATCCGAATGTGCCACCCCTGGAAGATCTTTTGCTCACGGGAGTCCGCGCGGCGAAAATCCTCGGCACGGCAGGACCGGGAGAGACGCTGACGATCCGCGCGGAGGTGGAGGGACGCCTGGGCGGGATGGTGCAGATTTCCGGGGAGGCCGGTGTGGGGGAGCGCCTGCTTGCATCCGCGAAGGTGATGCTCAGCGGGAGAGAAAGCGGCGCTTGAGTTCGGCGCGGGGGAGTTTCCATGCGCTTTCCGGGGGATCAGCGATCCAGTGGCGGGGAAGCTCCCAGCCGGCCAGGGCGGCGGTGGCGGTGTGTCGGAGAGCTTCCAGGGGGGCGTCCTTCAAGGAGATTAGCGCGGCGATTTCCTCGACGCGCTCGGGGTCGGCGCTCGGCACGCCGAAGACTTTCACCCGCGAGACGAGACCGGTGGCCATCAGTGCGGCTTCGATTTTCGCCGGGCCGATCTTGCGGCCGGCAACGTTGATGGAGTCGGCGCCGCTGCATTCGAGCATCAGGCGTCCGCCTTCGATGCGGCCGGAGTCGCGGGTGAGGTAGCGGCCTTCACCGAGGATTTCGCCTTCGCGGGTCGTTTCGCAGCCAGTGGCGACGGAGGAGCTGGTGACGAGCCAGCGGCCGGATTCGTGGATTTCCACAGCGACGCCATCCAACGGCGTGCCGAGATCGGCGGCATGCCGGCGGGGGGCGGGCGAGGCATCGAAGGAGATTCCGCCGCATTCGCTGGCGCCATAGAAGTTGTGGAGTTTCAGCCCGCAGCTTTCGAAGACGGCGTTTTCGAGGTCGAGAGAGAGCGGCGCTCCGGCGGAGATGGCGAGGGTGATTTTGGCGCCGTTGAGAATCCTGGAGCGGTGCCAGGCCCGCCACATCGACGGGACGGCGGGGATGACCATGCCATCGTGTGTGGCAAGGGCTTCCGCGACGAGGTGGGGGAAAGGGACTTCGACCGCATGGACGGGGACGCCATGGAGCAGCAGAGGCAGGATGATGCTGGAGAAGCCGTACGAGTGCGTCAGCGAGACGGCGGCGAGGTTGGGAGTCTCCGGGCGCAGGTTCATCGCGGCGGCGATGCGGTCGGCGTCCGCGGCGATCTGGGAAGCGGAGAAGAAGACGGCCCGAGGTTTGCTTTCGATGCCGGGGGTGAGTTTGAGGTGGGCCGTATGCTGCGGGAAGGTGGCGGGGAGCGCGGGTTCGGCGGCGTCTTTTTCCAGCGGGAGGACCGGCTGGCCGTCGCGCCAGGCGCGCAGGACGGCCAAGGCGATGTCCACCGCGCCGCCGCGGGCGATGACGGGACGGCCGGCCCGGGGTTGATGCGCCAGCGCCGCGGCGAGGTCGGCGAAAGTCCATGCCTTTCCGCCTTCGATGATCGCCGTGCGATCCGGGAAGCGTCCGCGGATTTCCTGCCATCGTGCGGTCAGGCAGGTGTCGATGTTCGTCCCGGCGGTCACTGCGCGGGATCACGCCCAATCTTAGCGGGAGAGTCAATATGGCGGTCAATGTGGCGCATGCCCCCGGCTTGCGCCATGTTCAAGGATTGCTTTCCACCAGGGTTTTTGCATGGTGGGGGTCTTGAGCGAGACCGACCGCGAGGATTTCCGCAACCTGCTCGGCGAGATCGGGCGGATGCGGATGCCGTTCGGCAAATACGGCCCGCAGGCGGTGCCTCCGTCCGGCATGCCGATCCACGATCTGCCGCTGGAGTATCTGTGCTGGTTCAAACAGAAAGGATTTCCGAAGGGGAGGCTCGGCGAGCTGCTCGCTACGGTATGCGAGATCAAGGCGGTGGGCATGGATGCGGTGTTCGATCCGCTGCGCGAGGCGAACGGCGGGCGCGTGCGTTTCCAGCAGCGGCGTCCGCGGAGCCGGAGTTTTCCCGAGGAGTAGCGGGGGCAACGAACGTCCAACATCGAACGTCGAATGGAAAGGCATGC
Source organism: Haloferula sp. (assembly GCA_037190465.1). Lineage (GTDB taxonomy): Bacteria > Verrucomicrobiota > Verrucomicrobiia > Verrucomicrobiales > Akkermansiaceae > Haloferula. The sequence continues at coordinate 43,458 of JBBCJF010000010.1, read as the reverse complement.
CCGACTCCGGACTTCTTCGGTTACGGAAGGTTGTTTGGCAGGATTGATATTTCATTTTGACGAACTACGGCGTGTTCCGTAGTCTGCCCCATGCCGATGAAGTGCCCCCGCTGCGTGCAGGTGATCCACCGTGGCGCCTGCGAGTGTCCGCATTGCGGCTTCGGCATCGGCGGGCTGGACGGGCGCTTCGGCGAGGGCGAGGTGGCGCTGAGGCGGCTGGCCGATCAGGCGGGGCTGATGCGGCGGGGCGAAAGGCGGAAGGTGGAAACGGCGATGAATCGTTTCTGCCGTCGCTTTCCGCAGTTGTTTTTCGCCGTTTACACCGGCTCCCCGGGGCAGCGGGGGGACCTGCGGCAGTTCGGGTTCTGGCTGCTGAACCGGGCGGCGTTCGAGGATGTGCCTCTGGACCGCCCGAACGAGGCGGGGATCCTGCTGACGATCGACCCGGAGTCGAAGGCGGCGGGCTTCACCTGGGGCTATCTGCTGGATCCGTTTTTGAGCGAGGACGATACGTTTTTCTGCCTGAGCCGGGCGCATGCGTATTGGCTGGAGGGCCGGTATGCGGAGGGAGTGCTGAGGGTGCTCCAGCAGCTCACGAAGCTGCTGGAAAGACGCAGCCGCCAGGCGCGGCGCGATCCGGAGAAGTTCGAACGCCGGGTGGCGCCGCCGCGGCAGACGGGAGAAATCGCCCGCCGCATCCGCGAGGGGCATCGCCACGCGGCGGCGGAACGGGAGGAGGTGGCGCGATGAAGCGGGCCGCGCTGGCATGGCTGCTGGCGGCGGTGCTGCCCGTGTCGGCGTCGAAAAAGGCCGGAGAAAGCCTGCCGCCGCTGCCGGAGTGGAGCGAGGAAGACCGCAAGGCGCTGCTTGCCGGGGAATTGGTCCCCGGGGCTTTGTTGTTTTTCATGGAAGACGAGGAGGTTTTGACGGAGAACGCGCCGCCCGAGATACGGCCTCCGTCGCCGGAGGAAATCGCGGCCCCTGAAGCGGACGCGAACGAGGTTCCAGAACGCTTTCTCGAAAGTTACTTCGGGCAGCGGCCGGAGGGATTTCTGGTCGATCCGCAGGGGCTGCTCGATGCGAAGGCGACGAAGGACCGGAGCGGCTTCCTGCGCTATCATGCCGCGGATTCCGGGATCGATCTGTATGTGTATCTGCTGGAGGGCGGGCAGGACATTCCCGCGGGTGTCCGGCACGACGAGCTGGCGGAGCGCTTTTTCTCGGAGGGGAAGCCCGCAGTGCTGGTGTTCTATTTCCTCGGCGCGCCGCAGCGTTCGCTCATCCAGATGAGCCCCGGGCTCGGCGACGCGGTCACGGCCGCCGAGCGCCAGCGGGCGCTGGCAAGTTCGGTGGCGGAAGCTTTGCAGAAATCCGACCCGCTGCAGCAGTTCGAGGCGTTCTGCGTGCAGATGTCGATCCGCCTCTACTGGATGGAGCGCGCGGCGGGGCTGGTATCGGAGCCTCTAGCGCTAGAGGCGGATTTGCCGGAACGGAGGAGCGAGGCAGCCCCGGAGCCGTCCGTTTTCAAGGAATGGGCGATGAAAACCGCCGGGCGATGGGCAGGGACCGCGGTGCTGGCGCTGGGGGGGGCGGCTTTCGCGGTGGCAGGGCTGTGGTCGCTGCGCGCGCGCAGGCGGTTCCGTTTTCCCGAATTCGATGTCGCGCCGCGGCTGGGAGGTGGGCACGGGGCCGGGATCGGGGCGGTGATTTCCTTCGGCAGCATGTCACAGTCGCCGGCGTCGCAGCGGAGCGAGGTGCCGGATTATCTGGCGGGGATTTGAATTTCCCGCAGCCCGGAACGGAGAGTTGCGGAATCGTTTTCTCCCGGCTAGGGTGGCCCGCATTCACCGCCGCATGAGGAGATCGTGGAAAGCCGCCGGACTTCTGATCCTTGCCGGGTCGCTCGTATTGCCGTCCGAAGCGCGGGCGCAGCGGCCCTCCATCAATGACAAAAAGGCCCCGGAGAACCGCCGCGATCTGGAGACGATCCAGAGGCACCTGACCGAGACGCTGCCGGCCAGCCGCCGGGCGACGGTGTGCATCGAACTGGGGCAGGGGTCGGGCAGCGGAGTGGTGGTGACGCCGGATGGTCTGATCCTGACCGCCGCGCATGTGACTTCGGGCGTGGGTAGAGAATTCACCGTGATTTTCGAGGACGGCCGCCAGGCGAAGGCAGAGTCGCTGGGGCTGGTCGCCAGTTCGGACTGCGCGATGGCGCGCATCCTCGACAGGGGGCCGTGGCCGCATGTGGAGCTGGACCGCGCCGATTCGGCGAAGCTGGGCGACTGGGTCTACTCGCTCGGCCACTCCGGCGGCTTCGACAAGGAGCGAGGCGTGGTGGTGCGGCTGGGGCGGCTGGTGCAGGTGAGGGACAATACGGTGCAGTCGGATTGTTCACTGATCGGCGGGGATTCGGGCGGGCCGCTTTTCGATCTGAACGGGCGGCTCATCGGCATCCATTCGAGGGTCGGCATGCGGACGCCGGAAAACATGCACGTGCCGCTGCGCGAGTTCCTCAAGAACTGGGACGGCCTGCTGAAAGGCGAATTTATCGGCGAGGGACCCTTTGCGAAGAAGCCGCAGAAGGGCAAGGGCTTCCTGGGCATCGCGACCGAGGCGCGCAAGGAAGGCGGGCTGAGTGTCACCCGGGTCGGCCGTGAGTCCCCCGCCGAAAAGGCCGGCATCAAGTCCGGCGACATCCTGTTGCGGATGGACGGCACTGAGCTGACGACCAAGAAGCAGTTCCAGAATCTTCTCTCGGAAAAAGCGCCCGATGACCGCTTGGCGCTCGAATTGCTACGCGGCGGTAAGACGGAAACCCTCACCCTGCGCCTCGGTGAACGCTGAACGATCCCTTTTCCTCGCCCTCGCCCTGGTCCTGCCGGGCGTCGCAAGCGCATCGCAGACGCTGGAGACCGCCTACCGGACCAACGGGAGGCAGATCCACGGCGCATTCGAATCCGTTCGCCAGACATTGCAGAGTTCCAGCGCCGTCATCCAGGTCGGCCGCGATGAAATCGCCTATGGAACGGTGGTCTCGCCCGATGGCTACATTTTCACGAAAGCCAGCGAGATCGAAGGCGTGAAAGGGCTCTCGGTGACCGTGGACCGGCAGGAATACAAGAACCCCGAAGTGCTGGAAGTCGATCAAGCATGGGACGTGGCGTTGTTGAAAGTGGACGCCACCGGGTTGACGCCGGTGCGCCTGTCCGATGAGCCGGAGCCGGTGCGAGGAACCTGGGTGGTGGCCAACGGGGCAACCACCCGTTTGCAGCGCCGGTTGCTGGTGGGCATCATCTCCGCGGATGCGCGTGCCATCCCTCCCGGCGATGTCGTGATGCTCGGCGTCACGCTCGACGAGAAAGACGGGCGGCTCCATGTGCTGGATGTTCACGAGGAGGGCGGTGCCACGAAAGCGGGCATCAGGGAGGGCGATCTGTTCCTTGCCGTGGATGGCAACGAGGTGTCGGCGCGCGAAGCCGTCGCCGAAGCGCTTGAAAAATTCCGCTCCGGCGACCGGGTGATCGTGACGATCGAGCGTGATGGCGAGAAACTCGACCTCGAAGTGGCCCTGATGGGGCGCGCCGAGCTTTTTGGCGAGGAGCCGAGCCGCAACGACATGATGAGCGGGTTCTTCTCCGAGCGGCGCTACGATTTCCCGCGGGTGATCCAGCACGACATCATCGCCAATGCCAAGACCATCGGCGGCCCGCTGTTGGATCTCGGGGGGAATTGCCTGGGTATGAACATCGCGCGGGTGAACCGCTGCGAGACCTTCGCGATCCCCGCCGCGGAATTGAAGGTATTGGCGGAGCGGATGATCGCTGCGGCGAAGGCTCCTTGAGGAATCCGTAGCCGCTCCGCTGCTATCTTTGCTGATCCCGGTGACGCTGGAAAATCGCCAGCGTGCGATTTCGCTCCACGTGGTGATCGACGCATGGGAGGGGGTAGCCGGGGGCGAGTGGACGATTGCCGGGCGGCGGCTCGCAGAGAGCGGCGGGCGGTACTGCCGCCAACTCGGGCAGCCAGCGCTTGATATAGGTTCCCTGCGGATCGTGGCGTTTGGCCTGTGACCAGGGATTCTGGATGCGGAAGTATGGCGCGGCATCCGCCCCCGTGCCGGCGCTCCATTGCCAGCCGCCGTTGTTGGAGGCGATCTCGCCATCGAGAAGGTGCTGCATGAAGAACTGCTCGCCGAGCCGCCAGTCGAGATGAAGGTCCTTGGTCAGGAACATCGCGGTGATCATCCGCAGGCGGTTGTGCATGTGGCCTGTGGCCAGCAGTTCGCGCATCCCGGCATCGACGATCGGGAAGCCGGTGCGACCCGTCTTCCAGGCTTCGAATTTCCCGTCCGGCCCGTCCCAGGGCAGGCCGCGCCAATCGGGGTTGAATTCCTCCTTCAGCACGTTCGGGAAGTGACGCAGGATGGCCATGTAGAATTCCCGCCACGCCAGTTCCTTGATGAAGGTGTCAATGCCGTCGCGGCCGCTCCTGTCCACGGCGGACTGCAGCTGCCGGGCTTTGGCGTGGATGGTGCGGATGGAAAGGAGACCGAAGCGGAGGTCCTGCGAGAGCCGCGAAGTGCCGTCTTCGGCGGGCGTGTCGCGCTTGTCGGCGTAGCGCTGGAGCCGGCCGTCGAGCGCCCGCTTCAGACGGTCCAGCGCGGCACGTTCGCCGGCTTCCACGATGGCGGCGTCCGGCGCGGCGAGCCCCCAGTCGGAAAGCTCAGGCAGCGGCCGGGAAGGGATGTCCCACGGCGACGCGAGCGACGACGGTTTCGACAGAGGCCGCGGTTTTTCCAAAGGTAGCCAGGCCCGGAAGTAAGGTGTGAAGACCCGGTAGGGAGCCCCCCCGCGGGTCAGGACTTCTTCCGGCGCGTGAAGGGTGACATCGTGGAAAGCGCGGCATTCCACGCCGAGGCGGCGGCACATGGCTTCCACCTTCGTTTCCATCTCGCGGCCGAAGGGATCGGGGTCGCGGTTGAAATACAGAGCGGTCGCGCCGCTTTCCGCGATGAGGCTCTCCAGCTCCCGGTCGGCCGAACCGCGGCGTATCACCAGGCGTCCGCCGATGGTGCCGAGGTTCTTTTCCAGCGAGGCAAGGCAGCCGCAGAGGAAGGACTGTCTTATGGCCCCCGTCCACAGGTGCGGGCCCTTCCAATCGCTTGCGATGTAGACGGGCAGCACCGATGCCGAGGATTTTGCGGCATGGTGGAGGGCGGTATTGTCCAGCAGGCGCAGATCCCTGCGGAACCAGTGAATCGCCAGGCGATGACCTTCGGGCATGGCCCCCAGCAAAGCCGGACTGAGGGCCGGCGCAAGAGCGGCTTCCGGCCGTTCCGGTCCGATGGAGCGACAGAGCGCGGGGAGACGCCGGCTTTTTACCGGAGGAGATCGGATGCCGGACGCGCCACCTTCAAAGACATTCCGCCGCTTCGTCCAGATCCGCGCAGATCCGGTGGGCGATGGAGAAATCGAGGCAGGCGGTGGTGCGGTTCGGCACGGCCCAGACTGTCAGGCCGGCGGCTTTGGCGGATTTCACGCCGTTGAGCGAGTCTTCGATGGCGAGACACTTTTCCGCGGGCGATCCCAGCCGGCGCAGCGCTTCGAGCCACAGGTCGGGCGCGGGCTTGATGCGCGGAGCGTCGCCCCGGCAGACCACCGCCCGGAAGTACGAAGCAAGCCGTAGTTTTTCCAGCCATCCGTCCACCCACTGGTGCGACGAGCTGGAAACCACCGCCGTCGGCACGCCTGCGGCGGCGAGTTTTTCCAGTAGCGGAACGGCGCCGGGCATCGGTCCGGCCTGTTCGAGATCGCGGCGGATTTCCACCTGCCGCGTTTCGTCGAGCTGGTGCCAGTCGAAGCTCCGGCCGGTCAGTTCCTCCAGATGGACTTTCGGCGACCAGGTATCGAAGTCCGAGCCGATGCACTGCGTGTAGGTTTCGAGCGGCAGCGGATGCCCGTGGGCGCGGAAGGTGCGGTACCATGCCTCGTAGATCGCCCATTCGGTGTCCACGAGAATGCCGTCGAAGTCGAAGAGCACGGCGGAAAATTGCATGCGTCCGGCATGCCCGGCCATCCCGGCAGGGACAAGGACGAATGCGCGGTTTGGAAGCACTCTGAGCCCAACGGGCCGTGTTGCGGATCGAATCGGGCGGGGATATTTCCACTCGCCGTCCTCCCGCCGCCATCGCTAGAAACGGTGGCATGGATTCCCTCACCGAAGCCGTTGAAAACGGACCCGGCGAAAACCTGGGCGGACGAGATCAGCGAGTGGCGGCGGAACATCGCGGAGATGCGGGGTAAGGAGACGGATCTCCACCTGCGCATCGCCGAACTGGATTTCGAAAAATCCATGCTGGAACTGAAAGTCGCCGCCCTGATCCGCGTGCTGGTGGAGTCGGGCACGGTGGACGCCGCGCTCCTGGGCGAGATGATGAAGGAAATCGACGCCGCCGACGGCACGGTGGATGGCCGGGTGACGCCCGCCGGCCCGGGCCGCCCCCCTTTGTCGCCGCACCGCCGGAGAGAAAGCGGGGATTCCTGAAAAAACGGATCGACGGGCGCGCAGGGTGCGCGATTTTACCCGAACGGGACGGCAGCGTCCCATCCAAACATGAAAAACAAGCACCTGTTCGCGGCCGTCTGCGCCGCCACTCTCGGCCTCGGTTCCGCCTTCGCGGGCGGCGAAGGCTGGATCAATGACTTCGACGCCGCCACGAAGCAGGCGGCCGAGGAGAAAAAAGACCTCCTCATCGACTTCACCGGCTCGGACTGGTGCGGCTGGTGCATCAGACTCAAGGACGAGGTCTTCAAACATGACGCTTTCAAGGACGGCGTGAAGGACAAGTTCGTCCTGGTGGAAATCGATTTCCCGCGCGACAAGGAAAAGGCGGGCATCACCGACGAGACCGCCAAGCAAAATGACGACCTCCAGCAAAAGTACGGCATCGAAGGTTTCCCGACGATTTTGCTGACGGATGCCTCCGGCAAGCCCTTCGCCCGGACCGGCTACCAGGCCGGCGGCCCGGAGAAATACGTCGAGCACCTCGACGAGCTGCGCGCCAAGAAGGCGACCCGTGACGAAGCCTTCGCCAAGGCGGAGAAAGCGGAAGGCGTCGAAAAGGCCAAGGCCCTGGTATCCGCTCTGGAGGCCATGAGTCTCAGCGATGCCGCCGTGGCTTCCTTTTACGGCGAGGTGGTGGATCAGATCAAAGCCGCCGATCCGAAGGACGAGACCGGCTTCGTGAAGCAGATCGAGGACAAGAAAAAATATGCAACCTTCGAGCAGGAACTCGGCGAACTGATGCAGGCCGGCGATGCCGAGGGCGCCATCGCGCTGGTGGAGAAGACCGCCAAGGAAAGCGGCTTCGAAGGTTCCACGCTGCAAAAGGTGATCGGTATCAAGGGCATCATCCTTCTCCGCGAAGGGAAGCACGCGGAAGCGGTGGCCGCGATCGACGCTGCGCTGGAAGCGGCTCCCGACGGCGAGGTCGCTCCCCAGCTCAAGGCGATGCGGGAGCAGGCCGCAAAAGCCGCCGAAAAGGGTGACGAGGACGAAGAGGAGGAAGAAGAGTAAAGCGCTCCGAATCCCCGAAGGCTCACGCGCCGTCCGGAGCACCGGATGGCGCTTTTTCTTACCGATAAACCCTCACGACCCGCGGCGTGATGCCGGTGAGGATTTCCCACGCGATGGTGCCTGCCTTGCGGGCCACTTCATCGACGCGGATATGTGGGCCGAAAACCTCCACCTCGTCGCCCTCTGCGACTTCGCCGCCGGTCGCATCGACCATGATCTGGTCCATGGTCACGCGCCCCAGCAGCGGGTAGCGGCGGCCGCGGATAACGACTTCCGCCCCTTGGCCGGAGAGATGTCGAGGATAGCCGTCGCCATAGCCGATGCCGACGGTGGCGACGCGGGTCGGGCGTTGGGTGACGAATTCGCGCCCGTAGGAAACGCCGTGGCCCGCGGGGAGCGTGCGGATCAGAGTGACGCGGGATTTCAGCGTCATCACGTTGTGCAGCCTGTCGCCATAGCCGGGCAGGGGCGAAATGCCGTAGAGCATCAGGCCGGGGCGGACGAGGTTGCAGAGTCCAGGGTCGTAGCCGAGCAGGCCGGCGCTGTTGCACAGATGCCGCCAGCGGAAGCGCTCCGGCCCGCCGAGAGAGCGGACGATTTCCTCGAAGCGCGCGAATTGGATGCGGGTGAAGGCTTCGTCCTCATCGGCGGAGGGTAGATGCGAACCGATACCCTCGATCTCCAGATGGGGCAGCGCTTCGAGCTCGCGCAGAATTTCCGGCAGCCCCTCGGCGACGAAGCCGCCGCGGCCCATGCCGGTGTCCACGGAGAGGTGGACTTTCAGGCGTGTCCCCCGCCCTGCGGCCAGGCGGTCGAATTCGCGGGCTTCTTCCAGCGAGGAAAGGCACGGCGTCCACCCGCGGGCGACGATTTCGGGACGCTCCGCCGACCAGGTCGCGCCGAGCAGGTAGATGCGCGTCCGCACCCCGGCATCGGCGATGCGACGGGCCTCGCCGACATTCGCCACGCCGAAAAAGGCGATGTCTTCCGTGGCAAGCGCGCGGGCGGCATCCTCCAACCCGTGGCCGTAGGCGCCGGCCTTGACCACCGCCATCACCTCGCACCCGGCGGCTTCACGGGCCGCGCGGAGATTGTGCTTCAGAGCGGCAAGGTTGATCTCCGCCCAGGCGCGGGGCGGGGAATGCGGCGCGGACATGCGCGGAGGGAATCCGCCGGGTGCGCCGGTGTCAACCCGGCCAAGCGGGAGGCGCAGGGCAACCACATAAAGAAGCTCAAACCGCGAATGGAATGAAATGCTGCTGTCATCGGAATTCCGAATCGGCCCGCTTGGCGGGAGAATGATCACGATTCCATTCGGAATTCGCGTCCATTCGTGGTTTTTGAAATCCCATTGCGGCTACTCTGGCGGACGCCTCGCCGGAGAAATCTCCGATTTCCATAAACCCCAGCGGCATTTCCGGCATTCACAGGGGAAACCCTTTGAAACACCGCGTATTGTGGTGTTCGCTCACGAAAACCTGATGAAATCCTCTGTGCGAGCCGCCTGCCTGGCCGGACTGTTCTCGATCGTTCTTTCGCCCCTGCTCCATGCGGAGGCGATGCTGCAATATTTCAACACGAGCTGGGCGGAGATCACGCGGAAGATGCCCGAAATCGCCGAGGCAGGCTACGATTCGCTGTGGCTGCCGCCGCCCACCAAGGCGTCGGGCGGGATGTCGGTCGGCTACGATTGCTGGGACCGCTTCGATCTCGGGTCGAAGGATCAGCGCGGCAGCGTGCGGACGCGCTACGGCACGGAGTCAGATTTGCTGGAACTGGTACGCGTGGCGCATCGCTTCGGCATCCGGGTGTACTTCGACAATGTGATGAATCACAATGCTTTCGATATTCCGGGCTACAACGAGTCCACGCCGCCCGATTTGTATCCGGGCTTCGTGCCGGAGGATTTCCATCTGCGCCGGACGGCGGAGGGCTTTTACCGGAAGTGGGACAATACGCGGAACTGGGGCGACGAGTGGCAGGTGCAGAATCTCGGGCTTTCCGACCTGATCGACATCGCCACCGAACCCGGCTGGACAAACCGCAATCATGGACCCACCGAGGGCAGCACGATCCAGAAGGTCGAGTTCGTCCGCCATCCGCAGAACCCGGAGTATTATTGCTACGTGCCGACCGGCAGTGGGCAGAAGCATTCGTCGAATCAGGGGACCTATGTGGGATTCGGGCCGGACAATGGGATCACGGCGGCTTTCATCGAGGCGAACGCGTCGTTCTATTCGGAGCGGGTGGAGGACATGCTCCACCGCGCGGCGCGCTGGCAGGTCGACCGGACGAAGGCGGACGGTTTCCGTCTGGATGCGGTGAAGCACACGCCCGCGGATTTCTTCGGTGCGACCTTCGGGGCCGACAGGGATTCGTCGAACTACGGCTACACGGGTCAGATCCAGCTTCAGTACAACCTCACGCGGGGCTTCTCCGACTGGAGTAACCACCGGAACAGCGTTTTCAACACGGAGATCCCGCGCGACGATGCGATGATCTTCGGCGAGCACCTCGGCCAGCCGCCGGCCTACGGGCCATACATCGATGCGGGCATGCGGCTGGTGGACAACGATCTGAGGTCGAATTTCAACAACATCCTCGGCAATCCGAGCGCGGGCCTGTGGGACTACCAGCACGCGGGCCACGGCGGTTTTTCGCCCTCGGTCGCGGTGATGCACGCGCAGAGCCATGACAGCGACTACGCGGCCCGGCGCGAGCTGCAGCACGCATTCTATTTCACCCGGGCGGGGATCGGGCTAATCTATACCGACGGGAATTATCACGCCGGCAATCTGCCCGGGAGCGGCGGAGCCTTTCCCAGGCATGCGAATACGGCCTTCCTCGGGCAGTGGGGCGATGCGCGCATTCCGAATCTGACGAAGATTCACCGCGATTTCGCCCGCGGCTGGCAGAAGGGGCGCGAAGGCACGGCCGATCTCGTGACCTACGAGCGCATCGACGACCGGGAATTTTCCGAGGGCAATCAGGCCGCCAAGGAACGCAAGGGCGTCACGATGCTGGTGGCAATCAACGACAACTACGCGAACGGCATCGGCCTGACCGGCGGCACTTCCTTCCCGTCGGCGGGCGGCCAGGGCTCGGAGGACCATCCGGACACCAACGACGAGTATCTTTTCCAGTACGCCCGCGGCTACGGCAGCCAGGTGGGCTTCTACCAGTATGCCTCCAATCTTCACACGGTGGTCGTGCCCACGGGGAGTTATTTCGTTTTCGCGCCGCGCACGCCGGAGGAGTCCGACCTTTGGCGGAATGCGGGCGGCTCGCCGATCACGATCTATCAGGGCGGCACGCCGGTGGGCTCGGTGGCAGTGGAGCGCCGCGACGGGCCGAACGGCGATCCCGGCTTCAATCCCCACGGCCTGCCCGATGACGACAGCACCGACTTCACCTACCGCATGTCGGTTCCCCGGGTGACGGGCTCGGACGACCTGCGCTTCGTGGTGCGCACCGACGGCTCGGCGGAAAACATCCTGCTGCGCCTGAACGGCGGCATCGATCTCAACGGCACGCGCCCCGGCGGCAATACGGACCCGTATTTCCGCGACCATCCGCCGGCGCTCTCGACCGACGTTTTTCTCGGCTACGAGCAGCCGGCTTTCGTCCGGCGGCAGTTCGCGGAGAAGTTCGCGGCGAGGAACACGACCCGCAACCAGATCGGCTCGGCGGGCGCGGAAACCTATCACACGACGATCGGCTCCTCCTCCTTCGTCATCGTGAACGGCCCCGCGAACGCGAATGCCTACAGCACGGACGGGGGCAGGCAGGCGTCCTTCCTCTATCACGATCCCGAGTCAGCGGCGGGCGGGACACCAGACGGCGGCTGGCCGGGCGGACAGGCGCCGATGCAGTATGAGGAACACGCCTCGGCAATCTCGGTGTGGGCGAAGCCGAACGGCGTGGGGTCCGGCTACCGGATGTATTTCTACTACACCACCGACGGCACCCATCCCGAAGGCGCCGGCGGCGAAGGCGTGGGCACGACCAAAGTGGTGCGGATGCACTATTCCCACAAGGAAGGGAGCGACGATTGGTGGGGCAGCGCCAGCGTTCCGAAACCGGCGGAGGGGACGCAATTCAGGTACAAGATCGGGATTTTCAAGGAAGGGGCGCCCAGCGTGTATCCTTCCGGTCCGGACTCGGTGTCGCGCAAGAAACGGATGATGACCGTCTTCGAAATCGACGGCTTCGATGCGGAAAATGCCGCCCATGCGCCGCACAACGACTACGGTGCACCGGAAACGGGACTTGCGGAGGGCTTCCACGTGCTGCGCGCCCGGCCCTTCCTCAAGCGCGACGGCAAGGCGTCGCTCTACAACACCTTCGTCCAGACATTCTACTACGATGCCCATACTCCGGAAGGGCAGATCGTCTTCCCCGCGACCGACGGCGGCACGGTCGGCGGCAGCGGATACGGCGTGGTGGTGCGCGCCGACCGCTCGACGACGGAGGTGTGGTACCGCATCGACGACAGCGACGCTTCGAACGATGACGCCGAAACCGGCGTGGACAACGGCAACGGGACATGGGTCCGCGCCTCGGAAGTGACGCCGAACCTCGGCATCTCGCCGGCCGACCCGGAGCATGTCCGCGAGTTCCGCTTCAACTACGTCAACATCCCGCCCTCCGGCAGCGCGGCGATTCAGGTGCGGCTCAAGGAAATCAGCTCGTCGCAGGACAACGGGCTTTCCGACGAAGAGGGGCACTTCACCACGCTGACCCGCACGGTGAACACCGCGGGGCCCGATCTGCGGATGTTCGTCGCCTTCCCCACTGCGGACGGTGCGGCGGTCAACGACACCTATGTCTTCAAGACCTATTTCTCGAAACCGCTGGCCGAGGGGCTGAACGAAGCGCAGCTCCTCGAACGCTTCACTGTCCGCTACGGTCCCGAGGACACCTGGCCGGCGGGTGCGGAGGAACTCGATTCGGAGGCGCTTTCCATTGTCTGGAATGAGACCACGGACTATCATGCGCTGGCGTTCGCGCTGCCCGATCTCTACGACGGCAGGCCGGACTTCCTCCGGCGGGTGGAGATTTTCCACAACCGGCCCGATCCCCAGGCCGACCGCACCGCGATGCGCCTCATCACGTCGCTGCCGGGCAGCAATCCGCGCGTGACGATCCTCCAGCCTCAGGAATTCGACGTGAACGGGAATCCGACGGAGATCGTATTGCCCCACGGCGGGGAGCCGCTTGAGTTCCTCGTGCGGGTGGAGACGGATGTGTGGACCACGCAGGTCGATCTCGGTTTCGCGCTCGGCGGCGGCGCGCTGGTCCCAGTGGATGCTGATCCCGATACTCCCGGCATTCAGCCCGAAATCGACGGGCCGCGGGCTTTCTGGGGTTTCCTCTGGACCATCTCGGCTCCGGGCGACTTCCGGCTGGTCGCCACCGCGGTTTCTTCCGGCGGCACCGGCACCGATATTCGCAACGTGAAGGTCGTCCTGCCCGGCATGATCGACGAGGACGGCGATGGTCTGCCGGGCGACTGGGAAGCGGCGAACGGTCTGAGCGACAACGATGCGACAGGCGACAACGGTTCCGGCGGAGATCCCGACGGCGACGGCATTTCCAATTTCGACGAATGGCTGCTGGGCCTGAATCCACAGGTGGACGATCGTTCGGACTATCCCCGCCTGACCATCGAGGAGTTGCCGGAAGGGTTCCTCCTGAGCTTCCCGACGTTGCCGGACCGGCTTTATCAGCTCCAGGTCGCGGAGGAGTTGGACGATTGGGGAAATTGGGGTGCTCCCGTCAGCACCGCCGGCGCGGAGGGGCCGGGTATCGTCGAGTTCGAGGACATGCCCGACGGATCGCGGCGCTTTTATCGCATGGTGATCCAGCCCGCTTATTGATGAGTCCGGAACGGCGGGGATGCTTCATGTCCTGCGTAACGGGTGGGTTTCCTCAGTTTGCCTCGGCGGCGTGGAGCATCGGGGGCGTGGGCAGGGCGCCCCATCCGGGCAGACCAGAGGAAATCGCGCCGCGCCCTCAGCATGGCGGCGCTCACCACGGCACACCGCAATCCGATGTTCATGTCGTTCTTCCTGCAGCCCATCAACCGCAGAAAGGCCGGCGAGAGTCACTTCTCACCGTGGTGGTCCGCAAGCTTCTCATCCACCTCAACAGCCACCCTCAAAGGAGGCGCTTAACGATCAAGGTCAGCCGAACGCTGGGGCGGGGGCGAGCGTTGATCGCGGATAGCGGGTTGGAGTTAGGGAAAGCTTGGTAACGGAGCGGATCCAGCGGTTGGCTGTGCCGCCTTGTTCGGCGTTGCGGCTGTTGTCATAGAGACTTGGAAAGATAAAGCGAACCTCCGGCCTCGGGAACGTAAATCGCCTGGGAGAATCCCGCTGCTGCATAGACGCGCCTGGCGTGGTGGTTGTTCTCTTGGACTTCGAGCGTGATTCGGCAACAGCCGAGGTCGCGAGCGTGCTGCTCTATCGCAGTGAGGAGTAGGCGACCGATACCCGCGCCACGATGCGCTGGAAACACGAAGTAATCGGAGATGTTGACGAGCGGGCGGGCGGCAAACGTGGAAAAGCCTCGGAAACAAATGGCGAGGCCAACCGGTTCGGTGTCGCGGTAAGCGAGAAAGACCAGAGTGGTCGGGTGCTGCCGCAAACCGGGGATTACGTCGCGTCTGGCAGTCTCTGAAAGCGGTTTGCCGTCGCCCATCGGATCCATCGCGTAAGCGTTGAGAAGGTGGACGGTCGCCGCCTCATGATCAGGACGAGAAAGGTCGGCCTCGACAACGGAAATGCGGCTCTCATTCATGGAGTGTGCGTAGTGACGCCGGACTTCAGAGCTGAGGCACCCGCTTTAGCGGGTTGCCTCCACCGCCTTGTTCGGCTTTGGTTCATCGTAAATTTAAGTCTGTTGCCCGAGCTCTTGCGCGAGCCCAATCAGAATTCCCTCGGGACCCCGGATGTAGCAGAGTCGATAGGAGTCTTCATACTGGACCACTCTGCCGACGACCTCCGCTCCGTGTTTGTGGAGTCGGGCAAGCGTATCGTCGATGTCCTCGACGTTGAACATCACCCGTAGGTAGCCAAGAGCGTTCACCGGGGCGCCGCGGTGATCGGCGACCACAGGCGGGGCGAGGAATCGGGACAATTCAAGCCGGCTGTGACCGTCCGGAGTTCGCATCATGGCAATCTCGACCCGCATATCGCGCAGTCCCGTGACTCCATCTGCCCATTCTCCTTCGATTGGAGCCCGCCCCTCGAGTTCGAGGCCAAGTTCGGCGAAAAACTCAATGGCGGCATCGATGTCTTCTACTACAATGCCCACATTGTGCATTTTCAGTAATTTGGTCTTTCGCATGATCTATAGTTATCCTTTATAGGCCGAACGTTCAAGGCGAGTCACCGGCTGGCTTGCATTTTTATTGCAGAACAACCGCGCTTTCGCCAATTGGCTCCACTGTCTTGTTTGGCGCTTCGGTTTGGTTCATTGGAGGCGTTTGGAAAGATAAAGCTTGCTGTGGCCGCGTGAATCCCAGTCAGGAATCTCACCAACTGTGGTAAAGCCGCGTGCGAGATAAAAGTGCGGCGCCTGATACTCCATCGTATCGACGTAGGCATACTTGCAGCCGCGTGCGATCGCCTGCCGCTCGGCCTCGGCGAGCAATGCAGCGCCGACGCCCCGTGAGCGCCACTCGGGGGCGACAGCCATGATGAAAATGCGGAGCCACGCCAACTGAGTCTCGGCGAAGAGTCCGCCCACCTCGCGGGCATCTGCGGCGGCAAGCAGGACTAGCGGCCGGGCCTGATGTTTCCGGCTGCTGAAGCTGCTCCATGAAAGCCGGGTTGGCAGACCAGTTGTGTTCGCGGAGCCACTGACGAATGAAATCGCAACCCGGTGCCGACGTATCGGCGACGGTTGCAATGCTCCAATCGATGGCTGTTAGACTCATACTTTGAGATGCACAATTTATATTTTTTGCCGAACGTCAAAGGTGAGGCACCGGCTTTAGCCGGTTGCCTCCACCGACTTGTTCGGCATGCTGGAGTGAAAGGATCTTCGTGAAGAATACACTGTTCGAATCCTCCTTGTAGGTCGAAAATGGCCCACACTGCTCGAAACCAAACTTCCGATAAAGACGGCGGGCTGGCTCGAAGAACTCCATCGCACCGGTTTCGAGACTGAGGCGACGATAATCGCGCATTCCCGCCTCTCGAATCAAATGCTCAAGCAATCGAGCGGCGATGCCTTGCCTGCGAAGTGCATTCGACGTCCGCATTGATTTGATCTCGCCGTGCCGGTCATCGAGCTGTTTTAGCGCACAACAGCCTGCAATTTTTCCATCGTGCCAAAGCGTCCAAAAGGTGATCTCAGGGTTCCGAAGTCCGGCAAGGTCCAATGCATGCTTGCTTTCTGGTGGTGAGACAGAACGCATATCGCGAATGTGCTCTTCCAAAAACGCCGCGATTTCCGGGCCGGACAAATCATCGTTTTTGATCTCCATCGTAGAATTTTTTGCCGAACGATCAAGGTCAGCCGACCGCTGGGGCGGGGGCAGGCGTCAATCGCGGATGGCGGGTTGGAGTTAGGGAAAGCATGGCAAATGAGCGGCCCCAGCGGTTGGCTGCACCGCCTTGTTAGGCATCTGTAGATCTGAGGTGATCGGCTTGGATCAAACCGAATGATGAGACATCGACATCCGGCAACGTTCCCGGAAAAAGCGCTGCTTGGTCCTCAGTGAACTCGGTCCTCTGACGAAATAGTGTCCCGAGGATCTGAAATCGAACAATCGTGCCAGCCTTCATTCTTTGAAAGTTGATGTGGAGACGCGTGTCTGATCGGCTGCGCGCGAGCGGAATATAAAACGCCGACTCGTCATTGTTAAGCGTGTGAAGTGCTAGAATCTGGAAGTCAGTGAATTGAATGAACGGATTGATGAGCGTTCGGTCCGGATTATTGGAGTCATGTCGGGCGAGTATGATATCGCGGAAGCCGTCAAGACGTAGTTCGACATGAAGGAGGCAGAGGTTGTAAATCTGGCGCTCTTTGACGAAAAACCGCAGTAGATTCGGTTCAATATCCAACTCTTGAGGCACAATGGTAGCTCGAGGCGTGACGCCAATCTTCAGTCGCGGACGGTGCGAAAGTCGCCGTCCCGCCCATAGGGTTGCACCGATACCGAATGCAACGCCGACAGCGCCAATACCGATCGATATCCAGAATTCAGGGTTCATTGCTTATTCTTGCCTAACGTCAAGGATCAGGCACCGGGCTTCGCCCGGTTGCCTGCATCCGCTTGTTCGGCTTGGTTGATCTGAATCCGAGTGATGAAGCTCTCTACGCTCTTTCTGACTCTTGGAGTAGTCCTGCCGGAAGAAAGAATCTCACGAAATGAATCTGGAATCCAATCTGTTCCTTCACCAGCATTGAACATTCGATTGGCCAATAGAACGCCAAAGAAACTTGGGGTCTTCAAAATAGATTCGCGCAACTTGTCTTCGTAACCGCCGTTGGCTTCGAGTCCGTGGACGATACCCCAATAAGCGGTTCCATCTTCTTCAGGGTGCTGCTCAAGTAGCCCTAAAAGTGCCAAAGCAGCTTCTTCTTTTGGGAGCCCCGCAAAGCTCTCTGCTAAAAGAGAATCAAACTCACGTGCATCTCCGTTCACAGGATCAAATGCTTGGAGCTGAGCCACAATGTTGGAAGTCATGGTTTTGAGCCGAACGTCAAAGGTGAGGCACCGGCTTTAGCCGGTTGCCTCCACCGACTTGTTCGCTTTGGTATACTCTGTGGTTGGCTTTTCTGGAAGGAATGTCAGCGAGGGAAAAACCTGATCGAGCCAGAACACCTTGAGACCGAAAATTGTCTTCGTGAGCTTCTGCGAAGAATCCGCTAAACCCTGCTTTCGAAGCCAAGTCAATCATGGCTCGAACGGCATTCGTCATTATTCCTCGATGATTGGCGCTGGACCAATATCCGATCTCCGCGCAACCGAGATTTGTGTCCTTAATGTCACACGCGGCGGCTACATGGCCTGAAGAATCCAATACTGCGAACACGAAATGAGAGCGATGCTTCCATCCATCTGTGCCCCATGAAAGCCATTCTTCCGCTGATGTCCTCGGATAAGGAAGACCAGAAAACATTCCCTGAAATAGCCACGAGTAAACCTGCTCCTCATTACAGATCGCCGTAATGCGGTCAAATTGCTCCGCAGTCCGATCCACAGAATCCACGGACTGCAACACATACGGCTCTCCGGTCAGTGCATTCTGAATCAACGTCGATTTACGTGTGAAGTGCATTTTTTTGAAGCGAACAGTGTTTATTCTCCCACGCAGAACTGGGTATCTAACAGAGTGCAGAGAGAATTCATGATGAGAGATCATGTCCGCAAACGACTGGCTGTCAACACTCAAGATTCTTGCAATTCCATTTCCCAAATTGGGCGAAGGTATCACTGGGATCCGGATAATCAGGAAAGCCGAGGGAGGTTGATATGGCTAGTTCGGCGAATTGGATTTTTTGGAATTCGATCCATTACAGAAAGACGAAAGGAATATTTTTCCATGGACGTTCAAACGAACAATTCTCTATAGTGTTCATATGAATATTTCAGCTGCATCTGCATTGTATCCATGGAGCCGGGATTTGGAGGCTTCGCGCGATGTAGGAGTGCGGCAGCGAGACGGTTTCATGATGGTCCTGAGCTGGTTGGAGACTTTTCGCGCCCAGCGTCGGCTGGCTCTGGGGCGCGAGGCCTGCGAGCGCTTTTGGAGAGAGCAGGTAAAATCCAAGGAACGGCCCACCTAGCAACTCGAACAATGGAGCGATGCGATCCTGTGGTACTTGCGATGGCTGAAGCATCAGCAGGAGACGGGCGGTGAAGCCCGTTCATTGGAGGAACGTGTGCGGTATGCGGTGAAGCGGGCAGGCGCCCGGCGGGGATTGGCACGACTGACGCGGGAGACCTACGGGCGGTGGGCGGCGGATTTCGCCCGGTGGACGGGCGCGGCCCGGGCGATACTGGACCTGGGAAGGGGCCGGGATTACCTGGCATGGCTGGTGGCGGAGCGGAAGGTGTCTTTCGCGACGCAGAAGCAGGCGCTGAACGCGCTGGTGTTCTTTTACCGGGATGTCTGCGGAATGGATCTGGTGGTGCGGCTGCGGAAAACGCCGCCGCGGGTGCCCGTAGTGCTGGACGTGCGGGAGGTGATCGCGGTGCTGGACCGGATCGACGAGCGGTATGCGCTGATGGCGAAGATCCAGTACGGGGGCGGCCTGAGATTGAAGGAGCTGGTAAGCCTGCGGGTGAAGGATGTGGATGAGACGCGCGGGACGATAACGGTGCGGGAGGGCAAGGGCGACCGGCAGCGGACGACGATTCTACCGGAATCGCTGCGCCCGGGAGTGACGGAACACAAAAAATGCCTGCGGGAGTTGCATACGGAGGATCGTGCGGCGGGCTTGCCTGGGGTGACGCTGCCGGGGGCGATGGAGAGGTGGAATCCCCGGGCGGGGGAGAAATGGCTGTGGAAATGGCTTTTTCCGGGTGAGAAGCCGACAGCCGATCCGGAAAGCGGGACAGTGAGGCGTCACCACGTCCACGATGAGAATTACTCGCGTGCGGTGCGGGAGGCGGTGGAAGCGGCGGGGCTGGACAAATGGGTGACGACGCATGCGCTGCGGCATGCCTTTGCAACACATCTGCTGGAGGATGGGACGAACATACGAACCATCCAGGAGTTGCTGGGACACTCCAATGTGAAGACCACCGAGATATACACGCATGTGGCGAAAGGCATCGGTGCGACGGGGGTGAGGAGTCTGCTGGATAGCGGTGGCGGCTGACGGCAAATCGAGAGCGGCTTTGAGAAAGATGTGTCCGTAAATCGTGGAACGGCGCGACCGCTCCGCGACGACGATAACGCTCCATCCGTTCGCGTGTTCCGGAGTGCCCCTCCACGCTTCGGCGGATGCTCCGGGCGGGGCGTAACCATTGGAAGATAACGGCATGGAAAGAAAGCAGGAGGTTCGACCTCCGGTCCATTTGTCCTCCAGGCCATCTCCGCTATCGCCCCGGTTCCGGCTTTGCCTCCGTTTCCGATGAGAGCGCCGGAAACGGCACGCGGGGGCTCTTACACTCCTTTTTCCCGAGAGATCCCAAACGGGTTCTCAGAGATCTTCGAAGAGATCGAGCTGAGGGGGACAGGCGGCGGGGAGATCGTCCTGGCGGGTGTTTTTCGCGCGCGGGCCCTGTTTTTTGGCGTCGGGCTTGGCGGAGTGGAGTTCGAGGTGGGAGAGGATGGTCTTGGCGCGCTCGATGACCGGCTTGGGCAAACCGGCGAGGCGGGCGACCTGGATGCCATAGCTCTTGTCCGCGGCGCCGGGGAGAATTTTGCGCAGGAAGATGATCTCTTCGTTCCATTCGCGCACGGCGACGTTGAAGTTGGCGACGGCCGGACGGGTGTGGGCGAGGTCGGTGAGTTCGTGATAGTGCGTGGCGAAGAGGGTGCGGCAGCCGGTCGCGTCGTGCAGGTGCTCGGCCACCGCCCAAGCGATGGAAAGACCGTCGAAGGTCGCGGTGCCGCGGCCGATTTCGTCGAGGATGACGAGGGATTTCTCCGTGGCGTGGTTGAGGATGAGCGCGGTTTCGTTCATCTCGACCATGAAGGTGGATTGACCGCGCGAAAGGTCGTCGGAAGCGCCTACGCGGCAGAAGATGCGGTCGACCATGCCGATGCGGGCGCTTTCCGCCGGGACGAAGGCGCCGGTCTGAGCCATGAGGACGATGAGGGCAACCTGGCGGATGTAAGTGGATTTGCCCGCCATGTTCGGCCCGGTGAGGATCTGGAGACGCGATTCGTCGGGTTCGAAGGCGCTGTCGTTCGGGACGAATTTTTCTTCGACCAGCGTTTGTTCGAGCACGGGGTGGCGACCATCGAGGATCTCGAGGCCGATGCTGTCGTCGAGGACGGGGCGGGCGTGGTTGTGGAGGCGGGCTGTCTCGGCGAGGCCGCAGAGGACATCGATCCGCGCGATCGCGGCGGCGGTCTGCTGGAGGGCTTCGAGGTGGGTGCAGACCTGCTGGCGGAGCTGGAGGAAGAGTTCGTACTCGAGTTGTTTGGCGCGCTCCTCGGCGCCAAGGACCTTGTTCTCCATTTCCTTGAGCGCGGGGGTGATGTAGCGCTCGCAGTTGGCCATGGTCTGCTTGCGGGTGTAGTCGGCGGGAACTTTGTCGAGGTTGGCGGAGGTGATTTCGATGAAGTAGCCGAAGACGTTGTTGAACTTGACCTTGAGGGAGTCGATGCCGGTGCGGCGGCGCTCGTCTTCCTGGAGCTTGGCGATCCAGGATTTGCCGTCGCGGGAGAGAGAACGGAGTTCGTCGAGTTCGGGCGAGTGACCGTCGCGGATCATGCCGCCGTCCTTGAGGTTAGCCGGGGGTTCGTCGGCGAGCGAACGGTCCAACAATACGACGAGGGCGGGGAAGGAATGGAGATGGGGGATGGGATGTTGGATATTGAGAGAGGCGAGGTCTTCGAGCAGGGCGGGGATGTGGGAGAGGGAGATGGCCAGTGATTGCAGGTCGCGGGCGTTGCCGGCGCCCTGGGAAAGCCGGCCGACGGTGCGCTCGATGTCGCGGATGCCTTGCAGGGCTTCGCGGCATTTGGAGTGGATGAAGGGCTGGGCGAGCAGGGCTTCGATGAAATCGTGGCGGGCGGAGAGTTCGGCGCGGTCGCGCAGGGGATGAAGGATCCAGTCGCGGAGCAGCCGGGCGCCCATCGGGGTGCGGGTGCGGTCGAGCACGCCGAGCAGGGTGTGCTTGCGGCCGGAGCGAGAGTCGATGAGATCGAGGTTGCGCTGAGAGGCTGCGTCGATCAGCACGTGGCGCTCGTTTTCACGCACGCGCAGGGCGCGGAGGTGCTCGCAGGGGCGGCGGAGTTGGTGAATGAGGTAGTGGAGTGTGGCGCCGGCGGCAGCGGTGGCGGCGGGCAGGTCGCCGGAGCCGAAGCCATCGAGGGAATGCACGCCGAAGTGATCGCAGAGGAGTTGTTTGGCGGGATCGGGGAGGAAGGCGTAGCCATCGTAGGGTTGTCCGGCGGGGAGCGCACCGAAGAGGGCGGTCTGTTCGTCGGAGAAGAGGAGTTCGGAGGGGATCAGGCGGGCGAGTTCATCGTCGAGCTGCGGGCGGTCGGAAAATTCGGCGACGCTGAATTCGCCGGTGCTGTGATCGACGCAGGCGAGGCCGAATTTTTTGCCGAGGGAAAAGACGGCGGCGAGGTAGTTCGGGCGTTCGGCGTCGAGGAGGTTGGTTTCGAGGATGGAGCCGGCGGAGATGATGCGGGTGATCTCGCGCTGGACGATTTTTCCCGGCTGGGGCTCGGAGGTTTGCTCGGCGATGGCCACGCGTTTGCCGGCTTTGACGAGGCGGGCGATGTAGTTGTCGGCGGCGTGGTAGGGCACGCCACACATGGGGACGGTGTTTCTTTTGGTGAGGGCGACGTTGAGGATGGGCGCGGCGACCTTCGCGTCCTCGAAGAACATTTCATAAAAATCGCCGAGACGATAGAGGAGCAGAATGTCGTCGGGCAGCGAACGGCGCATGGCCTGATACTGCGCCATCATCGGGGTCAAGTTGGTGCCGGACATCGCTGCGCGGAGCATGAGGAGCGGAGGAACGGGAGGCAAGAGGCCATGCTGTCCCGGGGGCGGGAGATCGCGTCTGTCTCGCCCCGGATTTGACAGATCGGCACGGCACGCGCTGTATGGCGGCGCGTATGAAGAAATTCTTTTTCCCCATGATGGCCCTCGCCGCCGCCTGCATGATGCCTGCGCCGGTTCAGGCCCAGGACAGCCCGATGGCCAAGCAGATGGACGCTCTCGACAGCGCCTACAAGGCCTTCCGCCGCGAGACGGACACGGCGAAAGGCGCCGCCGCCGCCCGCGAAGGACAGGAAGCCGTGCTCAAGGCCATTCCGATGCTCCCGGAGCTGGTCGAGAAAATCGGCGATCCCACCGCCAAGGCGAAGGCCGCCGTTTCCTACCGCAAGCAGATGGCGCACCTCTACATCACGCTCTGCGATGTGGAAGCCGCCTTCCTTGCCGCCGATCTCGACAAGGTGGCCGAGTTGGTCGAAGCCATGAAGACTCACAAAAAGGACGGGCACAACGAGTTCATGGAGGACGAGTGAGGCGCGCTTTCGAACAGGCCCCATCCGTGGCATGCGGGCGGGGCCCTTTTTGTCAAGCGCCCATTCCGCGCTCCACCCGGGAGTCACCCGCGGGGGTGGAATTTCTTGTGCACGGCCTTGAGCCGGGTGGTCTCGACGTGGGTGTAGACCTGCGTGGTGGAGATGTCGGCGTGGCCGAGCAATTCCTGGATCACCCGCAGGTCGGCGCCGCCTTCCAGCAGATGGGTGGCGAAGGAATGGCGCAGCAGGTGCGGATAAATCTTCCGGTCGATGCCGGCCATGGCGGCGCGCTTTTTGACGATCTGGCGCACGCGGTCGGGCGAGAGGCGGGTGCCGCGGACGCTAATGAAAATTTCCGACGAAGTCCGCCGGGTGACCAACCCGGGGCGTTCGTGGCGGCGGTAGTTTTCCAGCGCCTCCCTGGCGCGCGAGCCGATGGGGACGATGCGGGTTTTGCCGCCCTTGCCGGTGATGCGGATGAAATTCCCCTCGAAGTCGACGTTTTCCAGGCGGACGGAGCAAAGCTCGGCAAGGCGCAGGCCGGAGGCGTAGAAAAGCTCCAGCATGGCCAGATCGCGGCGGCCGAGAGGTTTGGAGGTATCAATAGAGGCGAGCAGCCGGTCGATTTCGGCGCGATGGAAGGTTTCGGGAAGACGCTTGTCCGGTCGGGGCGCGAGCAACGGCTCGGCGGGGTCCATCGGCAGCCTGCCGCGGGCGGCCATCCAGCGGAAGAAAACTTTCAGATGGACCGTGGCGACCCGCAGCGAGGAGGCGGCGAGGCCGGCCTTTTTGCGGGCGGTGAGGAATTCGGAAAGCTCGCCGGCGCCGATGTCGGGGAGATCGAGCGAGCGGGATTTCATCCAGGCGCCCAGCGCATCGAGCGTCTGGCGGACGGATAGCTGGTAGGCCGTGGAAAGACCCTTCTCGGTGGCGAGATAGAGGATGAAAGCGTCCGCGGCGTGCTCCACGCGGAAAGCATGCGGGATGCGGCGGGGAATGGCGAGCCGATCAGCTCCCGCCGTCCCGCTTTTCCTCCGTTTGCCGCCTGCTCTCCTCCCGGTACATCAGCAGCGCGATCAGATGGCTGGCCAGCGGGATCGTCAGCAGGCTGAAGGCCAGCACCAGCGTCAGCTTCAAGCCCGAAACTTCATCCCCCAGGTCGATCCACAGCGCCAGGATCATCAGACAGACGCCGAAGGTCGTCGCCTTCGCCAGCGCGTGCGCCCGGCACAGCGCGTCGCGGAAACGCAGCAGCCCCAGCGACGCGAACAGCATCAGCGTCGAGCCGGCCAGCAGCATCAGGCTTATGGCGAGATCACGGATCATGCTTCTCCTCCTTTCTCCGCCCGGCCATTTCGCTGCGGTGCCAGAGCCGGTCGGGATTGCTGTAAAGATACGAGACGAACGAAACCGTGCCGACGAAGCCGAGCAGCGAGAAAATCAGCATGATCTCAATAAACACCCGCGTCTGCCAGTAGATCGAAAGCAGGATGATCATGCCCACGATGCAGATCGCCCCCATGTCGAAACCGATGATCCGGTCGAGCAGCGTCGGGCCCGCGAGCAGCCGGTACAGCGCGAAGGACGCCGCCACCAGCAGCATCACGAAACAGAAAGTCACCAGAATCGTCATCGCGTGAAGGAAAGGATGCCTGTTTTCAATGTCGAATCGATCTTCGCCCTGACCTCCTCGCGGCTCCCCGCCGCGAAGACGTGCAGGATCAGCTCCCGCCGGTCCGCACTGCGGTCGGCAACCATCGTGCCCGGCGAAAGCCCCACGCAGATCGAAAGCAGCAGCACTTCGAAATCGGTGAGATCCTCCACGTTGTAGGCGAAGAAAAACCCTCCGATCCGCTTCGCGTTCCGGCGCAGCGCCACCCGCATGATCCGCAGGTTCGACGTGACGATCTCGGCGATCAGCCGGCCGACGAAAACCGCGAAGCCGATCATCCGCCGGATGTAATCCTCGCAGCCGAGCGGCTTGCGGAACAGCGCCAGCAGCACGAAGGTCAGCCCCAGCGCGAGGAAGAAATTGCCGAGCGTGGTGTTGCCGCTGAGGAACAGCCACACCAGCGCCACGAGCATGTGCATCACGAAAGGATTCTTCATCGCTCCGCCCCTTTCCCTTCATGTTCGAACACCGCCGCGCGGTACTCCCGCTGATCGAGCAGTGAATCCGCCGCCGCCTTGGAAATTCTCATCACCCCTTCCGCCCCGAAACCGATGCCCAGGGAAACCGCCGTGAACACCCCGACGATCGCCGTCATCGCCCACACCCGGGAAGTCGCCGGCTCCAGCGGCGCGCCTTTCGGCGCATCCTTCCAAAACGCACCGAGCCAGATTTTCAGCATGCTCACCAGCGTCAGGATCGAGGCCAGGATCGCCGCGAGAACCAGCCAGTAACGCCCCTCGTCCAGGCCGACCAGCACGATCAGATACTTTCCCCAGAACCCGCTCAAAGGCGGCACACCGGCCAGCGAAAACGCCTGGCACAGGAAGCAGATCCCCAGCCACGGACTCGCCTTCCACAGCCCGCCCATCCGGTCGAGATGATCGGTGTGGTTGTAGAACATTCCCGTGCCACCGATCAGGAACAGCGACGATTTCACGATGATGTGATGCACCACGTAGAAAATGCAGGCCCCGATCGCCAGCGGCGTGAAGAACCCGATCGCCAGCACCATGTAGCCGATCTGGCTGACGATGTGAAAGGACAGGATACCCCGGATGTAGCTGCGCGACACCGCCCCCAGCACCGCCAGCACCATCGTCCATCCCGCCAGCCAGCCCAGCAGCATGTAGATGTTCGGCATGTCGTGCGGGAACACCGTGCCCAGCATCCGCAGCATCACGTAGATGCCCACCTTCGTCAGCAGCCCCGAATAAAAAGCCCCGAGCGAAAAGGACAGGATCGGGTAGCTGTTCGGCAGCCAGTAATAGAGCGGGAACAGCCCCGCCTTGATGCCGAAGACCACCATCAACAGCATCGCGACCAGCCGCACCGGGAAGATCGCCCCCATTTCCGCCGCCCGTTCCGAAATGTGCGCCATGTTCAGCGTGCCGAAGATCGCGTAGGCCAGCCCCGCCGCGATCAGGAACAGCGCGCTACCGAAAAGATTCACCGCCAGATAGGGGAAGGCTTCCTTGATGTGGCGGTCGTTCGCCTCCAGCGTCAGCAGCGAGTAGGAGGCCACCAGCATGATCTCGAAGGCGACGAAGAGATTGAAAAGGTCCCCGGTGATGAAGGACAGATTGATCCCTGCCACCAGCAGCTGCATCAGCGGCAGCCGCAACGGTTGCTCCGCCCAGGCCTCCACTTCGGCGTAGCCGAAGAGGATGCACATCAGCGACACGAAGGTCGAAAGGCACAACATGATCCCCGCCAGCCCGTCCAGCACCAGCACGATCCCCAGCGTCGGCGCCCAGTCGCCGAGATGCAGCACCATCGGCTTCTCCCCGATCGCCTGCGAAGCGAGCCACAGTGCGAAGCCGAACTGAAACAGCGCGGATGCGGCCACCATGATCCGCCGCTTCACCGTCGGCAGCCCCATGAACAGGCAGCAGACGAGAGCGGTCAGGATCGGAGTCAGGAATGGCCAGATGATGCTGTTCATGTGTCACTCGTCCCCTTTCTGCGGGATGAAAAGCGTCTCCGCGTTGGTAGTTCTGGCATCGAGGAAGATGCGGTAGAGCAGCATGACGAGATAAACCGTCAGCCCGAAGCCGATGACGATCGCCGTAAGCACCAGCGCCTGCGGCAGCGGGTCCACCGCCGGGCCCTGTCCCTCGGAGACCACCGGCGGCCGCTTCCAGTCGGGGCCGCCGGCCATCGCCAGGATGAACAGATTCGCGCCATTCGACAGCATCACGAAACCGAACAGAAATCGCACGAAGCTCTTCTGCAGGAACAGATATGTGGAAGTCGCAAAAAGCACTCCCACCAGGATCGCGGTGTCAATCTGCATGGTTTTCTCCTTTCTCTTCGTCGCTTCCCTCGATGGGTTCCTCCAGCACCGAGGCATAGTACTTCGCCTCCCCGCGGGTGAAGGCCCGGTAGCCCGAAGTCGAGCGCGCCAGCACGATCACCAGCTTCACCGTGATGAAGCCCACCAGCAGGAACACCCCGATGTCGAACAACAGCGGCGTGCCGATGTGCAGATGCTCCACCCACGGCAGCGACGAGACATGCAGGTTGTACTGCGTCAGAAACGGTTTGCCCACGAACATCGGCCCGACGCCCGAGGCAACCGCCAGCAGCAGGCCGAGCGCCGCCACCCGCAGCGGCGGCACCGGCAGCTCGTCCTGCAAGTTCCGCCAGCCGCGGACCAGGCCGAGCAGGATGAACGACATGCCCATCGTCAGCCCGCCGATGAATCCGCCGCCGGGATGGTTGTGCCCGCGGAGCAGCAGATAGATCGACATGATGTTCACCAGCAGGAACACCAGCCCGATCGCCGCTCTCGCAATGAATGAATCCACGCTTTTCATTTTTTCTTCTCTCCCAGCAAAAATCCCGGCGGCGGCAGCGGATCGGCCCGTGTCCTCCGGTAGCGCATCATGAGTCCCAGACAGCCCAGCGTGGAAATGAGCAGCACCGTGATCTCGCCCAAGGTATCGAAGCCGCGGAAGTCCACCAGGATCGTATTGACCGCGTTCGAGCCCTCCGCCAGCGGCTTCGTCAGTTCCAGATAACGCGGCCCCACCGGATCGGGATGGCGGTGCGGCTCCACGAAAAGCACCAGTAGCGTCATCAACAGCCCCATGCCCAGGGAAAGCACGACCCGGATCAGATGCTTCCTGCCGAAACCAAGCTCCAGCCGCACGCCGATCTGCGACGAGGAGGGAAAGCGCGACAGCAGCAGCAAAATCATCACCACCGATGCCGACTCCACGAGGATCTGGGTCATCGCCAGATCCGGCGCGCGGGACAGCACGAAGTAGAGCGTGATGAAAAAGCCCGCGATCGACAGCGACACCAACTGCGCCGTCCACCGCCGCAGGAACACCACGCCCGTCGTCGCCGCCGTGATCAGAAGGACCAGAAAACCGCGCAGCGGATGAAAGGACCAGTCCGTGAAATCGAAGCGCGTGTTCCACCAGTCCGACGTGATCACCGTCCAGCCCATCGCCAGCAGCAGGAAGGCGATTACGATCGGTAAATAGGCCGGCGGCCAGTCCGCCCGCAACGCCAGCGTCAGCTTCCGGGCATAGCGCGTGAGCCCCTCGAGCGACTTTTCGAAAGCGCTGTCGAAGCGCAGCAGCAGCGGCATCCCCGTCCGGCTCCAGCCGTCCCTGTCCTCCCGCCGGTACAGCCAAGCCCCCGCGGCAAAAACGATGAAGCTGCACGCCAGTTCCACATTCAGCCCGTGCCAAAGTTTCAGCTTCACCGGCTCCCCCTCATGCAAACCCGCCACCCGCAAGCTGTCGAAGAAACTCTGGAAAAGCCCCGGAAACGTCCCCAGCAACAAGGTCGCGAAAGCGAGCAGGCACACCGGCACGGTCATCCTCCACCCCGGATGATGGAACGACATGCCCGCCGGCGCCTCGCCCAGGAACACCTTGAAAAACACCCGCGCCGCCACCGCCACGGACAGCGCTCCCGAAGCCATCACCGCCACGAGAACCAACAGCACCTCAAGCGGCCGCTCCCCCCGCACGGCAAAAAGCTCAGCGAACAGCGACTCCTTGCTCAGAAACCCGGCCGTGAACGGTAACCCCGCCAGCGCCGCCACGCAAACCGCCGTACCCGCCGCCAGCCACGGCATTTTCCGCCCCAGTCCGCCGAGATGCCGCACATCCCGCGTGCCCGTCGAATGGTCCACGATGCCCGCCATCATGAACAGAGCCGCCTTGTAGAACACGTGAGTGAGGATGAACAGATAGTCGAAGCGCACCCCGGCGAGCGCGCCCAGCCCGTAGCAACCGATCAGCATCCCGAGCTGACTCACCGTGGAGTAGGCCAGGATCGCCTTCAGATCGTTGCTGCGCAGCGCCAGCCAGGCTCCCAGCAGCATCGTGGAAAAACAGACCGCCGCCAGTAGTGGGAACCAAAACTCCTGCGACGAGAAGATCGGAAACATCCGCGCCGTCAGGAACACCCCCAGCTTCACCATCGTCGCCGAGTGCAGGTAGGCGCTGACCGGCGTCGGCGCGACCATCGCCCCCGGCAACCAGAAATGGAACGGGAACTGCGCCGACTTCCCGAAAATCCCCAGCAAAATCAGCACCATCCCGGCATTCACCCATTCGCCGCCGCGCCCGCCGGAAACGTCGTCCATCTCCGCCATTTCCACGAGCGACCAGGTGCCAGTCCCCAGCCGCAGCATGATCAACCCCGCCAGCATGCACAGCCCCGTGCCCGCCGTGACCAGCAGGGCCCGCCGCGCGCCCATGCGTGACGCCTCCTTCGCGTGGAAAAACCCGATGAGCAAAAACGACGCCACCCCGGTCAGCTCCCAGAACACGAAAGTCAGCAGCGCATTGCCCGAAAACACCGTCCCCAGCATCGCCGTGACGAACAACATCAGGCAGGCGTAGAATCTCCCGTGGCTTTGGTATTTCGGCCCGAGGTACGAGGCGGAATACCAGCAGATCAGCGTCCCCACGCCGCAGATCACCAGCCCATAGAACACCGAGAGCCCATCGACGAGAAAGGTCAGATTCAGCCCCAGCGTGGGAATCCACGGCCATTCCTCAAGCGTGCACCCGCCCGCCTCGCAGCGCGAAGCCACCGCCAGCAGCAGGCCGGTGCAGGCCAGCAGCCCGGCCATCGCCACATACCCGGTCGCCGCCCCGAACCTGCGGGCAGCCAGCGGCATCACCGGCGCCAGGAGCACCGGCAGGAAGACCGCGACAAGAATCTGGTAGCTCGCAGGCATGGATGATCGTGACCATAGGAGCCCTTTTCACTTTCGGGCAAGTTCGGAAGCTTCCGGCAACCGGACAGCTGCGCCATTTGAATACCCGCTGGAGACGGGCATACCTTTCGCATGCCGGAGGCATGCGCCGCTTTCCTTACGTATCCAAGGTCTGCGGATTGCGCACCACCAGCACGTCGCAGTCGATGTTCTCGACGATCTGCTTGGCTTTGCTGCCGATCAGGATTTCGAACAGGACGCCCCGCCCGTTGCCACCGACCACCACCAGTTCCGCCGCGCTCTTCGACACATGATGGTTGAGCGCCTCCACCGGGCTGCCGGATTCGCAGGTGATCTTTATCCTCGCCCGTTCCTCCGGCGACAGACCGGCGTTGTCGATGAAGGCCCGCGCCTCCGCCCAGGCTTCCTGGCGACACTGCTCGTTCAGACTGTCGCGGTTCGGGTCCGCCAGATCCGCATATGGCAGATGGATGGCGTGGAAGAAACTGATATCCGCTTTCGGGAACCACTCCAGGGTCTTGATCAGGATATACTTCGACAGCTCCGAAAAATCGCCGGCGACCACGATCTTCCGGTACGAGCCTCGCACCCGGTGACGCACCACCAGGATCGGCACTTCCGCATGGCGCATCAGGCCATCCACTACCGTGCCGAGCACCACCGCGCGCAGCCAGTTGTTGCGGGCCACGCCGGTCACCACCAGGTCCACGTCTTCCTCGTTGGCCAGCAGCAGCAACTGCTCGATCACATCCCCGGTCCGGACCTTCACCCGCGGCGCGATGTCCGTGGATGCCACATCCGCCGCCAGGCGTCGTCTCGCTCTCACCACCGGATCGTCGCTCCCGCCGGTCATCCTTTCCCCGGCGATCGAATCGTGATCCACCACCGTCGAGGCGATCAACTGCGCCTGCCATTCCTTGGCCGCCGCCACCGCCCGGTCCAGAGCGCGGTCGCAGCGACAACTCAGGTCCGTAGCCAAAAGGATTTTCTCGGGATGTCGGGAGTCGTTGCGATGTTCCATGGTTTTCGTGCGGTCAGGTGATTCTTCCGGCTTCGCCCCGCCCGCCCCGGCATGAACCGATCCCATTCCCGCATATATCTGGCAACGCTTGGCGGGGGAGGGAGTCCTTCAATCCGGCGAGGAGGCCCATCGGACCGGACACGCGATCCCACAGGGTGTCAAGGAAAGAACCGGTGGAATTTGTTAGAACCTTGCCAGAACCTCTGCATCAGGGAGGAAGCAGGAGCCATAGGTTCTCTGGGACTGGGATGGATGGGATGTTTTGGGCCTTCCGGATGGAGTGTTTCCCATAGGTTCATCCTATCCATCCCAATCCCCATCGTGACTCGAAGAAGATCCGGCCTTCTGGTCACCCCAAACGCCGCCGGCGGAGCAACGCCGCCAAACCAAGCGCTCCGAGACCGAGAGCCGAGGGTTCGGGAACCTGTTCCAGGGTGAACCCGTTGAGAGCGAAAAACGAATTGTGCACGCCACCGAGATAATCGCCATCAGGATAAGTCAACGGGGAACTGGCATCGAGCTTCGCGTAGGGCGCGAAACGAATCACCACATCGTCGCCGGTGGCGGTGAATTGGAACGCTTGCGTCGAAGTCAGATTCGCCGGATCGCCGCCCGGCACATTGGGGCTGGTTCCCGAAGGAATTTCATTACCCGCCGGGGTCCCGCCCGCCAAGCTGTTGGTGATCCGGCCGGTGCCGAGCAGGGAAAATGTCGCGCCGCCATTCGTGGACAATTCCACTTGGAAGAAGGAATTGATATTCTCCACGTCATGGTGAAAGGACGTCCAAGCGTAGGTGGAGGCGGGCAGCCCACCCAAGGTGATGGTCAGGTAGGTGGGGGTGCCATCCGTACCGTTGTAGTTGCCGTTCCCGCCTTCCCCGGGGCGGGCATCCACCCCGATAAAATCCCGCAGCAGGTTCACGTTGTTGCCGGCCCACGAGGCGGCCTGCGCATCGGATCGGTTGATCGACTGCCGGACGGTATTGGCGGAGGTTCCCGCAAAGCCGGGAGTCAGGGTAACCGTCGCCGCACCTGTCAGTGCGAAAGCGACATCGTACGAACGGGCGATGAACGTGGCGCTGACTTCATGAGAGGCGAAATAGGATTGGAAACCGGCCTGATTGAACGCGGGCGCCTCTGCCGTGCCGCCATT
This sequence comes from Haloferula sp., assembly GCA_037190465.1. GTDB lineage: Bacteria > Verrucomicrobiota > Verrucomicrobiia > Verrucomicrobiales > Akkermansiaceae > Haloferula. The sequence continues at coordinate 11,646 of JBBCJF010000010.1, read as the reverse complement.
GGCTTGATTGGAATTGAAGTCGATCAGCAAGCCGGCACCGGGCGACGGTTGGATCGTGGCCAGCCCAAAGACGGGGAGCAGCAGCAAAGAGCAGGGTTTGCGATTCATGACTGCCAAAGGTTTGTTTTGAGTTGGGACACTGCGCTGAAGCAGCCGTTGATCGGATCGGAAAAAAAGGGGGCCGGGGGAATTTAGCCGAGAAGATCGCATTTTTCCGGGCTGCTTTGTCAAGATTTTAAATTCAACGGAAAAGACAGGCTTCGCTCCATTGGGGCAAACTGGGGTTGTTCCGTCGTTTCAGCCGCGCATTCGCCCGGTCCCGGAGGGGAACTCTACCGCTTGCCCCGCCATACCTTGCGGACGAATTTCTCCATCGCCTCCTGCTGGGCCTCGATGCACTCGACCAGGCGGAACTGCGTCCGGCAGCGGTCGAGATTGTGGCCTTCGCGGTGGATTTTGAAGTACGTGTCGCCGCCGATATGATCGGTTAGGAAGCGCATGCCCGTCTCCAGCGTGATCAGCTTGCCGGCGGTCACGAGATGCGCGACTTCGGCTTCATTGAGAAAATCCTCGCCGGCGTCGAGATAACCGTCCACCAGCGCCTCGAACATCGGCATCTGCATCGCCACCTTGGAACGATCCCGTTCGTCCTCCGCCGCCGGGCTGGTAGCGGTTCGGACCAGATCGCCGAAATCGTAGAGCGAAGCGCCGGGCATCACCGTGTCGAGATCGATCACGCAGACCGCCTCGTCCGTATCGCTGTCGATCATCACATTGTTGATCTTCGTGTCGTTGTGCGTGATACGGCGGGGGATGGCGCCGCTTTCCAGCAGCCGCAGCACGACATCGACCAGATCCTCGCGGCGGCGGACGAACTCGATCTCCGCGGCCACTGATCCGGCGCGGCCGCAGGGGTCCGCTTCGACCATTTCCATCAAGGTCTCGTAACGCTTCCGCGTGTGGTGAAAATCAGGGATCGTTTCCTCGATCTCGCTGGCGGGGAGATCGCTCACGAGATCCTGGAAGGAACCGAAAGCGCGCGCCGCCTGATAGGCTTGGCGCGTGTTCTCGACGATATCGTAGGTCACGCAGCCCTCGATCGAGTTATAGCAGCGCCAGACGCCGCCATTCGGTCCGATGACCCACGACTTGCCGCCGCGGCCGGGATAGAGGCTCAACGTCTGGCCGCCGAGATCCTTCTTCACCCGCAGCACCTTCCAGTTGATGTGGCGGGTCACGCACTCCACGTTGCGCATCACCGCGAGCGGATCCCTGAACACCTTCTCGTTGATCCGCTGCAGGATGTAGCGTTGGCGCGCGCCGCTGGCGGTTTCGAAGGTCGCCCGGTAGGTGGAATTGATGTGGCCGCTCTCGATTTCCTCGCCTTCGACGAAATTTCCCTCGATGGCGAATTGATCGGCGATATGGGCGATCGACTCCTGGATCGCGGCATCTACGGGGTGGATGGGAGAAGTGCTGGGGACCATCGGGCGCAGGAATGCTTCGTGAAAGCGCGTTTCATAGCAAGAGCGCACTCCGACACAAACTTGAAATCCTGCGCCGTCCGCTCCTCACTGCCGCTCGTGAAGCCGGCGGTTCCCTTCAGCTACCCGGGCATCGCGGAAGATGTGGCCCGTCTCGGCGATCTTCTCGCGCTCGCCCTGCGGGCCGCGGAATGGCGGACGCCTGAAACCCCGGCCATCCTGAATCTTGCCTGCGGCCGCGCGGACGAGACGGGCATATTGCTCTCGGCTTTGGCGCCCGCGGCGGCGGAACTCCTTTATCTCGGCATCGATCTGAGGCCCGCCGAAATCCGGGAAGCCAAAGCCCGCTGGCTGCCCGCCGCCGCTCCGGGCTGGCAACTCGACTTCCGCGCCGGCGACGCCTCCCGCACTGACAGGATGAAACAACTTCCACCTTTCGACTTCATCTTCATCCGCCACCAGAACTACTGGCACGACCCGGCGGCCTGGGCCGTCCTGTTCCGCAACGCAGTCGCTTCCCTGAAGCCTGGCGGCCTGTTGGCGATCACATCCTACTTCGACCGCGAACACGAACTGGCCATGGTCGCACTGGCGCAGGCGGGCGCCCTCAAGCTCGTGGATCTGCATCATCCTCAAAGCCGCCCCCTGCTCGACGCCCCGAAAAAATCGGTGGACCGCCGCCTGTCGGTTTTCACGCAAACAAAGCCCTCACCATCTCCACACTCTTCGGCCCTGGCAGCACGCTGAGTTCCATCTGATTCATCACATAGGCGAAGCTCACACCGCTTTCCGGATCGCCGAAGGCATGGCTTCCCCCCGCTCCCGGATGCCCGAAGGAGGAGGGCGACGGCCCGTAAAGCTCGCGCGCCTTCTCCCCCACCCCATCCAATGGGTCGAGCTGGCAGCCGCAGGAAAACGCGGTCGGCTGGATGAGAATGCGATCCTCCCCCTGCACCTGGCGCTCTCGCAAAAAGCATCGGACACTCTCCGGCAGAGGACTGTCGATCGCACTGATCGCCGCCTGATAGAACTTCGCCAGCGCCGACGCCGTCCCCACCCCACCCATCGCCGGGAAACCGGCCGACCACGCTTTCGGGTCGTTCATCTCCTGCACGGAATGCAGTCCCCGCGGCGACGAAAACGCCCGCCGCGTCAACGTCCCCTCCGTGTGGAATTCACGGTAAAAACCATCCTGAAAATCCTCCGGCGAAGCCTTCCCCGGATAAAGCCGGGCGACCCGCGGCCACTCACTTTCCGGCAGGCCGATCCAGAAATCCAGCCCCAACGGCGCGGCGATGCGCTCCCGCCAGAAAGCCCCCAAGGTCATCCCGGCAAGACGCCGCAAGCATTCCTCCACCAACGGCCCGAAAGTCCGCGGATGGTAGCCATGCCCTTCCCCCGGCCGCCATGCCGGCTCCTGCGCCTCGATGGCCGCGACGACCTCGGTGTGATCCCAAACGGATGCCCGCCGGTCGAGCGCCGCCAGTCCGCACTGATGTGACAGCAGATGCCCGAAATTCGCCCCCGCCACGGGAAACGCAGGCCACACCTCCGCCACCGGCGTCTCCGGTCCCAGCCCCCACTCATCAAGCGCCAATAATAGGGTCGCCGCCGCCGGCCCCTTGGTCGCCGAATACACCGGTGCCGGCGTCTCCGCGGTCCATTCCCGCCGCCTTTCGCGTTCGCACCAGCCCTCGCCATGCGAAAGCCATTCCTCGCCCCGCCACCACACGCTTACCGAAGCGCCGAGCTCGCCGCGGGAGCGGAAATTCTCCTCAAAGACGGCGAGCATTTCACCCAGGGCGGACGGCGACACCCCCGACGCCATGACCGATCCCGAGCCATGGCGCAACCCCGGATTGATGCGCCGTGTGGGGTCGCTCCGCTCTCAACGCAACGCATCCAGATCGCTGTCTTCCTGCGCCGATTCGCGCAGCGAGGCGTCCATCTCGAAAGCCCGCTCCAAGTGCGACTTCGCCCGCTTCCGCTCGCCCAGCACGGCGAGGTAACAAGCGAGATTGTAGTGAAAAAGCGGATCCTCGATCAGCGCGGCCGGTCCTTTCAACAGCCAGTCGCGAGCTGCCAGCGTGTCGCCGGTCTCGTGCAGGCAATAGGCGGCGTGGATGAAAAAGCGCGGCTCCTTCGGCTCCTTGATGCAGAGCAGCCGCCCCGTATCCGCCGCGGCGTTCCAGCGACGGGCCTCCATCTCCGCCAGCAGCCGCAGTTCCAGCGCATGACGCCGCATCCTTTCGCGGGCGCTCAGCGCGGCCAGCTCCGACAATGCTTCTTCCGGCAAGCCAAGCTCGAGCCAGCCGAGTGCTGCCCGCAAGGTTCCGAGCGCCTCCATTGGTTCCCCTGTAGCAGAATGCGGACCGGATGGCAACACGACCGACGAAATGACTCATGATGAATCATTTATGGTCAAGCGAATTGGCACTACCGTCGCAGGCGGTCTTAAATCTTCACCCGCGCGGCTTCCGGCCCGGCAGGGCGCTTTGCCATGCTCGCGGCTTCCTCACCCATGCGCTTGAGCATGGCGATCAGGTAGGCATTCAGAAAGTATTCCTTGAGCAGCAGTTCGCGACTCTCTCCGCTGGCGTTTTTACGGACGATTTTCATGGTTTTTGTTGGGTTCGGTTCAAACGACTGTTTTTCCAACAGACCAAGCGACGATGGCCCGGGATTTCGTCTGTGCATCGGAAAAATTCGTCTTCCGGCACGATTTCATTTCCCCCTCGCCGCCGCCGGGTATCCATAGCGGGCGTGCCCCAAATCCCGCGGGAAACCACCGAACAAGTGCTGGCCGCCACGGACATCGTGGACGTCATCCAGTCCTACATCCCGGTGAAGCGCGCGGGCACCCGCTTCGTCGCCCTCTGCCCCTTCCACGGGGAAAAAACCCCCTCCTTCAGCATCAATCCGCAGGGGCAATTCTTCCACTGCTTCGGCTGCGGCAAGAGCGGCGACGCCATCACCTTCGTCCGCGAATACGAAAACCTCACCTTCGTCGACGCGGTGAAAAAGCTCGCCGCCCGCACCGGCATCGAAGTCCGCGAGGAAGCCGTCGATCCCCGCGAGGATCGCGAACGGAGACGCCGCGGCCGCCTGCTCGACATCCACCGCGAAACCGCCCGCTTCCTCCACGAACTCCTCTTCACCCGCGAAGCCCGCCACGCCCGCGAATACCTCAAATCCCGCGGCTTCGGCCGCGAAATGGCCGAGCGCTGGAGCGTCGGCTGGATGCCCGATCAAGGCCGCGTCTTCCTCGATTGGGCGCGGCAAAAAGGCTACAAGGGCCGCGACCTGCTCGATTGCGGGCTGATCGGCCAGGGCGAGCGTGGCGGCGTTTACGTCCGCTTCCGCGACCGCCTGATGTTCCCGATCCGCAACGACCACCCCGGCGACGTCATCGCCTTCACCGCCCGCAAGCTCCGCGAGCACCCGAACGACAACAGCGGCAAATACATCAACTCCCCCGAAACTCTCCTCTTCAAAAAATCCAACGTCCTCTTCGCCCTCGACCGCGCGCGCAAGGCCATCCTCGCCGAAAAATCCGTCCTCATCTGCGAAGGCCAGCTCGACGCCATCGCCTGCCACGAGCAGGGCATCGCCCACATCATCGCCACCGGCGGCACCGCCTTCACCCCGCAGCACGCGCAACTGCTCCGCCGCTACACCAAAAGCGCCGTCCTCTGCTTCGATGCCGACAAGGCCGGCATCGACGCCACCAATCGCGCCTTCCGCGAACTCGCCGCCGCGAATTTCTCCGTCCGCGTGGTCCGCATGCCCGCCGGCGAGGACCCCGACTCCTTCATCCGCAAGCACGGCCCCGATGCCTTCCGCGGCCTGCTCGCCGCCTCCGCCGATTTCTTCGACGCCCTGATCGACCGCGCCCAGGGCGACGGCCGCATCGCTTCGCCGGAAGACCGCGCCCTCTTCGCCCGCGAATGCGCGCCGCTGCTCTCGCTCATGGCCGACCCCGTCTCGCGCGATGCCATGATCAACCACGTCGCCACCCGCCTGCGCGCCGGCGCGCCCGAACTCCGCGAAGCCGTCGCCCGCGCCGGCCGCGCCATGCAGCGCAAAACCCCCGACCGCGGAAAAACCGAAGCCCCCTCCCCTGTCGTCCAGGCCGCGCCGCTCGACCCCATCGTCGGTTACCTTTGCAGCCTCGCCCTGCACTCCGGCGCCGCCCAGGATTGGCTCGGCGAACAATACGAAACCCTCCACGAAGCCGCCGACTACCTCGAAGGCATTCCCCTGCTGGAAGCCATCCTCGCCGCCCGCCCCGACGCCGCTTCCCACGCCGCGGTGAATACCTTCGTCGCCGGCCTGCCGGAAAGCCAGCGGCTCGCCCTCTATGCCGACGACACCTTCCACCGCGAGCCGCCCGCCGCCCCCGTCCAGGCCGCGGAAACCGCGCTCGCCCAGCTCAGCGCCAAGGCCCTGCAGCGCCGCGACGACCGCATCAAGGCCCGCATGAACGAACCCGGCCTGCCGCCGGATGAAATGATCCGGCTGCTCCAGGAAGCCAAGGAAGTCGCCGAACTGCTCAAGGGCGTGGGCCAACGCTCGGTCTACAACGACCGCCTCGCGCCCACCACCCGCCGCACCAAAGCTCAGGAATGGCGCAAATACCCGCCTCCCGGGCCGGAAAGAAATCCTTGACGGGGCGAAAAACGCTCCAAATATTCCCGCCCGCTCTTCGGGACCTCTCCCGGAGTTGCTATAATGGGAGAGCTTTGTCTTGATTCTCCCCTTCATCCTGCTGTCTCCATGTCCACCAAGAAAGCCGCCGCGAAAAAACCGGCCCCGAAAGCCAAGGCCGGAACCTCCAAACCCGCGCCCGCCAAGAAGTCCGCAGCCAAGGCAACGAAGCCCGCCGCCAAGGCGGCCAAGGACCCGAAAAAAACCAAGCCCACCGCAGCCGCCAAACCGGCCGCCAAGCCCGCTCCGGAGAAGAAACCGGCGCCCAAAGCCAAGGTCCCCGCCCCGAAAGCGGCCGCCAAACCCGCGCCCAAGGCAAAACCGGAGCCGAAAGCCAAAACGGCGCCGAAACCTGCCGCAAGCAAGCCGGAGGAGAAAAAGCCTGCGAAATCCGAAGCGAAAAGCGAGACGCAGAAACAATCCGCGGCAGCCGAAACGCCCGCCACCGCCAAACCGGCCGCGAAAATTCCCGATGCACAGCAAAAGGCCCGCATCGACACCCCGGAAATTCAGGAAAAGATCCGCGAACTCATCAAGCTCGCCAAGGAGCAGGAATATCTCACCTACGACGACATCAACGAGATCCTGCCGAACGATCTCGTCGAGCCTGCCGACGTGGAGGCCATCATGGAGCGCCTCCGCAACATGGAGTTCGACATCATCGACGCCTCCGAGGTCGATCGCTTCAAGGACAAGAAGCGCGACGCCGACGACGACCTCGACGATGACTCCAAGGACCAGAAGCTCGACATCCTCGACGATCCCGTCCGCATGTATCTCAAGCAGATGGGCCAGGTCCCGCTGCTGACCCGCGAGCAGGAAGTCGAAATCTCCAAGCGCATCGAAGACGCCGAGATCGAGGTCTCCAAGCAGCTCCACCTCTTTGGCTTCGTCGCCGACAACTACCTCGAACTCGCCGACAAACTCCTCAAGGGCAAGGAGCGCTTCGACCGCGTGATCCTCGACAAGAAGATCGAGAGCCGCGAGCGCTACATGAAAATCCTTCCCAAGCAGTGCGAGCAGCTCAAGCAGCTCCACGACGAGAACGACGACCTCTTCCGCCAGCTCTCCGCCAAGAACCCCCGCGGCAAGAAGAAGCTCGAAGAGCAGTTCCAGAAGAATCTCCAGACCCTCCACCGCCTCTACACCCGCTTCTACTACAAGCAGAAGGTCGTCGAGGACTTCTGCGAGCAGGTCGAGGACTACCAGCAGAAGTTCTGGAAGTACGGCCGCAAGCTCCAGACCGATGCCGAGGACAAGGAATTCGTCACCAAGATGCGCGAACTCCAGCAGCGCTGCTGGCACGATGTCGAAGGCTTCGAGGAGACCAACAAAAACCTCCGCCACTGGCTCAAGGAAGCCCTCAAGGCGAAGACCGAAATGGTCGAGGCCAACCTCCGCCTCGTCATCTCCATCGCCAAGAAATACACCAACCGCGGCCTCTCCTTCCTCGACCTCATCCAGGAAGGCAACATGGGCCTGATGAAGGCGGTGGAAAAATTCGAGTACCGCCGCGGCTACAAATTCTCCACCTACGCGACCTGGTGGATCCGCCAGGCGATCACCCGCTCCATCGCCGACCAGGCCCGCACCATCCGCATCCCGGTGCACATGATCGAGACGATCAACAAGCTCATGCGGGTGCAGAAGCAGCTCGTCCAGGAATACGGCCGCGAACCCTCTCCCGAGGAAATCGCCGAGGAAATCCACCTGCCCGTCGAGCGCGTCCGCGCCGTGCTCAAGATGGCCCAGCAGCCGATCTCGCTGCAGGCGCCCGTCGGCGATTCCGACGACACCTCTTTCGGCGACTTCATCGAGGACAAGAGCGCCGACAACCCGATGGAGGAAGCCGGCTTCTCCATGCTCAAGGACAAGATCAAGGACGTGCTCGACACTCTCACCGAGCGGGAGCGCGAAGTGCTGGAACAGCGCTTCGGCCTCAAGGACGGTTACAGCCGCACGCTGGAGGAAGTCGGCCGCCAGTTCCAGGTCACCCGCGAGCGCATCCGCCAGATCGAGGCGAAAGCCCTGCGCAAAATGCGCCACCCCACCCGCATCCGGAAGCTCGAAGGCTTCATCGAGCTCCCCGGAGCCTGACCGGAAAGCCCGCCACGCCGGCGGGCTTTTTCGTGACCCGGGAGCGCGGAGCCCCAGCTCCGCAGAAGCAGGGGAAGAGCCGTCATTGTCCATTGCGGTGTGAACGGGCATGGAATCCCTGCCCTTCCTTCTGCGGAGCTGGGGCTCCGCGCTCCCGGCTGGCCCCTACCCCACCCAGCGGTAAAACGCCCCGGCCAGCGTCGCCGTCATCAGGGTTGCCAGGGAGCCTCCCAGCACCGCCTTGAATCCCAGCGCCGCGATCGTCGGCCGCTGCCCCGGCGCGATGCTGCCCGTGCCGCCGAGCTGGATGCCGATGGACGCGAAATTGGCGAAACCGCACAGCGCGAAGGTCGCCAGATAGATCGACCGTTCCGACAATTCCGCCGCCGCCTTGAGCCCGCCAAGCTGCTGGTAGGCCACGAACTCGTTGAAAACTACCTTCGTTCCCAGCAGCGCGCCCACCTTGGTGATGTCCGCATTTTCCACGCCGATCAGCCATGCCGCCGGCGCGAACAAATAACCGAAGAGCACATTGAGCGAGAGATTCGGGTGGATCATCGAAAGCAGGCCGTTCACCAGGGCCGCGAAGGCGATGAAGGCGATCAGCATCGCTCCGACGTTGATGGCGAGTTTCAGTCCCTCCGTCGTTCCGTTGGCCAGCGCGTCCAGGAAGTTCGCGCCCAGCTTGTCCTTCGGCACGTGCAGCGAAGCGTCGATGGGCTCCGTCTGCGGCACCAGCAGCTTCGCCACCACCAGCGACGCCGGCGCGGCCATGAAGGAGGCGCAGAGCAGAAACTTCGCGAAAGCGATCCGCTGCGCCTTATCGTCGCCGCCGAGGATGGAGATATAAGCCAGCAACACTCCCCCCGCGATCGTCGCCATGCCGCCAGTCATCAGCGCGAAGATCTCACTGCGGGTCATCCGGTCGATGTAGGGCTTGATCATCAGCGGCGACTCCGTCTGGCCGAGAAAGATCTCCGCCGCCGCCGCCAGCGACTCCGCGCCGGAAAGCTTCATGAATTTCTTCGTCACCCACGCGAAGACCCACACCACTTTCTGCAGGACCCCCAGATAGTAGAGCATCGAGCACAGCGCGGAGAAGAAGATGATCGTCGGCAGCACCTGGAAGGCGAAGAGAAACCCCCTGTCTTTTCCGAAGACGCCGTCCACCGCCTCCTTGTCCGCCAGCACGCCGAAGACGAACCCCGCTCCTTCCCTGGAAAAATCCGTCACCCACACGAAACCTTCCGCCAAAGCGCCGAACACACCGCTGCCTCCCGGCACCACCAGGAACAGCACGGCCAGAATCGCCTGCAACGACAAGCCGCCCGCCACCAGCCGCCAGTCGATTGCCCGGCGGTTCTCCGAACAAAGCACGCAAAACCCGACCAGACAGGCGAGGCCAAGCAGGGCGCGGAGAAAATCGATCAGCATGGAAAATGGCGGGGGAGAGCAGAGAACGGGCCGGGAGCATGCGCTTCTTCGCAAATCGGCGGCGCGACGCCAAGCATGCTTTCCCTAGGCGCATCCCTCCGGCTTGCGAAAGGTTTGCCCGGCTCTGTCAGGCGCTCCAGAGGAGCTCCGCACCGTTCGCAAGCCGGAGGCTCGCGCCACTTTGTTCAGAACGCATTCTCCACCCGGTGCACCCGGGGCTTCTCCCCTTCTTCGAGCACGATCTCGATCACGTCGAAGCGCCATGGAATTTCCCGGGTGCCCAGCATCCGCAGCCACTCGTCCGCCCCGCGGCGGATCAGCCTTTGTTTTTCCCGGTCCACCGCATCCAGAGGACGCCCGATACCGCCGGCGCGGCGCGTCTTCACCTCGGTGAAAAGCAACGCCCTGTCGTGGCGGGCGACGATGTCCACCTCCCCGCCGTGCGGCGCGCAAAAATTCCGGTAAAGGACCTTCGCCCCCGAGGCCGTCAACCAGCGCCGGGCGATTTTCTCGCCGAGGCGGCCGAGCGCATGGGGATCAAGCGGAGCGCCGTCACGCCCCGTCAAACGGCAGCGCGAGTTGAGCGACCGGCTGAAACGAGCGGCGATGAATGCGGCAAGGGCCATGGCGGCGGAGCGCTTCGAGATGCTCCTTCGTGCCATATCCCATGTGACGCTGGAAGCCGTATTGCGGGAACTCCCCGGCAAGCTCCAGCATCCGCCGGTCGCGTGACACCTTGGCGATCACGCTTGCCGCGGCGATCGACAGCGATTTGCCGTCGCCCTTCACGATCCCGTCATGCGGCCAGGCGAAGGACGGCACCCGCAGCCCATCCACCAGGCAATGCTCCACCGCCACGCCCAGAGCCGCCACCGCCCGCGCCATCGCGGCGTGGGTGGCGCGCAGGATGTTCAGCCGGTCGATCTCCTCCTCATCCGCGAAGGAAAACGCCCAACGCACCGAGACGTCGGCAGCAAGTCGATCGAACACATCCTCCCTCCGGCGCGCCGTGAGCTTTTTCGAATCGTCGAGCCCCTGGCACTCGAACCCGGCGGGCAGCACCACCGCCGCCGCATAGACCGGCCCGGCCAGCGGCCCCCTGCCCGCCTCGTCCACGCCCGCGACGACGCGCAGGCCGCGGGCGTGCAAGGCGGATTCCAGTGCCAAGTCGGGCATGCCCGACTCAGAACCGCCGGAAACGATTGGTCAACGCCATGTGGGAGGTGTTCTTCGTGGCGAAGATCTGCGTCGCGAAGACCATGCCATCCTCGGCGACCGCGACACCGATGCCGGTGGCGCTCCAATTCTGCTTCATGTTGTAAGCGTGCTTGGGAGAGGCCTTCCACGCCCCGACCAATTGGCCGGCGGAGTTCCCATTCGTCTTCCCGGCGGCGACATTTTCGGCGAGGTTCTGCATGCTCATCGTCCGCTGAGCCATCAATGCCCGCTCCTCGAAACCGTAATGGCTGATATTTTTTGAGCCGACCGTGAACTTGCCCCGGTTGCGCATCATGAACTCGGAGTGGGCCTGGGCCATCCGGTCCAGGCCGGCATGACGGTGGAGCGGCGCGCGCCCGATGGAGCCGCGGTATTGGTTGATGTTCGCATGGATCTTCCCGGCGAGGGACGCATCCGTGCGCGACGGTACCGAAGACATCGGCACCCTGGAGGTATCAAGCCGCGAAGAGCACGAGGCCAAAAAGACCGCGCACACCGCAGCTACCCAGCGGTAGCAGTGGGTGGTTTTCATGTTGAGACAGCGGGGCCGCATTCCCATAAGGGGCGGCGAAAATAAAGGAGATTTTATATTCACGACCGCTTTTGGGGCGATCTGGCGGATTTTGCTCCCAGGGGTTCCCCCTTTCCCATGAGAGTTTTTGCTCGAAAACAGGAGCGGCGGGCTGCCGCGGCGCGGCAGCCCGCC